>JBCBRY010000144.1:0-23257 GCA_039819485.1 Bacteroidota bacterium | reverse complement strand
AGTAGTCAACAATATAGATGACGAAGCACTCTTGTTGGAAAATACCATTTCAACAGGTAAATCAAACAATTATTTAAAAGTCAAATTAATTGGCACAACAAAAAATCATAATGGAATTGGCAGCATTATTTATGTGTGGGCTGCCAACAACAAACAATTCCATTACCAATCACCAGTTAGGGGATATCTTTCCACTGTCGAGGATGTCGCCCATTTTGGTTTTGGAAATATTAACAAAATTGATTCCTTGAAAATAATATGGCCCGATGGGAAGGTTGAAGTGAAAAAAAACATCTCGACGAACCAGACTATTTCTACTTTCTATTCTGAGGCAAAAAGTGAAAGAAAAAAAAGCAATAAAATTAAAGAAGGTGTTTTTTTTAAATCCGACGCCCACTTAAAAGCGATAAAACACCAGGAAAACCTTCATTCAGATTATGATGCTCAGCCCCTTTTATTGCACCAACATTCTCAAATGGGGCCTTGCATTGCCAAGGGCAACGTAGATGGACTTATCGGCGAAGAGATATTTATTGGAGGAGCTAATGGCTCCCCTTCACGTTTATATTTTCAAAATAATAAAGAGGAATTCATCGGAATTAATTTACCTGACAGTTTAAGCGAGGACACCGACGCTGCTTTTTTTGATTTTGATTTAGATGGCGATCAGGATTTATATGTGGTCAGCGGGGGCACGGAATTTTTAGAGGATTCAAAGGAATACAATGATCGATTGTACCTAAATGATGGAAATGGAAATTATCAATTAAGAAAAGACTTGTTGCCTGCAACAAATGCAAGTGGTAGTTGTGTCGCTCCATGTGATTTTGACAAAGACGGAGATATCGATTTATTTGTCGGCGGGCGAGTTTCCCCTCGTAATTATCCATTTGCTCCCGAGAGTTACTTATTAAAAAACGAAAATGGAAAATTTATCATCGTCACCCCTGTTGAATTAAAAAATATTGGAATGGTAACTGACGCTATTTGGTCGGATCATGACCATGACGGTTGGCAAGATTTAATCGTTGTAGGTGAATGGATGCCAATCACTATTTTCAAAAACAATGGAAGCAAACTAACTCAAAGCGCTCACCTTAAAAATTTAAGCTCCTACGGCCTCTGGAACTGCATTGCCGCTGGTGATCTGGACAACGATGGCGACGAAGATTTCTTAATTGGAAATATTGGCAAAAATACACGGATGCAAGCAACTGCCCAAAAGCCTATTTATTTGTATAAAAATGATTTTGATAAAAACGGAAGCCCAGATCCCCTAATCGGATATTATTGCCCTAATAAATCTGGAGAAGAAAATATATATCCGTTGCATGCTCGCGACGATGCAGTCAGGCAATTGACATCATTAAAAACCAGGTATGTAAAATATGCTGACTTCGGTCAGGCAACAATTACTGAAATATTCAAAACAGAATTGGGAGATGAAGATTTTTTATTCGCAAATGAATTAAAATCAATTGCACTGATAAACAGGGGTAATGGAACGTTTAAAAAAATGGATTTACCAAAAGAAGTACAACTCGCGCCTGTTCGGGATATTTTCCTGCATGATTTTGACAGGGATGGAAACCTGGACGCATTAATTTCAGGAAATGATTGTTCCGCAGAAAAAAACGGCGGGTGGCATGATGCCTCCAACGGACTTTATCTGGCTGGAAATGGAGATGGCACATTCTCAGCAGTACCAACTTCTAAAAGCGGTTTTTACGTACCGGGTGATGGGCGTGAAATAATCAAATGGAGTAACAAAAAAGGTGAGGAAATTATTTTAGTGGGACAAAACAATGATGCAATTCTCAACTTTACCTGGAAAACAAAGAATCAATAAGCTACCATGTCCAGCATTTTTAAACTTCCTCATTCAACTCACTGTAAAATATAAATCGAAGTCATACATAATTTAAAAGTACGTGAAAAACAAAACGCAACAAAAAAAAGAAACGAACACTTTGCAGGTTATCTGCACAGGCATTTATTTCCTTTTATTGATGAGTTGCCAAATGGAAAACAAAGAAAGAACACTATTCGAAAAATTACCCTCTGAAAAAACTAACGTATTCTTCAATAATGAAATAATCGAAAACGACACACATAACATCCTAAATTTCACCAATTTATATACCGGTTCAGGAGTAGGTATCGGAGATTTTAACAACGATACATTGCCCGATATTTTTTTTGGCGGCAACATGGTCAGTAGTCGCTTATATTTCAATCAGGGGAATTTAAAATTTAAGGACCTCACTCAATTTGCGGGGGTAGAAACTGATCGGTGGATAATGGGCGTGGCCGTCGTTGATATAAATGCAGATGGATGGCAGGATATATATTTATCGGTCTCGGGTAATGCAACGGCTGAAAAAAGAAAGAACCTGCTTTTCATCAATCAAAAAAATAATTCTTTTACAGAAGAAGCTGAAAAGTATGGGATTGCAGACACCTCTCAATGTACACATGCTAATTTTTTTGATTATGACAAAGATGGTGATCTTGACTTATTTATTGCTGTCAATCCGACCGATTATAATTTATACAATGTCAATAATATTCGTAAAAAGAAAATAAACGGCGAAGCAAAAAGCACAGATAAATTGTATCGCAATAATACCATCGAACAAGCGAGCGCCGTTGACACTCACCACACTGAAACTTCAATGTTTACAGACGTTTCCAGAGAAGCCGGTATTTTAATAGAGGGATACAGTCTTGGATTAAATGTCAGTGATTTAAACGATGACGACTGGCCGGATATTTATGTGACCAATGATTTTCTGACCAATGATATATTATACATTAATAATCAGGACGGAACTTTTTCAAACAAAGCAGCTGAGATTTTGAAGCACACCAGTTTTGCCAGTATGGGAATCGATGTAGCAGATATAAACAATGACGGCCATCCTGAAATATATGCACTGGACATGTTTCCAGAAGACAATTACCGGCAAAAAATGATCATGCCCGGCAGCAATGTTGATCGGTTTAATTATGCTTTAAAAACAGGTTATGAACCACAGTATTCCCGCAATACCTTACAATTTAATAATGGTGATGGAACCTTTTCGGAAATAGGACAATTGGCCAATGTACATAAAACCGATTGGAGCTGGAGTGCCCTACTTGCCGATTATGACAATGATGGTTTAAGAGATTTATTTGTCACTAATGGATTTCGTCGGGACCTCGGTGACCTCGATTACATTAATTACAATAATTCCAATGCATTTGGCACGCCGAACACCCGAAAAGAAAAGCAATTGGAAAGCATTAAAAAACAGCCGGGTGCAAAAATACCGAACTATATTTTCAAAAATAAAAATGGCTTCTCTTTTTCTAAAAAATCATCTGACTGGGGATTTATGGACAGTACCTGTTCCCATGGAGCGGCATATGCAGACCTGGACTTGGACGGTGATTTGGATTTGATCATCAATAATAATTCTCAACCTGCACTTATTTATGAAAATAAATCAAATCAATTTACTGAGAACCATTATTTACAAATAAAATTACATGGCGAAAAACTAAACATGCAAGCCTTGGGCACAAAGGTCTGGCTTTTTTATGGACGGAAAATGCAGTATGCTGAAAACACGATTTACAGAGGATATGAAAGCACAGTAGATGGTAAATTACATTTTGGTTTAGGAAAAACAAATATATTGGATAGCCTGAAAATAATATGGCCAAATGGGATGGTTGATATTCACCTGAATATTGCCGCAGACACGCTTCTTCATTTTTATTTATCAGATAATTCAAGGACTGAAAAAGTAACCTCTCCATCAACTGCCACCAGATACTTTAACGTGGAAAACCCATCTAAATACAACCTGAGATATTCTCACAAGGAAGACTTTCAAATTGATTTTAAGACTCAATCACTCCTCCCCCACCAGCATTCCATGAGTGGCCCTTGTATGGCGGTGGGTGACATAAATGGAGATGGCTTGGAAGATTTATTTGTCGGTGGAGCAGCAGGTTTTCCCAGTGTCTTTTATTTGCAAAATAAAGGAGGCTCATTTACCAAAAATATTTTCGGAAAAGATAAATTATGTGAGGATACGGGCTGCCTCCTTTTTGACGCAGACAATGACAACGATCTGGATTTATATGTAGTGAGTGGCGGGGTAGTTTTTTCAACCGATAAAAAGATTTATCAAGATCGGCTATACTTTAACAATGGAAATGGAGCGTTTGAAATCAATAAAAAAGCTCTGCCAACCATTACGTCCAGTGGTTCCTGTATCGCAGCCTGCGATTTTGATGAAGACGGTGACCTGGATTTGTTTATTGGTGGAAGGGTAACTACAGGCGAATATCCAAAAATACCTGAAAGTTATTTGTTAAAAAACGATAATGGAATTTTTAAAAATATCGCTTCTGAAAAACTCGCAAAAATTGGCATGGTCACAACCGCAATATGGACGGATTTTGACAATGATGGAAATCTTGATTTGATGCTCGCTGGCGAATTTATGCCCATTACTTTTTTTAAAAACCAAAGTGGAACACTCTCGTTTTCCCACATCGTAACACACTCGCACGGCTGGTGGAATTCGCTTTCAGCCGGAGATTTCGATAAGGATGGCGATATCGACTACCTGGCCGGCAACCTCGGTTTAAATTCCAATTTAAAAGCTTCTAAAAAAGAGCCCGTTTGCCTTTATGCCAACGATTATGATAATAATGGAAGTATTGATCCCATTTTGTGCCAATATGTTGATGGTGTTGAATACCCCATACCTTCAAGAGACAATTTAATTCAACAAATACCATCAATAAAGGCCCGGTTCAACAATTATAAAAAATATGCGGAAGCTGCATTTTCCGAAATATTTAAAAAGCAGGAATTAAATGGTGTACAAACATTAAACGCTTATATCTTCGAAAGCTGTTTTATCGAAAATTCGGGAGATGGTAATTTCACTTTGAGACACCTTCCAACAGAAATGCAATTTGCCCCAATCAATAAATTCCTCGTTGATGATTTTAACATGGATGGAAACCTGGATGCATTGGCTATTGGAAATAATTATGCCACGGAGGTAGCAATTGGCCGTTACGATGCGTTTACCGGAGCTTTATTACTTGGAGATGGAAAAGGAAATTTTAAAATTGAAAGAGGTGCAACTTCCGGTTTTCTAACTGATAAAGATACTCGTGATATTTTGAAAATTAACTCTGTTAAAAAGGGAGCATTAATTTTAGTTGCCAATAATTCTGACAGCTTACAAATTTTCACAAATTGTCAAACTACCCATTTTCATAAAAATGAAATGGTCGAAAATAATTAAAAAAAGAACAACTACAAACAAGATATATTAATGGACATAGAAATGAAAACTGAGGTAATTCCTGAAATTGAGTTGGTAAAACAAGAGACCTTATTTGATTCAGGAATTAAACTTGTGAGAGAAAAGAACGGGGTTTTTATTTATAAGGTATCACTGAACAGTCCGATTCCTGTAGAACCAAAACCCATTAAAATAAGATGGAAACTACCATCAATCAATGCAAAAGGGGTATGGAAACCTGGCGCCTTGCACAACAAAAGACAACAATATGACTGGGAACTTGAGCACTTGCACTCGCGTATTTCCGTTGATGCTCCGGTCATTAGCGTATTTGGGCACAACGATCATAATTTAATAACTTTTGCATGTTCTGACGCTATCAACTTATTGGAATTGAACGCACTTTTAAGAGAAGAAAACAACCACTTATATTGTCATATTTCGTTTTTTACAGAACGTCATCCGGCAATCCAAAATTATGAGGCTTATTTACGCATTGATTACCGCCCCATAATATTTTCTGAAGCAATAGAAAGTGTAGCGAAATGGTGGGAAGAATTTGAAAGTTTAAAACCCTCCATTACTCCCGATTTGGCCAAAGCCCCCATGTATTCAACCTGGTATAATTTCCATCAGGACCTTGATGAAGATCTATTATTGCAAGAATGCAAAATTGCAGCAGAGATAGGCTATGAACTTCTTCTGCTCGACGATGGATGGCAGACAATGGATACCAACCGGGGATATGATTACACAGGTGACTGGCAGCCCGACCGTTTTCCCGACATGCCTGGATTTGTGGATAAAGTACATGACATAGGAATGAAATTAGGGATATGGTTTTCAGTTCCATTTTGTGGAAAAAAATCAAAAGCCTACCAAAAATTCAAAGGTAAATTTTTGACGGAAAACCATCGATGGGCTCCAGTCTTTGACCCACGGTATCCGGAAGTTCGGGAATATTTAATTGGCATTTATAAAACAGCTCTTTTAGAGTGGAATATTGATGCATTTAAATTAGATTTTATCGACGACTTCAAAGTTTATCCCGAAACGGAACTGACCAAAAAAAATGGAAGAGATTTCGCCAACGTAAATTCGGCCGTTGACCGTTTGCTGAGTGACGTGATGGATTCATTACGAAAATTAAAACCTGACATCGCTATTGAATTTAGACAGAAATACATTGGTCCTGCCATGCGTAAATTCGGAAATATGTTCCGTGCTTTTGATTGCCCCAACGACCCGGTCACCAACCGCATCCGCATCACTGACGTAAAATTATTATGTGGCAATACTGCAGTTCATTCTGATATGCTGACCTGGCACCCAGAAGAAAAAGCAGAAATTGCCGCCCTGCAATTATTAAATGCCTTTTTTGGCGTACCTCAAATGTCTATTCATTTGCGTCATGCATCTGAGGAGCATTTGGAAATGATCACATTTTATACGAATTACTGGAGAAAAAACAGTGATATAATTTTGGCGGGGAAATTCACGCCCATAAACCCTCTGGCAAATTATCCGATCTTAAAAACAGAAAAAAACGGTAAAAGTATTTTAGGTGTTTACGACGATGTGGTAGCAGCAATTGTTTTTGAAAAACAAATTGATTTTTTAAATGCCAAATTTTCCGAGAATATTATTGTTCGAAATACAGGGACGGAAAATGAAGTCAATCTGCATTCATTCAACTGCCAGGGCAAATTAATTTTCAATCAAAAAATAATTTTAAAAAAAGGCATCAACGAATTACCAGTTCCTCCTGCCGGTTTATTGCAATTAAAGTAACAGGGCCGGCAAGTCTGCGGTCTGCACGGACTTGCCATCCGTCTTACAATCACTTACAATATGAACAACGGAATTTCCAACATCGACATTTTAATCATTGTTTTATATTTCATCACTGTTTTAGGCATCGGATTATTTATAGCCCGGCGCACCAAGACTGGCGAAGATTTATTTTTGGGTGGCCGCACATTTACCTGGGGGCTGATCGGTCTGTCTCTTTTTGCGTCAAATATTTCCAGTACCACTTTAATTGGTCTTTCCGGGGCAGCGTACAGCAGTGGTGTGGTGCAGTCGGTATATGAATGGATGTCGGGAATACCGTTGATTATTGCAGCGGTCATTTTTGTGCCGCTTTATTTACGTTCCCGCATCACGACTATTCCAGAATATTTGGAACTGCGGTTCGACCGGCGTTCGAGGAGTTTTTTTTCCATCGTGACTATTTTCACGAGTATAGTGGTCGATACAGCAGGCGGACTGTATGCAGGTGCATTGGTCCTGCAATTGTTTTTCCCAAACCTGGTGCTATGGCATACAACCTTGGTACTGGCCTTGGTAGCAGGACTTTATACGGCATTCGGCGGATTAAAAGCAGTCGTTTATACAGATACAATTCAAGCTATAATATTGATAATCGGATGCAGTGTGTTGACTTACATGTTATTTGAACAACTGGATTTTTCGTGGGCTAACGTGCTGGCAGCAGCTCCTGAAGGCCACTTTTCAATGGTCCGCCCCGCCGATGACTCCACCCTCCCCTGGACGGGTTTGCTATTGGGCGTCCCCTTTCTTGGTTTTTGGTACTGGTCAACAAATCAATACATCGTGCAGCGAGTATTGGGCGGGAAAAATATTAAGCACGCCCGCTGGGGTGTAATTTTCGCTGGCTTTTTAAAAATCATTCCTTTGTTCATCATGGTCATTCCTGGCGCCTTGGCTATCAGCCTGTTTCCGGGACTCGACAACCCCGATACTGTTTTCCCGACGGCGGTCTTGAATATTTTGCCCGTTGGTTTAGTTGGATTGGTGTTGGCAGGGCTTATTTCGGCTATTATGTCGAGTGTGGATTCGACCCTGAACTCGGCGTCCACTCTGGTCGTCATTGATTTTGTAAAACCAGGCAACCCCGATCTGTCCCCCGAATCAATCGCTAAATATGGACGATGGACCACTATTATTTTGATGGTCGTGGCAGCCGTTTGGGCACCGATGATTCAAAACTTTGAAGGCATCTGGTCTTATTTGCAGCAGATGTTTTCAATTATTGTTCCGCCGGTAGTGGTGATATTTTTAGTCGGTGTTTTTTACAAAAGAGGAAATGGCGACGGTGCATTTTGGACGTTGGTCGTCGGTACCGGTCTGGGCATCTTATTGTTTATTTTGGGTCAGCTCAATATCTGGACTGCACA
This sequence comes from Bacteroidota bacterium, assembly GCA_039819485.1. Taxonomy (GTDB): domain Bacteria; phylum Bacteroidota; class Bacteroidia; order Chitinophagales; family Saprospiraceae; genus UBA6168. The sequence goes on along the minus strand of JBCBRY010000144.1, from coordinate 14,739 downwards.
TTACACCACCAACGTCGGTCTGATGGTAGGTCTGTGTACCGCTATTTTTATTTTTGTGAGCAAGATGACTGCTGCTCCTGATATGGAAAAAGTGGCACTGTACACTTACCGAAAAGAATTGGTTCAGGAAGGCATGCATGGTTTGCCCTGGTACCAGGATTATCGGTTGCACATGGTCATTTTGGTGGTGCTGATTGGCTGGATTTTAGTTGCATTTTGGTAGGGAAAGTTTTTAAAATAAATGAACAACATTTACAAAAATATGTGGCAAGAATCATTGCCGCTTCTCCAGAAAGGAGAAGTAAATGTTGATCCGTTTATTTTCTCAAAAAATGATACCCGTCGCGGACTGACACTGATATGTCGGCCTTCTGCTGAAATTTTAACTAATATAAAATCCTTTCTGTTAGGGGCCCAGGCCGTAGCGCCGATGCAGTATTTTTATCCTGAAAGTGATATCCACCTAACCGTTCTTTCCATTATTTCCTGCTATCCTGCATTTAATTTGCAACAAATAAATCGGGAAAAATATATTCAGTTAATAAAAGAAAGCTTAAAAGACATTACGCCTTTTAATTTGAATTTCAAAGGCATTACCGCATCACCCGGAACCATCTTGATCAAGGGATTTGATGAAAAAGGCACTTTGCAATTAATTCGAAATAATTTGAGAACCAATTTCAAAAAATCCAGACTTCAGAACAGCATAGACAAAAGGTACAAGATTCAAACAGCTCATTTGACGGTCATCCGTTTTAAGGAGCAATTAATGCAACCTGGAGTATTTATTGAATTTTTGAAACAAAATCGTGAAGTTCATTTTGGCACCTGTAAAATAGATAAACTTGAGCTGGTCTACAATGACTGGTACCAAAGAAAGGAAAATGTCCACAACCTGGAGACCTTTAAGATTTAGCTCTATTAATTCCGTAATAATTACCCAAAAAACCTTAGTTTTTCCATATCTCTCCTATTAATGTATATTACATAATAGCTAACCCTTTTTATTACCTTGAAAAAAATTAATGGTTCTTTCTTGGATTTATTTATTTAAATGACCTAACTTTGGTGAATATATTAGGAAATACTTTGCGCTTTTTTGAAGGAAACAAAAATTAATTTTTTTTATTTTAAACTTTTCAACGAATAATATTGGAAAAGCATGAGTGTTCTTTCCGCTCATGCAAAATAATTGCTCAACTCTATTCTCTAATCTGTCACAGGATTGAATGAAGGAATATTAAATTTAATTAATTGTTCCGGTTCAAACCTGTGATCAACATTTTATTAAACCTATGAAAGGAAAATTATTTTTGCTCTTGCCTTTTGTATTTCTGCTTAGCTTTTCAGCTAATTTATACTCTCAAGGGACTACCCCTGTTTTGTACCCTCCCAGTTATTGTGACGAAGAGCCCAATGTTTCTTTATTGGAAAATTACTGGAACTCCAGAGAGGTTATGACTTCTCAGTTTATGGCAAATAATTCACTGGATGAAAATGGCAACTTGATTGATGACGGCATAGGAGTCTTCGATCCGGCAACGAATGCCTACACTCATGCTGGAAACGGTCTGCCGGCCCGAAGACTGGAAATGCGTTTTAATGGCACTGGCAACGACAACAATTTGTTAGTGTACGCCGATACGCCAATTCAGCTTGGAATGTGGATTGCCAATTTAGCGATGGAGTACAAACTTTTAGGGGATAATGGTCAAGAGGAGTTGCAACAAAAAACTGCGAATGAACTCTTTCTCGCTTTACAAGCATACCGAAGGTTAGACCTGACTGCTCAAAAGTTGTTCGAACTGCACGTAGAGGCTGCAGGATGGCCAATTGGTACCTACCCAAATGCGTGCCCCGACTATTTGTCTGGATATACAGGATGGTTTTTAAGAGATGATGTGCCTTCGTCTCATCAAGACAACTTTACGAACCCTGCTCCTGATTGGCAAGTAGGTGGTATTAAGTCCGACTTTTTAGAGCCAGGCGATCCTGTTGTAAATTACTTTTTTGACAATCTTCCAAGTATCGACCAGGTGACAGGACTCTTGTTTGGTTTATCCTTTGTTGAAAAATTTATACCGAATAGTGTCACGGCCAGTGTCAATGGAGAAACATACAATCTACGGCAGATGGCAATAGATATTGCTTGCGGGCTGGTCGGCAGAATAATTGACTCTCCATTCCACAATATTAGGCGTCCTTCTCCTGAGCATTGTATCTGCCCTGAAGTCTACTCAATTGTATGTGATGTGCCGAGGGGGGAGGATGCTTCCTCTTTTTTATATGGTATGATACAAGCTGCCAATAAGATCGGATGCAATTTCGACGATGAGAATGAACTACTATGGGAAGCAGCCGTCGTAGGAATTTTAGATGTAGCGCCAACGACGGGTATAGGTGACAACCCAGATAATGTAAGAATGATGTTATCACTGATGGCCGCGGCAGGAGGTGATCCCCTCTGGGTAAACCCTTACAAACCCAGCAGTACATTCATTATGCAGGATTATGCATATACCGTCCTATTTGAAGATGACGGTCCATTTGGCCCTAACCCTCCTGCCCCACCATCTCTAACGGGTAACACAGCCAATATCATGGAGTCAATTCTTTGTGAGTATAACTGCCCTGGCCCTTGCAATATAGCTGAAGCATACGCCAACTCATTAAGCGACAGTGACCCGACCAATGACTTTGGCCCCAGTTTTACATGTAATCAAAGCACCACCATATGGTGCAGGGACAAATGGATTCGGCCAGGATGTGGCGATCAAAATTACACCAACAAGTTTTCGCCTCTTTCCTACATGATCGCTTTTAATCTTTACCAACTTTCTGGCAACTCATCAAACCCTAATTATTACAACCCTTTTGACTATGAATTGAATGCAAATATTGAAAGTTCCAATTATGACAATATCGTAACCATCGACGGACCTAATGACATTTGTTCTTCAGCTTTAAACACACTTGAGATTTCTGAACCAGATGGCTCTTGCTGGCAATGGAGTTCAAGTGCCAACGTGGAAATTGTCGCGATCAATGGAAGACAAATTGAAATCAAGGGTTTATATGAAAATGAAGATGGATGGATCGAAGCTACAGAGATATGTGGCGAATTTGATGGCGAATGTGCCACACCTAGAACAGTTAGAAAAAACCTTAAGATCCTGGATTTATGTACATTCCTTTGCCTCAGAGATGGAGATATCCATGTTACTACAGACATGGTGATAGATACGGATATAGGGTTGAGAGCTGCCGATATCTACGTCCATTCCGGAGCGGAACTGCGAATAACTGCCACGGTAAAATTTAATAAAGATCGGGGAATCATTGTAGAAAGAGGAGGTAAGCTTCATTTGGATGGCGGAACTTTGACCAGGTGTGACGCTCCCTTCATACTAGACCCAGCAAGTCCTTATAAAGGTATTCAAGTCGATGAATGGCGAGGTATCTACGTAGAGGGAAATCCCGCTCAACCTGACCAATCAGGCCAGGTAATTGTTACGAATGGCCGCATTGAATGGGCCAGGAATGCCATCTCGACCTCCAAGTTGGGAGAACATTCGAATGCTGATTACTGGGGAGGACAGGTTCATTGTACAGGTTCCATTTTTTACAATAACCATCGGTCTGCTGAATTTATGAAGTATGATGCAGGCGGTAACGGCAGCTTCACGGGCTGTAATTTTATCAACGACTATGATGATGCCGGTTCGACAGGGGTTACGATATGGGCTTCAGATGGGATCGTTTTCGACAATTGTCGCTTTATTGGGATGGAACTTTCCGGTATCAGAATATGGGATGCAGCATGCACCATCACCAATTCTGAATTTAATGAGAATGGGCGGGGAGTAGAATCGTTTGCTACGTCACCATCTCCTACCGGTAGTGAAATGTACATCACTGATAACTGCAGATTTAACGACAATTTCTATCACGTTTACGCTTCATCAGATCAATTGTTCAAAAACCTGATTATCACCGGCAATACCTTCAACCAAGGTAGATGGGATGCTATTGTTTTGGCCGGACCAAATTCAACAACAATTAGTGAAAACAGCTTTAATGACGTTGTTTATGGAATTACCTGCGGTGAAACCACCAACGGTTTCAATGACATATATTGTAATGCTTTTAACCAGTTGTCAGTTTCTGATGCGGTTGGAATTACTGCAAGCGGGGATAACAGCAGAACCAGAATCACCAGGAATGTTTATGAAACAGGCTGGATGGATCACCTGTTAGTGTTCGATGCCAATATCACTCCGGCAGCAATTCATCCGATGCAAGAAGTAGGAGGAGCGCCAGCGGATAATTGCTTTACGGATTTGCACGACAACCACTTCGTCACTTTAGACCCAACTATCTCTTTTGATTATTACATTCCAACTACCAATCCGTCTAACTGCCAAATTCCCCGTCTCGGAACGGGATCAAACAACTTCTCTACTGTTCAGGCAACTGATCCGGTAACATTTGACTGCCCTAACTTCTTTACAGATTGTCCACCTTCAAGTGTTAATGATTTTATTGCCGCGAAACAGCTCCATCAAAACCTGGTGGGTCAGTTAGATCTTGATCCCGGCAATGCCATTTTAAAGAAGCAAACTTTGGCTGCCGAAGAAGAGAAAGAGAAAATCCTTAGCTGCATTATTAAAAATGCACTCAACTCGGGCATCATTACCGATGCAGAAACCGCCTTGCTTTCAGATGGCTCGACCAGTGCGATGAAGCGATTGTTTGGTTTGAAATTACAGACCAATGATTATGATGGTGCTACCAGTTTGCTTAGCCATCCAGTGCTGAATGGACTGGACAATATCAATAACCAGAATTTTGTTAGGGTTCAGCAAATCAACCTGCAAAGACTGAACAGTGGTGCCGCAGATTTTCATCTGAGTGCCGACCAGGAACTGTTCCTGGAAGATCTTGCCGATAGCCCATCAGAATCAAGCAATTATGCCAAAGGACTCCTTTCATTGTTAAAAGAGAGAGCATTTGTCTTTGAACACATACTGCCCGATTTAGGAGGTGATCAACCGAATCTGATGATCCCTGAAAATAATGACCCTACCCTATCAGTTTTTCCGAATCCATCCTCGGGTATGGTGTCCGTTTCGCTACCAAAGTATTTTGACGAAGAAGTCAGGATCTCTATTTTCAGCTTGTCTGGTGTAACTGTGGGCGAGTTTATCTTCAAGGAAGGTAAAAACCTGGAAATTGATGCCCGTTCCTACCCGGAAGGAGTGTATGTCATCAAGGTTATTGCTGCTGATGAACTGATCGGACAAAAGAAAATCGTGTTGACCAAGTAGACAATTGAATTCAACCTGACCAGTTAAAGCAGTACATTTTCGTACTGCCTTAACTGGCATTTTTTAAAAAAAACAAGTATGTTTTGAAAAGACTCTTTTTTATTATTTTTTGCCTTTCCTGTATGATCGTTTCCAACGGGCAGTCAACGTTTTCTAAAAACATTGATATCAATGGCTTTAGCGACATCGGGGTAAGTGTCAACCCGCACATGGAGGGGTATGTTTTGACTGCAAGTAGTATTTGCTTCAATGGACAGCTTGAATGCTATGCCATTGTTTTCTGCAATGAAGAGGGAGAGGTCACCTCTGTCAAGGAGTACAATTCTTTCCCTTTGAATCTGAAGCCCGGTAATTTCGAGGGTAATGCCGGTGCAATGATAGGCCAACATGGTGACTTATATTTCTCTGGAACGAAAAGGGCGGACATTTCAACAGCGGATATATTTTTAATGAAAACGGATGAATTTGGTGATAGCATCTGGATGAAAACGTACCCCCGACCATTTGGGGATATTAGTTACTCACTGCTGCCTTATACCGATTCAACTATTATGCTTTACAGCGAACAATCTGCTTTGCAGGAAAATGACCAGATCTGGCTTTTAGAGGTTGATTTAAACGGAAATGTAGTGTGGGAAGGGCTATTTGGACAAGCCTTCAACAGTGTAGCCCGCCAGGACATCATCAAGCTGGAAAATGGCGATCTCGTTTTTAGCTACCTTACCTGCGACGGCCTGCTTTATTGCAACATGGATTATCCCTACTCCATGACCGTTACCCGGATCAATGCTAATAAGGAAGAGGTTTGGACAAATACATTTGCGAGTTATGAGGGAATACTGGGAGGTACCCCGAACAGTGAAATTGTCCCGCTGGATGACAATGGTTTCCTTGTTTCATATATGCGCGACAACCTGGATGGTTTCTATCCACGGCCTCCGATACTGATTTGGCTGGACGCCGATGGGAACGTGATAAAACAATATGATTTTCCTGATTTTACTGAACTTAGGATTCATAATCTTCTCAGGACGTCCAGCGGGGCCATTGTGGGAGTCGGACTGGTAGACCTACTGGATTATGACCTTGGTTTTGGTGGGTGGATATTTAGCATTGATCAAGCCGGGGAATTATTGTGGGAAAGATACATCGTTGACCTGGACCATCCTGCACTACTATCCTGGTTCAATTCGGTGACCGAAACCGTTGATGGAAACTTTATGGCCACAGGGACCATAAGGACAGCTGAAGGAAATGACATTTGGTTGGTCAAACTGGATTCACTGGGTTGCCTGACGTCCGATTGTGAAAATAGCTTCCAAATTGTCAGCTATGATGACTTATCATCAAATAATAACAAGCCGACTTTTAGTGTATTTCCCAACCCTTTAACTTCAAATATTTTAAACATCAAAGAAGGTTTTCCTTCAATTATTAATAGACAAGGAATGAAAGTAAAAATTTTCAACGCCGCAGGAACTTTATTGTATTCGGATGATTATTCGGAAGAGATCAGATTGGACGCTTCATACCGCGGGATTTTATTTGTCAATATATTTGACCAGGGCGGTCAATTGCTCCATTCCCAAAAAATTGTGTCTTTTAATTAAAATATCATCTATCTTTTTGATCTAAAATAACCTCCTGCCTGGAAGGTTTCAACAAAAACATATCATAAATGATTTTTATCCAGATCAAAATACAGGGAACGGCTTTTAGCGTGTAAGGCTTTACCAGTTCATCCCTTATATATTTTGGAAATATATCAGTCGGCGATAAAGAAGTAAAAATAAAAGCTAAAATAAACAAGGTAATGTTTATGATATTTTTTTCCGACCAGACAAACCAAATGGCCACCCCGGTCATAGCAAGGATAAATGTGGGAGATTCCGCTTTGTGATTAAATATGACAATCCAGATCAGGATGGATGTTAAGGTCAAAAGCCTAAATGGTTGGAGTTTAAAGTTTTGTAGTTTTGAGATCGGTGCCATAAAAATGACGACTCCCACCAAGACCATTGACAATTTATCTACACTTACGTTAAACCATGAGTGAAGCCACCCCATAACCGAATAGCCCAGCGATGCGTTGTGGTCATTGGTCAACAATTTTCCATAACTCTGTAATAAATTTTGATATTGAGCCGTGTCAACGAATATTAAAGGAACAGCGAATAGAAATATCGTCCACCCAACGGAATAAATAGCCAACTTCCATTTTTTGGGATAAAATAGAAACAAAGCCATCCCAACAATTCCAAATAGCTTTATAAAGCAGGAGAAAACAACGCAGAATGTAGCCGCAGCATATTTTTCTTTTTCCAGAAAACCAAAGGTAAATACCAATAAACCTGCGATCAATCCGTTTGATTGCTCGTTTTGCATGGAGGTCATTAATTCAATTAAAACAATTAAAAGGATGATGCCTTTCTCCCGGTCGGTAAACTTTGGCAAATAATATATGGCCAGCAATAAAATAATTGCATTTATTAAGTTCCACAAGGTTAAACCAGTCCAGTCAGGCAAAATAGCCAAGGCACCAAAAAAAACGGCAAAAGTCGGCGTGTATTTGTACAGATCCCAGTGTTCGTCAGGATAAAGAATATAGAGGTCTTGTCCGTTGATTAAATGAAAAAAGGATTTTTCAAAAATTGTATAATTATTATAATGGTTGTATTTTATTGGGGTGTCTGCTCAGACTATAGGTGATCTGCCAAAGTTACTGCCCTCTTATTCCGAAGATTACAGCGATTATAAGTCTTTTCCATCTATGTGCTTCAATAATGCATTTTTGGATCCCAACGGGAAATTGTACCTGGCCACATGTGGGGTAGCAGGTCAAAACCGCCTCCACCTCTTCCAATTTGACGGGTATGAGTTCAAAGCCGTAAAGGGTGAGTTGGAAGAGTTGCCACCAGAGTCACACATCCAATTCATGGTTCCTGAGGGAAATTTGATAGGTCATGCAATCGATGGAACGGAAAAGAAACTCTTTTCATTTGATTTGAAAAGCGGTACGTTGGCCACCCAAGCTGTGCCAGGTGCCGGAAGCATAACTGATATTTTTCTGAATCGAAGTGGTCAATTGCTGGTGCCATCCATCACCAACAATGCCGTGGCATTGTATGAGTGGAAAGAGGGACAACTAAATACATTGGGCCAGGTAAATCTTCCAACCCATTTGTCAGGTATAACCGACTGGGGGCTGCGCCACGGCCAGAGTAAGACCTGGTTGTTGTCAACAACTTCTCAGGTTCTTGTCATGATCGATATTCCCAACAATCAAATCAGGGAAATTGGCAAAGAAGACTTCGAACTGCCCTTTGCCCAAAAATCATCCCTACCTATATATTTTAGAAACATCAAAACAGTAGGAGAAAGACTTTTTCTTACCGCTGAAATTAAGGGCAAAACTTCGACCCTCTTTGAGCTGGACTCCAAACAAGGAAAATTCATTCCGGTGGAGGGGCTAAACTCGAACAATCACTTCGTAGACCTATACTCCGACAAGTTGGGCAACTATGTTTATATTTTCAGGAAAAACAGCACAAGCCCTATTCAAGCAATCTTGAGGGACCAAGTCGGGCGCCGCTTTGACTATTCTGCTTTTTTTGCCGATTTCAAACCGGTTGAAGTAGCCAACCTGATCAGCCCCGATTTTAAGAAACAATTGCTGGTCTGTTCCAATGCGGGTGTCGAATTCCATCGGGTAAAAGCATCTGAGGCCATTGAGACAGTGTTGGCGGGTAAATCGATCAGGGCGATGGTAGAATTGCCTGACCAACAGTTTTGGGTTGTAGACCAGGCCGGGGACGATGTCATTTTGGATCTTGCCACGTTGGAATATAAGGAGGTCGATAATTCGGGTTGTATTATTGATTGGGCCAAATTATCCATTGATAAAACCGGCCATATCTGGGCCGTTCAAAGAGGAGAAAAAACCATCAATAAAATCTCCACAAAAGATAACAGCTGCCACAAAATAATTATGCCCAGTATCCACCTCAATTTTACGGAAATGGGGAGTGACCACCTGATTATCCTTTATACTGAAAGTAATGACCGGGCTTCTGTCCAAAAATTTGATATGATAAATGAGGTTGCTTCCCCTTTGCTCATCAATGGCGAGCCTTTGATCATTGATGGTTTTATACATAATTTACATTATTCCGATAAAGAGGTATTATATGCGGTGACCAGCAATGGCCTTTACCAATTTGACCTGAAAAACCAGACCAGGGACATCATCGGTCTGGAGCCTCCGTTTCTCGATTCCCGCTTCCTCTGTATTTACGAAGATGATAGGGGGCGGCTCTGGTTGGGCACTCCACTTGGTGGTCTTCACATTTATCATCCAGCTACCAAAGAGCTAAAAATTCTGAACAGTGATAGTGGTCTGGGCAACAATACAGTAGCTTCCGTCATACAGGATGACGATGGGGATTTTTGGATCGGCACCTACAATGGCGTATCTATTGTATCACCAGAGGGGGAACTCATTACAAATCTCTTTGCGGAAGATGGGCTGGTTCATCGAGAGGCCAATAGGTATGCGACGTTAAAGACGAAGGATGGAAAAATACTGTTGGGAACTATTTCTGGCCTGAACATCATTGATCCTAAAAAATTGAAAGCGAGGATCAGTAAAAATGAAGAATTGCAGATTTATTTGACTTCCATCAAATATTTCGACCCATCTGCCAATACTGAAGTAACCCTGGAATCCAAGCTGCACGAGTTAGGCACTGTTATCTTGCCCGCTGCCCGGAGAAATCTCCAGGTGAGTTTTGCAACCTCTAATTATTTCAATCCGCTCAACAACCAGTACGCCTATCGGCTGCAAGGGTCCGAAAATGATTGGATTCCAATTGGCAACCAACCTACCTTAAGCATCAACAACCTGCCGGCCGGCCGATATAATATAGAAGTCATTGGAAGTGACGATAAGGGCAATTGGACCAAAACGCCGTTGGTCATTAGTATTGATGCCAAAGCGTATTTTTATAAACAGCTTTGGTTTTACCTTTTGTGTGTCGGATTGATTGCCGGGCTCTCCTTGATTTGGATACAAAGACTTAGAACAGCAGTAAATAGAGCCACCCAGACCATCAGAGAAGATAAGGAGACCATTGAAAAGCAAGCGGAAGAACTAAAAGAACTGGACAAGGCCAAGTCCCGCTTTTTTACCAATATTTCGCATGAATTTCGTACACCGCTCACCATCATTTCGGGAATGGCAGATCAGGTAAAGAAAAAACCGGAAGTTTGGCTAAGCAGAGGAATCGACAGCATTAAGCAAAACACCTTGAACCTCCTCAACCTCGTCAACCAGATACTGGATTTAAGAAAACTTGAGTCCAACCAACTTACCCTGGACCTGGTTCAGGGAGACATAGTAAAATACTTGCAATACCTGAGCGAGTCCTATCATTCATTTGGCGAAAATGCAGGTATACAGCTACATTTCCTGGCAGTCCAGCCAGTCGTTGTCATGGACTTTGACCAGGAAAAGATACTCCGGATCGTTTCAAACTTGCTGGCCAATGCCATTAAGTACAACAAAGACGGCGGGCATATTTATTTTCATGTTGATAGAAAAAGCAATCCTGATCTTCAGGATGAGTTGATCGTAAGGATACAGGACACCGGTCAAGGGATTCCAGCCGATCAACTGATGAATATATTTGGTCGCTTTTTTCAAGCAAATACACCTGGAGAAAAGAAAATAATCGGGTCGGGCATAGGTTTGGCGCTGACTTATGAATTAGTAAAATTGATGGGTGGCGACATCCAGGTACAGAGTGAATTGGGTAAGGGGACTACCTTTACTTTCAATCTCCCGATTACCAATAATGCTCTTTCTGCGGCAACATTTTTAGAATCATCCAACCCTTTGCTGGAAGAGACGGCACTCGCCAGTACAATTATTGAAAACAAATCAACGCTCACGGTTAACCCAAATGCATCCCCCACTTCAGAAAGTCCTTCTGTTTTGATCGTGGAAGACAATCCTCAGATCCAAGAAATCCTGATCGCCAGTTTGGAAGATCATTATTTGTTGTTAATAGCCAACAACGGACAAGAGGGAATAAACATGGCACTGGAAGAAATTCCAGACCTCATCATCAGCGATGTGATGATGCCTGAAAAAAATGGATATGAATTGACCGATTACCTAAAAAACGACGACCGGACCGATCACATACCCATCGTACTTCTGACCGCAAAAAGTGATGTTGATTCCAAAATTTCGGGCCTTGAAAAAGGGGCTGATGCTTACCTGGCGAAACCATTCGAATCGAGGGAATTATTGGTGCGTTTGAAAAAACTGCTGGAATTACGTAAAAAATTACAGGCTCGTTATTCTCATTCCTCCAACGAAGAAAGCCAGGCTCCAAAGATTGAAGATCCTTTTTTACAAAAATTTTATTCCCTGGTGGAAAAGGAAATTTCAAACCCTGAGCTTGACATGAATAAAATCATCCGATCAATGGGCATGAGTCGGTCTCAGGTATTCCGAAAAATCAAGGCACTTACTGGTAAACCACCTACACAACTGATCCGCTCCATCCGCCTGCAAAAGAGCAAAATACTATTGGCAACTACCCAATTGACTGTGGCCGAAATTGCCTATGAAGTCGGTTTTTCTTCCCCGAGCTATTTTGGAGCTGTTTTTCTTGAAGAATTCGGCATCTCTCCCAATTCGACTCGTAAATAATTGGCGATCAATATTTTGCAACTCTTCTTCCATCCTATCTGCAACCAGGTCTATATCATTTTTCAAGCGCAGTTGCGTTCATCGTTAGGGTATAAAACCCCGGTAGCAAGTCCATCAATTTACATGACACAAATTATTGAACAGTCTCACAAGATAATTCAGTTTCTTCGAATTACAATTTCAGGAAGAACCACCCTGTAAGATTTATCACTCTCTTCATCATACCAGACAACAATGTTTTTTACATAAACAGTATCAAGTTGATACCCTATTTCATAATAGCCATTTATTTTTTGTTGCATTTTTTTGGAGAGCTTCAAAATATTGTGGCCTTCCACGTTCCGGAACAAAGCTTTGTCAAATTGACTTTCCTGCAATGAATCCCCGGACTTTAATTTTTTCACATTAAAGATAATATCAGCATTTTTAAAATACCCCAGCCACACATCTTGCATACTGCATTCAATAATTAATTTATCAGGTGCAAAATATCGTTGTTCATCTATTTTGTTTTCCAAAGAAAGAATGCCATCAGTTGAAAAATCAATATTATTGGTATGAATAAACAGATTTTCCTTAGCCCTGGTCATGGCCACATATAAAACTCGCTTTTTTTCTGCAGATTGCACGGGATATTGGTTCAACAAAATAAACACATGATCAAATTCTTTTCCTTTGGACTTGTGCATGGTGGAAACAAGGATTTTATTCTTTTCGGGAAAATAAAAATCCTCTACCTTGATTTCCTTTAAAAAAGCGACCCAGGTACTTTTGAATTTTTTCGGGTTCGTATTTTCGAAGGAATCGATAATCCTGCGTACAAGGTCAATATTTTTTGAGCCTTTGTACATTTCAAATAATCTATTTTTACTTTTATCCCAATTTTCTTGTGCAATTAATCCAAATTCATCCTGAATTTCCTGGAACAAAAAGTGGGTAAACGTTTTTATTTCCAATAAATCCCTCAAGGCAACCCCCTGTTTTTCGGAGATCAATACGGCGGGAAAATTATTTTCTTTTAATAGACTTGCAATTAATATTGCCTCCTCATTTTTGTATGTCAAAATAGCAATTGAACCTTTAAGTGATTTATTTAGCACCTGGTTTATCAGCGGTATGATTAAATGATCCGATTTATATTTTATTATTTCAATTGAACCATTTCTTTGTTTATGGGCAATTAGGTCAATACCAAATTTGATCCGTTCAGCAGAAAACTCTTTTCTTAAAAATTGATTGGTAAACGCCAAGAGGTTGTGGTTGGCCCGGTAGTTTTTTGTCAGGATATATTTTTGAGCATTATTGTGCATAATAAAATCCCGCATAAATTGCACACTCGACCCCCGGAATTCATAAATGTTTTGGTCATCATCCCCGGCAGCAATAATCCTTATTTTTTCTGAGCATTTTACGATCGCCATTAAAAAGTCATATTCCTCTTGGCTCACATCCTGGTATTCATCGACTACGACGACACTTTTGTTCATAATCCTGTCCACTGGAATTTCCCTTTGCTCTATAGCAGTGGTTATTTGGCGTAAAATATTTTGGGCCTTTTTAATATTCCCCAGTCTGCCAGCAAGCTGGAAAGCAAATCCGTGATAAGTAAAAATATCGGTATAAAAGGCATCAATCCCTACTAACTTCTTTAACCTTGATTTGAATTCCAACGCTGCCGGCCTGGAAAACGTAAGCATTAAAAACTGCTCAGGCTTTACATCCTCCATCAATAAAAGAGAAGCTACTTTATGAACCAATACCCTGGTTTTACCGCTTCCAGGTCCAGCAGCTACTAAAATATTATCATTTTTGTCGTCCTTGACTACACTTAGTTGTTCAGTGGAAAGCTCACTAAAAATCTCTCTGAATTTTTCTTCGGTAATCGTTTTTTTTATTGCCCCTTTCCGCCTGTTAAAATATCTGCCTAAAAATGATTCATACGGAAGTGAAAAATAATCTTCTACAAATTGAGTTGCCTCTATGTTATTTCTCAATTGTTTTTTGGCATATTCCCCGACTATATGAATCTGTTCGGTCTTGCTCTCATAATACCTGGCCAATTGATGATAATCCTCCTGAGTATATCTTTTTCTATTATCTTCAATCCGCCTGGTGATTTTCATTGGATTATAAAAAACCATCAGCCCGTCTTTCAGGTCAATAATTTTTAAATTATGGAAGTACAACAGAATGTATTCATAAAACCTTAGAGGCTGTATTTCTTTAATAAATTCTTCTGTTTTTATTTTTAAATCCAGTACAGAAAACTCCAATAATTTTTTATCCTTAGAGCCTTCTACATCTTTTGCAAGAGGTAAAAATTTTTGTTCCAAAACTTTTAAACAGTAACTCCCGACCGAAATCCGCAATTTCATTTGTTTTTTGAAATTATCATAAGGTATTTTCAGCCGGATTCTATATTGGTTGTTTACTTTATCAATCCTTTCTTTTTTGATGCAACTAATTTGTGCCCAATAATTCAATATATCTTTGATTATAACTAAATCACATGCTATCCCACTTTCATTTATTTCCTCATTTATTTCCCTGAGATAAATATCCTTTCGATTGCTGTTTTCATTTGGAAAAATTATCTGAAACATTTCCTTTTCAATCTCAGAAGCGTTGGGTATCGAAAGAAATGAAGTTACTTCTATATTGAACATTTTTAAACAGATCGGCATCCTAAGCAAT
>JBCBRY010000143.1:0-23362 GCA_039819485.1 Bacteroidota bacterium | reverse complement strand
CCTAAAAACCCCTCTTTTACAAATGAAGCTGGCTCGACGCCAGCTTCATTTGTCCTTTCCGTAAAATTTGGGATGACTCATGTTTGTGGTCTATGTGTTTCAAACGTACCTATGGAAAGATAGACCTTGATTTATGACCTTTTGCCTTTTTGCTTATCCAATTGGTTGTACAAGTCAACAATGGCGGGGAGGTTGTTGTATTTAAAGCCTCTTTTCCCCAGCCTTTCTACCAATACAGGGTAATTGGCCATTTTTCTGCGGAGTACGCTTTTGAAATTCAATCGATAAATTTTGAAGGGCTGTTCGTCGGCAAATTGTAGCCATATCTGAGTGGATTTTTCTTTTTCTATGATCGGTGATTCACTTGAGCTGGTAAACTTTAATTGCCTTTCGGAACTCATGTACAAGCTCAGTGCTTCCCCTCTTTTCTCGACTTTTAAAAACATCCATCTTCCATCCAATAACTTGCTCTCGTACAGGGAGGTCTTGCCTTTTTCCGCGTGTGCAAAACCTGAAACGGTTGCAGGGTGGACCGTGTAAATGTCTCCAAAGTCATTTTCAAAAGAAATACTGGATTCGTTACTGGAGAAGGAAATGATCTTGATATTGCCCGTCAGTTTTGAACCGTTCAGCGTAATCAGAAAATCTTTGCCCGGACTGGGATTGCTGGCCAAAAGCAAACCGGTGAGCATCACGAAAAGGTGGGTCGAGAATAATCGAGTAAGCAGGCATTTCATCGGAAAATAAATTTTGGTGTATGGTAATTTTAAGGAATATTTGGTTCGGTCTGGTCAGGTATGGTAAGTAATGGTAAAAATAACCTTTTTGTTTAGTAAAAAATATTTTGCCAAAAAAAGGAAATGAAAAAAAGCCAACCCACCATTCGTCAGTTGGCTTTTTATTCGCTCTTTATCTGGCTGTAAGCCTAACTGTAGGGTTGTTACTCTTTTTTACTGGTTAAGTAGTAGGCAGCTATTACTCCAGGCTGAGCAAGGGCGGATTGCCCGCATTGCTGCCATCAAAATCTTCCAACCAAATTTAGGAAAAACCATCGACGGAGCTGGTGAGTAACAATAGGAAGACAACGGCAATTTTGTTCATGATCGTGTATTAAGTTTGTTTAATGACTTACTTCCAGGTCATAGAGCTTTACCATGGCATAGGCGCCTTTGTCTCTGGTATTGAAATAATTGCCCACTTTAAAATAGTTCTCAAAAACCCCCCATCGATCCATGTGCTTGTCCTTGTAAACGGCCTTCTCCCGGCCGTTTAGAACGATCTCCAGTCTGCCCTCTGAAGCAATGATTTCGATAGTCACTTTTTTCCGCTCCACCATTTTATAAAAAGTGTATTTTTCGTCATCTACCCATGCTTCTTTTTTTAAAATGTCAATGTCGTTGACCTTTGGGTCTTTGAGTATTTTTCTCCTGACCACGATCTTCCCTTCCTCCCAGTACACTTTTAAAACCGGAGGCGCATTGTTGTCTTTTTGACCAATCAGGTCTCGTTGTTCATTGGTGAGCCTGCCGTGGATCTGAGCGATTATGATTCGATGTCTTTTACCGCTGCTTTCTTTGGTCACTTTTGGAACAGAGAGGGTTGCTTTCATTCGGCCCCCCTGCTTGAAGGTCCAATTGGTAGCGTTGCTGCCAGATACCATTTGTTCTCTTAGCTCGGAGCGGGAATATTTGGAATTGGCCGTGGAAGAAGCCGGATAGGCATAGAATACGATGGACCCATCGGTGGAATCATTGTACATGAATTCCTTTAACCGTTCATCATTGGCATAGTCGAAAATTTCGGGTGGGGACACTTCGATAGGCTTGCCGTCGGGCTTCGAAGCAGGCACAGTTACCTTCCAGTGGGTTAGGTCAATATTGGGGGCTGTTTTTTCTGTGGTGCTTTTTTTGCCTGTCTTTTTCTTCTTCTTTTGGGCGAGGCAATCGTTCGGGGCCAGAAATAGCAAAACGAGGAGTGTTGAAAAAAGTAATATCTGTTTCATGTTTGAGGATATTCTGTTGAATCTAAATATTGAGAATTAGTTACCCTAATCCGTTCGCCTTCAAATGAACTCGTCCATTAAAAACAAAGTCTAAGGTTTATAATTATTACTTTTGTCAGGACTAAGACTTGAAAATTAGGCACTTGTGAAATTGGTCAACCAATTTGAGTTGAACAAATATAGAACAATTATTTCTTGTGCCAAATTTTTGTAAAGCACTTAGGTACAGTATTCATTACAATGCTTGTTGGCATAAGGTGGCCGTAAATGGAGTTATGTTTAGGGGCATTCAAAATTGGTCAACCAATTAAGGTATATTTTAAGATGTTAGAAAATTTTGACCCGATCAAGAGGGAAACACCTTCTGATCAAATTATTAAGCAAATTCGAAATTTGATCACTTCAGGGCAATTGAAGGCAGGAGACCGTTTGCCCTCAGAAAGAAATTTGGCAGAAAAGTTAGGGATCGGCCGGACGTATGTCAGGGATGCTATCCGGAAACTGGAATTTTATGGAATCCTAAGAACACTGCCGCAAAGCGGTACCGTGGTGGCCGGCATTGGACTGACGGCCCTGGAAGGCCTGATTTCGGATGTCCTGAAATTAGAAAAAAGTGATTTTACCTCCTTGGTCGAAACCCGCGTGATCCTGGAAACAAATGCCGCCAGGTTCGCAGCAACCAGGAGGACCGATGAAGATATTGTCGAAATTCAAAAAGCAATTGATGCGTACGAACAAAAAATAAAGGAAGGTGAAACGGCCGTCGAAGAGGACTTGATGTTCCATCTGAAAATTGCAGAAGCGAGCAAAAACTCAGTCCTTAAATCCCTGATGCTCATCATCACTCCAGACATTGTCAGTAATTACATAAAATATAAAGTATGTGACGACCAGGCAGAATTAAAAGCCTGTATGGAGCATCAAAAAATCCTGGAATACATCATTGAAAAAGATGATGAAGCGGCAGGCAAGATGATGCGCAAGCATTTGAACGATGTGTTGGAGTTTAGTGCTTCCGCCAAATTTTTATAGTTCGAAAATCACGTACTGAGCTTTCGCAATTAGATATTTATAAAAAGAAGTTTCTAAACAGCTTCTAAGTTATTTCTTTTGTAAAGAGGGTATTGTAACGCATTTCGCGCCCCTTGGATCGACTTGCCGAAACCCTGTTCTTCTCAACTTTTACCCTTTTTGTCAGTAAATGCCTTACTGACATTTTCACTTCCCTTCTGACATTTCCGGCCATATCCTCTCTTTTCCGGCCATCATTGCAGCCAATTAAACATCAACCGTCCATTCCCGAAGTGAATACGGGACAAGCAATTATTCATTCATCATTGATATCATGGAACATTTTCTGCAAACGGCCAATGGCTTTCTCGAAAACATACTCATCGTCGGTTTATTGGGCACGGGCCTGTGGCTGACGGTCCGTCTGGGGTTCATTCAATTTAGGCGACTCGGCCACGGTATTGACGTGGTAAGGGGCAAATATGACGATCCGAATGCCCTGGGGGACGTCACCCATTTTCAGGCACTCACGACGGCGCTGTCTGCCACAGTCGGTATCGGCAACATCGCCGGGGTGGCCATCGCCATTCACTGGGGAGGTCCGGGGGCTGTTTTCTGGATGTGGGTAACGGCTTTGCTGGGCATGGCGACTAAATTTACGGAAGTGACACTGGCGCAAAAATTTCGCATCAACACGCCTACCGGCGTTGCTGGCGGCCCCATGTACTACATCGAAAATGGGCTGGGAAAAAAATGGAAACCAATAGCGGCCTTCTTTGCTATGTCGCTCATCGTCATGGGCATGATTTCGGGAAATGCTGTGCAGGCCAACACCTTGGCCGATCTGTTGGAAACCGTTTTTGAAATTCCTGGTTGGCTGACTGGGGGCATTTCTGCTGCAATTGTTGGCTTGGTCATCATCGGGGGGATTTCGCGGATCGGAAAGGTCACGAGTATTTTGGCCCCTTCAATGGCTGCTTTGTATGTGCTGGGGGGATTGATGGTCTTGTTTTTCAACGCCGGTGAAATATGGCCTTCGTTGAAACTCATCTTCACGGAAGCTTTTAATCCGACTGCTGGAGTAGCTGGAACCGGTGCCGGCATATTTATGCAAACCCTGATCTGGGGGGTGCGGAGAGGGCTGTTTTCGAACGAAGCAGGGCAGGGGTCAGCCCCCATTGCCCACTCAGCTGCTCGTACGGAAGAGCCGGTGTCGGAAGGGGTCGTTGCTTTGCTGGAACCGTTTATTGACACTATTGTGATTTGTAGCATCACGGCACTTGTGATCTTGACCACAGGGGTCTGGAAGCAAACCACCCAAACTGAAATTGTGTTGTCGTCAGGAGATTTAGCCTACCGCATCACGACCGAAACTGGCTACGAAACGGTTGCTGTTTTGCCTGATTTTATTGAAATAAAGGATGGGGAGCAAGTTTCGTTAACCCAACTGTCGTGGCATGAAGTACCTGTTGAAAAGCTGTATGCCGATGCCGGTAAGCAAACTTTTTTCTCAGGCAAAATATTTCCCAACGAAAATTATGCTTTAGCTAATCAAGGCGAACGGCTTGAGGTGCTCTACGCCGATGCGGTGGAAAACGCAGCCCCACTCACCATGTGGGCTTATCGGGAGGTGCTTGGGCAGGTAGGTATGTTTATCGTCGTCCTTTGTGTGGTTTTATTTGCTATTTCTTCGGCCATATCCTGGAGCTATTACGGGGATCGGTGCACGACTTATCTATTTGGGGGATGGGCCATTTTGCCGTATCGGGTCATCTATGTAGTGATGCATTTTGTGGGGGCCATACTTTCCCTGAACGTCGTTTGGGACATGGGCGACTTAGCCATGGCAATGGGCACCATCCCCAATGTGCTGGCGCTGCTCCTGTTATCAGGTGTGGCGAGGGAGTTGGCAAAAAAATATTTTGCGGAGAAACCTTATGAGCGGCGATAGGGTGACCCTATTCCACTTCGGTAACTTTCAACGTATTGGTCATGAACCGGCGATTGATCGGCATGGCCATCAGGTTGACGACGAGGTCACTGGGTTCCAGTTTGCCGTCATTTTTCAATATCTCGATCAGGTCGTGGATCGTTTCGTCGGTCGAGTTGTATTTGTCGTAATAATAGCAGTGTACGCCCCACACGAGGTTGAGAGTGGCCAGCATGTGGATATGTTCAGAAAAGATATAGATTTTCCTTTTCGGACGGCAGCTTGACAATTTGAATGCAGTATATCCGGAAACGGTCATGCCCGTCAATGCTTTAGCATTGACCTGTTTGGCCACGTTGACGGCATTGATGCAGACCACGTCGCTCAGGAAAGTACTTGCTTTGGGGGCTGGCATAGGAGAGTCAACGGAGTAGGCATCGTTGGTTTCTACAGTGGCGATGATTCTGTCCATGGTTTCGACGACCCGTACCGGATGGTCCCCAACGGCCGTTTCACCACTCAACATGACCGCATCGGCGCCGTCGAGAACGGCATTGGCCACGTCGGTCACTTCTGGTCGGGTGGGGGTGGGGTTTTTCATCATCGACTCCATCATTTGGGTAGCGACGATTACCGGCCGTGCCCGCTGAATACATTTTTTGATGATGCTCTTCTGGATGACCGGGAGTTCTTCAATGGGTACCTCGATTCCAAGGTCGCCCCGGGCGATCATGATGCCGTTGGAATTCTTGATGATTTTGTCAATCTTTTCCACGGCTTCAGGTTTTTCAATCTTGGCGATGATTTTTGCAGGATGTTCTTTTGCTTCGATCAATGCCCGCAGGTCTTTCATGTCTTTGGGGCTCCTGACAAAAGAAAGGGCAATCCAGTTGATCGGTTGTGTCAGGATGAAATCCAGGTCTTTTTTGTCTTTTTCGGTCAGGGAAGGGAGGGAAATTTTGGTGTTGGGCAGGTTTACGCCCTTGTTTGATTTCAATGGGCCGCCGTGCAATACTTTGAGTTTGACTTCGTCTTTCCCATTTGATTCCAAGACTTGCAATTGGATTTTACCGTCGTCCACAAGGATTACCTCATCTGGGTTGACATCTTTGGCCAGCTGGGTGTAGCTCATGTAAATCCCTTCCCGTGTTCCCTCGCATTCTTTATTGATAAATGTGATGACGTCGTCTTTTTCCAACATCAACGGTTCATCTTTTATCTTGCCAACACGGAGCTTTGGCCCTTGCAAATCGGCCAAAATGCCCACATGGTAATTGTATTTTTCCCTGATGTAGATAATTCGCTGGATGATTTCGAGCTTTTGCTCATGCGCACCATGCGAGAAGTTGAGCCGAAAAATATCCACTCCGGCCTTGATTAGTTCCAATAAAGTCTCGTAGGAGTCGCTGGCGGGGCCCACGGTAGCGACGATTTTGGTGTTTTTATGGTGGAGCTCTTTGTTATTGTTGGTTTGCATTGTTTGAATTTTAAATAAAACCAATTTCTAAAAAATTAGTTTTCAATTGGTTAGGCGAAAAGAACGGCTAAGTGTCAAAAGTACAATTAGATTTAGGAATCAAAAATACATTTCTATTGATAAAAGCCAAAAATGAGTATGGAATAAATCAGGCTGCCCTATCCTTTTGGTGAGGAGGAAAACTCGTTTTGTACCAAAAGAAGCTTAAATATTTTTTGAAACGGGGGAGTTTGTCTTTCTTTGCAAAAATTTTTTCAAAACCTTAAAAGCGTATTTTATTATGGCTGAGATCAAAGACAAAGTAGTTAAGATTATTGTCGACAAACTCGGTGTTGATGAATCAGAAGTTACCGAAACGGCCAGCTTCACTGCTGACCTTGGAGCTGACTCCCTTGACACTGTTGAGCTCATCATGCAATTGGAAAAAGAATTCAATATTTCAATTCCAGACGAGGAAGCTGAGAACATTGCCACCGTTGGCGACGCAATCACATATTTGTCAGAGAATACCAAGTAATTTTTTGACATAGAGATACGGTAATTAACGAAACTGAGATCAAAGGCTCGAGCGTGATTAACTCATTTCTGGTGCCTTTGATTTCTCTCTCCTTTGAAAATTTCATGGACTTTGACTGGCACTAATTTCTTTGCCCTGTCGGGTCTTCTCAAAACACAAGTAGGCGTTACATTGGAACAAACAATTTTGCCACTTGACTCAATATAATATATGAGAAGGGTAGTCATTACTGGTATAGGTGCTTTGACCCCTATTGGAAACAATATACCTGAATACATCGAGGGCCTGCAAAGTGGAAGAAGCGGAGCAGTGGATATCACTCACTTCGATGCCTCCAGATTCAAAACCCAGTTCGCATGTGAGCTGACCGGATTTGATGCAGCGTCCCATTTGGACCGGCGCCAATTACGACGACTGGACCTGTTTGCCCAATACGCCCTGGTAACGGCAGACGAAGCGATGAAGGATTCGGGCCTTGACCTGGAAAAAATCAACCTCGACAGGGCCGGGGTTATTTACTCTTCAGGTATTGGTGGTTTGATTTCTCTCGAAAAAGAAATTGAGGATTTTGCTACAGGAGATGGTACGCCCCGTTACAATCCATTCCTGATTCCCAAAATGATATGCGACATTGCACCCGGCCATATTTCCATGAAATACGGTTTCAGGGGCATTAACTATGCACCGGTCTCCGCCTGCTCGTCCTCTACCCATGCTCTGATGAATTCTTTTGACTACATCCGGTACGGACGAAACGATATCATTATCGCCGGTGGTTCAGAAGCAGTCGTGACGAAGATTGCGATGGGTGGTTTCAGTTCCATGAAAGCCCTTTCGACAAGGAACGATGACCCTAAAACGGCTTCCCGCCCATTTGATGTTGATCGGGACGGCTTTGTCTTGGGCGAGGGGTCAGCCACATTGGTGCTGGAGGAACTGGAACACGCCAAAAAAAGGGGCGCAAAGATCTATGGTGAAGTCGTTGGCGCAGCAGCTACTGCGGACGCCCATCATATTACCGCTCCGCACCCTGAAGGAATCGGTGCTGCCAACGTAATGAAACTGGCGCTCGAAGACGCAAAAATGAACCCGGACGAAATTGATTACGTAAATGTCCATGGCACTTCCACTCCACTGGGTGATATTGCTGAAGTAAAAGCCATTCAAAAAGTTTTTGGTGATGCGGCCTATGGTATGAACATCAGCTCGACGAAGAGTATGACCGGGCATTTGCTGGGGGCTGCGGGAGCCATTGAGGCGGTGGCGTCAATTTTGGCAATAAACCATAACTTTGTACCCCCGACCATTAACCACTTTACAGATGATCCCGAATTGGACAAGCGTTTAAACTTCACTTTCAACGAAGCACAGGAGCGAGAGGTGAATGTCATTTTGAGCAATACTTTTGGATTTGGTGGACACAATGCTTCCGTGCTGATTAAAAAATATAAGGAATAAATATATAAATGTGAGCAGCTTGTTGGAATAGGTAGGTAATGGGTAAGGTATATTATTTGCCTTGCTTTGAATCGCTGCTCTCTTGAAAAACCATGGAATGGCGGAAAGAAGCCTGGTGCTAAAGTAGGAATTAGGAGTGCAGGTTCTTTGCGAATGCGAGTTACGGGTTGCCCCAAATCTTTCTTAAAACCTGACCTATAACCCGCAAAAGACGGCCTCGGAATACTTTTCCCCGCTTTTTTCTTTTTTTCCGGTTTTTCAGCTTTTTATAAATTATTGACAGGGTGTTCTAACACGGCACCTTAGTTTCTTGTCTGATTGAACCAGGCGGGGAAATGGGTATTCGAGTGGCTACATTCGACCTGCACCGCCAAAAAATTATCTCTTTTGCTGAGGCTTATTTTACGTTTTTACAACCGTTTTTTCAACGAAGAAAAAGAATTTGCTGCAAGACTGAGGCCACTGATCGGATTTACTCCGTCCAATCTGTCTATTTTTAAGTTGGCATTTTCCCACAAATCAAATCCTTCCGATAAAGCATATGCGATCCAGAACAATGAGCGCCTGGAGTATTTGGGGGATGCTGTCCTGGGGACCATCGTGGCGGAATATCTGTTTAAGAAATACCCCAATTCAAATGAAGGTTTCTTAACAAAGATGCGTTCCAAAATTGTCAAGCGCAGTACGCTCAACAGTATTGGCGACAAGATGGGACTGGACGTGCTCCTACAAGAGTACAGCCAGACCCGGCTGAGCCGTTCTATGCTGGGCAATGCGGTGGAGGCCCTGGTTGGGGCGGTCTATATTGAGCGAGGTTACGATGGGACTACCCGCTTTGTGGTCAATAAAATGCTACGGAACTATGTCGATATCCATGAGTTGGAAAGCTATGACGACAATTACAAAAGCCAGTTGCTTGAGTGGTGCCAGAAAAACGGACAGACGGTTTCCTACAAGCTCGTCGCCCGCTACAAATTCGAAAAAAGAGACCGCTTCAAAGTGGCAGTATTGGTAGATGGCAACAAAATAGCTACCGCCGACGACTTCAATAAAAAGAGCGCTGAGCAGACGGCCTCCGAAAAAGCAATGATGCAGTTGGGCATCTTAAAAGAGCATGAGAAAAATGGAAAAGGCAAGAAAAAAAAAGATAAGGTCAAAAGGAAATACGCCGCAGTTTGATTTTGTCTGAAACACAAAAAATAAGGGTTGAATACTTCGGGTATTCAACCCTTATTTTTTGATAAATCCAAAATAAATAATTGGGATTAGCATGGCCGCAAGAAAGGCCCAGATAAACCAGGTGTGCAACCCTGCTGCACTCCCCAACCCGATCCGGATGCTCATCCAGACCAGATAGACAAATAATACCATGATGACCAACTTCGTCCAGCGCAGCAGCTGCAAGGTGTTACGGTATTTGGATTCGGCGTTCTCAGGGGTAATTCTAGTGGGATAACTAAAATTGGACGGATCCATTTTATGGACGAACGTAAAAATAAAGTAAGTGATCAAGCCTACCACCGGCATTATCCAGATGCTGCTCTTACTACTGTAAGCGTCCGGTTCACCCGCTGCATTAAAATGACTGGGCATCCTTTCTGGCAACTGACTGTAAAAGAGCAATGGTAATAGAAAAAGGAATGCTAATAATACCATCGACAGAGCATCTATAATTTTATCCTGTTGGGTGGGTTCGATATTAATCTCTGGTAATTTTCCTTGTTTCATTTTAGTTGTGCGTGTTTGTATTTAAACAATGAATATTTAATTATAAAATAAAATCATCCGCCCGCTACACCTTGCATCAAAAAGGCACAAATCAACGCTCCATAAGTTCCGAGCGCATATCCTAACACCGCCATCAATACGCCCACAGGTGCCAGTGATGGGCTAAAGGCCGATGCAACAATCGGAGCAGATGCAGCCCCTCCTATGTTGGCCTGACTGCCCACGGCCACAAAGAAGAAAGGTGCCTTGATCAGCTTTGCGACCAACAATAACAGCCCGACATGTACCGACATCCAGACCAGGCCAATGGCAAAGAGGCCAATATTCTGGAATATTTCACCTACGTTCATGTGCATGCCGATCGTGGTGACCAGTACGTAAATAAACACACTGCCCCAATTCGAGGCACCCACTCCTTCCAGCTTTTTAGCTTTGGTAAACGAAAGCACCAGGCCAACGGTTGTGGATACCACCACAATCCAAAAGAAACTGCTCATCAATGAACTTAAACGCCACGCATCCAACGTTTCTTTGAAATTTTTCAACCAAGGCACTACGGCATCGGCTACCATATGTGATAAGGCTACGCCAAAAAAAGCGACCGCCAGAATCATAAACATATGACGGGTGGTCGGAATGCGCTCAATGCTTGCCCGGTAGCTGGCTATTTTTTCTTTTAACTCCGTAATGGCCGAATTATCCGCTTTTAATTTCACGTCCAACTTATCAGAAATACCTGCCCCATAAAGTAGAAATGCCATCCAAATGTTAGCTACGAGTACATCAACGATGACCATTGTGCCGAACAGAGAATCCTGTACTTCAAAAATCTCTTTCATCGCCGCCTGGTTGGCTCCTCCACCGATCCACGAACCGGCGACCGTTGACAGTCCGCGCCAAACATCCTCCGGTGCCGCAGGGATGAACCCCTCTGGGGCCAGGGTGGAAATGATTAACAAAGCAATCGGTCCCCCGATAATGATGCCCGCCGTGGCTGTAAAAAACATGATCAGGGCTTTGTTGCCCAGGCGTAAGATTCCTTTTAGGTCGATACTTATGCAGAGCAGGAGCAAACTTGCCGGCAGCAGGTAGCGGGAAGCCATAAAGTAAAGATTGCTATGGCGCTCGAACGGCTCATATTCGCTTTTGGAAACACCATTTTCCACCAGCCAGTCTTTGATGGAATTGAAAGACATACCATCCGGTATCGTCAAACCCCGCTCCGCCAAAAAGGTCAGAAGACTGTTGTCAAACCACTCAGGAGCGATCAGGTTAAGCGGCCAGTATAAAAAGGCTGGCAGGAAATAGCAGAGCACCAGTGTCGGAATAATGGTGTAAAACTTCTTCCAGGCAGGCAAACTGGCCGTATAAAAGATCAGTCCTAAAAGCAGGCAGAGAAATCCGAATACAATTGCATCGTTCGTAAAAATGGGTTCCATGAATTCTTTTGTGGTTTATTTAGCTTTTGGCTTTTAACAGTTTGCGGTTAGCTAATAGTTAGCCGCCATTACACACTCGCCAAAGATAGCAGTTTGCATGAAATAGGCTAATTTTGATTGTTTTAGAAAAAAATAAAATATGACGCACGAAAAATTTATGCGGGAAGCCATCCGTCTTTCGCTCGATGGCATGAGGAAAGGAGAAGGCGGCCCCTTCGGGGCCATCGTCGTGAAAAACGGTAAGATCATCGGCCGGGGCAACAACCAGGTAGCTTCCTCCAACGATCCCACTGCCCATGCAGAAGTGGTGGCCATTCGGCAGGCCTGCCAGCATTTGGGCCATTTCCAATTGGATGGCTGCATTTTGTACACTTCGTGCGAACCCTGCCCCATGTGCCTCGGCGCCATCTACTGGGCCCGGCCCGAAAAAATCTTTTATGCCTGCACCAAAGCCGATGCGGCTGCTATCGATTTCGATGACGATTTTATTTACAAAGAACTGGAACTGCCCCTGCCGGACCGGAAAATTCCTGCCGTTCAACTATTGCGGAAAGAAGGGCTCCAAGCTTTCAGGGAGTGGGGAGAGAAAAAGGACAAAGTGGTGTATTGACTGCTAAATTTCTGGTTGCCAGAAGCCTTGTAATAAGTTGAGAAGAGCCCCCATCTGTTGGCGCTAATTTTCGACTTTGCTGCCCCTCATTCCACGGTATCGTTCGGCAACGGTTGAAATCGGACCTTCGCGCCTGGAAACCAGGTGCCCTACGTCCATCCAACATTTTGAAAATAGTCCCGGCAGGAAGATATACTCACACAAACAATCAACAATCACCTTATTCTCTTTACCTTGCGACCATGCGAAAACTGACAAATACACTCTTCCACCAATATCTCCGGTTCCGGATGCGGCACATCCGCCGGTACATGGCCGACCCGCACAGCGTCCAAAAATATTGGTTTGAGCGATTATTGCTGACTGCAAGGGACACGGAATGGGGCAAGAAATATAGTTTTCGCAGCATTAAGTCCCTCCGGCAATTTGCCAACCGCATACCCATCCAGGATTATGATTCATTGAAGCCGTTCATCGGGCGGATGATGATGGGGGAGAAGGATGTCCTTTGGAGTGGCCGGGTACGCTATTTTTCCAAGTCATCAGGGACGACGAGCGACAAGAGCAAGTTCTTGCCGGTCAGTTCCCAAAACCTCAAGTTTTGCCATGTGGGTGGCTCCTGGGACACCACGGCCCTGTTTTACGATCAGCGGCCTGACGCAGAACTGTTTCAGCGCCGGAGCATGCTGATGGGCGGCAGCCTGAACCGCCACGAGCATTTTCAGAAAACGTTTGTTGGAGATGTGTCGGCGGTGATGATCAGTCATATGCCGTGGATCGCCAAACCGTTTTTTACCCCTGATTTTGCAACGGCCCTGATGCCGGATTTTGAAGAAAAAATAAATCGGATGGTGGAAAATTGCAGCAGGGAAGACGTGGTAATGATCGGTGGGGTGCCGACCTGGACCGTGGTGCTGTTCCGCAAAATTCTGGAACATACCGGCAAAAAGAACATGTTGGAAGTGTGGCCGAATTTTCAGGTCTACATTCATGGTGGCGTCAGTTTTATGCCGTACCGGGAACAGTTTCAAAAATTCTTTCCAGACGTCAATGCTTCCGGTAAAAAGGTAAGCTACCAGGAAATCTATAACGCCAGCGAAGGCTATTTTGGGATTCAAAGTGACCTGGAGGAAGACGACATGCTCCTGCTCCTTGATAATGGGATCTATTACGAATTTCTCCCGATGGAGGAATGGCACAAAGAAAACCCAAAAGCCATCCCGCTCGAAGCGGTAGAAATTGGGAAAAATTACGCCATCGTCATCAGTACCAACAGCGGCCTTTGGCGCTACACACCCGGCGATACCATCACCTTTACGTCCATTTTGCCTTATAAAATAAAAATTACCGGCCGCACGCGCCAATTCGTCAATGCCTTCGGCGAAGAAGTGATGGTCGAAAATACGGACAAGGCACTCGCCATGACCTGTCAGAAAACAGGTGCATCCGCGTTGGAATACACCGTTGCTCCTGTGTTTTTAAAAGGGGAAAACAAGGGCGGCCACGAGTGGCTGGTGGAATTTGAAAGGGAACCTGCTAACCTCCATCAATTCATCCATTTGTTGGACCAAAACCTCCAGCACATCAACTCCGACTACGAGGCCAAACGCTACCGCAACATGGCCCTCAACGAACTCCTCCTTCGCCCTATGCCATCCGGCACCTTTCATAACTGGTTGAAAATGAAGGGCAAATATGGTGGTCAGCATAAAGTGCCCCGCCTTTCCAATGAGCGCAAATATGTGGAGGAGATTTTGGCTTTTTTGGACCGGCAGACGGTTTAGCAGATTTCACTTATTAAAATTAGGTCTCCAGTCATTTTGCATCGGACTATGAGTAAAACTTATTGCCTATCGACTGAATCGAATGTGATTTTAGAAATGCCTTTTAAGAATTGAATTTTATGAGCACTAAGGTTTGGGCAAAGAGCTTCAGGTTTACTTTAGTAAATCTAGTAAAAGCATAATTCTTTCTTATATGACTACGGGTGGCCAAATGCCACCCGTAGTTTGTCGATTTCTACTTTTTCTGTTCTTTCAAAACAGCGCCTTCTGGATAAGTAGTAGTATATAAATCTTCATTGAGACCTATTGTATCCGGCCAATGCGAGACAGCTTCTGTGCCTTTTAACTGAAAGAGCTTATAGGTGTTTCTTAAGCTATACATGGCTGCGACTGTGTTGGGTGGTACCGAATATGTACGGCTAAACGTATGACTTTTTGATTCAGTAGTACCATGTACAACAGTATATCCAAATTCTGTAGAAATAGTTCCAGAAAACGATTCCTTTACCTGTGCAATACCTTCTATCCCAGCACTGGCTTCAACTGATTCAGTAATGGAAACCCCTACTTTGGCTGAAAATGCTTTGGATTCAGACTTTGAAATTCCCACCGTCGTAGAGCCTGACAATGTGGCTTCTCCTTTGCCGGTAGAATTGTTACATTTCCCGATCCTATGATAGTGGCTAAATTGCTTCATAACGTAGTAAGGCGACTTCCGAATCCTTTCAGCAGGGCTGGTCATAGTAGGATCTTCTGCCAAAAAATAAGGCACATACTTAGAAGCTGTTACAATATGGGTATTCAGATCAGGGAAATCGGTAGGAGGGTTTTCGTTGTCACTAAAATCATCCGGAGCAATAATGGGGCCTTGTATATTTTTTTCATCAGCAGGAAGGGCTGGGACATTGATGGGGATGTAGGGAGCACCACCAGGGCCCCCTGCGTTGAAATAACCGGATCGCCAAACAGCCATATTAGCTTCAACTCCGTCTAATGGTTTAATACTTATAGTATCGCCGTCTGGCATTATATAGCCATTGTGGGATTCAACTTCTAAGGCATAGTTGCTCTTTTCTTTAGACCACAACGGTCGGACGACTAAAAGATCAGAATCAGATGTGTTGGCGTCGTCAAAAATTAATCCATACTTTGGCAGAGGGGGCATCACATCTGTTCTAACTCCCACCTTTCCCCAATTGAGAGTATAGCCTGTCTGAAGATTGGCTACAACATAATAATCATCTGCAATGTGAAAAAATTTTAGAAAATTTGGTTTTGTGTCTGTAGCATCTCCGTTTGCTTGCCTGTTTTCAGTGGCTAAAAACCCGTTATCAGTTTGTGACATGACAACAAAATAATCATTAATTCCAAATTTAAGAAATTCCATAATCGAATAGGTTTTAAAAGTTATTGTTTTCATGTTGGCCTGCAAGTCATTCCTTACATCTCAACATGGCACAAATCTCGGGTAGCGGCAGGGGGTAAAATCCGCCGACTTGGGGGGTAAAACCGGACATTTGTTCCAAATAATTGTAAAAAAGCAGAAAAAGATCAGCGCAAAGAAGAAGGCGACACCCCAAAACGCTCCTGAAACCGCTTCGAGAAATACTTCGTATCCCGGATGCCCACGGCATAGCTCACTTCCTTCACTGTGGAATATCTGCCTTCCACCAACAGGTCATAC
Organism: Bacteroidota bacterium; assembly: GCA_039819485.1. Lineage (GTDB taxonomy): Bacteria > Bacteroidota > Bacteroidia > Chitinophagales > Saprospiraceae > UBA6168. The sequence goes on along the minus strand of JBCBRY010000143.1, from coordinate 7,722 downwards.
GCTTTGGACATGCGCATTTCGTGGAGGTACTTGGTGGGAGAGAGGCCGGTAAGCTGTTGGAGGCGCCGCTGAAGTTGTCGCTGGCTAATGTGAAGTTGAGTAGCAATCCAGTCGAAATTGAGGCTGCTGTCGTTGAGTATTTTGGTAAATGCCTTTTCTGCTTCTTCCAACCAATCGGCGTCTACCTGCGCCATGACTGGTTTGGGTGATGTGGATGATCCGTAGTTTGAAGATTCATTGCCATTGGCTGAAAAATGCTCCATCCGCTCCCGGTAGTTGTGCAGCATATTTTCGATGCGGGCCTTTAGTTCTTCTTCCTGAAATGGTTTTGTTAGATAATCATCCACGCCGATGCGGAGGGCCTTTAATTTGACCCGGGCATTCACCTTGGCAGTGAGCATGAGGGTGGGGAGGTGGCGCCAGCGGTCGTCGGACTTGAGGCGTTCGAGTAGTTGCAGGCCGTCCATGACGGGCATCATGAGGTCGCTGATGATTAAGTCAGGGAAGTTTTGGGTTTTGGGTTTTGAGTTTTGAGTATCAGTATTCTTTAATTGATCCAGCGCGTCTTTTCCGTTTTCGGCAGTGATGATTTGATACTCAGATAGGAGGAACTGCAGATACTGGCGAAGGTCGGGATTGTCTTCGACGATGAGGATGGTTCCGCCTGTGGTGACATCTTTGTGCGTGGGATTGGTGGGTAAGCGAGAAGGTGTCATCATTTGTTCTGAAACGGGAGCAGGTAAAGAGGTGACACCTTCTTGCTCTATTTGGCGGCTTTCCCTCAAAGATGTCACCTCTAAGGTTGCTTCCTGCCTCGGAAACTGAAAATAAAAAATGCTTCCCTTACCCAATCCACTTTCCGCCCACACCTTTCCGCCCAACAGTTCTGCCAGTTCCAGGCACAGCGACAGACCAATGCCGGTGCCACCCTCCGTTTTGGCATCTGGTTGCCTGGACTGGTAGTAGCGGTCGAAGATATGGGGCAGGTCGTTGGGGTGGATGCCGCGGCCGGTGTCGCTCACTTTGATTTGGAGGTCTGCATCAATCGTTGCAACTGCGAGGTTGACCTGACCTTTTGGAGGGGTGAATTTCAGCGCATTGGACAGGAAATTGTGGATGATTTTTTCAAACTTGTTTTTGTCCAGCATGATTTCCAGAGCCTGATCGGCTTCAAATTTTAGCTCAAAATCTACCTCATTGCTGGCGGCGAAAGAATGGAATTGGGCCATCTGTTCTTTCAAATACGGATAAAACAGAACAGGCTCCTCCTCTACAACCATTTTATTGTTTTCCAGCTTGGAGAGGTCGAGTATTTCGTTGATGAGTTTGTGGAGCTTCCGTGCATTGCGCTGTATGAATTGCAGGAGCATGACTTCATCCCTGTTCTTGTGATTGGTTTTCAAAAGTGAGTTGACCGGACCGAGCATAAGGGTGAGCGGGGTGCGTAGCTCGTGGGATACGTTGGCGAAGAAACGGCTTTTCAATTCGTCCAGTTGGCGGAGTTCTTTAGCCTGCTGTTCGATGACCTTGTTTTTTTCGCGCAAGGCTTTTCTGGCCTGACGCTGCACAGTGAAAGCAAAAAATGCTGCGAATGAAAGCAGCACCAAAAAAATGGCCCCCCCCATGAGCATACGGTTTTGAAATTGCTGCTCCTTTAGTTCGGCTTGTTTTTCTACCAGCGCCAGTTCCTTTTCTTTGGTTTTGTAGCGAATCCCTGATTCGGCAGTCATTTTTTCCTGCCGGTCTCTGATAAGGGAGTCGACAAGATAGAGCGTTCTTTGCATCTGGACGTAGGCCGCTTCGTGGTTGCCCATGGCCGCGTAGGTGTCTGCGTACCGTCGCGTAGCTTCGCCAAATAAGAAATCAGGATAAGCTGCTTCTGCTGAGTCCAGGGATTCGAGCGCTTTTATATAATCTTTTTTGTTGGAATAATAATCATAAAAACCCAGGTAGAGGTGCTGCGTCATCCAGGGGAGTTGTAACTGCTTGCTGAGTCGCATGGCCTTTTTCAGTTCCTGAAAAGCGGCCTCCGTTTGGTCGGCGGCATCTAGGAGGCTTGCGTTCAAGTTCAGGTATTTAACCATCAGCAGATCGTGGCGGTATTCCTTCAGAAGCGATCCAGCCCGACTGAAATAGGTATTGACCTTATCTCCATGTTTCTCCGGATCAATACGGTACATGTCCACCAGTGTGAGCAATGCTCCAATTACCGAAGAAGTGTCTCTGTATTTTTCAAAAACGGTCAATGCATGTTCAAAATCAATGGCCGGTTGGTGGTATTCTGACGAATTGTAGTAGGTGCGCAGTGCACTGGTCAGGCAGGTCAGGCATTTTGTTTCCAAAAGGGTGTCCTGTAATCTTTTGGCAATGGCGATGGCGTTTTCACAATATTCCATGGCCGGGGCGAGGTGGATTTTCCTAAATTCCAGAAAGCCGTTCAGTCGGAGTGCCTTGGCTTTTTCCAGCTCCAGGCCATGTTGTTCTGCCAATTGCAATGCCTGTTTTGCAAAGAGTATGGCAGAGTCTGTTTGCATAAAATCCTGTAAGTGTTCGGCCATGCCCAGTAGCGCTTCCACTTTTGCTTTGGGGGAGGAGCCGGCTGTTTGTTGGAGCGCTTGCCTGACCAATGTTTCGCTGCTGTCCCTTTGCCCCATGCGGGCGTGCCACTTACTTTTCTCTATGAGCAGTGTAATTTCTGTCGGGTGAGGTGATTGACCAAACAGAGAATTAGTCTGTGCAGAGGCGCAGCACATGAAGAAAAATAGAAGGCTGGAAAGTTGTATGTGCAAGCTGTGTTTCAAATGGGTTTAGGACGACTGATCTGGCAAGGCTAAACTGGCGGCTAATTGAAGGTGGAGTAAAAATAGATTATATGTTCATATTTTATAGGCTATTCGCACCAAGACTTTGGTATTTGTTATTTGAATAGCACAAAATTTTTACGGAGCTTCTGTGTCATATTTTCAATATACAAAAGTTGTTTCAAAACGCCTCGCCCCCTCAAAATCCAACCATTTTCGACTCGGCAGGAATCTTTAAACAACTTCATAGAAAAAATGGATATTTGCCGCAAATCTGATTTTATGAAAAATGTCCTACTCTTTTTGTTCGTCCTGTTGTTCGTCGCCTGTGGCCAACCAACGGCTGAATCCGAAAAGGAAGCCGAAAACGATAGTCTACGAACTACCGCTGCCACTGAAAAGGATTACTCCTACCTCGACAACGAAATCGCCCAACTCGATGACAACGTCAAGATCCGTAAATACTGGGAAGCAATGGAACGCCTCGATAAAAAGTACCGCCAGGAAGAACCCGTGATTTTACAGCAGAAGGGGTACAACTCGAAGGAGTACCAGGATTTAAAGAAAAACATGCAGGAGGCTGATGCGGAAAACATTGCCAAAGCAGAAAGAATGCTGGCCAAGCATGGTTTCCCGTTGCGGGATTCCTTTGGCCCGTTGGCATCTAACGGAGCCTATCTGGTCGTACTGCACGCCCCTACTTACGAACAGCAATCGAAGAATTTTAAATACCTGTACGATGCTTATCAAAAAGGAGGCTTAATGGAAGGCCCTTTCTCGTTTTACCTGAACCAAATGTATGACCTGAAAATGGGAAAAATGTATGAGGTTAGCGGTTCATTCAGGGAGGAAGACCGCATCAACGGCATCATTGAGGAATTGGGGCTTTTGGAATGAAGAATGAAAAATGATGAATGAAACTAAAAAAATTCATCATTCATCATTCATCATTTTTCATTCATCATTCATCATTTTTCATTCTTCACTGCTCCGCCATTTTTCCTTCCTTCACTGCTCCGCCATTTTTCCTTCCTTCACTTTCTGTTCCAGTGATTTTGAATTCCCGCCTTTGTCTTGGGCCTGCTGCCAGTACTTTTGGGCTTCGGTGGTGTTGCCCAGTTGAAAAAGTACATCGCCATAATGCTCTAAAATAATGGGATCTTCATTGCCACCTCTCTGGATCGCTTTGTCGAGCCATTGTTTGGCCTGATCGTATTCTTTCATATGGTACAGCACGAAGGCCATGGCATCAAGGCTGATGGGGTGATCCGGAGCTACTTTGTTGAGTTGTGTAGCGAAGGCTTTGGACCGGTCCAACTGCTCACCTCGGGCGGCGAGGTAGTAGCTGTAATTTTTCAAAATGATGGGGTCGTTTTCATTGATTTTCAATGCTTCTTCGAAGGCATTGTCGGACTTGGCGTACTGTTTCAAATAAAAATAAGACTTACCGGTTTCATTTAGAACATCGTAACGCAGCCGGGGATTGCGGCTCGACATGATGAGCGCCTGCTGTAAAGAATTCAGTGCTTCTCTGTATTCACCTTTTCCGTTGTAACCTGCACCGTTGAGGTAATAAGCCGTCGCCTGGTTGGGAAAAATGTCGAGTGCCTCTTCCGACGTCTCGATGAGTTTGCCGTAATCCTTCTTTTCAGCGTAAATATAGAGCAGCTGCTCCCAGACCGGCCATTTGGTGTCATCCAGTTCAAGCGTTTTCTGGTATTGTACCATCGCCCGGTCTGTTTGCCCATTGTAATACAGGACATCTGCCAGTATAGAGTGTGATTTGGCGTCGTCTGCATGTACAGTTTCCAGGAGGGAGGTCAGGGCCAGAAGGGTAGCGCCGAGGTTTTTATCACCTGAGGCGGCCAGCTCATTCACGTAAGGAAAAATCTCTTTGATTTTGGTATCAATATCAGTATTGGGATCTTCGAAAACCGGTTTCAGTGAATTTAAGAAACGGATGTCATCGTTGCCTTTGGCATCTTCGGCAAGTGCAATCTTTGCCCGTGCGTCGTCGGGATTTTTCTTTAAAATGGTCTGGTAAACTTCCTTCGCTTTTCCTTTTTCACCTATTTGCTCGTAAAACGTACCGAGCAAGTGCCAGTACGAAGTGTTGTTGGGGAATTTCTGGATCAGTTTTTCCAGTTCTGCTGCTGCTGCTTTGGTGTCGCCCATGCCCATGTAAAGCGTATGCTTGTGGCGGATGACCTCTTCGTGAATGCCCACTTTTTGCTCCAGTTCATTATAAACGCGGATGGCTTCTGCCGGCTGGCTGCTGCGCACCAGGTAATAGGCCCATTTGCGGTAGAACTCCTCGCTGTAAGGGTACATTTTCACCATTTCCTCATACTGTTGGGCAGCCATGTTGTCCTTGTTGTTTTTTTGAAAAACCTCGGCGAGGTACATGCGAAACCACTCGTTGGCGCCCTCCCATTCTACTGCTTTTTTAGCGTATTTTTCTGCATTTTCAAGATCCTTATTGGCTTCGTACACGCGTGCCAGTTCATAAGCTGCCGCTGCATTGTCCCGGTCTTTTTCCAGTACCTCTTCAAACTTTTCAATGGCTTTTTCCCAATTGCCCAACAGTTTTTCCCGGTTGCCTTCGATGAATAGGGCTTCCAGTTCCATGTTGGCTTCGGTAGTCGTGCCCGGCTGGGCATGGCTCAGGAAGAAAGTGAACAATAACAGGGAGGAGAGAAAATATTTTAACATTTCTGATAATGGTTAACGGTGAATGGTTAACGGTGAATGGGTTGAAAATTAACCATTCACCGTTAACCATTCACCACTAAAATTACTCTTTAAATTCGGTATAGTCACCAATGCTGATGTCCGAAATATGGCCCATGTATTTTACGTGGTTGCCGATCATCGAATTATCGAACATGGCGTTGGATACAGTGGTGCTACCTTGAATAACGCTGTTTCTGATGTTAGAGTTTTCTACCACAGAACCTTCACTGATGGAAACATAAGGGCCGATGATGGAATTGGTGATTTTCACATCCTCTCCGATGAAGCACGGTCCTACTACCAAGGAGTTTTCAATAGATGCCGAATCTGACACCAGTTTTTCTACCCCCTGTTTTAGTTGCAGCATGCGCCGGTTGGTATCCACAATGTTTTGCTTGTTGCCGCAGTCCAACCATTCGTCAATGGGTTGGGCTTTGAATCGGTAGCCTTTGTTTTTCATGTTTTCCAACACTGAGGTGATCTGGTATTCGCCCTTGTCTTTCACGTCGTTGTCTATCAGCGATTGTATTTGATCCCGGAGGTATTCCCCTTCGCGGATGTAATATAATCCGACAATGGCCAGGTCGGAAACGAATACCGGCGACTTTTCAACGAAATCTGTGATGATCTGTTGTTCATCCGTCTTCACTACACCAAAAGAAGAGGGGTCTTCGACGGTTTTTACCCAGATCACGCCGTCTTCGTTTTTGTTGAAATGAAAATCCGCCTTGAACAGTGTATCGGAGAAGGCGATGAAAACATTGCCGTTTAGACTCTCTTTTGCGCACAAAATGGCATGTGCCACTCCGAGGGGTTTATCCTGATAATATATTTTGCCCCGGGCGCCCATTTGTTCTGCGATCGCTATCAATTCTTTTTCTACTGCTTCGCCAAAATCACCGATAATAAAAGCGACTTCTTCCAGCTGTCCGTCGTAACCTTTGGCGAGGTCTTCTACGATGCGCTGTACCATTGGTTTGCCCGCTACGGGTACGAGTGGCTTCGGAGTGGTCAGGGTATGTGGCCGGAGCCTGGAACCACGTCCGGCCATAGGTATGATGATTTTCATTTTAATAATGATGAATGGTGAATGTTGGTTGGTAAACCCGAACATCTGCCATTTTTATTTTTTGTTGGTTTTATTTTTTAAAATAAAATTCAATCGGCTCTGCGGATAATTTTCCAAAGGAGGTATCCATGTGCCATGTTATTGAATACATGCCGTTTTTGAAATAATCAACAGCATCGATCAATTGGTGCAAATCAATGTCCCAGCTAATGTGTTTCTCCGCTTCAGGGTCGTGACTTTCGTTCAATGTTTTTGTCAAAACTATCCTCCGGGAAATAACACTCAAACCACTCGGGCTTTTTATTTCCAGGTAATTTTCATTGGTGTTGAAAATATCATGTTCGACCGATTCCTGTGAATGGTTCAAAAATAACAGCTCTGCTTTTTGAGGCTGTGCTGGATGACGCTGGATAATCCAGGCAGACAGCCTCCCGGTCGGTGTATCAATGATCCAGGACTGACTTTTCGAGTCCGGCAAAAAAATCAGCAGACAAAAAAGAGAGGCGCACAGCCTCCAGGCTAAAACATGATAAGAAAACTGCATGTAATTGTCTTGTCAAATTCTATACCCGCTTTGGGCGTTTTGAGTTATGGAGTTAATCAAAACTCAAAACTCATCACTCCTTCCCCGTACTGCCAAATCCACCAGCCCCCCGGTCCGTATCCGATAATACTTCCACAGGCACCAACACTGCCTGTTCGTATTTGGCAATCACCATTTGGGCAATACGTTCACCAGGTGCGATGGTCTGTGCCTCGTTCGACAGGTTGACCATGATGACCCCTATCTCACCTCTATAATCACTGTCGATTGTCCCGGGAGAATTCACGAGCGACAACCCTTTTTTGATGGAGAGGCCGCTGCGGGGACGAATCTGAGCTTCATAGCCCGCCGGCAATTCAATATAGAGCCCGGTGGGAATGATGGTTCTTTCCAGCGAAGCAAGCGTAACAGGTTCGGTGGTGTTGGCTCTGAGGTCCATGCCGGCACTACCAGTCGTTTCGTATTTGGGCAGTGGATGGGCCGATTTATTAATGATTTTTACTTGCATAGTTTTATGAAGGAGTTAGGAGTCAGGGGTCAGGGGTCAGGGGTCAGTTTTTTTCCTGACCCCTGAC
>JBCBRY010000142.1:0-23398 GCA_039819485.1 Bacteroidota bacterium | reverse complement strand
CTGCACAGTTACTAGTTCATCCTGCACAGTTACTAGTAACTGTGCAGATTCCGGCAGGAGCAATTGATTTTATTTAATTGCCTGTTTTATGACGTTCCAATAATTCTTTTCGAGCATCCCTTTTTTATAGTATCCTCTTGCCTTAATTAATTGGTGCATCTTTTTCAAATTGTAGGAAGGCACCGACATCAGCATGTGGTGCTCAGCGTGATAATTCACATGGTAAGGTGCAAACAGAAGTTTTTCCAAGGAATTGGCATAAGTGGTCCGGGTGTTCTGATAAGGGTCCAATTGATCGACCGACATGGAATGCTCAGCCATGGAACGAATTCGGAGGGAAAACTGAAAAGTAGTCAGGTATGCGCCTGCCCACAAAAGATACAGCCAGGGCGATGCCAGCCAGTACAGCAAGGAAAACAATATGAAATTAGCCAAAATCGGCCCGCTCAGATTTTGAAAAAACACTTCCGCAAAACCTTTCCACGTCCTTTCTTTTTGAGAAACCCGCTCTACCCTGCCACCCAGATTATACTTTAAGTAACCAAGATGCATCATTACTAAACCAACAAATGCCTTTATGCCTGTTTGGCCGGTTAGATCCCGGAAAATTTTTCGAAACATACTCTTGCGGGAAGTCGGATAACCTCGGGTCAACAACAGATCGGGGTCTTCCTCGGTCCCATTTTCCACATGGTGCCGATAATGGTAATCCCGGTATTTCAGGACATCCTGAAAAACTGGATAACCTCCCAACCACTGCCCCACCCGGTCATTGACTTTTTTATTTTTAAAAACCGCATAATGGCCAGCATCGTGCATTAAAATTGCGCAAGCCAATTGCTTTCCACCTAAAATAAATAAGGAAACAAGAATGGTAAAAATATTCGGAAAAAAATAAACCAAGGCGAACGCCCCCACTATCCATGCCCAATGCACCAATATCTCCCAGCAGGCAAGCCAGTCATTTTTTTGGTGGAGCAATTTCCGCTCATCGCGAGTGAGATATGGTGCGGAGGAGACGATTTGCATTTTGTGGGTTTTGAGTTATTGGGTTATTGGAAATTCTTTAGACTTTTTTTGTTTCTCTGGGAGGTAGTTTTGGCGTTGAAGGGGCAGGGTTTACAATTGATAACTTTCATTTTTCCAGTTTAAAATAAGGGTTAAAAATAATTCCCACGGAATTGCCCCACGGGTCTTTTACCGTTGCGACCATCAATTCGCCGCCAACATTGGTCGGAGGTTCCTCCGGTGTGGCTCCAATGGACAACAGGTAATCATATTCGGCCTGAATATTTTTCACTCCCCAATAACTGAGTACGTTGGCCGTTTTTTCCGCTGCGGGAATATCTGCTGGGAGCAGCCCCAGTTCATAGCCGGCAATATTAAACCCAACATAAAATGGTTCATCGAAATAAGGCTCTTTTTTAAAGGCTTTGGCATACCATTTTTTCGCCTCATCAAGGTCGCTGACTTTATAGATTGTCGTTCGTAAGCCTAACATTTTTTAATTAATTTTAATTATGATCAACGTGGCAGAAAGTATAAAGCCTTTTTTTATTAGGCGCCTCTTGTTAAGAGAGTCCCTTCCACCATTGTTTTTCCTGAGTTAATTAATAAAAAAGAATAATTAAATCATTCTCCATTCTTTCCCGAAGCGAGTTCGGGCTATTCTTCATTCTTCATTCTTCATTCTTCATTCTTCATTCTTCATTAAATAAGCATTCAATCGTTGTTCGATATTCTTCCTAAAGTTCATGTAAAAGAGAGAATAATCATAATTGTGGTAATTCTTGCCAGGCAACATGGCCATTTTAAACTCACGGTGTTTGGGCTCCGAAATATAGACAAAACGGTTGGGGCGTAGCTCGGCCGACACCTCAGCCAGTTTTGGTGCAGCGAGCCCTACCGACTCAACGTCTATTTTTCCCTCTCTCCACCATGCGTCATAGCGCATCGGTTTGTCATAAAGGACATGGACTGCGCCGAGGTGCTGGCTGTCGGGGACGAGGCCCGGTGCATCACTAAAAGTAATGGGGTTGATGCCGAAATTTTTCTTCTTGTAGCGTAATTCCCACTGATTTTTGTCCTTGTAAAAATGGCGGGTCCGGTCAACCGGGTTTTTGGGGTTGGTATTGCCGCCAAAGGTATCCCAAGATACGATCGAATGCAGATCGGTCGGGGTTGCACTGGGCCGGATATTTTTGATGGTACGTGAAAACTTATCCATAGGAAACTGAAACCCGACGGGATAGGCAGCGACCATTTGTTTCACCAATTGCGGGTCCGGGTCGATGACTTCTTCGAGTAAACGGGTCGCATGCAATGCTCCCTGGCTATGGCCCGCAATGAAAAATGGACGCCCCTGGTTCTCCTGCTGCAGGTAATGCCTAAATGCCCTTACCACATCTTCGAAGGCCACTTGCAGCGCTTGTCCGGAATTTTGGTCCGCCTTTAAAAAAACGTAAAAAGTAGCCTGCCGAAACCGGGGAGCAAAGACACGGCAACTGCCATTGAACACCGACGCCTGGGCCGGCATAATCATTTCGTCGACCAGCTCCGTCGAAGGATACTGTCCGGGGCGCTGGTTCCAATTGTCCTGCCCAAAATACATGGTCGGATGAATGAAAAACACATCGGCCATTGGCTTGTCTGCAAGTGATTCCCCCGGCACCGTAAACAATGCCTTCGATTTTTTATCAGGATGGGCAGCCCACCCATCAAGCGAAGTATAATCAAAAGGCATTGGTACATTGGACGGATCGAACGGCCTGTGCGGTTTAACGCTATTGGCAAATGCCTGCCACTTCTGTACCGCAGAAATGGTCGCTTTTGCTGATTTTACAATGGAAGTAAAAAAATTCATGTGGTGGATTAGTTAGGTCGCTTTGCTGTCAGGGGTCAGACCGCTTCGCTGTCAGATCGCTTCGCTGTCAGGGGTCAGACCGCTTTGCTGTCAGAGGTCAGACAATAAAATTAAGACATTTAGAGAAGTTTACTGTCTGCCCCTTAACAGCAAAGCAGTCTGACAGCAAAGCGATCTGACAGCAATGCGATCTGACCTCTGACAGCAAAGCGGTCTGACCCCTGACAGCGAAGCGATCTGACCTCTGACAGCAGAGCGGTCTGACAGCGAAGCGGTCTGACAGCGAAGCGGTCTGACAGCGAAGCGATCTGACAGCGAAGCGGTCTGACAGCAAAGCGGTCTGACAGCAAAGCGGTCTAAAACCTTTCTGACTAGCTAATTTAAGGAGTATCGGCGCACCTACCCAACCCTCCTTATTTCCCCAGCTGTCTAATGGGGCATCAGTAACTTGCTAAAAATCAAAATCATGAAAACACCTTTTATACTCTCACTGGCTTTTCTCATGTTCTACCTACCGGCGAATTCACAAATCTCTTTTGGCATCAAGGGCAGTTACACCAGGGCTTGGTTCAGTCCAGACAAAGAAGCGAAGATGGGCGGTCTGGGCACTACAGTCACTTTGTACAAACGGCTGAACAAATATCTGGAAATCGGTACAGAGCCTGGTCTGGTTCAACGGGGTGCGAGTCAATCCTATGGTGCTTTTGGTGAAACAACAATGTACCTCTGCTGCTTTAGCCCTAGCCCTATTTTCCCCCAAATACTTGACCCTTTGACCAGTTTAAGAACCAGCTATATCCAGGCCCCCCTCCTGATACGAACCCGTTTCAGCCTTGGCAACGGCCCATTGAGTGCTTTCGCAAAATTAGGAGGTGGCCCTTCCTTTCTGGCAGCTGGACATTACGAAACTAACAGCATGGACGATTTTAGTTTCGAAATTACACCGGTTATCAGGCCATTTGATTTTTCACAAAACGACAACATCAACCGTTGGGACTGGGGGCTGTACGGAGGAGTCGGACTGGCGCTCCGATTAGGGGCAGGGCACATCAACTTTGAAACGGAACTTTACCGGGGGCTGTCCAAATTGTTAGAAAACGATGATGACAAAAACCGGAGCCGGAGCTTCTCGCTGGGATATATGATCCATTTGAATTGAGCCACGATGAGACTTTTTTCATCCATCATCTTCAAATATGAAAATCAAATATTTATTTCTCCTTTTTTGCATCTCGTTTTGTTTCTTCGAAACAAACGCACAATGGTCCTTCGGCATCAGGGGAGCCGTGAATAAATCGTGGCACAATGGTTCCAGCCTCAACCCGTTCAGCTATCGCATCGACTTCTGGAGCGCTGGGAAGAGATTACCTGACGACTGTTTTTATGTTTACATGATATCGATATTTGGTTGGTTTTTTCAATAAATCATATCTTATCAACCGCTTATCAATTTTTTATAAACTATTCATCGGAACATGAAATTACGAATACATTTTTCAGCCTTGCTTGTTTTGGCCTTCATGCTGACCTCCTCTGCGCAGGTGACTTTTGGGATTGAGGCGGGGCAGCTACACTCCTGGCACTCCACTGCTCTCACATTTTCAGATCAAAACAACTCCACCTTGAAAGGTTTGTCGGTCAATGTATCTCTTTACAAAAACCTAAACAGGTTCATCCATTTGGGCATCGAACCCGGCATTGCACAGAGGGGCACAAGGCATGATTATCCCGATTTCATCAGTAGCAGTTTTATTGTCTCAGGTACGACCCTGGTCACTGCACCGACCAGTTCTTTTTTTTATGCCGGCGATGTTATTCATTCCACCTATGTCCAGTTGCCACTTCTGGCAAGGGTGCAGGTTCCGTTGGGCAATGGCAATTTTGGTTTCTTCATCAAGGGAGGAGCCGGTGTTTCATGGGTCGCCTCGGCGTACGAAGAAATAGGAATATTAGGCGCCGAGGGCATCGGCGGTGCCATCTTAAAAATTGATTTTAAAAATAATGACGACTTCCGAAGAATCGACTTTGGCATACATAGCGGTGCCGGACTGAACCTAAAAATTGGACTTGGCCAGCTTTCACTCGGTTGTATCGGCTATTATGGAATGTCACAAATCAGTGTTGGCAACGATCGGCGCAACCGCAGTATCGGCTACTCGCTCGGTTACCACATTCTTTTGAATTAAACAAACAAAGGCAAACCAAGTCAGGTCGCTGACCGCAAAGCGATCCGGCCGTTGGCCTCAAAATAATTACATCATGAAATCACAAACCATTTTGCTCTCTCTTGTAGCGCTCTTTTTTTCTTGCTCGGCAACTGCACAGTTTTCTTTCGGCCTCAAAGGTGGCTATCACACTGCCTGGCAGTATTATGGCGATGATTTTGAAGGAAACGGAAATGGCAACAGCCTGAAAATCAAGGGGTTCTCCACCTCCCTCCTTGCTTATTACCAATTCAGCCAACACTTTAGTGCTGGCATGGAACCTGGGTACATCCGCCGCGGCGCAGCCTGCGAACCGGGCTTTTTCATCAACAATCCTTACCTCAATGCGGAAGCAACCATCTACGCCAATTACCTCACAGCACCTCTTTTCCTCCGTTTTCAAAAATCTGTGTTTAAAAACCAATTGATCATCATGGCAAAATGCGGTGGCGGCCCTTCCTACCTGCTGGACGGTTACCGGGAACTCATGCTCGAAATCGACCCTTCCAATACTCAAGTCCAGGATATTGATTTCGACCAGGAGCCTCAACTCAACCGCTGGGATTTTGGCCTAAACGCCGGGGTCGGACTGGGCATCCCAATCGGACCGGGCCAACTTCAACTGGAATACGAATATTTCCACAGCCTGCAAGACATGAACGAACAGCTCACTTCCAAAAACAGGAATGCCGGATTTGCACTGGGATTCTTAATTCGGATCTAACTGCTCGCGATCATCGATTGCCAATACCTTGTTTTTGGCCAAAGGCCACCAGGTCAAATACGCGGTAACAAAAGTTATTCGGCAGCCTTGGCTGCCGACGGCGGCGCAACGGGGATATGCTTGGAAATAAAACCATGTCGCATCCAGCGCCAATCACTGCTGTACCACGTGCAGTTAAATCTCATTTTTTTATAAAACAACTATGCTGTTTTTTCTTTGCCAGCCCTTTCCATAGAATGAATTAGGATGAATGATCCAGGTTGCTGTTTTTTCAAATGAAATTGACCATCTTGCATTTCTTATTTTTGCCCTTTTGGATGGCTGAACGGCTACTTATCGACCAACCATTCAACCATCTGACCATTCATCCATTTACTTTCCATGGAATCAAACGAACTGCAACACCTCAGGGAAGCCATTCAGGCCTCCCCATCTAATATCCCTCTCCGGAAACTATATGCCAACGCTCTGATGAAAAATGAGCGCTATGAGGAAGCCGAAATCGAATACAAAGAGGCCCTCCGCATGGCTCCCGACGACGTGCAATTGAAAACGGGGTTGGGCACCGCTTTTTACGAGCAGGGAAAGACTTCCGTCGGGCTGGTCATTTTAGAAGAAATCACCCAAAACGGAAACCCGCCCGCAGCAGCCTGGCTGGTGTATGCCAAGCTATTGCTCAAATCCGGCGATGGCCCTGCTGCCAAGGATGCTTACGAGAAAGCCACCATCCTCGATCCCAACCTGAAAGACAGTTTCCTTGAATCGAACATCAACCTCAAATCATCCAGCAAACAGCCTCCTGAACCAGAAAAAATCAGGCTGACGCACGGCAGCCGCCCCGAAGACGGTGAAGAAGAAAACAGCCTGGACATCGAACGCCCTAAGATCACCTTCGATGAGGTGGGCGGCATGGAGCATGTGAAGGAGCAGGTCCGGATGAAAATCATCTTTCCACTCGAACACCCCGACCTGTACAAAGCTTACGGTAAAAAAATTGGTGGGGGCATCCTGCTCTACGGTCCGCCCGGCTGTGGCAAGACACACATCGCCCGGGCAACGGCCGGACAAGTGCATTCCAATTTCATCATTGTTACCATCAGTGACATTCTGGACATGTACGTCGGCCAGAGCGAGCGCAACCTCTCCGCTATTTTTAAAAAAGCCCGGAAGCTAAAACCTTGCGTTCTCTTTTTCGACGAAGTGGACGCCCTCGGTGCCAACCGGACCGACATGCGCCACAGCGCAGGTCGTCACCTCATCAACCAATTTTTGGATGAAATGGATGGGGTTGGCAAGGACAACGAGGGCATTCTCATCCTGGCTGCCACCAATGCGCCCTGGCACCTCGACCCGGCCTTCCGGCGCCCCGGTCGTTTTGACCGCATCATCTTTGTGCCGCCACCGGATGAATCTGCCAGAAAAGCCATTTTGGAAATAAAACTGAAAGGCAAACCCATCGGCAATATCAATTTCAAAAAAATCACCGACCGGACCAAGGAATTCTCTGGCGCTGACCTGGAAGCGATCATCGACATCGCCATCGAGTCGAAGTTGGAAGAAAGCATGAAAAAAGGCAAGCCGCTGCCCATCGAAACCAGTGATTTATTGAGTGCCGCCAAAAAACATAGGGCGACTACAAAAGAGTGGTTTCAGACAGCTAAAAATTATGCACTTTTTGCGAATGAAGCAGGGCTGTATGATGATATCCTGGATTACCTGAAAATAAAGAAATAACCACTTTGGCCGACCCCAATAATAAATATCAAAAACTAATAGCTGCTGGCAATCAGTTACTGGAATTAAAACGATTTGATTTAGCTGAAAAAAAATTCCAGGCAGCGATTGGTATTTTACCAGAGCGCCACGAAGCCTATAACTGCGTGGCAAATGCCAATATGCAAAACGGCCGATTACAAAAGGCTGAAAAATTCGCGGAAAAAGCACTGGCTTTAAATCCGGATAATTCTTTTTCCTATTTCATCATCGGAACTTGTGCCGCAGATTGCCAGAAATTAAAAAAAGGTGAAATTTATTTAAAGAAAGCGATTGAAACAGACAGCCACATACCACACTACTGGTCGGTCCTGGGGCATATTTATTTATTACTTGACGAAAAAGAAAAATCAGAAGAGCATTTAATAAAAGCACTCGAAATAAATCCCAATCATGGCCGAGCTTTAAACTTACTGGCATTGAATTATTTTTTCTCAGATAAAATGGATCTGGCAAAAGAATATATTGAAAAAGCGCTCGCTTTGCAGCCGGAGAATGAATTCCACCAATTGACGGCAGGCAGGATATTAGGCAACAATAGTTCACAAGAAAGATCTGTCCAACATTTTAAAAATGCAATTAAAGTTAACCCGAACAGTAATTATAATCGGCAAGCCTATATTGATTCTAAAATTTCTGCACATTGGTGGTGGGGCGACTTTTATCCACCAAAATTAATTCAGACGGAGACTCATTATTTCAACGTTTATGTCAGTATAGCATTTGCATTTCTATGGTTCACTTTCTTATTTAAATCTTTTTCATTAGTGGATATTCCATTTGACGGATTATCTATTATTATTTTGTTGATGGCGGTCCCTTTTGCTGCTATTTATTCCATTTTACCAACTTTCTTAAAAATATGGAATAGTTATAAAGAGTGGGGTTGGCACGGCATCAGTTTTTCGTTTTCAATGCTAAATGTTTTACTGATCTTATGTATCTGGATACTGATTTATCAGGGACTTTACGCTCAGAATAGCAACCTTTGTTACATTGCTTTTGCACTTACGTTGGCAGGAGCCGGCATAGCATTAATTCCGATCAGGAACAGACAAAAAACAGGAGCTGTTGTTATTTTATTTTTTTTACTTTTTTCGCCGATGATTCTTATTTCGATTCTTATTTACATAAAATCAATTTCTCCTTTTTGGTCAATTGCATTAGTTGCGTACATCATTATATGTGCCCTTACTTTTTACAGAAATAAAAATCGGTATCAGTTAATTTAATCGCGGCTAATGATCGGGCAAGAAAAAATAATTCACGTATTTATCGCCACTTTCGGTGGTGATAAAAATATCAAAAAATAAACAATGACCAATCCATACCTCGAAAGAGCCCATCAGTTGTTCCTCATCGACCGCATCGACGAAGCGGAAACGGAATTGCGGAAAGCACTGGCTGAAAACCCGGAACTGCCAATGGCGTACGTGCTGCTGGCAGAGTGCCATATTTCAAAAAATGAATTTCAAAAAGCAGTGGAAATGTCGAAGCAGGCCATTGCCAGGGATGCAGGCGAGCCATTGTTTTATTACGTACTTGGTAAATCTTCTTTTTACAATAAAGACATCCCGGGAGCCCGGTTGGCCATCAATGAAGGCCAGCGAATCGACCCAGGCAATGCGCAGTTTTTCCTGCTTCGTTCACAAATTGAATTTTATCAACAAAACTGGGAATCTGCCCTCAACGAGGCCAACCGGGGCCTTGAACTCGACCCCGAAAATGTCAACCTGATCAACCAGCGGGCCCAGGCACTCATCAAACTCAACCGCAAGGAAGATGCAGCTGCCACCATGGACTACGCCCTGCACAAAGCCCCGGAGAACAGCTACTCCCACGCCAACAAAGGTTGGGTGGCCATTGAAAAAGACCAGTTCGACAGTGCCATCGAAAGTTTTCTGGAAGCTCTGCGCCTCGACCCCGACAACGACCTGGCCAGAGAAGGGCTGAAAGAGGCCATCAAGGGAAAAAACCTTGTTTACCGGGTTTTGCTAAAATATTTTCTCTGGATGAACAAAATGCAGGAAAAATACCAGTGGGGGTTCATCATTGGCATTTATCTGCTGTACCGGGTGGTGCTGGAAGCAGCGGAAAACATTCCCGCACTGGCACCTTTCCTTTACCCCATCATCGTGCTGTATGTGCTTTTCGCTTTCTCGACGTGGATTGCCAAGCCCGTTTCCAATTTGTTTTTACGGCTGCACCCCATTGGCAAGCACGCACTTGATGAAGATGAAATTCTCGGTTCCAACATTACCGGGCTCGCCCTGCTGATCTGCCTTTTGAGTTTTGTGACGTACTTTATGACCGGCAACGACCTGTGGTTCCGGCTGGGCATTATCGCCGGCATAATGTTGATTCCGATCGGCGGCACCTTCACCATCCCCAAACAGATGAGTGCCCGCAAAGGGCTGGGGATCTATGCGGCCATTCTGGCGCTGGCTGGTTTGGCCTGGGTCATTTTTCCGGGAATGGTCATCGCCGTGGGCATATTCGGGCTCGGTATTTTTGCCTATGGGTGGGTCGCAAATTATTTCATTTCCAAATCAAACAAGGAGTTTTTTTGAAAGTCCGCAGACTTCAGTTCGGCAGTCCGCAGTTCGGCAGTAAATAGAGGTTCTAAAAACACTTTAGCAAATAACACTTTAAGTCCTCGCTGTGCAAAAGATTGCGGAGCTGTGGACTGCGAACCGACAAACTTGTGAATTCCCATTTTTTCCTACCTTTATTTCTGAAAACAACTCAAGCGATAAAACTCCCGTATGGCAGCCAACCAAATAGAAATCATCCTTAGCCGACAATTGGCAGATTGCCTGAACATCCCTGTCTTCCTGATTGATCCACAAGGTGATCTTTTGTTTTACAATGAACCGGCAGAAGAATTACTGGGCAAACGTTATGAAGAGGCAGGCAAGATGCCCATGGATGAATGGTCTACTGTTTTCAAACAGTCCGACGATGCAGGTAAAAAAATCCCGCCTGAAAAGCTGCCGTTGGTCAGCGCATTGACCCATCACAAGCCGATGCACGGCGAACTGACCATCAAAAGCCTTAAAGGAGAACAATATAAAATCTCCGTCACTGCTATTCCCATCATTGGGCGGCCCGACCGCTTTTTGGGGGCCATGGCCATTTTTTGGAAAAGTTAATCACGATGAAAATCAAAATCTGGGGAACCCGTGGCTCGATACCTTCACCTGGCCCCGACAACAATCATTACGGCGGCAACACCTCATGCGTTCAGGTAACAACCGATGAAGCTTTTATCATTCTCGATGCCGGATCGGGCATACGCCGGCTTTCCGGTCAGGTGCCGGAGGGCATTACCCGCATTGACATCCTGCTGACCCACCTCCACATGGACCACATCATCGGGCTGGGCTTCTTTGGCCCTCTTTACAATTCGGCCATCACTGTCAACTTGTACGGCCCCAGCAGTACCAGGGAAAGTTTGGAAAAGCGCCTCAGCCGCTACCTGTCTCCTCCCATTTTCCCGATCCGCCTGAGCGACCTGCCCTGCCAACTGAACCTGATCGAGATCGATCAAAGCGAATTTAAAATTGGAGATTTGACGATCAAGTCCACTTATGTCTGCCATCCGGGAGCAACCATTGGCTTCCGCGTTGAAAACGGCACCTCTGTCCTGACGTACCTGCCCGACCATGAACCGGTCCTGGGCTCAACCAATTTCCCGTACGAACCCGAATGGACTTCCGGCTACGACCTCGCCAAAGGTGCAGACCTGCTGTTGCACGACGCCCAATACACCCCGGAAGAGTACCGCCCACGGGTAGGTTGGGGGCATAGCACCATACCCGATGCACTTGCCTTTGCAAAGATGACCGCTGTAAAAAAAATGATGTTCTTTCATCATGACCCTTCCCATTCCGATAGGCAACTGGACAATTTGCTGAAAGCAGCAAAACGTGAAAAGAGCTACCCTTTTGAATTGGGGATCGCCGCCGAAGGGGATGAGTATTATTTACCTTGATTTGTTATGCTAAAAAAATAGTATTTTTCATTTTATAAATGATTGCTGTGAACGGAACAATACTGATCAATCATCAAGTGACCGCTGACTTCCTCCTCCCGGCCCCCTCCAGCGGGGGAGAAACGCGAGACCTTTTCTCCCCCGCTGGAGGGGGCCGGGGGGAGGAAGACGATGAAATGATTACAAAAGTGAAGTTTTATCCTGCACTCAAAAATGAGTGACTTTCCATGCAATCCCCCCTTTCCATACCGAACCAAAAGTCTCATCTTTGACCCGGCTACTTGTCAAACTTTTAAAAACCAAAGCGATAGCATGACCTTGCCCGAAAATTTCAGCATTTACAACAAACTGGTCAATGAGGTTCCGATCGGACTGTACAAAGTCAGAATCAGCCCCAGTGGCTCCCATGAACTGGTGCACTGCAACCAGCAGTTTGCTGAAAGTCTCGGTTTTGCCCATCCCAAAGAAATCATCGGTAAAGATGCCCGAGACTTTCACCAAAGCAGAGAAAAGTTTGAAGCGTTCTATTCCCATTTGATCCGGCTGGAGGAGGAGGGCAAAAACATGAACGACTACATTGTGGAAATTTTAAACCACAAAGGGGAAGTCAGGAAAGTAGAAGTCCACGCCAAACTGCTGCAGGATGATGAAGGCAACATCACGGGCAGGGTGGGAGCTGAAAAAGACGTTACGGATTACCTGGAAACAAAACAGCAATTGCACGAACTGACGACCGACATCGGTAAAGTACTCCATTCCTACACTTCAACGCTGATCAACTCAAAACATACCATGGATGCCATCGTCCGCACGTTGATGACTGCGGCCGATGCCCGACCGGACAATAAGAACCTACCCGACGAAACAAAAATAATCGCAAAGATCTACCAAAACCTGAAAGGCCTGCAAGGGCTCTGGACCAAGTTTTTAGAGAAAAAGGAGACTATGGAAGCCTACCCCGGAGAGGCTGCCGCCAATGTCGACCGCCTGCTCAAACTGTTGATGTCCATGCGCACGGAGGATATTCAGATTCAACAAATATCTTTGATCCGAGACGTATCCGTCAACCTGAGGCAACAGTTAAAAATCATTGGCAAAAGTGCTTTCCCAAAAGAACTGATCAAAGACTTCCGGCGAAAACTGGAAAATATCCTAAGGCTGTGCAACCTCGTTTCCCTGGCCAGAGCCATCGATGCCATCCTCGAAATGGAAACCAACGTTAACAACCTCAGAGGCTACGTGCTCACCAGGGTTCAGGAAAAACCTGAAATCCAGCGTGTTGACCTGTATGACTTAATGATCGGCGTGGTCAAGGAGATGGGAGAATATGCCACTTTAAGGGGAGTTGATTTGCGTTTGAATTTGAAAAACATTCGCAACTTGTACATCGAAGGCTATGAAAAAGACCTGATCCGAATTATGCTCAACCTGGTTCACAATGCCATTAAATACAGTTGGGTCAGAAAAGGCAATGCCAGGGCATATATCATTATTGAGGCCAAACAAACCTTCACCCATGCCCTTATCCGAATCGAAAACTGGGGCGTGGCAATTACAAAAGAAGAATTGGAGAACAAATTAATCTATAAAATTGGTTACCGGGGCATCCACTCCAGCGACCGTCGCCGGCCAGGCACGGGGCTGGGATTGCACGATGCGCTCAAAGTGGTTCGAAAACATAAAGGCAAACTGCAGATCACCAGTACGCCATCCATGAGCAATCGCAACATGGACTATACACAACCATTTAAAACAGAAGTAAAAGTTTCATTACCCATTAAGCAGGATATATGAGCAACCTAAAAGTACTTTGGATTGAAGACAACGCCGATACCGACCTGTACCATCTGACAAGTCCGGTGTACATCGATGGGAGGTGCAACCTGGATTTGGCCGTAAATGCATCCGAAGCATTTCATTACCTGAACCGGCGTCACTACGATATCATCATTGTGGACATCCGAATCCCTCCCGGACAAAACGCCGAATGGAAACGGCGGTACCAGGATATGACCAAAAACCAAAAGACGAATTCCAACCGCCTCGGACTGGAATTATTGCGATGTATATTTGACGAAAAAGAACCTAAACCGACCTTGAAAATAGACCATAATTTAAGACGGGAAAGATATGGTGTTTTTACCGTCGAACAACGGGAAGAAATTATTTCGGAATTGAGCAACCTGAACATGGGCAATATTAAATACCGGCGCAAAAATGCCATGATGCCCCACACGGCACTGCTGGATTTTATTTTGGAAATTGCTGCTTCCCTGAATTAATTTTTTAATTAAGATTTTTAAAAGTTTTAAAAAGTTTTATCAGGTTTATAAAAAATTGCTGAGCACAGGACAAAACCCAACATTGATAATTTATACCTGAAAACCCTCCCCCTAACCCCCTCCAAAGGGGGAAATTAAATCCGTTTTTTCCCCCTTTGGAGGGGGTTAGGGGGAGGTTGTACTCGTTTTGTTTTTAAAAATTAAATTTTGTCCTGTGTTTAGAAAAAATTGATTAAAACCATAAAAGGCAAATGATCAAATTTTTTAATCCATTTTTTTTCTCTGTTTGCCAATAGGGGCATGCAAAAAATAATAATTGAAATTCGTTCATTCATAGTTCCTCCCCCCAGCCCCCTCCAGAGGGGGAGAAAAAAATGCAAATCTCCCCCTCTGGAGGGGGCCGGGGGGAGGAAACACAACAGGTTTTTATTTCCGAACAACGCTAATCTTTTAAAACTTTTTTAAATCCTATTTCCGAAAAATTAAAAAAATCTACTTTAAAATATAAAATGTCAGACTACCTAAATCTCATCGTTGAGGTGGGCGTTACCATATATGTTTTTCTGCTCGGCCTGCCTTTGTTGGTCAGTCAAATTTTCCTGCCGGAAGATTTGCGGCGATTTAGTCGTAAAAATTATACGACCAGAATCTGGTGGCATTTAGGCCTGTTGACACTTTTGATTTTATTGTTGGTAGGCATTGCCTTCGCTGGTTCAATGGCCGAATCCAGATCAGCGACTGCTGCCCTGCCCGATTGGTATTCCTGGCTGGCCTCAGCTTTATTTTTGGCCTTGCTGATTGCCTCGTTTTGGTTTTTAATTAAATATTTATTCAACTCTCCGGGAAGCCGGGCGAATATTATCGGATTAATTAAAAATAAAATAATTAAAATATATCAGCGGACCGGAGAACTCGATCAGCATTTCATTAACGACCTGGAATATCTCGGCATTTATTCCAAAGCGGGCGGTGAGATCCAATATGTCATCGAGGCACTGAACGACCTGCTCGAAATCATTTTAAATCAACCTTCCGAAAAAATAAACAGCGAAGACCTAAAAAAAATAATCGACATCCTCTGCAATTCTGTGGCGGGAACAGTGGAGCCCGGCAGCCGTCGAAACATGATAAATGTTTTGACCACCTATAAAGGAATCATCATGTGGCTGGAAGAAAAACCAGCGGAAACGGTTGCTTTAAATTTAAATGACATCGCCCCGAAACTGCAAAGCTGCACTAACCAGATTGCACTGGTTTCCCTCCGAAAAGACTACATCGATTTGATGCCACGTATTTTAAATGTAATTACCCTGCTGGCGCAACCATCTGTCAGGCTTTTCAATATCGGTATTTTGGCACTGGAACGCGACCATTTCAGAATTGCCGCCAACGCACTATCCGAATTATTGGACGCCGACAACCGGGATGAATTTTCTACCGCCAATTATTTTGGCTTGCTGGCTCATTTTTATTGTGCCGGACCCACTGCCCAAAAACATACTTTGGATTCTTTAAAAACCAGTCCGTTAAAAATTGGATCAAAAGATTTTGACAACATTATTAATTACCATTATTCCTCCGCTCATTTTAAAACGGTGGATAATTTGGAATTTTTAAAAGAGGAACTTTTGGAGGGATTTTGATTAGCTGGGACTCGACGTCTCCACCATTCTTACGTACTCGACAACCTCACACCAGCGCGTTTTCAATATTCGAATCCAACGTAAAAAGACAGGCCGTCCGCAATTTATTCGGGATTTCCTGCAAACGTTTCAGGTCCAGGTCCTCTTTGTCCGGCAGCTCCAGAATATTCAGGTCCGCCAACGGAGCTTCGGACCACATGGCCGGGGTACGTCGGATGATGTAGATCTGGGTACCTTTAGGAATACGGGCCAGGGTTTTGATCTGCTGCATTTCTTCCTGTATGCGGTCTTCCTCCAAAATGGCTTCGGCACGGACGGTTTTGATGATGTTCAGTTTTGCCTTCCAGTTTTTTTGGATGATCAGTGCAGTCAGGATGGCGAGATCGTTGTTGCCCAGGTCCAATTGGCTTTCCCAGTCGGCAGGAATGACATCCAGCCAAACATTGATGGTTTTTTCGATGCCCATCCCGACACCTTCAAAAGTGGCGAGAATGACCAGGCCCCAGTTTCGTTTTTTGGTCTCCCGGATAATGGGCAGGTATTTGTCCTGCAACCCGTCCTTTTTTTGATCCAGTTTCAGGAAAATGGTATTCGGCTTAAAAAAAGCAGTTTCCAGGGCCTGCATACTGATGCTCACCGTTTTGCCAAAATTCTTTCCGTCAACGAGGGTGTAAGCTGCCGATATTTTGGCCTGCCGGAACGAATTCATCAGCTCGGGCAGGTAAATCCGCAGGCGCTCCTCTTCTCCCCCCAACAACATGCCCAGCACCTTGACGGAACCTTTCGGATGCGTAAGTGCATAGATCAACCGGTAGGCCCCTTTGATTTCTTTGGGCGACTCAATGGGGATGAGCAGTTCCGGCTGCCAGGCGCGGGCCTCTTTCTGGGGCGACAATTCATTCGATATTTTGGTGGCCCAGTCAGCTACGGCAGTAAACAGGCCGCTCCGAACATCTCCTTTTTTACTGATCAATTCTTTGCGGAGCAAAACCGCATAAAAGGTTACCACGATGGCCAGGGAAATAAGCGATACCGTGGAATTAATGATGAACATCACAAAAAAACAACCAATGGTGCCCATCAGCGGAATGATGATCGGCACTTTGATCATGGGCCGAAAACTCGGCAAGGCCAAACTCTGCTCAATCAATACCACCACATTGATCATTGCATAAGTGATCAGGAAAAACATGGTGATGAGCGGCGCAATGGCATTCAAATCACGCAGCAACAAAGAAAAAACAACAACCAGCATGCTGAAATACATGGCATTACGCGGCTCGCCCGACGCACTGACCTTTCCGAAAAATTGGCTTTTTGGTAAAATATTTTTTTGCCCCAAAGCCAGTAAAATGCGCGGTGCGCCAACCATCGAACTCAGGGCCGATGAAAAAGTAGCCCCCAGCAAACCAGCAATCACAACGGGCTTCCAGGCCGCCCGGTCAATAAAGATGTAATAATCGCTGACCAATTCTTCCGGTGTAGCCATGATCGCAGCGATGAAAATCAGCCCCAGGTAAATCAGGCCGGTGAGAACGACGGCAATCAAGGTGCCGTTTGGGATTCCCTTGCGCGGGTTACTCAACTCTCCCGACATGTTCACACCTGCCATGATGCCGGTCACTGCTGGGAAAAATACCGCAAAAACCATCCAGAAATTCCCTTCCTTAAACCCCGTGAACGCTCCGGTGGCCGCATCATAAACGGGCTCTCCCTCATACTGGCCAAACCATTGCAGGTCATTCCAATCGACCGGCACCTGGAAAGCTCCGATCACAATGGAAACGATAGAACCAACAATGATGGCCATAATCAGGTACTGGATCTTAAAGGCCAGATCCGCACTGATACCCGCTATGACAGCCACAAAAGCGAAGGTTACCACATCCACCAGTATCGGGGGATGCTCTGGAAAAATCCACAGCCACCCTTCCCGAAAACCGAAAACATACATAGCTACCACACAGGCCTGTGAAAAATAGAGCGGGATTCCGATGCTGCCACCGATCTCCAGTCCCAGTGATTGTGAAATAATGGAAAACGCCCCTCCCGATTCAATACGGATATTGGTCGTCATTGAGGCCATTGACAAACTGGTGAACAAAGTAATGGCCACCGATATACCCACTATCAACATCGCCCCGACGATCCCGGCATTGCCAACTACCCAGGGATGGCGGATGTACATGATCACCCCAAGAATGGTCAGCACTGTGGGTGTAAATACACCTTGGAAGGTTCCAAAATATTTGACTTGCTTGGGCTTGGAATTTTTATTGAAAGAAGATAGCATGTCCGGTCAGTGAATTTAATGCTGGGCAGCCTGCTTGTTAAAAGCTGATCGGAAAGGTAAGTACTTCTTTTAATTTTATGTGGCTCTGCTATGGGTAAGGAATAAAATTTCCGGAAAACAAATTCTCTCTGCGTCACCTTGCGTATTCCCGGTGTAACAAATTATTTGCAACGCAGCGTTTTGCCTGGTAGAAGCAAAGTTTAGACAGTGATAAAATTGGGTTTCCTTTTAAGGGAACCAATGACCACCGATTTTTATAGATAAAAAGATGATGACAGGTAATAACAATTTTATTAAAATCAGATAAACAAGCAGGGCTCCCAAAAACTGCGTGTCGTCGCAAATTAAATTCACCAAAAAAAAATCAAATGAAAACTTTAAAATTAATTTCTACCGCCATTTTAATCCTGGTTTCCGTTACCGTTTTTTCACAAAACAATAGGTTGGCAAAATTTTCAGCACATCCCATGCTCAATAAAGAATGGTCGCCTACAGACAATTGGTTGCATGCCTTTAAAAATAATTTTGGAAAACAATTGGCGACCAATTGGATTGAAGAGTTGGCATTTTCCGGAACATTTTATCAAACTAAAAAACTGGATGGAATACTGTTGGTCACACCTGACTTTATTGAATCCAGCTCACAAATGCACGCCAAAATCAGCGCTAAAAATGACACTTTTATTTTGGCAAATGTTTGATTTCCAAGTCTTAAAAATCATTTTCAGGCAAAGGAAAAGTGTCATTTTTCTTTGACCACCTGCTTAAACACGCATAATAACATAACCTAAAACGAGAAATAAACATTTAAATAAATTTACGATCTAAATAAATAACCTTCCCTGTTTAAACCCTGTTGGGTGCTTTGCTCCATATTACAATCTGTCTGGGCAAAATTTCACATCTCTTATCTCCATATTCTTTGATCTGTCAAGGGAATAATTACTTTCACCGCAGAATTTTTTCAGCCCCATTTTGCGGGTAGCGGGCCGACACGGTGGGCCAGGGAGCTTATAAAAGGGTAGCGGCTCGATGGTTTGTTCTGCTTTCAATTCGGGGCCGTATTCAACCGAACGTACTCGTCTGATTTGATTTTGAGGACCTGTTCAAGGGCCAAAATCATTTAACCCGAAATTAATTAACACATGCAAATAGCCATTGTACTCAGCGGCATTCTGGTACTCGTTTTATTGATTGCCGTTTTAAAACTCGACACCTTTCTATCTTTCGTATTGGTTGCCCTTGGAATGGGCCTGGCACTGGGCCTTCCCGTGAGCGATGCGACGGGGGCCATTAAAAGGGGAATAGGAAATACACTGGGTTTTCTGGTCATCATCCTTGGCTTTGGTGCCATGCTGGGCAAATTGGTAGCGGACAGCGGGGCGGCACAAAGAATTGCCGATACCCTCATTGATATTTTCCCCAATCGCTACGTGCAGTGGGCGGTCGTGGCCACTGGCTTTATTGTAGGAATTCCGTTGTTCTACTCAGTGGGGTTCGTTATTTTGCTGCCATTGGTATTTTCCGTTGCCGCCAGAACGAAACTGCCCCTGCTGTTCATCGGCCTGCCGATGCTCTCGGCGTTGAGCGTGACACATGGCTACCTGCCTCCCCACCCTGCCCCAACGGCTTTGGTGGAAAGCTTTGGTGCCGATATTGGAAAAACCATTTTATATGGCCTGATCGTAGCGGTTCCAGCCATCATTTTGGGAGGGCCGGTATTTGCCCAGACCCTAAAAAAATACAATCCAAAACCGTTGAAATCCTTGTTCAGTGGAAAGCGGTTTACGGAGGAAGAGATGCCCAGTCTGGCGACCAGCATACTGACCGCACTGCTACCGGTTATTTTATTGGCAGGTTCCGCCATCATTAAAATCTTTATTGCACCTGACAGTTCGCTCATGCCAATCATCGACTTTATTGGTGATCCGATCATTGCCATGATCATCACCATTGTAGTGGCTATTTATACACTTGGCCTGGGAAGGGGAAAAACAATGTCCCAGGTATCCAGTTCTCTCTTGGATGCGGTAAAAGACATCGCCATGATTTTGTTGATCATCGCCGGGGCAGGTGCGTTAAAAGAAATATTGGTGGTCAGTGAGGTCAGCAACTATATCGGAGAACTGTTGAAAGGAGTGGCCATTTCTCCGCTGATACTGGCATGGGGCATCGCTTCTGTCATCCGATTTTGTGTAGGCTCTGCTACGGTGGCAGGACTGACCAGTGCAGGGATCGTTGCGCCGCTCATCCCGCTGACCGGAGCCGACCCCAACCTCATGGTTTTGGCCACTGGTGCCGGAAGTCTTATGTTTTCCCACGTGAATGATACTGGCTTTTGGCTGTTCAAGGAATATTTCAATCTTTCGGTCAAAGAAACATTGAAAACGTGGAGTGTGATGGAAATGATCGTTTCAGTGGCGGGAATTATCGGGGTGCTTATCTTAAATCAACTGTAACTTTTAGGGGGTCAGGTTTCAGGAGTCAGGGGTCAGGAAAATCTGACTCCAGCCCTCGGACTCCTGAGACCTGCCCCTACTCAAAACTATGTCAGCAGACGAAAAATTTCAAAATCTCGGGTTAACCTTGCCTCCTGCTCCCAAGCCTTTGGGTGTTTACAAGCCCTTTTTGATAGTGGGCAACATGGTCTATGTTTCTGGCCATGGCACTGTTCAAGAAGATGGAAGTCTCATCATTGGCAGGGTCGGAGAGGACCTGAGCGTCGTGGCGGGCAAAAGAGCTGCCCAGCAGGTCGGACTGGCCATTTTAGCGACCCTAAAAGCAAACCTTGGATCACTGGACAAAATCGAAAGAGTAGTAAAAGTATTCGGCATGGTCAATGCTACACCCGATTTTGAACGACATCCATTCGTCATCAACGGTTGTAGTGAACTGTTCGCTCAAGTTTGGGGCGAGGACAAAGGTGTCGGCGTACGCTCGGCGGTAGGTATGGGCAGCCTCCCCGACAATATTCCAGTAGAAATCGAAGCTCAATTTTTGTTAGTAGAAGGTAGAGGTTAGCTGTACCGATTGATAAACATGGGGGCAGCCCTGCATGTAGGGCAGTCGCCCGAATCGCTGCTCCGCAGCGCCGGGCGGCCGGTAGGCCGACTGCGGCGTCAACTTAGCAAGCATTTGACCCTAAGTTGATCAATCAGCACAGGTAGAGGGTCGAAGGACTCAAAAAAAATCCCTCTACCATCCACCATCCACCAAAAAATCTCACACGTGCAACCACTATTCATCATTGACGGACACCTCGACCTGAGCATGAACGCCATGGAGTGGAACCGAGATCTCCGCCGCTCCATTCCGGAAATCCGGCAACTGGAAAAACATTTGACCGACAAACCGGACCGGGGCCAGTCCACAGTCGCTTTTCCCGAAATGCGCAAAGGGAACATTGGTCTTTGTTTCGGTACTTTGATTGCCCGGTACGCCAAACCCTCCCATCCGCTTGGTGGGTGGCGGTCTCCCGAACAGGCCTGGGGCATGGTGCAGGCACAGCTCGCCTGGTACCATGAAATGGAAAGGCAGCAAGAGCTGCGAATGATTCGCAGCCTACAGGGCCTCGAAGATCACCTTCAGCAATGGCAGCAAGGTATTAATCACCACACCATCGGCTTTCTCCTTTCACTCGAAGGAGCCGATTCCATCGTCACGTTGGATCATTTGTACTGGTTGCATGAAAAAGGATTGCGGGCAGTCGGGCCGGCACACTACGGTCCGGGCACCTATGCCTATGGGACAGATAGCGAGGGTAGTATCGGTGAAAAGGGTCGGCAACTGCTCCGCGAAATGGAAAACCTCGGCATCGCATTGGACGCTACCCATTTGTGCGATACCAGTTTCTGGGAAGCCATGGATTGTTTTGGAGGAGTGGTGTGGGCCAGCCACAGCAACTGCCGTTCGCTGGTCAATCACAACCGCCAGTTCAGCGACGAGCAGATCAAAGTGCTGATCGAACGGGATGCCGTCATCGGGATGCCACTCGATGCCTGGATGATGGTGCCCAATTGGAAAAGAGGCATTTCTCACCCCAACAACACACCGGTCAACCTGAACCACATGATTGACAACATGACCCATATTTGTGAAATAGCCGGCAATGTCAAACATGTCGCCATCGGCACCGACCTGGACGGCGGCTTTGGTAAAGAGCAATGCCCGTCCGACATCGACACCATCGCAGATTTGCAGAAACTCCAGCGATTGATGCGCAAAAGAGGATACAGTTCTGCGGAAACAGAAACGATTTTTCATCAGAACTGGCTGCGGAAATTGAGGTCGGTGCTGAATTAATTTAAATCGCCAAGCTCCTATTTTATTTTAATGCATTTTAAATCCCCAGATTTGTAGTGATTAATTAGAAATGGAATGAATCTGGGGATTCGTACTACTCTCATTAATTCAACACCATCATTTTCCGGGTCAACAGCTGATTTTCACTTTATTTTTTATTTATTGCCCCAGTATTTCGACAGAAAAAAATATTGACATTACGGATTATTGACGTTAGCACTTATCCTCTTGACAAGTGCCATGCGTTTTTACCTTGGCTGGCAGGTTAGCAGCTGGATGGGATGGGGATCTGATTTTTTAAAATTTAAGGGAAATTATAGCGGCGGCGTGATTTTCGGAGGCACCTTCATTTATTTAATTTCCATTCCTTTGCGGCTCATTGACAACTGGTTTAAAAAAAGAGAATTGGAAAAAGAACTTAAAACACATCAACTCGAAGCAGAACTGCGCTTTTTAAAAGCACAGGTCAATCCGCATTTTTTGTTCAATGCCCTGAACAATATTTATTCTCTTTCTTTTACCGAATCAAAAAATAACACCGGACATGATGAGCTATATGCTCTACGATTGTAAAAGTGAACAGGTAAAACTTTCTTCTGAAATAAAATATTTAAAAAATTATATCGACCTCCAATAACTAAAAAAAGACGGTGAATTTAATATTGAGCTTAATGTGGAGGGCGACCCCTCTGGCATTTTAATTACGCCTATGTTATTTATTCCTTTTTTTGAAAACGCCTTCAAACACGGCAATTTAAACGATACAAAAAACGGCTGGCTAAAAAACAACCTGCACATAAAAAACAACACCCTGATTTTCCATATTTCTAACACCATAAAAACAAACTCCCATAAAAAAGAAAAAGGTGGCGTCGGACTGGAAAAAACTAAAATTGATTTATTATTTCTCGATATACAAATGCCCGACCTTACCGGACTGGAGTTATTAAAAGTATTAAAAGAAAAACCACAGATTGTTTTAACCACGGCCTACCGGGAATATGCCGTCGAAGGATTTGCACTCGACGTCACGGATTATTTGGTAAAACCATTTTCGTTTGATCGCTTTGTGCAAGCCGTCCATAAAGCGACTGAATTAATTAAATTAAAAAAGGCCCCTTCTTCTGCCGGTCCTCCCCGCCCGATAGATTTCCCTGAAAAAAAAGCAGTATTTCCGACGATCATTTTTTTGTGCGCACCAATTATAAAATGGAAAAGGTGGAATTAAATAAAATCTTGTAAGCAGGTGGTCAAAAAAAATGACACTTTTTCTTTGCTTGAAAATGAGTCTTGAGGCTTGGAAATCAAACATAAGTCAAA
>JBCBRY010000141.1:0-23438 GCA_039819485.1 Bacteroidota bacterium | reverse complement strand
CGAAAGGCCAGCTATTCTTAGCTGGCCTTTCGCTTGCCTGGGCATTTGCCCTCCTATTCTGAGCCTTCTTCCTTTTTTTCAATCAGTCCTCCGCTCACTTTTTCGCCATCGCGGTATTCATATTCCATAATCAATTCCCCCTCTTCGTTAAAATATTTGGATGCGCCATGTAATTTATCCATTTTATAATTCACTTCTTGCTGCGCAATATCTTTATTGGGATAATACTTAATATAATTCCCATCTATTTTACCATTGACGTAATTTCCTTCTTCTAACAAACGGGTGTTTTTTACCCTGATAAATCTGCCATGCAACTGGTTGTTTTTGTATCGGCAAACCAACTCCAGTTGGCCGGTATTTGAGTATTCCATATAGGCGCCAGAATAGACGTCGTCGACAAAATTTGCGACCGATCTTGGCAATGGTCTACGATCATTATAAATAACCCAGGTACCATTTCTTTTTCCATTTTTGATGGTACCTTCCTCCAAGACTTTACCGTTAGGATCTGATTTCATCACGTGTTGGTAACCGTTATCCAGGTCGGTGACCGTAAATCCAGACAGGTCAATTGATTGAGTATTTGGTGTGGAAGATGAAGTTTGATCACCACAAGCAGACAAACAAAATAAGAGACTAAAAAAAATCAATATTTTTTCCATAAATCAATGAGTTTGAAAATTTGAATAAATGATGCTTTTGGAAACGCAAATTTTAACATTAACAACCAAAGAACAAAGTAGTCATAAATTGAAAGTTGAAATAGGGAGCCATAATGTTTCATTGAACAGAGATCATGGGCAACTACCTGCCTTTCTTTATACTTTTCCGTTCCAAAAGGCCAGAATCAGCGTAGATTTACGGCCTTTAGAAATTATATAAAAATCAGGTCAACTTTTTTCAAAAT
The DNA here is from genome assembly GCA_039819485.1 of Bacteroidota bacterium. GTDB lineage: Bacteria > Bacteroidota > Bacteroidia > Chitinophagales > Saprospiraceae > UBA6168. The sequence goes on along the minus strand of JBCBRY010000141.1, from coordinate 22,528 downwards.
TATTTCTGAATTATATTTTTGCGCCCTTGATCCAATAGCTTCCGAAAATGGGCTAACCTAAATTTATTATGGATATTAAAATTGACAACCTAACGAAGAATTACGGAGTCCAAAAAGCAGTCGACAATATTTCATTTGAAGTCAGAACGGGTGAAATATTAGGCTTTCTTGGCCCCAATGGCGCAGGTAAAACAACTACGATGAAAATCATCACCGGTTACATAGAAAGTGACCAGGGAGATGTAACCATAGGAGGACAATCGGTAAAAACGGGTGCAACGAAAGGATACATAGGATATTTGCCGGAGCACAACCCGCTTTATCATGAAATGCCTGTTATGGATTATTTAGCTTTTTGTGCTGCGATCCAAGGCATGGGCAAAGAAGCCATACATCCGAGAATCAAGGAAATGATCAGGATGTGTGGGCTGAATGCAGAAAAACACAAAAAAATCGGGGAACTCTCAAAGGGTTACCGTCAGCGGGTCGGACTGGCCCAGGCCATGATCCATGATCCTGAAATTCTCATCCTTGATGAACCCACAACTGGTCTCGATCCGAACCAAATTGTAGAAATCAGAGAATTGATCAAAAATATTGGCCAGGAAAAAACAGTCATACTTAGCACCCACATTTTACCTGAAGTGGAAGCTACCTGCGACCGCATCCTGATTATTAACAAAGGAAAGATTGTGGCCGATGGAACAGCCGCTACCCTAAGAAAACAAGCTCAGGGAAAACAAGTCTTGCATCTGCGGATTGAAGATGAAAATGTAAACACTATTTACAGTAAACTACAGGAGCTTCCAACCGTCGCAATGGTCGACATTATTGATGCCGCCAACAACCGATTCGAAATCCAGAGTGTCCAGGATGCCGTATCCAACCGGGAGGTTTTCAAACTCTGTGTCAAAAATAATTGGGCACTCACCGAAATCATTCCTTTTGAAACCAGACTGGAAGACATCTTCCGTGATTTAACGCTTAACTAGTATAAAGTTTTAAGTTACTGAGCAGCTCAAAACTCAATAACTCAAAATTTAAAACTCAATAACTAAACATTCACCATGAATCCAACCTGGGTTATAGCAAAAAGAGAGATCAACAGCTACTTTGATTCCTTAGTGGCGTATATTCTATTGGTGGCATTTCTTGGCTTCACCGGATTTTTCACCTGGCTGGGTGTTGCTGATGTGTTTTTTAGAAAACAAGCTGACTTACAAGTCTTTTTCAGCATAGCACAATGGACTTTGCTGGTCTTTATTCCTGCCATTACCATGCGCCAATTTGCCGAAGAAAAACGGACTGGAACCATTGAATTATTGCTGACCAAAAATGTATCCGATCGACAGGTAGTCCTGGGCAAATTCCTCTCTTGTCTCATTATGGTCGCGATTGCGTTGGTTTTCACCCTACCCTATTATTTTTCCGTAGCACAGTTGGGCAATATAGATCACGGAGCCACTATTGCCGGCTATTTTGGCTTGTTATTGTTAAGTGCATCATTTATTAGTATCGGATTGTTTGCCAGCAGCATTTCAAACAATCAGATATTCACATTTCTCCTGGCACTTTTGCTTTGTTTTTTCTTTCATTTAATGTTTGATATTTTAGGAAGCGGCCTAACCGGCTGGTTGGGTAACCTGTTCAGCATCCTTAGTACATCTGAGCATTTTTACTCCATTTCAAGAGGGGTATTGGACACCAAGGATATCGTTTATTTTGGTTCGGTCATCGTATTGGGCCTCGCACTCGCGGAGTTCAATATTTCAAAAAGAAAATAAATATAACTAATTGGTTCACACAACTTTGGAGTTATATTTCTATATAAAATGAAAAAAACAACAACTACAACTATCCTATTGATTGCCAGCATATTGTTGTTGCTAAATGTGATTTCGCAAAACCTGTTTCACCGGTTCGACCTCACAGCAGACAAACAATATACCTTGAGCAATGCGACCAAAGATATCTTGACGAACCTGGAGAATCCAGTTACTGTGACTGCTTATTTTTCAGAAGACCTTCCACCTAATCTACAAAAGTTGCGAAAGGATTTTCAGGACATGCTCGTGGAGTATAGCAACACCTCCAGAAACATGGTCGATTATCAGTTCATCAACCCTAACGAAAGTCCGGAGAAAGAGCAAGAGGCGGGCCAGAGCGGTATTCAACCCGTAATGATCAATATCCGTGAGAAGGATCAGAGTAAGCAACAGAGAGCCTTTTTAGGCGCTATCCTAAAAATGGGTGAACAACAGGACGTCATTCCGGTGATAGCTTCTGCTGAAGGCATGGAGTATTCCCTAAGTACGAGCATCAAAAAAATGGCCGTGATAAATAAGCCAGTTGTGGGTATCGTTCAAGGCCACGGAGAGCCGAGCCTGCAAGAATTGGGACAGGTATATCAATCACTCAGTATTCTTTATGCGGTTGAACCAGTTGACCTGAGTTCTCCCGATCTGAGTCGTTTTAAGGCGATCGCGATGGTAGCACCCAAGGATACGATTCTGCCAAATCAGCTCAGTAACCTTGATACCTACCTGAGTGGCGGAGGCAGTCTTTTCTTAGGTGTAAACAGAGTGGAAGGCAACCTGCAAAACCAGACTGGCTCGGCTGTAAACACAGGACTGGAAACGTGGCTTGCCGGAAAAGGAATTAACGTTGAGCCATCGTTTATTTTAGATGTCCAGTGCGGAACTGTAACCGTTCAGCAACGCCAGGGATTTTTCATGATGAACACACCCGTTCAATTTCCATATTTGCCACTCATCAATCAGTTCCCGGATCATCCGATCACCAAGGGACTCGATCAGGTAATCCTCCCTTTTGCCAGCCCTGTCAGTTACAGTGGTTCAGGCACTTTTACTCCATTTCTTCAATCTTCTGCGAAATCTGCCTCCTCCCCTGCTCCAACGACTTTTCAGGTTGTGGATAAAAAATGGACGGATAACGATTTTACCCAGTCTAACCTCACCATTGGTGGCATTTTGGAACAGGCCGGTTCCGGTCGGATTATTGTGATCGGTGATGGTGATTTCCCGGTCAGTGGTCAGGGAAGAGGACAAAGCCAAGATAATATCAGCCTGATGGTCAATGGAATCGACTTTCTGAGTGACGATACCGGTTTAATCGAATTGCGGACAAAAGGTGTTGCTACCCGCCCCATTTCAGAAGATTACATTGGAGATGAAAATGCCGGTAAGCGTAATACGATGAAGTACCTTAATTTCGGGTTGCCCATTTTACTTATTTTGCTTTATGGCTTCTTACGCTCCCAAAGGGCACGCAACACTCGTATCCGCAGGTTACAAGAAGATTATTCCTAATTAAGCATTAAGTTGTAATTGTTTATTTCAATAACTGACATGAGCATAGTACAAAGTAAGAATTACCTGAGCTTAATGTTTTAATAACGTACTCATATGGCCCAAGCCTATATTTACGATGCAGTCCGAACTCCGAGAGGACGTGGAAAAGCCGGTGGGGCGCTGCATGAGATAAAGCCTATTGACCTTTTAGGAGCTTGCCTCAGGGCTATTCAACTCCGGAATAAACTTAACATCGACCAGGTCGATGACATGGTCATCGGATGTGTAACCCCCGTAAATAACCAAGGGCATAACATTGCAAAAGCAGCTTTGCTTTATGCCAACTGGCCAGAATCAATTGGAGGCTTTCAAATAAACCGATTTGGTGCTTCCGGGCTTGAAGCAGTCAATTTGGCCGCTATGAAAATTACTTCTGGATGGGAAGAACTGGTGTTGGCAGGTGGAGTAGAAAGTATGAGTCGAACCCCAATGTACCAAGATGGCGGTGCTTTGCTATTCGATCCGGATGTTATTAACAAGACCGGATATATTCCTCATGGTGTTGCCGCTGACCTAATCGCAAGTCTCGAAAATTTCACCGGGGAAGAATTGGATGAATTTGCAGTACAAAGCCATAAACGTGCGAAAACTGCCTGGACAAATGAATATTTCAAAAACTCAATCATTCCAATTTTTGATAAAAACGGACTGGTTGTTTTGGATAAAGATGAAGTTATCCGCCCGGACACATCTATTGAAGCATTGGCTTCCCTCACTCCCTCATTTGCCAATCTTGGTCAATCAGGTTTCGATGAAATTGCGCTGCAAAAATACCCTCAAATTGAACGGATCGACTATTTACACACCGCTGGCAATTCATCTGAAATCGTCGATGGCGCCTCCCTGGTATTAGTCGGATCAGAAAAGATCGGACAGCAGGAAAATATTAAGCCCCGGGCAAAGATCACCTCAGTAGCCAACATTAGCTCCGCCACCACTGCAATGCTAAACGGAGCAGTCCCCGCTGCACAACTTGTCTTAAAAAGGGCTAACATGTCCGTGACGGATATTGACTTGTGGGAAGTAAATGAAGCGTTCTCTTCTGTCGTTTTAAATTTTCAGAAATCTTTAAATATTTCATCTGACATATTGAATGTTAATGGAGGGGCTATTGCGATGGGCCATCCTTTGGGGGCAACGGGCGCAATGCTGATCGGCACTTTATTGGACGAGTTGGAAAGACGGGCATTAAGTACAGGTTTAGTTGCCGTCAGTGCCAGTGGCGGAATGGGTGTAGCGACCATTATTGAGCGGTTATAGACCAAATCTTTCGACTAACAAACTCATCCCATAATTAAACATAGAACTTGTTTAAAAACTCCTGCATAAAAAAAGGAGGACAATGGCTCAACACCATGTCCTCCTTTTTTAATTTATCGACTAAAAAGAAAAAGTCAGATTATTCTTTAAAAAATAGATGGATTAAATAAGAAACGACCAATACCGAAAATCCCATTCCGAAAATATCAGCCGGAACAATCTCACCCCAGATCAGATAAATTGCAGCAAAACCAACTACAGCCAATCCTAATGCATGTTTCATGGCCTTAAAATAGTTGGCTTTATTGAATGGAAAACGACGGCTCCTGACAGGCACAGCTCCTTGAGCAGTTACCATTCCAGTTTCAGTTTGCATGCCTTTGATGAATACAATTCCCATGGTCAGCATAATCAGGGCAAATAAAAACATAGCCCATTCGCCCATGGTAGGAACAGCTGCAGTACCCGGGGCAGAGCAGGTCGTAAAATACATATTGTCAACAAAGAACCTTCCTTGTCCAGGTGGATTGGACGAGAGGATGATTTGAGCAATATTGTCCGTATTTTGAAGGTTGATGAAGTTCGCTAACGGAAGATAGTAAGTGACCCATTGTTCTTGAGGCGGGTTATCAAAGGTAATTTCATCTTCCGTATCGTCGCCGCCTCCAAACGCTTGGTCCGGACCAAAGTCTACTAATTTCACTCTGAATGTAGTGGCGTTGTCAATCCAGACATCAATACTAAACGCAAACATGTCAGATGCATCGATCAAATTAGGCCCGGTCGTTTCTATCCCCAAGAAATTTACATTCTCGTATAGCTTAGTATCATTACCGGCTATCTGAACATCTGTTAAAGTAGCCGCCGACCACGGAGTCAAAAATGTATTGACTGGTACGTTGTTGTAAGCATTGCTGAAAAGAGAAATCACTTGTTGTGCAAAAGTACAGGTTGGGTCGGGTGCTGCAACAGTTGGATTTTGACCAATTGCCGGGGCTACACAGTTGGCATCACAGCTGTTCCAACCGAAAGTAACCGTTTCGTTAACACCGGTCACATCTATGACCCTGTTCGTAAAACCAAAATTAGTGACCGTACAAGGTTCCCCTGGAGCAAACTGCTCCTCTCCTTCCTGGATGAAAAACTTATACTCTTGGTCGCCTCCTGGCATGTTGACGACAGTTGTACACCAGATGCCATCACCGTCGGGATCTGACAATAAGTTACAATTAGCACACCAGCCGTTGAAACCTCCGTAAACAGAAGGCGCAGTAGCTGATGGCAGACAGCTCAGGTCAACACAAAAAGTAATATCGGCAGAAGTTGCAGGGGCATTACAAACAGCGTCACAACTATTCCAACCAAAATTCAAAGTTTGAGGCGTACCTGTAACATTGATAAATCGGTTGGTGAAACCAAAATTGGTGACCGTACAAGGTTCGCCCGGAGCAAACATTTCTTCCCCTTCCTGTCTGAAGAATTTATATTCATTGTCACCTCCAGGCATATTGACGGTGGCACAATAAATACCATCGCCATCGGGGTCGGTCACTGGATTACAGGCAGCACACCAACCATTGAAACTACCATATACAGACGGAGCAGTGACGCTTGGTAAGCATGACATGTCGACGCATAAAGTAATATCGGCAGATGCTGCAGGCGCAATACACGTGGCATCACAGCTCATCCAACCAAACGAGACAGTCTGGTTGATTCCATCTTCGACGAAAATATACCTGTTTGTAAAACCAAAATTAGTAACGGTACACGGATCACCTGGAGTGAACATTTCTTCCCCTTCTTGAATGAAGAATTTATATTCATTATCACCGTTTGGCATTGTCACGGTCGTACACCAAATATCATCTCCATCAGGATCGGAAAGCAAGTTACAGTTGGCACACCAGCCATTGAAACCACCAAACACGGAAGGGGCAGTAGCCGAAGGCAAACAACCTAAGTCCACACAAACAGTGATGTCTGCATCTGCACGGACCATCCAAAAGCTCAGTAGAAAGCAAAAAAGTAGAGTTAGTTTTTTCATCTTAAAGAAGGATAATAATTTGTTGTTTATCTGAATGAGCTAAATGCCCGTTCTACGAAATTGAGTTTTAATTTATTTCTCTTGTTCTATCGCTGCACTTTTCCAAACAAATGAAGTAGGTAAGCTACCACTGGAATCGTAAGAGCCATACCGACAAAATCAGCAGGTACAATTTCACCCCAAACCAAATAGATAAATGCAAAGCCGACCAAAGCCAGTCCAAATGCATGCTGCAGCGCTTTCAAATAATTGGCCTTGTCAAATGGAAAGCGACGTATCTTTACTGGTACCGCTCCTTGTGAAGTAGCCATGCTGGTTTCTGCTTGCATACCCATCACAAATACAACTCCGATGGTTAGCATAATTAAGGCAAAGAGAAACATGGCCCATTCACCCATTGTTGGGATGGCATCCGCGCAAACCGTTGCAAAATCAACCTGAAAATCAGAAGGGCTTACCTGCCAGTTACCCGGAAAAGAGACTTTACTCCAAAGGACATTCAAAGTAACTTCGGCCGGAGGAGCCGCCCAGGTCAGCGTTCTGCTAATTTTACCAGGAACAGAAGTATCTTCAGCTGAAATAACAGCGCCGCTGCCATTAGTAACCAATAAGAAATCAACTGGATCGGCGTCAGCAGACTCGATCTCAACTTTCATTGTATTGGCGTCAACATTCGTGATGGTCAGGAAAATGGCAGTAGCGACCTCCGTTGGGATCCCTAAGTGCTGAACGTAAGCATTGCAGAATATTGGATTTGGAGGAGGAGGAGGAGGAGAAAGAGGACAAGTCGCAGCAAATGGAACCGTGATGTTTCCAGCTCCCAACTGCCAGTTGCCTGGGAAACTTTCCTTGCTCCACAGAACATTTAGCGTAACATCTGAAGGCGCTACCGCCCAAGTCAAGGTGCGACTTAATTTCCCTGGCACAGAGGCGTTAACAGCAGATATATCTGCACCTGCAGCCCCGTCTATTTGTAAAAAGTCAACAGGATCTGAATCAGCTGATTCTATTTCCACATACATCGTGTTTGCGTCGATGTTTGCGATAGTCAGATTGATGGCAGAAGGTGGATCGCCAGCGAAGTGAGTTACTTCTGTTTCACAGTAAATAGAGGTCGGAGGCCCCGCAGGACAGACCGCTGCGAATGGTACGGTAATATCATTTGCACTAAGTTGCCAGTTGCCGGGGAAGTTATCTTTGCTCCAAAGAACATTCAGGTCCACATCCGTCGGTGCAACAGCCCAAGTGAGGGTTCGGCTAATCTTGCCTGGTACAGAAGTATCTTCATCCGAAATTGCTGCGCCACTGCCATTGACAACCAAGAGAAAATCAACTGGATCAGCATCGGCTGATTCTATTTCCACTTTCATTGTAAAGTCATCTATATTTTCAATGGTCAGATTTATGGCCGAGGGAAGGTCGCCTCCAAAGTGCAATACTTCTGTTTCACAGTATGCAGACACTGGAGGAGGTGGTGTGATGTTACAGACTGCCGCAAATGGCACTGTTATATCAGTTGTACTCAACTGCCAATTGCCAGGAAAATTTTCTTTGCTCCAGAGTACGTTTAAAACGACATCAGCCGGAGGAGCTGCCCAAGTGAGGGTTCGACTAATCTTGCCCGGCACAGATGTATCTTCATCAGAGATGGTGGCGCCACTACCATTGACCACCAAGAGAAAATCGACTGCATCCGCTGTAACGGATTCAATTTCTACAATCATGGTATTGGGATCAACATTCGCAATGGTCAGGTTAATAGTTGAAGGTAGGTCGCCAGCAAAGTGGGTAACTTCTGTTTCACAATATGCTGAAATCGGAGGCCCAGATGGACAAATAGCAGCAAATGGTACCGTTATATCGGCGGTACTCAATTGCCAGTTACCAGGAAAATTATCCTTGCTCCAAAGAACGTTCAGCATAACGTCTGCCGGAGGAGCTGCCCAAGTCAGGGTACGGCTGATCTTTCCGGGAACTGAAAAGTCTTCTGGAGAGATGGTAGCACCACTGCCATTCACAACCAAGAGAAAATCAACTGCATCGGCAGTAACAGATTCAATCTCAACTTTAATCGTGTTGGGATCAATATTCTCTATCGTTAAATTAATAGCTGAAGGAAGGTCGCCTGCAAAGTGTAGAACTTCTGTTTCGCAATAGGCGGAGGTAGGTTGTGCAAAACAAAAGTTGACTGCTAACCCTAACACCAAAAACGTGAGTAGGCTTTTTAACATGAGATTACAATTTTTTAGTTAAAGAAAGATTCGTTTATTATCAATGTGCGCGTAATTATTTTTTTTTCCGGGGCCTAATAAAAATAGTTTCACAAAAATGAAACTGCTCAATGACAAAGCATCGCAACTCGATTGGGTGAACTCAAAAAAGTTAATCCGTAAAAATTTTGAAGAAAGATTTGGAAAGAGAATAAAATCGGGCGAGATGGGATGTTCGGAAATTCGGATTATAACTTGCTTAAATTCACGGTAAATTTAATACCAAGTCTATGATTTCATGGACTTTTTCAAAGTTTACTCCCTTTTGATGTAGTCAAGATGTAGTAAGGAGTGAGCAGCAAACAGTGTTAACCAGAAAGAACTATACTTTTAGCTGTCTCTATGAAATATAAACAGGCGCAAAGCAGTGACATTGCGCCTGTTATCTAATCAATTATCAATAAGATTTATCGTAATTCGGTCGTGTTCATCCTCAAAATAACAATATGTTTACGGTCAACGTAAAACCATTATTTCACCTTCCATCTGCAATCGTTCTCCGTTTGCCAATCCCAATTCTGCGACGAAAACATAAACACCTGAACCGACAAGATCACCATCTTTGGTACCATTCCAACCCAGTTGTGGGTCATTCGGCTGAAAACCAAAATTCTCATAAACGTTCCCGCCCCACCTGTCAAAAACTTTCATACTGATAATGGTTTCTATGTAGCCAGGTGCCGAGAAAATGGTAAAACCATCATTTATCCCGTCACCATTTGGAGAGATGATGTTAGGTGCAAACGCCCTGGTCCTTTCAATTACGTTTAAAAAGATGGAGGCACTTGCCGAACATCCATTTAAATCTTCAACCGTCAGTAAATATTCGGTGCTGGTAAAAGGAGTTGCCAGAGGTGTCAGGCAATCGGTGCATGAAAGCTGCTCAACAGGTGTCCAGACAATAGAAGCAATGGAGGAATCGGGAATGGTCGTATTTGGGTTTAACAGTTCAGCATCCCCCAGCAATACATCGATCGATTCAGGATTAAAGAATACTTCCGGTAATAACACATCGGCCAGAGATGTATTCAATCCAAATTGGCAACCATTCGCATCTTCAACAATTATTTCATAGTCGCCTGCAACAAGTAAATTAAAATTCTGATCGGTACCAAAGGTAGCTCCGGCATCGATGGAATACACATATGGAGATACACCGCCAACAACGTCGACAACTTCAATGCTTCCAAATGGATCTATGCACGACGGATCAATCACATTTAAGGATGCATCCGTTATGGCACTTTCAAAAACGATATTCGTAATCACTAAACTATCACATCCGGCCTGGTTGGTCAAAAATATCGTATCGGCACCAGCTTGCCCCTGTACACAGGTAACCTCTGAGAAAACTGTTTCAGAAGCCTGCACCAATGTAGTTGTTGTAATTACTAAGCTATCACAGTTATTGGTATTAAAAATAACAGTATCAATGCCGACATCTGCCAAATCACACGAGGTTGCATTGATGAAAGTCGGATCAATTTCTTCAAAAACAAAATCAGTTATGATCAAACTATCACATCCGTTTTGATTGGTCAGAAATACCGTATCTAAACCGACAGCAGAAGGATCGCACGTTACATCCGACTGGAAAACTTCATCGCCATTATCCAAGGTTATCGTCGTAATGACCACACTATCGCATGTCGCCGTACTAAAGAAAGTAGTATCAACGCCAACCTCTGATGGATCACAAGTACTCGCTTGTGCAAAAGAAGTGTCTGCCGCAAGGAAAAAAGTTTCCGTAATGATCAAGCTGTCACAACCCGCCAGATTCGTAAAAAACATGGTATCTATTCCTACCTCTTCTGCATCACAGGAAAACTCAGGTGAGTAAAATTCGTCCGAATCAGCCAGGACTGTGGTAGTGATAACCACACTATCGCAAGTAGCCGTTGTAAACACCATCGTATCAACGCCAACCTGTAACGGATCACAAGAAGACGCCTGAGCAAACATGGTATCGGCGGCCGATAATGAAGTTGTTGTAATCACAAGGCTATCGCAACCGGCCAGATTTGTTAGAAAAGCAGTATCGATTCCTACCAATGCGGGGTCGCATGAAAAAGCAATAACGTTGACTTCCTCTCCAGCCTCTAAGGTCGTAGTGGTGATCACAAGGCTGTCACAGCCAGTAGTTGCAAAAATGGTGGTATCAATGCCAATCGCCAATGGATCGCAAGAGGTAGCTTGGGTGAAAAAAGTATCTGGTGGGGCCAAAGAGGTCATTGTGATCACTAAACTGTCACAACCTGCCAAATTTGTCAAGAAGACAGTATCGACTCCCAATTGCATCGGATCACAGGAAGTGGCGGTAAGATTGGTTTCATCTCCAGCCAGTAAGGTTGTGGTCGTAATAACAACACTGTCACAGGTGCTGGTAGTGAAAATCGTTGTATCTATTCCAACTTGCGATGGGTCACAAGAAGTGGCCTGAGCAAACATCGTATCAGCGGGAGATAAGCTCGTGGTCGTAATTACGAGACTATCGCAACCAGCCAGATTCGTTAAAAACATGGTGTCCAATCCCACTTGATTTGGATCACAGGAGGTAGCCGTAAGATTTGTTTCATCTCCATTTAACAAAGTCGTAGTTGTAATAACCACACTGTCGCAAGTACTCGTTGTAAAAGTTGTGGTGTCTACACCGACCATCATAGGATCGCAGGTTGTGGACTGTGCGAACATTGTATCGGCAGGGGAAAGACTTGTATTGGTAATTACCAAACTATCACATCCGGCCAGGTTTGTTAAAAACATGGTATCCAAACCAACTTGATTGGGATCACAAGAGGAAGCAGTAAGATTTGTTTCGTCTCCGTTTAATAAAGTTGTGGTTGTGATGACGATGCTATCGCAGGTGCTTGTATTGTAAACGGTAGTATCCACTCCAACCGCCAGCGGATCACATGAAGTGGCGGTGGTAAACATCGTATCAAGTGGAATGACAGATAGTGTAATTTCTGTACGGGTGGTACTGGTGCAGCCTGAATTTGGATCAACCGATTCTACATAATAGCTTCCGGCAGCAAGAGGTGTATAAGTAGTTGAACCACCAAGCAATAAAACCCCTCCTGTTTCCATATCATACCAATCAATTTCGAGACCGGCACCCGTTGCTGCTACCAGTTCCGGAATATTGCTGCCTTCGCAAAATTCAACATCATCTCCTGTGGGAGGAGCAATAGCAGGACAACCACAATTCGGAGAAGTGACATCAAATACTTCCTCACACCCCGTTGTGGTATTTAATATAGTTACCTGTACATCGGTTCCTTGTGGTATCCCATCAATCAAAAAAGAACCTCCACCATTGTCATTCACCGTACCAGCAGTACTGGTCACATTATCTCCATCTGTTTGTAAATCAATAAAATAATCCGCCAAACTTGGGTTACAGGAAACATCAATCAGAGTAAAATCCGGCAGATCGTTTACCAAAACAGAGACTACCGTGGAGGAAGCACACTGCCCGGCATCCGGAGCAAATGTCAGATTATTGTTCCCATTATTTCCAGCAGGATCGAACACTGTCCCAACATCCCATGAACCTGTCGCGCCTTCTATGGACACAGCAGGTAAATTGACAGGTGCATCATCTTCACACAATGGACCGATAGGATCAAACGTAGGTTCAAATTCTGCAATTACTACAACATCCATATCGGCTGTGGAAGCACACTGGCCCGGGTCAGGTGTGAAGATTATCGTGGTAGTGCTTCCGGCATAGTTACTTGGATCGAAAGAGACTCCAACGTCCCAAGAACCATTGTAACCATTATCGGAGGTAAACGGCAAAGGAACCACAGGATCACTTTCACAGTATGGTCCCAACTGTATGAACGTTGGTGTTTCTTCTTCAAATACCAGCACGTCCATTGTTTGAGTAATGGCACATTCACTCGCATCAGGTGTGAAAGTTAGGGTAACTAAATTTCCACCTTGCCCGGCCGGATCAAAGGAAGTCCCAACATCCCAGGTTCCGGCAACTCCATTGTTCGAAACTGATGGAAGAGGGATCGGAGGATCTCCTTCGCAAACATTTCCAATCGGGGTGAAAGATGGAATTTCCAAAAACTCAACGGTAATCTGCATCGATTGTCCCGAGGCACATTGGCCCGGGTTTGGAGTGAAATTGATAGTCGCTACACTGCCTCCTTGTCCACTTGGATCAAAAGTGGTTCCCACGTCCCACGTTCCGGCAACTCCATTGTTAGAAATATCAGGTAAAAGAACCGGAGGGTCATCCTCACAAAGTGGTCCGATTTGAGTGAAATCCGGAATCAGTTGTTCCTCTACGGTAATGTCCATCGTAGCACTCAACGCACAGGTATTTGGAGCTGGTGTAAAGGTGATGGTTTGAACAGTTCCTCCTTGTCCAGCAGGATCGAAAGTTGTCCCAACGTCCCAGGAACCAGGGACACCGTTATTCGAATTAGCTGGCAAAGCCACAGGAGGATCGGATTCGCAGAGCGGCCCAATTGGAGTGAATGAAGGAGTCACTTGATCATCAACCACGATATCCATTGTTTGCATATCGGCGCATTGCCCTGGATCAGGGTTAAACGTAATGGTCACGATATTTCCACCTTGTCCGCTCGGATCAAAGGTGGCACCTACATCCCAACTCCCAGTGAATCCATTGTTTGAAATAGCTGGTAAATTTACCGGCGGATCAGATTCGCACAAAGGGTCTATTTGAGTAAACAGGGGTATGTCATCATTTAACACATTAATATCCATTGTCTGAATGGAAGCACACAAACCAGGGTCAGGCGTAAAAGTAATGGTCACCGTATTCCCTCCCTGTCCACTTGGATCAAAAGAAGTCCCAACATCCCACGAACCAGTAACACCGTTGTTGGAGGTAGACGATAAAGGCACTGGTGGATCGCTTTCACACAGAGGGTCGATCTGAGTAAAGGTCGGCGTAATAGAAGAATTGATTTCAATATCCATTTCAGAAGTCCCTCCTACACATTGTCCCGGATCAGGGGTAAAAATGGCCGTGATAGTACTTCCACCCTGCCCGGCAGGGTTGATCGTTGGCGGATTCCAGCTACCGTTCACACCATTGTTCGAAGTTGTTGGCAAGTTGACCGCAGGGTCATTCTCACAAAGCGGATCAATTTGCGTAAAGGTAGAAGGGAAACAGCCAGTCGGAAGATCGTTGCTACAGAAAACATACTCCACTTCCAATGAATATTCAACTGAAATTAAGCCTTGAGAGATTAAATCAGCTGGACAGTTACACCCGGCAGCATTCGCCAGGTCGTATCTAAATGAAGGAACAATATCAACTCCCAACTGGTCACTGGTGCTGATCACGGCATTCAAGCAATCAGTAGTAGAAGTGAATGGAATGCCAAGCGGAAAAGAACTGGAAGCAGCATCATAATTCAGGTTTTCTCCATTCGCCAGGCAATCTCCCATGCCGGGATTTGTAGTGTTCCTCAGTCCATCTCCGGCCACAGGACACGAAGTGCCCGGAGGGCAGTTATCATATAGGTTAGCAAATAATCCTTCAAGATACTGCTCACAGCAAGCATACGGGCTGCCCAAATCAAAAGTGACGTCTTCAATCGTAATTGTTAAAATGAGCTCATCAACCGTTGCACCGGCAACACAGGGATTCACAGATTCAATAGATGGAAAATCATATTCATAAGCTTCACTCGGAGACCATCCCGGCGGCGTACAACAAACCCAAAAAAAGTTTCGGTCCTCTTCATTGGTAGCATCAGTTTCATCCGCACAAAGTGTAAACCCTCCAACCGATTGATTTCCGCCGCCGGTACATACGGCAGCAGAGGAGGTACTAATTTTAATTTGCGCACCAGGTCGCAAGTGCTCGGTTTGAAGATCCAAAGGAATTTTTAGAAGATTGGTAGATGCCAGTAATTCACCTTGTCCAAATGCGTCTTGACTCATTAGCCCCATTGAAAATATCGCGACGGATACGAACAAAAATAATTTTGTTTTATTGAAAAAAAACATGTTTTTTTAGTTAGAAATAAAATAGAAAAATTAAAAACCAATAATCTTCATTTTATTTTTTGTGTGAAAATTCAGTGTTTGAGTAAATAAATTCTATTAAAACCAGATTAAAGGTTTTTTAAAAATTGATTCAGTTTTTCGTGAGGTGTCAAATTTAATTTTTTACGCAAGCGGTAGCGGCTGATTTCAACCCCCCTAACTGAAATATTCATCAACGGAGCTATTTCCTTAGTAGTTAAATTCATTTTTAAATACAAACAAAGCCGGTGGTCACGGGAAGTCAAAGTGGGAAATTCTTTCGATATTTTTTCAATAAAATCCTGATTGCCTTTTTCAAAATAATTCGAATAAAAATCCCAGTTATTCCGCATAGAGTCATTAAAATCAATCTCTCTGATCAACCTTCCCAAAACTGATTTAAATTCATTGGACGATGCACTTTTTTCAAGCTTGATTAATTCCGTTTTTATGTTGTTGACTAATTCCGTTTTTTGTTTGTGAATTGTTGAGAGCATCGATAGCTGCTTATTTAACTGTTGGCACTCTAACTTACTGCTTTTTAATTCTTGTTCCAGTTCTACCATTTTCGCGTTTATATTTTTTTGACTTAAATCCATTTTGATTATTAAATATTTAATTGCACTTCGACCCTTGCAATTTCTCCACTTCTGCTGAAAATATGGGAACTCTCGCCACCACCTATCGTCAATTCATCAGTACGAATTTCTTGCCCGTCGTTCTTTGATATGACAACACCATTTGTCTCTGCAATACGATAAATTACAGGCACCTGACAGTACGTGAAAGCTAAGGAGCCAGGAGTCAGTTCAATGTCCAATTTTTCTCCAAAAACATTGAAATAGCTGAATACATCGTGATCCGACAGGAATTCTTTTTTGTTCAACAAGGTCGGCCGGAAAGTAATTTTTCCTTCTTCCACAAAGACCCCCAGTTCACCAAACCTGGCCAGTACATCTTCTTTCACCTGACCAGTCATTCCAGGCTGTTGTGCCCCTGCATTGCCCGGTGTATGGGAATATGCATCAGATGGGAAGGCTCCATATTCTTCAGGCGATTTATTAAAACCAATCCCTCCCCGGATATCATAATAACAATCTGATAATTGTTGGACCAATGTTGCTTCCGCACCTTCTTCAACAGCTGATAAATACACTTCTTCTGCCGCCAGTAAGAGCTTCGATACCATGTGCCAATAAATAGAACCCAACCCTTCGTAACCGTAAAAAGTACCTGAGCGACCTGTAAAAGATTGATGGTCGAACATTTTCTCAAAAACATCGAGAATGCCTGTTTTCTCTTTTTCAATCAACGTCTTATACCCTTTCGTTTTTAATTGATTTAATATTTCTTTTAAATCATTGGCATTGCGAATCGAGTGACTAAAATGAAAAATTCCATCCACATCTTTTTCGACCAAATCCCGATTATTATTAGCAATTAATTTGGCGAATAAATCAGATCGGTTACTGAATGATTCCGGAATATTATTTTTTTCCAAAAACCGTGGTAATTCCCGATCTGGATATAAGACATAACTGTTTTGATCTTCCCGATAAATTGAACTATTTCGAAGCGCTTTTAATACTTCCACTGACTCTTCCGGAGCAAGATACCCTGAGCTTAAAACTGCCACTTGACCTTCCAGCATTTCATATAAATAACTAATGGAAATTTCATTTTCATTTTTTACGGACATTAAATTATATGCGTGGTAAAGTCCATCCGCTCGTTTATTGGCCCTGATTGAATGGTCAATATATTTGATGGATAATTCTATGAATGAAATTAATTCCGTTTTGCTAACTGAATTTTTCTCACCGGAAAAACCATTTTCATAAATTGACCAGCGATAAGAACTGCCGGCATTGCCAAGCTGATCTAAAATAGTCTTTCTGTCTTCATCCGAAATGGCCCCTGCCAATAATCCCTGAAATTCCTTGAACGTATTATTAATCGACCGGAACAAGTTGGCTACCTCAACTGAAACTTCATATTCACCAGCATTTGCACCCGAAAAGAGCCGAAGGCAAAATGATTGGAACCTCCGCATGTAATAAAGTGTCACCATCGAAACACCATTGCCGACCAAGGCATTGTTTGCGTCATTCCATTCTGGCCGTTGAGTATTCAGCCATATACCTCCTTCGGGAATAAAATTGGAAAATTTTGCCAATACCGACACCAGTAATTTCTCCGTAAAATTCACCAGGTAGGTTGACCCGTTTTGATCAAAAAGCAATTTCCCATCCGAACCGTTTTCACCAACAAGCTCAGCTATTTTCGCTTCGAGGTCGTCATCAAAGTCGACTGTGTCAAAAGGATTGACCAATTGAGCCTGATAGGGTTTGATCCGGTATGGAACATTTGCGTAAGCGAAAATTGGCTGAGTCAGCATATTCCTCAGTCGCCCGGGATGGTGCCGGTCTGACACCTCCATCAGTTTTTGCAGATAAATAATCTGATGATCCCCCCAATAACCGATGTATGACCACGGATCATCTGGTTCTACCACTTCCCAATCAATCCCTTCTCGGGTAATCCGGTAAGGATTGTACCCATCTGCGGTGGAAGCATTGACAAATTTTGCAATCATGCTCTCTGTAAATCCGGGATAACTGTAGGCCAATGCCTCCCAGTTTTGAAAAATATCCCGCCAATTTCCTGCGTAGTACAGATTGTCTGTTCCATCTTCATTTTTTACATCGATGGTAAATTTATTCCACGGACGGCTGGGGTCACCATGTCTGCGGCTGAAAATGAGCGGCAAGTATTCGTAAGCAATTCTGAGCAGGTTAGGATCACCATTATCGGCAGCCTGCTCAATCAGAGATCCGTATTTGAAGCTTTCGTGAAGTGACTCAAAAAAGCTACTTTGATCAGCAACGATGTGTTGATTGAACTGGGTCGCAAAGGCCACAAAGTCATCTCGCTGTACTTTGAAGTTGTCAACAAAAACACCACCTCTCATAATATTGTACATCACATTGGAGAAGTGGCGGGCCGTCATTGACTGGTCGGCAGTCTTCTGAAGCCCATCCGAATTGGCAACCAATCTGTCGAGCCGTGCCGTTCCTTCCTTTATATCTGCTTCCAATTTTTCAGGAAGTCCTTCCTTTTGGCCTAACAGCGAAATAAGTTTTGCTACATCCGCACTGCTTTGTTTCACTTCCGCAACCAGGTACCAGGTCTTTCCACCTGAAGGGGCCAGGTCAATTTTCTTATTTAAAAAGTATCCGCCTCGTTCTGCTCGGATGTCGGTCTCCTCATGTACCGGAAGTCCTTTACGGAAATTACTCAACTGCTTGGAACAAAGAAAACGGGTCGCTCCCTCCAGCCCACAAGACCAGACCGTATTACAAGCCAGTGCTTCACTTGGCTCTGCCCGGTCAACGATGATCGAACTCAGCATATACATACCCAAGCCAGTGTCAGGATCCAATTCGTTTTTTTTGTATGCGTCTACCAGGGTACTGAGGTTGGCCTGGGTAAATTGAGGCACTCCGTAGGGCAAAATGTTCTGGAAACCGTCCAGGATATCGACCATTACTTCTTTCTGAGAAACATTTTTTATCCAGGCTTTTCTCACTATCCCAAATTCATCGCTATTGTACCAACCGTAATTGAACTGCAGGCCGAGGTTTTCATTCGATTCTTCAAAGATCAGTTGGTTTCCCGAAACATTTTTATACAGGTTGCGACTGATTTCGTAGATACCTTCGTAGCGGTCTGAAAAGGGCTCCCAGAGGAACACTTTATCGTCAATTGTAGCCCGGACAATGGTCTTGCTTCCAGTCGTCTCGTGGGAGTCGTGAATTTTATCATCTGTGTAATAAGGAAAAAGTGCAGTTTGGGGATTTTTGCGTCCGGCTGTCAGCCCTCCATTGCTTGAAATAAACAACCAATGGTCGGAGCCGCTAACGATGCTCATAAAAAATGGGGCCATCTGATCATAATTACTGATTTTGTAAAAATCTTCGTTCCCGATTTTCACGTAATCTCCTGATACCGCCACCGCTTCGAACTGTCCTTTGGATGTTCCAATCTGGATTGCCTTGTTTTGTTTTTCGATGATGTGTGTAGTCATATTTCTAAATAGTTAAGCAAGGTTGCAATAAGACTAAAACAAAAGCTTTTGATCGATGAAAAAGAAGTGTTTGTTTTCGTTTTATTACACGATCACTTAGTTTCTTTTTTGTCAGATAATTTGTTGGAAAATCTCTGTCGAGTCGAAAATTCTTGGATTTCCAGCTCGACCGGGATTCTCTATCAAATACAGTAATTGTGAAAGCAAAAAAAAGCAGTTTCCGTGTCGATTTGTTTTTAAAAAATTCTCTCTGTGTTTATTTGCCAGCGTAATCAATTTAACTTGTTTAACTAATTTGTTTTTGAGCTTGACCTATGGTCGCTCTTTCTTAAAAGTAGTTTTGTGTTTTGTTTAAGTTAGAATTCCGACCTAATTGTAATTCTTCAGAGAGTTTCAAAGTGATTCGCTTCAATTTTAAATTTATCATTCTGTGCATCTTTGTTCTTTTGGCACAAGGAATTGTCATCGTTGTCAGAATTAGCATTCAATCCTTTTTTGGAAGAGCGCTTAGAACTTCTTAGGCTCTAAATATTTCGGAAACAAGCAAAATATTTTACCACTAAATTTCAGTACTGCCGCCTCTGTTTGGTGCTTAAATTGCCCTGCTCAGCAGGCTTGAAATTCCAAATCATCTTTTTGTAATTTTTCAGGAACTCAAACAGCTCGTGTCATTCAGAATACTGGAAAATCAAAAAAGGTCATTTCTGCTCTGGGAATCTGCAAGGAAGGCTGAGAACAAGAAGAGTGAATTTAGTTTCATGCAATACCATTTTAGCTATGTGTGAGACAAGTAAAAATTCCTACTGTGGTGCCACTTATCGCAGAAGAAGGTACTATATACAACATCAGCACATCACTTCAGTAAAAATTTTCAAATCACCCGTTAAATCAAAATTTTCGTTGGTTTTCCAAACAAATTCGGAACAAAAGTAACGTTTATATATAGCGAATCAGGAATATGGAACTACCATAAGACTACTGCACTACATCATTTATACTACAACAATACTACTGCACAATTAGCAACCACCCGATATTTACTACTACAGCCACTTTCATTTTGATGGGTTTTACCTACATTCGTCAAAAATTTACCTACATGCATGTTCGGCATCTCATTTCATCGAGTCATTGGATGCATCTGCTTTCAATTTTGAGTTTTGCGCTGTGTTACTCAGTGAATGCTGGCATTGCCCAATCCAATAATATAGGAAGTCCTCCGATTAAGAATTTTTCGAAGAAAACGTATCGCGCTGGTACGCAAAACTGGAAGATTACCCAAGGTCAGAACGGCGTTGTCTACGTTGCGAACAATGAAGGCTTACTGAAATTCGACGGCAACCACTGGCGGCGATATCCACTACCAAACGGAACCATTCTGAGGTCGTTTGCCATTGCCAACGACTGTCGAATATATGCAGGTGGACAAGGAGAAATCGGTTATTTCGAAGGAGATGAAAAGGGTGAACTCACCTTCCGCTCATTGGTTCAATTCCTCCCTGAAGAGTACCGGATTTTTGCAGATGTGTGGCAAATCATGGTAGATAGTGGAGGGGTCTATTTCATGACCCGGAAAATGATTGCAAAATGGAATGGAGAAGAAATGCAAATTCCGATTTCCGAAGAGGGTTTTGCATTTTTAGACAAAATAGACAAGCGGTTTTATATCCAAAAAGACAATGGTGATTTGATCTATTGTGAAAATCAATTTACTGCTCCGTTTAAGGAGGTAGCCAACTTTCCTGGCAAGATCACTTCTATGTTTGCTCATTCAGCCGACTCATTGTTCCTTACCACCGAAAACGGAAATATCTACCTGCTGAGTGAAACATCCGTTGCACCCTGGCCCATTCCCGATGATCCATTTTTCAAAAACAATGTCATTTATAGCTCTGACATCTTACCCAATGGCAACGTCGTTTTGGGATCAACCTCAGCTGGCATGGCTATAATTGATAGAAACTGGCGCATACAACAACAGATCAGCAAGGCCAACAACCTGCAAAACAACACCGTCTTGAGTGTTTATGCCAACGACAATGGCAATATCTGGCTGGGCCTTGATAACGGGATCACTTTTGTCCAGGCAAGTTCAGCGCTTACCGACCTATTTCCAGACGGAGATTTAGAAGGCACTTGTTACTCCGCTGCGATTCATAACGACCATCTTTACGCAGCGGCCAATACCGGCATTTACAGAATTCCGTGGAAGCCATACTACAGGTCAAATGAGAAAACAGCATTTACCAAAGTGAGCAACTCGGGTGGACAGGTTTGGAGCCTGGGTTTACATCGGGGCATGCTACTTGCCGGCCATCAGAAAGGAGCCCTGAAAATTGAAAACGATCAAGCCTTACAAATTTCCGATGTGGTGGGAGTTTGGCGGTTTTTGCCCGTAGCAGATGACTTTCTCATAGCTGGTCATTATGGTGGGCTGGCCTTGTTTGAACAGAAGGATAACGAATTGACATTTTTAGGCAACATGGAGGGGTTAGAGGAAAGCTGCCGTTTGCTGGCGTCAGAAAACGGTTTAGTCTGGATGGCCCACCCTTACCGGGGAATATTCAAAAATGAACTGAACCTGGAAGACAGAAAAGTCCATTCCACCTATTTCAACGCTCAAAATGGCTTGCCATCTGATTTTAACAATCGACTCTTTCAAATTAGAAACAAGACGGTTTTTGTTGGCGAAAAAGGTGTTTTCAAATACGATGAACACCAGCAACAATTAGTACCAGACGAAGGCTTCAATAAAATATTCGGAGCAGGTACGCAGGTCAAGTATTTACATCAGGATATCAACGGCAATATATGGTATGCCGCTGGAAAAGAAGCCGGCGTGTTGTGGATAAAAGATCTGGGGATTGACAAGAGCATCGAAAAAATGATCATCCCTGAACTGGCCGATAAATTGGTCACTAACTTTGAATTCATTTTGACAATAGACGAACAGAACGTTTTGATAGCTGCTGAAAAGGGAATGATTCACTTTGATCCGACTAAATACAAACCAGACGGCAACCAAACCGAAATAGTCCTTTCCGAAGTATGGCTCAAAGGCCAGAAAGACAGTCTCCTTTACGGCGGCCACTGGAACAAAGCATTTAAGATACCAGAGCCAGTCCTTGGATACAAGCAAAATGCCCTGGAATTTGTGTTTTCATCAACCAATCACGAAGAGCAGGAATTTGTCAAATATGCTTCCCGTTTGGAGGGTTTGGAAGAAAGCTGGACCCCCTGGAACAACAATACCACACTAAACCTCAACAACTTAAGGCCCGGCAAGTATACCTTATTTTTAAAGGCGAAGAATAAAGCAGGATTGGAAAGCAAACCGATTGAGTTTTCTTTTAAGATCTTGCCTCCCTGGTATGCCAGCACACTCGCCTACTCCTTTTATGGCTTTTTCCTTCTTGTATTTTTTATTTTGAAAGATGACAGAACCGATAAATGCTCCGATCAATAAAATGCCATA
>JBCBRY010000140.1:0-23728 GCA_039819485.1 Bacteroidota bacterium | reverse complement strand
GCATATTGAGTAGAGTCTAAGGTATCTATCAAATATTTGGTATTATGAGTAATCGGTGACCATTCCACATCATATAAAACTATAGTTTTATTGTTCCTCAAATAATAGACGGAACGATAAACGTTTGCCTGGGCTATTAAAAAGTTACCTGTACAGTCTTTTACATTATACGCATCATATTTACGTGGGCCGATATTGGGCCGATTGGTAGAACTGCCTAATCCCATTATCAATAATTCTTTGAATCTTTTGCGAGCATCAGAAGGTGTGCCTATTCCATGTGTCAGTATAATATTAAGTGAACTACCTACGGGAAGCCTGTCAAGTTCTTCAGCGAGTCCTTTGTCATTATATTCCTCCCCATACTCCACAGAGTAGTCTTGTATGACTTCCAATCCAATATCACTGGCAAGTGATTTTGCCGCTACCCGATAACACGACTGAAAACAAATTAAAGCAGCAAAAACAATAAGAATAAAAAATAAATTAATCCGATTCAAAATCATGGTTTAAGCATTTATAATGTTCTTCGAGGGGGCAAAAACAAACTGGAATTGTAAGCAGAATGATTTTCTAATGATTTAATTTTTCAACAATTTCAGGGTTTCGAAAAAAACATTATTTAAATATGTTTTGAAAATTTTGTCCTAAACAAACTATAGTTACAGACTTAGAAAACACAGCTAAGATTATAATGTCCTTAAAGCACTTGATTGTAAAAAGATCAACCAGCTCGAGACAGTATCTCCGGTTTCCGACTTTACAGACCTACCAATTTTAATGACGGGCCCGCTCTTTTTGCTTATGACAACTACAGAAGTGCGAACCAATATAGATCAATGATATGAATTAATCGGAATTAAAGGAAGGAATTATGAACTAACGGGCATCAATAATCAGGTGGAGCCCAATCCTTTCAACCACTTGTCAGGATTAGTAAACTCCTGTAACCCAATAAAAACCATAGCCCGCGTGCATCAAAAGTTCTCTCTTTTCACTTTAAGAAACCTTTAGGTGTACATAATAAAATATCTTTGAGGTAGGTGGTTTTTTAGATAATTGAATCCTATGAAAACGTTGATTTTCTCATTGTTCTAAGCATTATCAGTAACCCTGATAAGTTTCACGTCTATCTTTTTTATGATCCAATTTACCTTAAATTGATTTGTTGCAGAGAATTCACTTCTCGTTTTTTTTGAACTATTACCAAATGTTTGATTGCCTTGCTCAATGGAGTCCACCATTTTGCCAAAGTGTTTTCCAAAACCCAATTGTTCAAAAGCATGCGGCGCCTGCAAGTTCTCCTTGGATGCCACAAGCAAAAATATATCATTTGTTTCCATGACCTCATCGTCAGATATACCTAATCCCGTCAGAGCCGTAAAGGAATTATAGATTTCTGTATTCATGTCATTTGGATAATATCCCTTCGGATAATTTTCATGTTTTTGGTAAATTCCGAATTTATGGTCAAGATGAATTAAGTAGAAGTATAATTTGCGACTTGTGTTGTTTTTCACTTCCACTACAAAAGGGATCGGACCTTTCTTTTTTTTATAATGGAGCCCCACATTTATTTTGTCTTCGGTGGAAAATACCACACGGTTTAATTGTTTGTTATAATCCTGATAGGTGAAGCAAACTTCTATATCTTCCGGATTAATCAATGATTTTTTGGGATTTGGAGTTGCCATTAGTTGCTCCCAACGATTGATTTGCTTTAACTGGTCAAGGATATGTCTGATTGCCGATTGGTCGATCTTTTTTATGCCGTAAATTAAATGTAGACTATCCGGTCTGTTGCAAAGAATTTGAATTTCTCTGGCCGTTATATGCAGTGTATATTTTGCAGAATCTGTAAAAATAAATTGATTGCGGTAGAGGTCACTGTTTAATTCCAATGTCAGTAGTTCCTTAATTTTTACATCCTCACTTTCAATGTTTAAGCGAATGGGCAGTGTGCTACAGGATAAACCTGCTAAGTAGGTCTTTTTTGGATCAAGCACACGGAATTCTTCGAAGTTAGTGCCCTGGAAATCCTTGGGCTTAAATAGCGAATTTTTAATTTCTTTTAGTTTGGTAAATTCCAATTCAATTCGATCACAGTATGCGTAAAATAATGGATTCTCCATGTCCGAAGGATCGTAAATTGGGATCTTTAAATCTCTGATGATATCTTTTTGCAAACCATGAATCGCTCCCATGACGACTCTCCAATATCCGTTTTCGAAGATGACATTGGGCAGGAGAGGAGCTTTTGATTTTTCCAGTAACAAAAACGTATTATTAGGATTGAATGTGCCGAAATATTCAAAATAAGGAGTTTGCGTATTATCGGATTTTTGCCTTGTGAAGGCTCGCATTAATGAAAAAAGATTGGCATAAGTTGGCAGTTCTGTATTTAAAAAATCAGACGACAAGACTTGAATTAAACTTCTCATGAAAACGCCGCCGTTCTGGTCTTCCAAAGCTGATTCTCTCGGAGAGCATGCAGCCAGGGAAACAAGGTTGACAGGTGGGATAAACAATTTTCCGCTATGCTTTTTTAACTGCGAATATTGTCCTTCCAGATAAGAATTCAAAGGCCGGACCTTTTTTAAAGATGGAGTCATTCGAACGATTAGGGGGGCATTGATCCCTCTGGTTGAAGAGCCAGCATGACAGCAATCAAATAAACAAACAAAATGAATTTCTTTTGGCGAGCCTTCAAATGTATTTTGCAGTTCAGCGACCAGCCAGCGGATTTCTTTATCGGCAATATTGTAAATATAGGGTACGTTGCTGTCATGACAGACAATCACTTCATTTCGCCCACCTAAAGACTCCAAGCCAGCTTCCACAAACGCTGGTGATGTTTTTTCCCAGGAACCATGTCCGCTAAAATGAAAAAGAGCAATATCACCATTTTTTAATTGACTGAAATGGTTGCGAAATGACCGGATGATCTTTCGCCTTGTTGCTTGCTCATTGATTAATATTTTGTATTGAGAGTTTGGTATATTAAACTTTGCCTGGAGGACCTGTTTAAGGTTCAAGGTGTCCTTAACGCACCCTGTCAAATTGGCTATTCTCTTATTTTCATACTCATTGATGCCGATCGACAGCACAAAAATGTCAGGCTTTTTTTCTCTCTTATTGACCATGTTTTCTTTTCATAAATTAAAATTGAAAACTTTGTTTTACATCCAATACTGTTGGAGGTTGGATATATTTAAGTAGCAGCAATTTCTATGTTTTTATTAGCAGGATTTTTTGAGACATAGTGAATGAATGATTTCTTTATGTAAGGGATACGTTTAGATTAGTTAAGGTTTTTCACAAAGGTTAACTAAACCAAACCAGATGTTCCCCTAACCAAAGCCTAAGTTCACTTTGGGCACCGTTCATTAAATCTCCATAAAGATTAGGTTTGCAATATATTTCAAACATTTAAAATAATATTGTAACTTATGACTAATTTGCAGACCATCGATGAGTATATTGAGGCAATAAACGCTGAAATAGATTCAATCACTCATCAAGAAACAAAAAACACCGTATTGGATCTATTGGATTATGCTTCGAAAACAAAAAGCAAAAAAGAAGCACAAAACAGGGAACAACGGCCCCGCCCGGACGGTGAAGAGAATATTGCTTATTATCGGTCCGAAATTGATTTTAATTATTTGCCGTCCGATTTGTTAAAAACGTTGATTAATAACTTATTTGATGCTGTTGAAGAATTGGAACAGGAACTTAGCACTACCTAACAATCTGCCTGCAAGGCACGGTAGAAGGCTGTCTAAGATTTTTTCCGCCCTGTATTTCTTTTGCATTAATAGTTGCATTGTTCTGCTCACAATTTGCAACGGTTGTAAAAATGAATCAGGTTCTTCGTTTGAAAAAAAAAGACCAGCGTCAAACATTCCGGAAAAAGTTTATTCAGATATTTCACAGCTCACAAGTGATGATCAAAAGGCAGCCTACCTGTTAAACCTCTGCGAAGAATGGAGCGAACAAGATCCAAAACTAACATTGGAACTGGCCAATCTGGCTATTGACTTCTCTCAAAACAAAGAATTCGACAGCAATTATGCTAAATCTTTATACTGGAGCGCATTTGTCACCAATCAGGAAAACCCTCAAAGTATTAATCTTGAAAAGGCATTAATTGATGTTAAGATTAGTATTGCGATCCTGGAGAAAAAGAAAATGCCCATTTGGTTGAGCAGGGCATTAAATTTACGGGCACTTATTCATTACAACCTTTACGAAGAAGAGACGGGAGCAATTTACAACCTAAAGGCCCAAAGGGTTATGAAAGATGTTGAAACCTCAAATGAGCAAGTTGCAAAAACCTGGGGCGATATTTACCGGACTGCTGGAAACATTGAATTGTATACGACAAAAAATATTGAAACTGTTCTCGATTATTTTCACCGAAGCTATAGCTATTACACCGAAATTGCCGATACTAACCGGTTGGCACGTTTGATGGTAAATTTTGCCATTGTTTATGATAAAAGCCAAAAATTGGAATTTGCCGATTCATGCTATCTGGTTGCAATCAACTTGTATCAGCAAAAGGGCAACCCCAATAATATCGCTAAAACCTATTTGGAATATGCCACCTACCACGCTAACAGGTTTATGGATTCAAAAGACAAGAGATGGTTTCAGAGCAGCAACCAGTGGTTAAAGGCATCGCTCGAGTTGTCACCCAGTAATTTGGCAGAAATTTATTATCAGCTTGGAGCTAATTTTCAGAACCTTTCTTTATACACCGATACATCTGCTGATGTGCTGTTGGATTCAGCAGTTTATTTTTATAAAAATGTCTTGAATCTTGGTGTGAAGGAAAAAAATACCCGGTACATCGAAATTGTGGCCGAAGAGATAGCTGGTGTGTGCCCCGATATAAATGCTGATGTATGCTCGACCCTGTTAGCGAAAGTAGGAGAATCTTATCAGGCAATCGTTGACAGCACTAACCTGGCCTTGAGTGTTGCAAGCTATAAAATGGAACAGTTCAAGGACAGGCAGGCGGCAGGTAAAATGCGTCAGTTAATACTTTGGAGCAGCCTCGCAGTGCTTGGTATAGGCATTCTTTTTTTGGTCTTGTACCTGAAATCCAGGGTCACTTTTTTTAGGGAACAATTATCGACTCAATTGAAAGCGTTGAGGGCTCAAATGAACCCGCATTTCATTTCAAACAGCCTTAATGCTATTGATTCTCTGATCCATCAGAACCGAAAGGAGGAAGCGTCAGAATATATAATTGATTTTAGCCGGCTGTGCAGGTTGATCTTGAATAATTCGAAGAAAATGCTCATCAGTCTGGACAACGAACTTGAAACCCTAAAGTACTATCTTTCTCTCGAAAAGCTGCGGATGGGGGAAAAACTGAATTATTCTTTTAATATCGATGAGGAACTGAATACGAGTGAAATCCAGATCCCGCCGATGCTTTTGCAACCGTTTGTGGAGAATGCGATTATTCACGGAATCCAAAAAAAACAAACTCCCGGCCATATCATGATTTCCATAAACCGTAACAAAGGCGGGTTATTGGAATGTATTGTTGAAGACGACGGCGTGGGGCGGAAAAGGGCTAAGGAAATGCAAAAACAATCATTGGTGGACAGGCCGTCTTTTGGCATCGCAATTACCCAGGAACGCATAGATACTTTAAAAAAAATTAAAGGGTCATATTTTGAAATAATTGATTTGTATGATGCCGATGGCAAAGCGAGCGGCACCCGGGTGAACATAAAAATTCCGATCATCAACAGAAACCATAAAAATATAATTTAATGAGAGCGCTTATCGTAGAAGACGAACTGGAAGGTATGGAAAACCTGATCCTGAAATTGGAAAAACATTGCGGCCACTTAGAGATCGTTGGTAAATGCTCGACCGGCGAATCAGCCATTCGGGCCATCCGGGAAAAAAGGCCCCAAGTCGTTTTTTTAGATATTGAACTGGGTACGATGACTGGTTTCGATGTCCTCAACAAAGTACAATATATCCCGTTCGAGGTCATTTTCACAACCAGTTATGACGACTATGCCATCCAGGCGTTGAGAGCCAACGCAATTGATTATCTATTAAAACCCATTCGCCCGGCCGAGTTGATCAAAGCGGTAGAATCCGCAGGCGAACGCATTCAAACATCGACCAATATCCACCGGATAATTGTACCCAATGGCAAGAGTTTTCAGGTCATGCGCGTCAATGAAATTATGTACTGTCTCGCTGATAATGTGTACACAAAAATCCACCGGCCGAACATAAAACCTTTCCTGGTTGCAAAAACATTGAAGGCAACTTTTGAAATGTTGCCAAAGGATAAATTCGCAAGAATCTCCCGTAGTGCAATTGTAAACCTCGATTATGTTGAAACTTTTCATCGGGCGGACGGAGGCTTTGTCACGATGCGGAACAAAGTAGAATTAAGTATTTCAAAAAGCAGGCTTGATGATTTTTTAAGAAAGCTTGGCGGCAGTCTCTGATTTTTGAAAACAGCTTTCTAAACAGAACCTTTTGTTCACTAAACTTATTTTGAATTTCACTATTTTTCTCACCTGCTCGAGTTCTTTACCCAATATCTTTGAACTATTAATTAAGGAATAATTCTAATAAAAGTTATGTATGGGATTTTTGAACTTCATAATAGTAATAGCACCAGTAGTCATTTGTATCGTTTATTTTAAACATGAATGGGATAAAATACAAGAAGAACTTCATGATGAATTTGCCGATGATCCGTCGGTAAGTTCGGAAAAAATTGAACCCCAAAAAACATCTATTTTATCTTATGATGAATGGAAAAGTCGTTTTGAGAAAGCACTGCACGGATTAAAAAACCAAGTATCTGAAAAAGGCTCGACCGACGAAGAAAATCTGAAAAAATTATTAAACGACTTTAGCCCTAAGCTGATAAAAAAGCTCCTTAAAAAAGGATATGAAGGGCTTAAAACCGTAACTGAAAATGGGGAGATTCAAAGTCTAATGGTAAAGCAGGAAAACTTGACAGTTTATTTGGTGACCATCCCGGGGCTGCACGATCACCCGAACCTGTTAAGACGGTATCCTCCATTCCGGTTTGGTTGGGCCAAACATTTCCTAAGTGTCTCGGAAGCTATCTACTCAGAAAATGAAGAGCAATTTCCATTTATCCAATTGACCACTTTTTTAAGCCCCAATAACAAAGATGGTTTGATTTACGTCGGAGCAATGAATAATGGAGAACTGTTTTTACCGGAAAGATTGATCCTCAAGAATTTGGCCTTCGGGCACAAAAAATTGATCAAGCTTGGTTACACCCAATCATTCTAATCCTAAACAACTAAGCAGATTACCATATTAAATGAGCCATTTTGGTCGTGGGTATTTTTTCTTTTCACGAGGCAAAAAAAATCAAGCAAAGCAGAGCTATGGTTTGTTTTTTTAACAGCCTTGCCGAATTCACTCCGGTAAAGTGAAATGGAAAAGCAACCGTCAAAATTGTTTGATTTGATTGGATCACCTGCTTGACAAACTTCTCCCAAAATTTCTATCAAAAATGAGCATAACACTTGACTATGGAATAGACCTTGGGACCACCAATTCGACCATCGCTTTGTATAAAGGAGCTGGACCTGAACTTTTGAAGGATTCTAACGGAAATTCTTTAACGCCATCGGTCGTGCATGTCACATCAGAAGGAGACGTTGTTACCGGAGCAGCTGCAAAAGAATATTTGAAAAGCGATCCTGAAAATACCTCAATCGAGTTCAAACGTATAATCGGGACCAAAGACCCAATTCAATTCCCGGCTTCCGGCAAGACTTTCAAACCAGAGGAACTCTCTTCGTTTATCCTGAAAAAGCTTTTGGCAAGAGCGAGGGCGCAAGGCGGTTTTACGCCGAAGGCAGTGGTGATTACCATTCCGGCCATGTTTCAGTTACATCAGTGCGAAGCAACCCGGGAGGCGGCCATACTCGCTGGAATTGAATATGCCCCTCTGCTGCAAGAACCTATTGCTGCGGCGATTGCACATGCCCATGCCACGGACAAAAGGGAAGGTTACTGGCTGATTTACGATTTAGGGGGAGGCACTTTCGACGTTTCGTTGGTTCGATCTAAGGACGGAAGGCTACAGGTGTTGGATCACGATGGCAACAACCATCTGGGCGGCAAAGACCTGGACAGGCTGGTGGCCCAAGAAGCTGTCCAGATCATTAGGGAGGAAAATGTGGTGCAAGATTTTAAACGGTCCAATCCAGTTTTTGCAGAAACATTTGGAAAGTTGAAAGCCGAAGCGGAAAGGGTCAGGGTCAACCTTTCTACAGTTGAAAAAGATGTTTTTCAAGTGGACAATCTACTGATAAAAGAGGACGGTTCGACTTATGATTTCAAGATGGAAATTGACCGGGAAAAACTGGAAAGCATCATTGAAAAGGAAATCCTCAAAACGACCAAACTGTGCAAGGAGGTATTGTTGAGAAATAAATTAACTGCCGCGAAATTGAACGGTGTTGTCATGGTTGGGGGCCCCACACTCACTCCTTGTTTACCTAAAATTATAGAAAGGGAACTTCAAATTGAAGCAAAGCATTATTTGAACCCCATGAATATCGTTGCTTTTGGTGCGGCCATTTTTGCCTCCACTCAAAAACTGCCTAAAAACCTAAGACCACAATCAGCAAACCAAGATCATGACCTGACCATCCTGGATTTGGAATACGAAGCGATGACGACCAATCCCAACCCATTGATTGTCGGGCGGATTCTAAGTGGGCCGAAGGCGGGTATCGGTCATGTCCGTCTCATCAGGTCGGACCAGAAATTTCAAACCAACGACTTGAAGCTGGACAGCAACCAGACGTTTTTTGCCAATCTGGCCTTGTTGGAGAACGACTCCAACTTGTTTTCCATAGAAGTGTTGGATAACGCAGGCAAGAAACACCCTTGCAGTCCTTCCCAAATCAATATTATCCACGGTATCAGTGTTGGTGCGCCACCACTTTCCCAATCGGTTGGGATAATGTTGGCTGACAATTCAGTCGCCTGGTACATCAAAAAAGGGACTGCCTTACCAACCAAAAATAAATTGTCCCACGCCTCCACTATTTTATTGGAAAGGGGACAGTCCGGTGAAGCCATCAGTGTGCCTATAGTCCAGGGCGAAAACAGCCGGGCAGACAGAAACAAAGTGATTGGAGTATTGAAAATCTTTGCCCGGGAGCTGGCCATTGACCTGCCAGTTGGATCTGAAATTCAGGTTGAATTGTCCATTGATCAATTTTCCAATACAAGTGCCCGTGCGTATGTGAGGTTGCTGGATCAGTGGTTTGAGAATGTGGTGCAATTGGATGTTGAAACCAAAACCGCGGATACAGTACACAAGGAACTTGGATCTCAAATGGACCGCCTCGCAAGTTTAAGCCAATTAGCAGACCAACTGAGCGAAGACGATAAATCAGAAATAGATGAACGTGTCCAGGATATTGAATCACTGGTAGAAGAAGGTGACCGGGATTCGTTGGACAAGGCAGACGATATCTTGCGGAAAATGACCAAAAAACTGGACACAACAGAAGATTCGAACCACCAGGTAAACCTGAAAACCGATTTTTATCGAGTATCTAAGGATGTGAATTCAGTAATCAAGCAAGAAGGTAATGCGGACGAAAAACAATTGATGCAAGCCTTGGAAAATGAATTTCAGCAAGCGATTGATAAACAGGACTTGAAACAGGCAGAAAAAAAGAAAAATGAAATGAGACAGTTGTTCATAGATGTCTATTCCCGTACCGATGAATTTTGGGCAGCTATGTTTTTACAAGTGAGTCAGATAATTAATGACCAAGGCTATGGAGGAGCCAACGGCTCAGCCTTGGTAAGTGAAGGGATGAGGGCCCTGGAAAATGGACAAATTGGATCCATTCGTCAAATCTATTTCGACCTCGTTAAAATGTTGCCTCAAGAAGAGAAAGAAAAAATAAGCGGTTCTGATGTTATCTCAACCGTAAATTAATCAGGCAAAGCTGACCTGAAAATATCGTCAACTGACTGTTCACTCTGCTCTAACAAAAGTCCTTTGGGATGGGGGAGGGCCATCAGGCCGTTCCGCCACATAAGCCTTTAAATGCCGAGGCAACTCTGTTGCGCTGGCATCAAGGATACTTTTGTAAAGCAGCAGTCGACATGATCTTGGTAAAAAATCATCATGGTTATTATTAATGCCAAAATATCAAAAGGGCTGAATCAATTTCGATTAAACCCCTTTCACGTGCTTCAGGTACCTGTCTCTACCATAACAGCCGAGGCTATTTGGGAAGGGGAGAAATTATCGTCGTTGGCAAGACTGGGAGTGGGAAGGGAAAAGAATCAAGTTATTCCGTGGTTTGCGCTCGCAGATGAACTGGAGATAAATAATGTGATGCAGACCATTGAAGAACCCTTGCATCGATTGCTGGAGCAACTCTTTTGGTTTGATTTTGAAAATGACCCGGAAGGTGATTTGCTGCAAGAAGGGTTGTCTAATGAGGACGGAAAAAAACTCCATGAATATTTAGAAAAAACGAAAATCGAGCGGGTGTTTTCACAGGCCGATGACCCAGGTGCTAACCTGGTTTCGGAAGCCCAAGAACCCAGCGATGAGAAAACCGAAAGCCTAAATAACAATGAAATTACGGGCAAAAATTCGAAAGGTAAATCTTTCATTGCCCAAGCCATCAACAGTGCTAATCTGGAATTACTTTTAGGGCTGTCCTATTTTCACGGGGTAGGTCCAATGATCGAAGTAACCGGTGGAGCGGAACCAAATAGCGAAGAGCAAAAGGAATTGATCTGGAAAAAGAACGGGAATATTTCGCACGTTCTAAACCCTCATAGTTTGATTGCCGGGGTTCAGGAGCAGTTGGGCAAGGAAAATAAATGGCAAGGTTTGCTTGCTTCTTCATTCCAAAAGTGGTCGCAGATACTCGACCATCCGGACTTTGAATTTTATTTAAGAGAAATAATAGAACACCTGGATGATGATTTATTGGATGCAAGTACGACGGAGGTTTTATGCACGTCGGTACCGACCCGCTTGGCCGATATTTTAGTCGATGAATTGAAAGAACTGATCAGCCAGGGTCAACAGAAAAAAACCGAGTCACTGTTACAAGTCGTGGCCGATAGTCCGTTTTATAAAAAGGGATGGAAAAATGCTTTTCACTCCCTTCGGCAGTATTACCAAACGGAGTTATCGGACTTGCATAAAATGATTAATACACAGAACAATGAAGTACCATCATTCCGGGTCTATTTTAAGCGCTTGGAAGCCGTTAAAAAAAGATGGACGAAAATTGATGCAAAAGGAGTTTTTGGGCTTCATCAATTGATTGATGAAAGTGTCATGAAAGCATTTAATAAAATTGCTTCATTAGAATTGACTGAAAGCAATATGGAGAAAGTGCAGGATTTGTTGTCCAGGGCAGTACAGGTAGCAACTGCACAATCTTTAAAAAGCAAGATCAATAATTTCCAAAAAAAAATAAAGGAATACCATGAATTTTCGACTTGTTATTTTTGCTCATGTAGAGCTTCTGATCCGAATTATCCGGTCGTTTTAAAAGGCAGAAAAGAGACAAGCCGTGAATATAATACCGTTTACTATTCGATCAAGCACACCGTAATCCCACGATGTTTAAGATGTGCTAAAATGCAAAACCTTATCTCCAATTTTAGTGTCGCATTATCGGTTTGTTTTTTTATCTCATTATTTATTGCCTGGGTAGCTTCACAAGAATTAGCAGACAATTATAATAGTTATCGTTATGACGATTCCTGGACATGGGAGTGGCTTTTTTTTGGCCCATTATTTCTGGTAATAGGTGTAGCGCATTTCTCCACATTAGCAGCAGGTGATTTAATTCGGTTCTTCACAGGCGTTTCGATATTCAAAAGATTATTATCCTGGATTTTTATTAATAATAACGAGAGAAAACATTACGACATATATTCTTCTAAAGGATATACTGAACTTGCCAGGGAAAGATACGATATTAAAAAAATCGACATCCGTATGGACGCTTTACAACAAAACATGGCTAATCCCAGATAACGTTTTTTATCGAAATTAAATCAAACAATTTAGCTTCTAATTCCGATCATAAATGCTGCATACAAAAGAAAACGAATATCAATTAACAGTCAAATCAAAAGGGCTTCACCAATTCAGATTAAACCCTTTTAATGCACTGCAATTGAAAGTGTCTGCCAAACCGGAAGATGCAGTTTGGCAGGGTGAAAAGTTATTGTCCCTCGCCAGGTTGGGTGTACAGCAAGGGGAAGGCCAGCTCCTTTCATGGATGCCTGTGGTTGATGAAACAGAGATCAGCAAAGCGATGCAGGTCATTGAAGAACCCCTGCAGCGGTTACTGGAACAACTTTTTTGGTTTGACTTCGAGGGCGATCCTGATGGAGCGTTACTTTGGGAGGGATTGGCAAAAAAGAACGGAGAAAAGCTTTATGAATATTTAGAGAAAACAAGCATAGCTGTACTTTCTGCACCGGCCGACCAGGCCGAAACAATGGGTGAAGAACCGGAAAATTTTACTGGCCAGGAGGAAGTCGATCATGGTCGTTTGGAAGAGGACGAAAAGAAAAAAATCTCGATAGCCCAATTCGTTAACAGTGCTAATCTGGATTTGCTTTTGGGATTTTCCTATTTCCACGGAATTGGGCCTATAATCGAATCTGATGACACTGAAAAAGAATTCGCAGATAAAAAATTGCCTGGATTAAATTGGGAAAAGAAAGGGGCGGTATCCCAAATTGTAAATCCCCATAAATTAATAGCAGATGTGCAAGCGCAAATGGGTCGGGAAATTAAATGGCCAGATTTATTTTCTTCCGCTTTTCAAAAATGGTCATCTATATTAAGCCATCCCGATTTTGAGGCATATGTATTAAAAATAATTCAAAACATAGATGATGATTTATTGGATGAAAGTGTTGTGGAATTTTTAATAAATTCCATACCGACCCGCTTGTCGGATATTTTGGTCGATGAGCTTAAGGAATTAATTAATCAGGGACAAAAAGAAAAGACCAAAAAATTACTTTTAATTATTGCCAAAAGCCCTTTTTACAATTCTGGTTGGAAAAATAATTTTCATTCACTCCGGCATTATTATCAAGTTGAATTATCGGATCTATATAAAATGTCCAGTTCTTCCCAGGAAGAGGATGCCCGGTTATTGCGAATTTATTTTAAACGATTGGAGGCATTAAACAAAAGATGGCGGAAAATAGATTCAAAAGGCATTTTGGGCTTAAACCAATTAATTGAAGAGGCCGTTTTGAAGGCTTTCAATAGAATAACTTTGCTGAACCATTCTCAGCAGAACCTGGAAAAAATACTGAATTTATTGGATGAAGCTACTCGCGTCGCCACCGAGAGGTCCCTTAAAAACAGGATTCAACAACACAAGAAAAAGCTCATTGAATACTATGAGTTTAATACCTGTTATTATTGTGGCAAGAGAGAAAGTGATGAAAAATTTCCAGTTATTATAAGAGGTAGAAAAGAGACCGGCAGAGCTTACAATACCATTTATTATTCTATTAGCTATTCTATTGTAGCCAGATGTTTGAGGTGTGTAAAAATTCATCAATTTATTTTACAAAACGGGATGTGGTTGGCAATAAGTTTTGCCCTGTCGATAATTTTATATTGTCTCTCAGAGATTGGCTTCAGCGTTCTTTTTGAGGACGGAGCCCTCTTTGGGTTGTTATTTATGGGAGGGCTTTTTGGGTACGTAATTTATTTTATATGTTACTTTTTTTTCAAACGCATTGCTTCAACAATCATAACACCGCGAGGAGAGAAAAAGTACCATCAAATTAAAGGCTCAAAAGGATATGAAGAACTAAGCAGAAATTTATATGGTGTGGAAAATATTGATATTGACAAGTTTGCTTTGAAAAAAGCAAGAGCAAAATCAAAAAATTAATTCACAATATTTTTAAATATCTCAATGAAACAAATATTCATCTGCTATAGCCAAAAAGATACTGCCTGGAAAGAGAAGTTGGAAACCTATCTTAAAATATTAAGAAACATAGGTTGGTCGACCTGGAGTGACAGTGAACTTGCCTTGGGAGATGAATGGGAGGCAGAAATTGAAAAGAACCTGGATGAGGCGGATATCGCGCTGCTGTTGATTTCCAATGATTTTCTCATTTCAGAGTATATCCAGGAAAAGGAGTTGCCGAGATTGTTGAAGAGGAAAGAAAAAGGCGAAATTGAATTGTTCCCGATCCTTCTGCGTCCTTGCCTTTGGACCGAGTATGACTGGTTGAGCAAAATACAACTCCGGCCCACTGGAGGGATTGCTCTTTCCGGAGGAACTGACTTCGAAGTGGAATTGAACCTGACTGAAATAACAGGGGAGATTACGACCATTTTGCGGCAAAAGAAAAACAGGGAAATCGTTGAACCCCAAAAAACCATCACCATAAAAACCAAGGAGCCTGAAAAAAAAGTAGGGTTTCTGTGCGAAGGGCTACCCGAACTCATGGTCGGGTCGGACAATCAGCGGATCATTTTGACGCAGGGCAATGAATGTATTTTGACAAGCGATTTTAATGATATAAAACATTTGCCCCCAGAAAAAAAGTACACGGTCGCTGAACTTGACCGACAGAATCAATTAGTGGTGGGCCTGCGCAAAAAAGAATTGGCCGTGCTGCAAGGTAGTGTCTGGTCTTACATCCCGATGGACGGGGTGCCATTGAGCATGGCCTTATGGAACAATAAAATAATAATTGGAGACAGCATCCGACGGGTCAGTATTTTGATGGACAATAAAGCACTGGATGTGCGGACTGCGTTGCCTGCTCCTGTCGTCCAAATCATGCCTCTGTCAGAGGATATGGTTCTGCTTTTGGATGCCAACGGAAAGGTCTGGACTCTCAAAGAAAAAGAGGATTTGGTCACGGAATTCCAACCTTCCATATTAAACCCTTTTGGAAGGGTCTATGAGATGGAAAAGGGGTTTACCAACCAGGATATTTTACTCATCGGCCATAAAAAAATGGGGATTTATAATTGGTCTGCAGAACAACTCAAGGTGTCCAAAAAAGAATTTCCCTGTGGTTTGAGAAAGGTGGTCAGTGGCACAAAAAATTGTTTTGTGCTAACGGACGAAGGCCAGCTGTTGATCCTCTCCAAAAGTCTGTTGCAGGCAAGAAGGATTTTATCAAAAGAAGAGGAGGTGGTCATTGGATTGAACGCAACGCATGATAAAGCTATCTTGGTTTGGACGCAACTGGGCAATCTCTACCAGGTGGAGGAGTCTGGTGTCTACCGGACCATTGCCTCCAGCAAAACAGTTTTTGCCTACGAGGATTTTGAATCGAAACGCATTCATGCTTTCCAAAAAGCCGAAAAAGGATTTTCACTAAACATTATTTAATAAACGAATAAATTGATGATTCAATCGGAAAAAATAGATTGGGCCAAAGCCATTGATCGTTTGGAATCAGGTGGAACTCACAAAGAGAGTGCTTCACTGAACCATCATTTGGCCAATTGTTACAGCTTGTCTGCTCTTTTTCTGGCTGATTATTCAGTTGCTTTGAACAATATTAAAAAGGCCAAGGCCCTTGAACCTTTTAACCCCATCCATCAATACCGGTTGGTCCTGTTGTTTTTTCATTTTGGACAATGGGAACAGGGGCGGCTGTTATTGGAACAAATGCAGGAAAAGTTGCCGGAATCGGTTTCGCTCAAATACTTGAGAAGCATGAGCGCCCTCCGTGTCCGGGGCTTGGAGAAGAGGGCAGGTATCATTGCCAAAGACATTAGCAGGCAAAACAAGGATTTTCAATGGGCGGCCTTTTTATCGGTAGAATCTGCTGTGCGTGTCAAATTCAAAAAAGGCATATTGGAAAAAGGGTTTAGAAGCTTGCCCAAAGGGCCCGAATACCAGGCCAGCTGGCTGGATTTATTTGTAAAAATCATCATCCTTTACGGAAACGAAGGGATAAAATTTGTGCAGGGTACCGTCAAAACATTCAAACCGTTTGAAAAAGAAAAACCTAATAAAGCGGAAGAATTATTAAATCGTCTAATTGCATGGTCTGCTGCTTCCGAGCAAGCATTTAATGAAGACTTTGCAGGTATTGTCCCGAATACCAAATTGGAACAAATGGCACTTATCTGCCACTTCAACCGAAATAAAAGAAAAGAAGATTTTTCAAAGTATTTATCGCAGGTGAGGCGGCTGCACCTGGCTTTTCCAGAAAGAAACGCCGTGAAAAGATTGTATGCAGCGAACCTTAGCCTTATTGCCGTGGAAAAGGCGTCGAAAGGTGATCTAAACGGGGCGATGGCCATCTTGGAGGTATGCCAAAAATTAGAACCGCATAATCTGATCAATTGGCAGAACAAAGCGACCATTTTCACTTTGCTGCGAGAAAGAAAATCGTACTATGAAGCCTGGGAAACCCTGGACCGCTACCACTTTAGGTTGGCCTTACTGGGGCGGTTTAATCAGCACAAAGCGCGATTCCTCGCAAAACGCTTCAGGATGTTTGCCCAGCAAGCAAAAATGACTTCCTCGACAGAAGAGAACGGCTTCCAATTGAATTTTGGCATCTTTAAGAAAGAGACCAGGATCAATAACAATGTGCTAAGAAATTTCATTGCGGTAAACCAGCAGGTCATTGATAACGATCCGGAGCAGTTGCGCCAATGGTTGCATTTCACAGCAGTAGAGCTTGTTTTTTTACACCTTTCTCTCGGAACAAAACCCGCCAATTATTTATTGGGCTGTCCGGATGAATTGGCGGGAAAGGCAAAATTGGATGCACTTACCCAGCTCGCCAGCGCACTCCAGGTCTTGATTAAAGAAGAAGGTGCGTTGCTTAAAGAGAAAGTAACGGAAATGTGGCAAAACCAGTGGAAAATGATCGGCACCGCTCAAGCAGATCCCGACCAGTCGGAAGCAGCTTTTGTTAAAAGTACCCACCTGGAAACCATTGCCGATGCCGCCCTGCTTCTTTATTCGTGGGAGCCCAGTGCCGACCATGAATATATGGTTAACGAACTGATCGACTTCTTTAAAGCAGAATGCCTGTTCCTGGATGCCAAACTGCTCTTCGAAGATGAAAAAGACAATACCCCTTACCAGGTTAGCCTTTTAAAACAAGTAGTAATTGAGATACTTGATCTGGATAAACCGAAAGAATCGTTTTCACTTAAAGAACTGACTAAAATATCCGATCATTTATGTTCCGATTTGTTGATTGGTTTTTCCATCGGGACTTATGAACAGCTCAAATCCAACGCAAAGAGCGCTGCGAGGAAGGCTGTCCAGATTCTTGAAAAAGCCCAGAAATTAAATAATAATAACCCCCGGATTGAATATTTCAGGGCCAGGTACTTATTTATCGGTGGTTTTTTTGAAGAGTCAAAAAAAGCGATAGCTAAATTTTATAAAATTACCCAGGATGATGAGGAAAACCCTCTTGTCAAGAGCATCGAAGATATTCAGAAGGCATTGGAGGAAGTAGATGGTAAAGGCCAGAGCTATGCTCCGGTTCAGTCTGGCCAGGTAGATTTTGCAAGAGAAGAAAAAGAAGAAATGGTTTTCGGCGAACTGTTGAAAGAGATTGACCAGTTCCCGACCTCAACACAGACCTACGAGCAGATCATTTATCTGCTGATCCGTAAAGGGGAATACGAGGCTGCCTCCGATTGGGCCAAAAAGGCAATAGCGCGCTGCCTGAGCCGACAGGGGCAACTCAAATCAAGGCTTTTGAGTATGGAAACAGAAGCTTTTTTTTCGATAAAGTCTGAGTGCCAGGAAGAAATAAATTTTTATACAAAAGGTATTCACTCTGGCCTGCATAAGGTTTTGGAAAAATTGACCAGGACCGATAACCAGAGTTACCTGATTGAATTTTTATTGGGACAATGCTTTTTGAAAAGCAGGAACCCAAGGCAGGCAAGCAATCATTTTCGGGCTGCTTTGGAAAATTGCAGTAAACAACTTTACTATGGAGTATTAAAAGTATTAGCTTCTGATATTGATAAAGTCATGTTGGCCTCCACCCAGAAAACCGTTGCGGAAGCAATTCAGGCAAAGGATTTCGAACAGGCCTTTGGCGTAATTACAGAATTCATTGCACAAATAAAACAACCTGAAAAAGGGCTGATGTTGTTGGTGGATACTTTACTAAAAGCAATCACCCATCATTTGGACGACCCGGCAAAAATACCGCCCGTCCCAGTAAGAAATATTCAGACAGATTGGAACCCCGAATGGTTGGCTGTACTAAAAAGGGAGAAACCGATCGATGCCGTTAAAGGAATATTGAACCTCTCTTTGAAGTACAATGCATCAGATGAAGAGAGAAACCGGAAAATACAATCTCAGATCAAGGAAATTGAAAACCAACAGGCTTTGGCTGCAACCATCGCCAATATCAGTGATTTGTCGGAAAAAGGTGATTTTGAAAAAGCCCTGCTGGAATTAGATAAACTGAAAGGCCATCAGACTTCCGATGCATTGATCGACAGACAAAAAATCACCTTGCTGCTAAAATTAAATCGGTTTGAGGAAGCTGAATCGCTTTTAGAAAATTTACAAGAAAATAACGGAGCTGCCTACCAATCATTTTTGAACAACTATGAAACACTGAAATTCCAACAGGTGGCCAAATATGTTCAGGGATTGTTGCGAAAGGGTGACCACGAAACCGCTTTGCCCCTGCTCAATTCTGTAAAGCCAAAAACACCAGCGCAAAAACTTGACTTGGCTTATTTCAAAGCTTTCGGTCTTACCGTTAAAGCATATCAAAAAAAGGGGAACGACCAGAGGGCAGAAAAGATCAACTTATTAATAGAAGCCATCGATGAAATAGAGCCCTTCATCGGCAAAGCAAAAGTTCAGGACTTGAACCACGTACAGACTCTCTATGACAAATTGACCAAAGATCTGCATGATTTAAAATCAAATGATTATGGAAAATAACCGTCCAAAACCAAAGGCTCTGATTCAGTATGATGAGAGCAACTACTACTCTTTTTTAGGAGTCTCCCCGCTGGCCTCCGCAAAAGAGATCAAGAGCATCATCACTAAAAAACAGAATGAGGCAAAGGGCCGGAAACGGTATCAGATAAGTTCGCAGTTTGGCGAAGCCGAAACGGAGTTTGGTAAGTTGCAAAAAATTTTGGAGCATATCGGAACAGAAGACAAAAAACAGAACT
The DNA here is from genome assembly GCA_039819485.1 of Bacteroidota bacterium. GTDB lineage: Bacteria > Bacteroidota > Bacteroidia > Chitinophagales > Saprospiraceae > UBA6168. Next base: position 4,494 of record JBCBRY010000140.1, on the reverse strand, counting down.
ATGACCGCATTAACCCACACAATGAACTTTTGACCGTCCAATTAGGTGAAAATGAATCGTGGATGGAGGGCATGGTGCAAATTAATTTTGTTTCCTCCTTGCTTTCCGAAGTCTTGGGCAAAGACCAATTTCTGCCGACACCGTCCTCTCTTCCGCTTTGGGTTCCCAAGGGAATAGACGCAGAACTGCAAAATTTTTTGAGTCAATTCATTGAATATAACAATGAAAATACGGACGAATCTGATGTGAAACTTTCAATCGATGACTTGGATGAATTAGCAAAAAACCAAGATCATCACTAAAATAATTTTGATTTAATTCTAACCAGGATTTTGGTAATTAGGAGGGAATGGATGTCTGTTCATTTTATCGTTCCCATGGGGAAAGACTGCTGATTTGCCAAAATCCTTACCATGAAGTTGTTTAAAAATCCAGGAATTCCCGACTCAACTTGGAGTTTTCAAACAGCTTCCATAAAAACTATTATCATGGCGAGTTATCACAAAGTAATTGGAATCGATTTGGGAACAACTTTCTCGGTTGTTGCTGCCTATGATTTTGAAAAACAAGACATCAAGGTGATCCCAAATCGGCAAAATCATACCACCACTCCTTCGGTTGTTTATCTTTCCCCCAATGGAGAAGTTTCTATTGGCAGGTCTGCAAAACAAAAACAAGTCAGGGACCCCAACGGTGTCCTGATTGAAGTAAAAAGACTCATGGGAGAAAAAGGGGCAGATGGCAACAAATCAATGGTGGAAGTACACGGAAGAAAATACGACCCCGAGTTCATATCCGCCTGGATATTAAAGGAACTAAAGAAAAATGCGGAAAAGTACATCGGTGCTCCCATTCACGATTGTGTCATTACGGTACCTGCCTATTTTAAAGAATCCCAAAAAAATGCGACCAGGGAAGCAGCCAAAATTGCCAAACTCAATCCCCGGTTGATCATCAATGAACCCACCGCTGCCGCTGTAGCATACGGTTTGGATTCGGAAGAGGTACAATCGTTCATAGTTTATGATTTTGGGGGCGGAACGTTTGATGTGTCCATAATCAGCGTGGAAGAAGAGAACACTGTGGAAGTATTGGGAACAGGTGGAAATGCCCAGCTGGGAGGAGGTGACATCGACCAAATATTGTTAGACTGGTTGTTGAATAAAATGAAAGAGCAGTTCGGTAAAGATTTTACCAGCAATAAAAAACTGGTCGGCAGGCTTCGCCTAAAAGCGGAAGAAGCAAAAATCAACTTATGCAATGAGCAAAACGCACAAGAGGTTTTTTTGGAAAATCCATTTGAAGGTGTGGAGGAGATCAGTTACCAAATCTCTGTGGAGGAATTTGAAAGACTCATCAATCCATTGCTCGAAAAGACATTTAAAGAAGTGGACGTGGCATTGAAAAGTGCAGAGGACAAACACGATCTTTCGATGGATGATATCGAGGCTTTCATTCTGGTGGGCGGGTCCAGTAAGATTCCAGCGGTCCGGAGATTATTGGAAGAGAAATACAAAAAGGAAGTGAAATCGGATTTGAACCCCGACGAAATAGTAGCGATCGGAGCTGCCATGATGGGGAAAAATTATGATCCAAGTTTGGCGGCACAGATAAAAGACGATGTTCCTTTAGAAATTGCGCCAGTCGAAGATGCTTCCAGAGAAGTAAACAATACGAATATCAAAGATGTGGTTAGCCATACCCTGGGAGTAGGTTTGGTAGATGATATTTATGACCCATTGATCCCAAAAGACAGCATCATCCCGCACAAAGTCCAGCGGAAAGGATATACGACGGCAGAGGACAACCAAACCAGCATCTATGTACCTGTTTTTCAAGGTGAGAATAAAAAGGCCTCTCTTAATTTCATGTTGGGCGACGTTGTTATTTCAGGGCTGAGACCTGAGCCTAAAGGAACTCACCAATTTGAAATCACCTTCGCTTTGGATGCGGATGGAATCTTCTTCGGCGAAATCAAACACCTTCAAACAGGTGAAACAAAGACCATCAAATTGGATAGGGGGATGGATGCCATGACGGAGAAAAAAAGGATGGACTTATCTGAAATGGTCGAGTCCGGCAAAATTGCTCCGATCTCAAACGGCTCCGACCAAGGAGGCAGTCAGGTCAACATCACCGATATTGTACAGCAAGCTTATGCAATCATGTCCCAGTTGCCTCCGGACAAAAAACAGGAACTGCAGAGTTACTTAATGAAGTTGCAAAAAGCCCAAGTCGACAACGATCCCGCTTTGGCGACGCATATCATTAGCATGACCACTTTTCTCACAAGCCAGAGTTTATAAAATTCAACCAGTTTGCTCTTGGAAACAAAGCGATCTTCATATCAACTGCCGTATGGCACCTTAACTGCTTCGCAAGAAGGGGAGGTGGAGCTATTGGTTCCGGTCAATTATATGGACAAGGGGGCCATGTCCGATTTTTTTCTCTTGCCACACAAAATCGCAGACGAACACAATCATTGGATATGGCCCCGACTAAAGCACCAAGAGCCCAGGAATGGACATTGGGTGCTGGAGTATCCCTTTAAAAGTGGCGAATTTATTCCCCTTTCGGAAATGGTCACCCTTTGGCAGCAGAACCTGAAAATCAAATTTTCGGAAGTTGTTCACTTTGCCAGTGTGCTATCTGGGTTTTATTACAATTGTGGGCATAAAAAGCTGTCGTCTCCTACGCCTTATACTATTTATTGCAACCGCAAAAGTCACGACCTGGATTGGTACATCCTGGCAATTCCTGCATTTGATGTTTCCTTTGAAGAATGGACCAATGCAGCGCCTGCCACCCTTGAATGGTTTCCACTGGAATTGATCAAAAAAGAAGATGTTTTTCAAAAGTACCTGATGGGCATCGTTTTGCATTATTGCCTGGTCGGGAATATCCACAGCCCCTTGCTTACCCAAAAGGAATCCTTTAAGCGGTGGTTGCAAAACAGGCAGGAAGTTTCCGAAAATTTAGGTGGAAAGATCATACAATCACTTCCCGATATCCTTGGAGAAGAAGGCCAAAAACTGGCCAGGGACATCGAGGAAAGCATCAATTTCAAAAATGTTGCGGATAATGTTTTGAATCCATATAGATTGGGGAAAGGATTTTCCCTGTACCGGTTGTCCACGAAATGGGAATATGAAGGCCAGTTAAACATTGCCATACAGATATTGGAAGACGGCCACTCGAATTTGTTCGATGTTCTGGCTCGCTTGTACGACAAAATAGGCAAACCCAAAACGGCATTGAATTATTACCTGAAAGCATTGGAGAACGGGCAATCAGAAATACTGGGAAAAATGCTTTTGCTGTTGTTGAAGATTGTAAAAAAGAACAGCCGTTTTCAATACGAGTCGCTTTTTAAGGAAGTATCAATTGTCGCCAATGCGGAATTGCACAAAAAACAAAACAGCATCTACCGGCTTCAGATGGCCTACATAAACCTGCGGTTTTTTAAAGATACGGAAAAGGCCAAATCTTTTTTGATCGCTGGGAACGAGCACCCGCAAAACCTGGACAACTGGACCCGGGTATTGTCCAATATTATTCGGGCCTTTATTTTTTACAAACAAGAAAAATTCTCGACTGTCAGTAAACTGTGTGAGGAAGGAGTCATTTTGGTGGGAAATGAAAATAAATTTCCACCCGGTTCCTTTCAGGGCGAACAGCTGCGCCGGGCCAAAATGTATTTTATCCTTTTAAATGGAATTGCACACATAAGCGCAGTAGGCAAGCTCAAAGATTATTTTTATTTAAACAGTGCTATTTCCCTGATTACAGATGCCCTCGATATTGCTATCATACTAAATGAACAGCACATCATCGAAAATGCCTTTCAATGGCTGGTATTTTTAAAAAGTTTGGCCATTGTTTTCCCTCCTCAAATAGGACCGGTGATCAAAACGGGAATCAACGCGTACATCCAAATAAAAGAACGTACGGGGGTGGTATTCCCTACCGTTCAAAACCAAGTCCCCGAACTACCCTGGTTTAACGAAAATTTATTTTTCTCTAAAATTAATGATCAATGGACAACTTAGAAATAATTGATATCACTTTGGCCTTACTGGCCGTGCTTAGCATGCTGATAGCCCTGTTGGCGATAAAGGGGCATATTTTGGAATTGAGGGAAGGGCTGTCAGTTTCCAGGGAGCGGTTGCTGATAACCACTGTTTGTACTTCCGTACTCATATTGCTCACAATATTGAGCTTTAATTTTGAAAATAAACCAAAGCAAGCTGAAGCTGAGCCAAAGACACAGCAAACGCAAAAGCAAGAACCTCAAAAAAAAATAAGCCAGAAACTAAGGGATTCCGTGAATATAGAACTGGACCAAATCAGAGACTCCATTAAAAGCATAGAAACGGAAATCAAACCTGAAACGGACGAGATCAGCCGTTTGCAAGGAAGAGTGGCTGAATTAGAAGCATTAATTAAAACTGAAAAGAAAAATGTAGACCAGGAAAAAGACCCGGTCTTTCAAAT
>JBCBRY010000139.1:0-23977 GCA_039819485.1 Bacteroidota bacterium | reverse complement strand
GGAGTCAGCCGAAATATAGCTGACTCCTGAAACCCGACGCCTGACACCTCGAACCACATCTCTCCCAAGCGCCGCAAGTGATGATGGCTAAAAGATAAATTCCCCCGCAGCGGGATTTGACTATGGCGAAGAAGAAAAAAAAGAATCCAAACCAACTTTCCCTCGACTGGAGCAAGGACGAGCGGATTCCCAAACTTATTGGGGTACTGTTGCTCCTCTTGGCCACTTATTTGTTCGTGGCATTTTCCTCCTATTTATTTACGTGGGGCACCGATGCCAGCGAAGTGAACAGCCGGTCATTTGGCGAACTCTTCAGTCAGGACTTTGAGGCCGCCAACCTCTTGGGACGGCTCGGGGCCTGGGTCTCCAATACTTTGTTTTATTGGGCGTTCGGGCTGCCGTCGTACATCATTGCCTATTTGGTAGCGGTGCTCGGCTGGTCTAAACTGAAGCGGTTGCCGCTTCGGGCGCACCGGCCGTTGTTGTTGTCCGGTTTTGTCTTGATGCTCTTTCTGGCCATTTTCCTTGAATTTATTTTTGGCGAAGCGGAATTTCCGTGGGGCGGTGCTTTTGGAGAAGCCATCAGTTCCTGGATCACCGGTTTTGTGGGGAGCATCGGAGCGGCGCTGTTGTTCATCAGTGTATTTGTCGGTATCATTATCTGGATGGTGAATCCGAACTTTAATGAGCTGACTTTTGAAAAAGCGGTAGAGGAAATCAAACAATGGTTCAGCGGCTTATTTAACCAACCTTACACCGCCAAGAAGAAAAAGAAGCCGATTGCCTCACAGGTAGGTACGGTCGAAACGATCAAACCGAAGAGTCATATTCCACCGCTCAAGCCATTTAAACCAAAGGCTGAAAAAGTGGAAACGGGCGAGCCCGTCGATTTTAGTCTGGATAAAAAACCGGAAAAGAAAGAAAAGCCCAAAACCATTCGTCCCGGCGAAGGCGATCTGGAAATCAAAGCGCCGGAACCAACCCCCGCTCCTGCCGACGGATTGGAAGTGACCGATGCGACGAAGGCACCGCAGGCGTCCCTGTTTCCCGAAATAGCCGCTACGCAAGGCAACAAAAACTTCAGTGAGCCTTACGATCCGACGCTGGAACTCTCTTCTTATGAACACCCGGTAACCACCTTGTTGAACGACTACGCAGATTCGAAAGTAGAGATCGACCGGGCAGAGCTGGAAGAAAACAAAGACCAGATCGTACAAACGCTGCTCAACTATAAAATTGAAATCGTCAAAATCCGCGCGACCATCGGCCCAACGGTGACCCTATACGAAATCATTCCCGCACCAGGGGTCCGTATTTCGAGGATCAAAAACCTGGAAGATGATATTGCACTGAGTCTCTCAGCCCTGGGCATCCGGATCATTGCACCGATACCGGGACGTGGAACGATCGGGATCGAGGTGCCGAACAAAAACAAGCAGATTGTTTCGCTGAAAGAGATTCTGATGTCAGACAAGTTCAAGCGCTCGAAGATGGACCTGCCGATTGCACTGGGCAAAACCATCTCCAACGAGCCGTTTGTCGTTGACCTCGCCAAGATGCCCCACTTGCTGGTGGCCGGGGCCACGGGGCAAGGGAAATCTGTTGGGGTAAATGCAATTATTTGCTCTCTGTTGTATAAGAAACATCCGTCACAGGTCAAGCTGGTGCTGATTGATCCGAAAAAGGTGGAACTATTCCCTTACGGATCTTTGCTGAAACATTTCCTTGCCGTACTGCCCGATCAGGAAGAGCCGATCACGACGGAGACCAATAAGGTGGTCCACATTCTGAACTCGCTGGTCATTGAGATGGAGACTCGCTACAATTTGCTTAAAAAAGCAAAGGTGCGCCATCTTAACGAATACAACGAAAAATTCATCGCCCGCCAGCTCAATCCAAATAATGGACATGAATTCATGCCGTTCATCGTGCTGGTCATCGATGAGTTTGCCGACCTGATCATGACAGCAGGCAAGGAGATCGAACTGCCGATCGGCCGTCTGGCCCAGCTGGCCCGGGCCGTGGGCATTCACCTGATCATTGCGACGCAGCGGCCTTCAGTAAATATCATTACCGGGGTCATCAAGGCGAACTTCCCGGCACGGATTGCCTTTAAGGTATCGGCCAAGGTCGACTCCCGAACGATCCTTGATGCCAGTGGCGCCGAGCAGTTGGTCGGACGTGGGGACATGCTCCTGTCCATTGGCGGGGATATGATCCGCCTGCAATGCGCGTTTGTCGATACACCGGAGGTGGAACGGATCATCAATTTCATCAGTGAGCAGCGGGGCTATCCGGAGGCGCACTTCCTGCCAGAGTACCACGGCGACGATGATGATGCCAAACAACCCGGTGCCTTCGACCCCAAGGATGTCGATGCCATGCTCGAAGACGCCGCCAGGTTGATCATCCAGAGCCAGCATGGTTCTACTTCCATGATTCAGCGCCGGTTGAAGCTCGGCTACAACCGCGCCGGCCGCATCATGGACCAATTGGAGGCGATCGGTGTTGTGGGGCCTGCCGCGGGCAGTAAACCTAGGGAAGTTTTGATATATGACGAAAGAGAGTTGGCAAGATATTTGGAAAATCTTAATATTAGGAAATAGGAGGCATCCTTGAACGTGTAAGATTCGTCAAGGATACAATTTTTAGCCCGAACGGTAGCTCCGTTCGGGCTTTTCCAATTTTAGGAGTTGAGGAAAATTTTTTTCTCATAAAATGTTGAAAATGTGTTGTTTATGATGATTTTCCACTTGGTGATTTTTTATACGAAACTCAATTGAACAGAAAATTTGTGTGAATGGGGCTCATTTTATCACCAAAGTGAAAAGCAGCGTTTTGATTGAAGAAGCGATCTTGAAAAAAATGCCATGATATTATTTTTTATAAATATGTTTTATTTTTTTAAAGTATAAATAAAGATAGACTCACTCCTCTTTCGTCCCAGATATTCCATTTTTGTTAGCCTAATATAATTGGAATGACAAAAAATAGGAGGCAAGCGTTGTTAGCGTTTACAATGCTAATAACGCTACAGGCCTGCCTGTACCAACTCATATTTGACCTCCGATAAGTACAGCCCATCCGGCGGAACACTCCAGCTCCCTTCCAAAAGCACCTGCCGGTCCATCGCATCTTTTACTTTCTCCAGGGCCAGTTTCCCTGTCGCTACTTTGATGCACATTCCAACGATGAGGCGTACCATGCCACGGAGGAAGCGGTTGGCGGAAATGTGAAAGACGAGGCGGCCATTTTCTTTGTCCAACTTCCACTCACAGCGGTGGAGGTCGCACTGCATGGTGAGGGTGTCGTGGTGGGTTTTGCAAAAGGGAAAAAACTCCCGGTACTTGAGTAGCAGCGCAGCGGCAGCGTTGAGTCGTTCTACGTCCAGCGTACTGGCCAAATAATAGTACCAGGTGGTATCGATTTCAAAAGGTGTTTTGGCAAAGACAATGTGGTACTCATAGCTTCTTTTAATGGCATCGAAGCGGGCGTGTTTGGAGTCGTCCACTTCAAATACACTCCGGATGGCGATGTCCTTCGGCAGAAATTTATTGATACGGCTGATAAACCCCTCTGGCATTTCACCGGCAAAATCAAAATGTAAGAAGTACTGGCTGGCGTGTACACCTGTATCCGTCCGCCCGCAGCCTACCACATCTATTTGACTGTTCAAAATTGTTGAAAAAGCGTTTTCGATCAATTTTTGTACGGTCGTGGCGTTGGGCTGCTTCTGCCAGCCGTGGTAATGGGTGCCTTGGTAGGCAAGTTCGGAGAAGTATCTCATGATTTAAACGAAAATGTAAAGGTAAAATTTAACGGATTGTAATCCTGCATTTCAGCCGGGAAGTAAAGGCGCGTGTTTCTCAGGAATAAAGAAAAATGCACCTGCAGCATTCCGTTGCAAGTGCACTATTTTATATAAAAGAGAGGGAGAATTGTCTATCCGATGATGGATTTGTCTTTGGCCAAATTAGCGGCGTACATCCAGGCTGCACCGGCCAACGCAATGTCTTTTAAAAAATTGGTAGCATCACCAGCCATGGCAGAACTGGAATGAAGGACGGCTGCAAAAAGGATCAGCATCACCCCCAATAGCGTCGTCGCTAATTTGTCGTATTTACCGATCAACATACTGACGCTGGCCGCAAGCAGACAGATCCCTGTAAAATATACCATGATGACCCCGCCCGGTGCCATGCCCGCCATGGCATCGGCTCCGGCAAAGTGGAAAATACCAAAAATAGCGAATGGTACAGCATAGAGATACTTGCCCAAGTTGAGTAGTGCGTTCATAATTGAAAAGAATTAAGTTGGTTAACGAAATAGTCTTGGATTGTTGTAGGTACATGTATTTTGGTGAAGGTAAAACACAAAATTTTGTCGAAAGAATATTTTACGGCAATTTTGCTGATTGAGCATTTTATATTTTATGATTAATTGTTGAGCGGGATTTTAATTTTGATTAAATTGTTTTTTACGGAATAAAAAATCAAAACAGTCTCTCTCTGCAAGACGCCTGTTTTTTATTTATTTCCAAACAAATATATTTTTCCGCTAATATTGTGCAGCAGCTATTTTCATGAAAATGGCGTCATTGTTGGGAGCGGACTAATTGGAAATCCACCCTTTTTTGAAATCATAAAATATTATTTTTCCTATGAAATTTACCTGGCTTTTCTTGCTGTTGTTTTTGTGCTCGGCCTATTTAACGGCCCAACATTACTCCTTTATTTCTGACCGCCGTTTTTTTGAACCAGCTGATATGATCGGCTATGATTTCAAACCCACCGCACTGGAAATTCCCGACCAGGAAGAAAAAGAATTTGACCCGGGGGAATACTCATTTGGTATAACATTTAATTATCTGTACGCCAAAGGTGAAGGCATTGAAGGAGTGTACAACATCAATAATATGCAACCGGCCGATTATGGTTTTAAAATATTGTTGATGAATGCCCGGGATGCCCGCTTGCAGGGACACCTGAAAGTCATCCAGAATAAATATGGCATGGTGGAAGTACTGATCTTCAAGCGCTCGTCCAAAGAGAAAGAAATTATTTTCTATTTGGCGCCGATCACGAAAAAATTGAAAGACAAAGAAAAAGCCTATTTCACGGACAGGGGCGAATTGATCATTGAAGATAAAGATTCGATATGGGGGAAAGAAGTAAGGCCATTCCTCATCATGCACATGGAAGAAAATGTGCAGCAGCGCTTACAGTTGATCGACAGTACTTACATCACTTTTACGGAGGAGGTCACCATCGAGGAGAAGGAGGTAAAAAGCAAAAAGGGGAAAAAGAATAAAAAAGAAAAATCGGCAGAAGGAACAGACAACGGGGAGCAGGAAGACCTTTTGGCTGAGGAGACGGTCGAGTTGACGGAGGCAGATACATTGCCCCCTTCCGACTCAACGGCCATGGACGCACCTGAAGTGAAAATCAAAATCACCAAAAAGTATTACCTGACCGTCTATTCCAACGTGGTGAACGACATGGGGGTGCGGGAAATGACTTCAAAAAAATACCCGATCAAGAGAGTCAGCGAGAAAGAAGATTCCGCGGCCGGCCTGCACGAGGAACGTTTTCTTTGGGAGTTTTCTAACGATAAAAAAATACCCATCAACATGTACCTGAATGGTGACCGCTCGATCAGCACTTTAGAGATCGCAGGAAAGAAATATTTAATGAGGGGCTTTTGAGTGGTTGCATAATAACCACTCAACCATTTAGAATGAAAACCCTACAGAAGCTTGCAGGGAGAAATTCCGGTCATCATCGTCCCGGGTGAGAAATTCATTGTTTGGTTTTTCCCTTAAAGAAACATCTGCCCCTGTTTTGGTAATGTCGGTCAATCCATAGTTTACCCTTGCCGATACAAAAAGGCTTCCGTTTAAATAAACAGAAATGCCACCGACAAGGCCCATGTCAATAATCTTGTACAGGTTGCCCATGTCTTCTGTGAATTCAACGTAAACGCCGGCAGAGCTTGGAATTACGGCCGATTGGTTACCGCCAATGGTAATCGTTTTAGGTGGGTCGGAAAACGAGGCATCCCCTGGGCCATCGCTCAGGTAATTACCATCAATTTCGAAGCGGAAGTCTTCTATACTGGCCCCGCCGAAACGCCCGTCCGAATAATTGACTTCCCCAAAAGCAGTAGTCGCAACGAGAAAGCCAACGTTGAAGCCACCAAAGATCTCTAATTGCTCGATTGGTTTAAAGTAGCCTGTCACCGGAATATCAATGTAGGAAGAGGTGACGTTGAGGTTTTGGTCACGGTTGCCAGTCGTGATGATAGTATTGCCACTGGTAGACGACAGGACGAGGTAGGATGGACCGTCATAACTCCTGCGGCCTCCTTTTTGATTGTATAACAACTCAGCTCGCAGCCCCATCAGTTCGGTCGCTTCCCAAGTAAACATGGCACCAACATGGAAACCGGTATTGTTGGTAAAGTCTTCCAACTCTTCCGAGCCAACGGTTTCACTGTCTGCGATGAATCGGTTAAAATTGAGGCCTGCCCGAAATCCAAAACTGATTTCTTGGGCGGACATGGAAAAAGTAATGGAGATGAAGAGGATAGCGAGGAAATTTTTGATCATTTTAATCGAGTTGTTTTTTAAAAAATCGGCCGCAAGATAGACCGTTTTTGTTCAATAAAGGTAGGCACAAAACACAGAAAGGTTGTCTGTCGTTTCGTGCTGTTTAAATTTTTCGAGCATTTTATGGACGCGGCACTTATCTTTGCAGCTTCCTTTCCAGATTAATTATTTTTCAAAACAAAAACGTTGACAGATTTTAGGCCTTTGGCGGTTATGTCAAAGCGTTATTAGTCAACACAAAAAATATAAAAATGAAAGTAGCAGTTGTGGGTGCCACCGGCCTGGTCGGCACTGTCATGATGAAAGTCCTCGAAGAGCGCAATTTTCCGGTTACCGAGTTTTTACCCGTTGCATCCGAACGATCCGTCGGGAAAGAGGTGACATTCAAGGGCAAAGCATACAAGGTGATCGGCATGCAGACGGCGATAAACGAACGTCCTGATGTGGCCATCTTTTCAGCCGGTGGCAGTACCTCGAAGGAATGGGCCCCCAAATTTGCTGAGGTTGGCTCTACTGTCATCGACAACTCCTCTGCCTGGCGGATGGATCCCACCAAAAAATTGATCGTGCCTGAGGTAAATGCCCACGCGTTGGAAGAAAACGATAAGATCATTGCCAATCCCAATTGCTCGACTATTCAGATGGTTGTGGCTTTGGCGCCTCTTCATAAAGCTTATCAAATAAAGCGACTGGTCATCTCTACCTATCAGTCCATAACAGGCACCGGGGTAAAAGCCGTCAAACAGTTTCATAAAGAAAGGGATGGCCATTCCCTTGAAAAAGAAGAGATGGCCTATCACTATCCCATCAATGAAAACTGCATCCCGCACTGTGATATCTTTCTGGAGAATGACTACACCAAGGAAGAAATGAAATTGGTGCATGAGACCAAAAAAATAATGTCGGACGACTCGCTTCGCATCACGGCTACAGCCGTCCGGGTACCCGTTGACGGTGGTCACTCCGAGGCGGTGAACATTGAATTTGCAAAACATTTCGAATTGAACGAAGTGAAAAAACTGTTGAGTGAAACGGAAGGAGTGATTGTGCAGGATGACCCTGCCAATAATCAATACCCAATGCCGCTGCTGGCCAAAAACAAAGATGAAGTGTTTGTCGGCCGCATCCGCCGGGACGAGAGCATCGACAACGGTCTGAACCTCTGGATCGTGTCGGATAACCTGCGGAAAGGCGCAGCGACTAATGCAGTGCAGATCGCTGAGTATCTGATGGCAAAGAAATGGATTGGGGAAGAGGTGATGGTTTGATAAGTTTCATCTTGAAGTTTTTAAACAACTTCCTTAAAAAAATGGGCTGCCGAAACTTCGGCAGCCCATTTTTTGTATCGCCGAAGTCCTTTCGGCAATACTGTTACTTTACAAGCGTCAAGTCCCCCTCATACAATACCACCACACCGTCGATAAATTCAATTTGCGCATAATATGCAAACACTGCAGGGTTCATTGGCTTGCCATTAAAAGTGCCATCCCAGCCCATGGGCTCTATGCCGGGCGTTAGGTTCTGGCCGTCAAAGACCAGTTCGCCCCAGCGGTCGAATACCCGGAGTGTTTTGATCAGGCGACCGGCTGGCCCTGTGTACGCAGTGAAGAAATCGTTGGGGCCATCTCCGTTGGGAGAGAATGCATTGGGGATGTAAACGGGCCTTTCCAATTCAACAAAAATGGTCACTGAATCAACATCTGTACAGCCATCTTCATCTATGATGGAAATGGTGTAGGTCGTTGTTCCAACAGGCAATGCCGTTGGGTCGTTGCAATCGTCACAATCCAGTGTTTCCGAAGGAAACCAATTGATTGTGACGGGACGGAAAGGCGGCAAAATGACGGCATTAATGTCGGCCGTGAACCCCAGGTCAATGGTCTGGTCGGGACCTGCATCAACAACCAGTGGGGAAGGCTCACTGATCATTCCTTCGATGGTGTAAATGCAATTTCGGCTGTCTCGTACATACGCGGTATAGGAGCCGGCTACCAACCCCGTAAGATCGGGCGAGGCTTGGTAATCCGTTCCATTGATACTGTATTCATAAGGGGGCGTGCCGCCCGTTGCGAGGACGGTTATGATGCCCGTTGCATCGCCTGCACAAAGCACATCCAGCACATCAATGTCGAGACTAATGGAATCCGGTTCTATGATGTCGGCATCCAACACTTCGGAGCAGCCGTTTTCATCGGTAACCGTGACGGTGTACATGCCAGGGCCAAGGTTTTCGATGAAAGAAGTCATTTCACCATTGCTCCATAAATAAGTGTAGTTGCCAGCACCGCCATTGGCGAAGACTTCAATGGTGCCATCTGCCTCTCCATAACAACTGATGTCGTTGGGGTCGATACTGACTTCCAGCTCAGGGAAGTCTTCTACCACAATGGTAAAAAAGCCTTCACAGCCCTGTCCGTCCACGACCTGAACATTGTAGGTGCCGGCAGGGATGTCACTCAAAGTATTGCTGGCTTGGGGCCCATTACCAAAATCAAAAGTGACTGGCGGGTTGGATATTTCGATGGAAATAGAAATGACGCCATCGGAATCACCGTTGCAGGTCGGCGGTTGAACCGGATCGACCCCCGCCTCTAAACTAAGGCCCTCCGGCACATCGAATGTGAAAAGCTCAGAGCAACCGTTCGCACCCATTACTTCAACGATATAGGTGCCTACTTCAAGGTCTTCCAGCGTACTGTCGGCTGAAAAAGTACCTGTTGCTCCCCAATCATACTGATAGGGTGCATCGTTGCCTTGGGGGCTTAAAATGATGGCTCCTGTAGCATCATCTGGCCCACAATAATCAGCTATGATAGCTGCCTCCACATTTGGTACCTCCAGGATTTCATACTGCTGAATATCCGTAACGATACAGCCCGACTCATCGGTGATGGTCAACGTGACAAATTTGTTTCCAATAGAACTGTAGGTAACGTTGTGCGGGCCGGGGCCGGTTGCTGTCGGTGGATTGGCACCGACGCCGAAATTCCACTCATGGTTTGAAATACCGGTAACCGATTGTGAGGCATCATTGAAGGTAATGACTTCATTTTGACAAGCAGCAAGCGCAGGTGTAGCAGAAAACCCAGCGGTAGGCCCCTGAAATGTACCAGTTCCTCCAAACTCTATCGTAAAGCCACTGCCGGTGTTACTGAAGTTATTGACGATCAGTGCATAGCTTACGCCTACTTCCATCTCGATCGGTGCGACAAAATTGTTGTTGCCGCCGCTACATCCAGGAAATTCATCGGTATCGATTTCACCTGCCCGCAGGCCCGTTGCGCCAGTACAAATTTGCCACTGGGAAAACGGTTGCCCTACATTTTCACCCGCAGCCATGCACCTGATTTTTTCTTTGTTGGCGCAATCATCCAGTCCGCCGGGCAATTCAAAAAGAGCAAAGTCGATATCGTCGGAAGGGTTGGACGGTGTGATCGTAAAATCCAGGGTTCCGGCGTCTTTGCAAGTCCATTTGTACCAGCCAGAAGCAAACTCCTCCACAATACAAAGGCTCGGGTCAAATTCGTTGGTATTGTTTCCGACGCTGTTCAGGTTTTCAACGGTGAAAGAGGATTTGTCGCAAAGGACCACTCCCGTGGGGCAATCGCTGCTCGGGTCGGCGACACCGTTGAAATTATTTACGCACAACTGAAAAGTACCCGTGTCACCGCTTCGTGAATCCACTCTGATAAAATAGGTTTGTCCGACCGTTAGTGGGCTGGCAAAAGTTTCGACAATGTTGTTGTTGTCGATGGGTGAGTCCGAAGCGCAGCCAATCGTATTCAATGTATTACAAGTACCTTCGTAAATAGCAAACTGAGGATTGTTCAACGTACCGCCCGGACCAATTGGCCCGGTCGTATTGCCTATGACCGAAACTTGTACCGTGTTGGCGGTTGCGACGAAGGAAAACCAGACGTCGTTGTTAACGGAAGGGAAGCACCCTGGCTGGGCTGCGCCGCTGGGGGTTGCACCAATGTTGTCGAATTCACCCACACCGGAGCAATAATTATTTACGTTGTTCAGCTCAGTGGCACTAAAGCATTCATCAGACTGAGCAGTCAACGGTCCATTATGCAGCGTAAATATGGTGATGAGCAGGACAGCAAAAAATATCCTCATTGGTCAAAGTTTTAGTTATACATGCAAATTTGGTAGAGGGTAGAAAGTAGAGGCTGTAAGGACAGTAGGTATTATCATAATGAGCCTTGTTAAATGAATTAGGGTAGAGCATATGTACCTCTACTTTATACTTTCTATCATCTTCCTTCAAAACGAAGGGAAATTCAAAAATAATGTTTTGCTAACGGCAAATGTAATGCATTGGTGGTTGAATGCTGACATAACGACGTTATGGCCCTGTTAAATGGTTGGGTGATGCGACATTTAAAAACCTTACATTTGCCCATCGACTGTATTTAAAAGAACGATGAAAAGGCATATTCCAAATATCATCACTCTTGCCAACCTCTTTCTGGGGTGCTGCGCCCTGGCGAGCATACTGTACGGGCAGTTCATGCAGGCCTTTTATTTTTTCCTCGCGAGCGGCTTGGCCGATTACCTCGACGGCATGTTCGCCCGGGTACTGAAGGTAAAATCGAACATAGGAAAAGAACTGGACTCACTGGCAGACATGGTGTCTTTTGGCGTTGTGCCGGGAGCTATTATATATATGTTATTGGTAAAAGGGTTCAAAGGAATGGAGGTACTCCCTATCGAACTGACGTTGGCGGCTTCCCCTGCTTTTTTGGTCACCTTGTTCGCTGCACTGCGCCTGGCCAATTTTAATATAGATACTCGACAGACGGAGAATTTCATCGGTATGCCAACGCCGTCTGTGGCCATGTACACCATGGGGCTGCTGCTGATTTTCCATTTTGATTCATTTGGCCTGGCCGACGTAGTGAGCAGTCCTGTATTTCTTTATATCACCATACCCGTTCTCTGTTGGCTGATGGTGGCCCAGTTTCCTATGTTCAGCCTCAAATTCAAAAAGCTCAGTTGGGTGGGAAATGAGATTCGGATTACCTTTGCCGCCGCTGCCGTATTGATGGGCATCCTGTTAAAGGAAGCAGCCTTTTCAGCCATCATCATTGCCTATGTTTTTTTTACTATCATCCATAACTTCAGAAACGGCTGGTCAGTGAACGGTTGAATAACAACTCCGTCTGCCGTCCGCCGTCTGCCGTGTTTAATGAGATTTAAAGCAGAAATAGACATCATGCCCCACCAGGAACTGTCCGACCCGCAAGGCAGGACGGTCACCAACAACATGAAAAACCTCCACATTCACGGTGTGGAAGAGATCCGCATCGGCAAGCATATTTCCATGACACTGGAAGCAGAAACGGAAGAAGAGGCAACAGAAAAAGTTGATACAGCTTGTAAAAAACTTTTAGCGAATGCCATTGTAGAGACTTATACTTTTCAACTATCAGAGGTGTGAGAGGTGTCAGAGGAAATTCCCACCCTCTCACCCTTCTCTCACCCTTCTCACACTTCTATGCTCCATCTCGTACCCACTCCCATCGGTAATTTAGAAGACATGACCTTCCGGTCTGTGCGCATCCTGCGGGAAGTGGATAAAATATTTGCGGAAGACACCCGGGTCACCAAACGCCTGTTGGAAAAATACGATATCGATACACCTCTCGCATCATACCATGCTTTTAATGAGCACAAAATCGTACAGGGCATTACTGCCGAATTATCGCAAGGCGCAAATTATGCACTGGTCACAGATGCGGGAACACCCGGTATTTCTGATCCTGGTTTTTTGTTGGTACGGGAGTGTGTGCAATTGGGTATAAAAGTAGAATGCCTGCCGGGAGCAACGGCATTCGTGCCGGCTCTTGCAGTATCTGGGCTGCCCTCTGATAAATTTTTCTTTGAAGGTTTTTTACCGCATAAAAAAGGCCGGCAAACCCGATTAAAATATTTAGCTGAATTGCCTTGTACTTTTATTTTGTACGAATCACCGCACCGTCTGGTAAAATGTTTGGAGCAATTAAAAGAACATTGCGGGGCAGAACGGAAAGCCTGTGTGGCAAGGGAGTTGACGAAATTACACGAAGAGATAAAAACCGCTTCCGTTGGGGAATTAATAAAGCATTTTAATGCAAAAAAAATAAAAGGGGAAATAGTAATTGTGGTGAGTGGAAAATAATTACTTTTTAAAAAATGAATAATTTTGAGTTTAAACAATTTAATTTTTTCCGGAAAAACCCCTCCTCCCAGCCTCTTCCAGAGGGGGATATATTCTCGTTCTTTTCTCCCCCTCCGGAGGGGGCAGGGGGGAGGAAATTCCCAGTCAAAAAATAATTTTTACCGAACGAATAACACTGTGTTAAAATTTAATTTAATTTTTTTTATTTCTTTTTTCTCTTTGTTTTTTTCATGTCAGAATGAAAATACATTGCGGAATATAGAGGATTATTACTTTCCGTTAAATGAGTTGAAAAAAGGAAAAATTTATGAATATAAATCCGTCGGCAATGAATTAGATCCGCCCATGTTCTGGTACTATAAATCAATGAAACAAGACGGGAGCACTTATTTATTGGGCATGGGGTATGACCCTGAATTTAATCCCGATCAGTTTGTCCGAGAAGAGAAGGTTTCCAATGGAATGTTGTTAGTCGGTTTTTACACTTATGAGTCAGTCGATTCGATCGGAAAAAGAAACCAGGTACAGGCAGACATCGCCGCTGGAAATGTTTTTCCTTTTTATGTAAAACAACCCGCCAATGTTTTGCTTACCTCTTTGTCGTGGATGCCCGAAGGACAAGATGGCGCAACCATTAACTTGGTTCGTAACCGGCAATTTGCCAGCGACACTTCCTTTGTTTTTAAAAATAAAAATATACCGGGAGTGAAATTTAATACGATTGAATTGATCGAGCATGATGAGCAAGGGCGGTTGCCGCTGGAATACGGTGGGATGGAAGTTTATGCAAAAAATATTGGCCTGGTCAGTTTTAAAAAAAACATTACCGAAGGTTATCAATTGGCGTACGAATTAAAAGATATTTATTCAATGGAAGAATTTGAGGAAAAATACAAGGTCAAGCTGCAAGAATAATCTACGGCTGGACTTTTTTTAATTTAATTACTTTGTAGAAAATATAGGCAGCGACCAAAATGTCAAAAGTGATGCAAGAGGTGACGTACCACATCGGAGCAACTCCTTTTCCCGCTCCAAAAAAATGAAGGCCGAAATCCCAGGCGGGGTGCAATAGCCAGCCGAAACCAATCCAGGCGAAGTGATGCCTTTTTCCTAAAATAATGAACGGGATATAAAGTAGAACACCGAGCGTTTCAACGCCCACCCATTTTGCACTGCCCCAGATTAGCGCGAAGAGAATATACATAGTTGCAGCAATGATTAATCCCCGCGACAAGATTTTCTTTTCAGCCACAGGGTTAAATTTTCCTGTAAAATGGACAAATATACCTCCTGACAAAATGCCCAGTACTGCCCAAATCGAGTGCATCATTTGCTCAGAATTTTGAAGTAGCCCAGATGGGAATAAATGAGCTACTTTCTGTGCCTCCTTTGACCGGCCTAAGTTACCATGCCCTGGCCGGGAAACCAAAAAACCCTCCTCGCAGGAACTTCCACATTCCACACACGTTCTTACATTTGCGTCTTGCAAATTATTCATTAAAAAAAGTTGTCATTTGTCGTTCAGCGAGTTGATAGGGAATATCTGCTGACTGCCGATTGCCAACCACTGACTGAAACATGGCTAAACCAGCTGACCAATTCAAGAAACTTGTCGCCCATTGCAAAGAATATGGGTTTATATACCAATCTTCAGAAGTATACGATGGCCTCGCTGCAGTGTATGATTATGGGCCTTATGGAGTATTATTGAAAAACAACATCAAAGAGTATTGGTGGAAAGCGATGGTGCAGATGCACGAGAACATCGTCGGTATCGATGCCGCTATTTTCATGCACCCAACCACCTGGAAAGCATCAGGGCACGTAGACGCCTTCAACGATCCGCTCATCGATAACAAGGACAGTAAGAAGCGCTACCGAGCCGATGTGCTGCTGGAAGATGCGGCAGCAAAGGTTTCTGCTAAAGCGGATAAAGAAGTTGCCAAGGCCAAAAAGCGTTTTGGAGATAGCTTTGATGAAGCTATGTACCGCCAGACCAATGAACGGGTGATGGGCTACATGAAAAAAGCCCAGGACATCATCGACCGCATGAACGATTACTTGAAAAAAGAGGACATGGCTGGCCTGAAAAACCTGATCGAAGAGTTGGGAATTGCCTGTCCGGAGAGCGGTTCTAAGAACTGGACGGACGTGCGCCAGTTCAATTTGATGTTCTCTACCCAAATGGGCTCAGTGGCCGGTAGCAGTGATGACAAACTATACCTGCGGCCCGAAACAGCACAAGGGATTTTTGTTAATTTCCTGAACGTACAAAAAACGACCCGCCAGAAACTGCCATTCGGTATTGCGCAGATCGGAAAGGCGTTTCGAAATGAAATTGTGGCCCGTCAGTTTATTTTCCGCATGCGGGAATTTGAGCAGATGGAAATGCAATATTTCATCAAGCCCGGTACCCAGCAAAAGTGGTACGAGTACTGGAAAGAAGTACGTATGAAATGGCATACCGCACTGGGCACACCTGCGGAAAAACTCCGCTTCCACGACCATGAAAATCTTGCTTTTTATGCGGATGCAGCAGTGGATATTGAGTTTGAATTTCCTTTCGGGTTTAAGGAATTGGAAGGTATTCATTCTCGTACTGATCATGATTTGGGACAGCACCAGAAATATACAGGTAAAAAACTACAATACTTTGACCCGGAGACGAAGGAAAGCTATGTGCCTTATGTTCTGGAAACGTCGATCGGCTGCGACCGGATGTTCCTCGCCACGATGAGCCATGCCTTGCAGGAAGAAGCCGTCGGTGGCGATGAAAATAACAAGCGTGACGTATTGAAATTGCACCCGGCACTGGCGCCGATCAAATTCGCCGTAATGCCATTGAAAAGGAATGAGCCTAAACTGGTGGAAACTGCCAAAAATATTTTCCATCAATTGAAGCTTTCTTTCCCTGGCCAATATGATGATACGGGGGCCATCGGTAAATTGTACCGCCGGCAAGATGCCATCGGTACCCCATATTGTATCACCGTTGATTTTGATACACTGGAAGATAATACCGTAACGGTGAGGGAAAGGGACAGCATGGAGCAGGAACGGGTGGCGATTGACCAATTGGAGAAATTGATTGGTGAAAGAGTGGATATGAGGGCGTTGCTTTCCTGATACTATTGCGTTTAAAAATTAAAACAAAAAAGGGCGGTGATTCACCGCCCTTTTTTATTTCCTAAATTTTTATTGGGTGTCAAATTCTAAAAGAATGATACCCAACTTAAAACCAACGGAATTAGTTTTATTAGAATTTTAAATAATTTAAATACTGGATAAACATTGATTCTTGAAAGAATAGCTAAAATTCTTTCAAGAAGGTTTAATACTAAATCCAGAGTTTCTAAGTTCTCTTTGACATTTTTTTTCATTTAATGAATTTTTTAATGTGCCACTAAACGTAGCACATTGGTTATAAAATTTAAGTCAAAGATGCTGGGGGCTTTTATCAGGTCTTTATCTAAGGTTTTGTTATAAGTTTATAAGAAGGTATTTACTCCGTTAAAAAGCTATTTAAGTTCCATTTTTGCAGGCAGAACTTTGTTGCTTTTATATAAAAAGCATTGAAATGGGGAGAATTGGTAAAATTGACCGATTTGTAATTTAAGATTTGGATGTAAGTTTATAAGGAGTTTTTTCATGGCGGGTGGCCCGACGGCGTAGTGTTTGAGCGGAGCGAGTTTACGCCGTCTTGGGTTTTTGGTTCTTTTGGGCTAAGCCAAAAGAACAATAAGTTTGAAGGGAAGCTAACAAATGGGAGGTAAAATAAAAAGAGCTAATTTTAAAAATTATGAAAAACATCACTGCTGAGCAAATAGAATCCCTTTTCTCTTACCAGGAATTCATCCCTTTTTTAAATAATTATTTATCCAAAAAAATAGAGGTGCCGCAGCGCAATCATTTTGATATTGGTAATAATACATTGTTGTTAATGCCGGCGTGGACGGAACAGTTTTGCGGTGTAAAAATAGCGACAGCTTTTCCTGGTAACCGAAAAATAAATAAACCGACCATTCATGCCGTGTATACTTTATTTGATGCAAAAACCGGCGAGCCACTGGCACAAATGGATGGAAAAATATTGACGAATAAAAGGACCGCAGCCGCTTCTGCACTGGCGAGTCAATATTTATCAAAAAAAGAAAGTAAAAATCTATTGATGGTGGGAAATGGGGCCTTGTGCCCTGAATTAATTGAAGCGCACGCAAGCGTCCGCGCTATAAAAAATGTGAAAATATGGGGAAGGGATTTATCAAATGTAAAAAAAGTAATTGCAAAAAATAATTGGGGTAAATTGAATGTAAATATTTCAAAAAGCCTGCGTTTGGATGCTCAGTGGGCTGACATTGTCTCTTGCGCAACGAGTGCAGTGGATCCAGTGATTTTGGGTAAAAATATTATTTCAGGAACGCACATAGATTTAGTGGGAAGTTACAAGCCAAATATGCGCGAGGCAGATGATGTGTTAATTAAGAAGTCGAAAATTATTATTGATAATGCAGCCGCTAAAAAAGAATGTGGTGATATTTTTATTCCTCTAAAAAATAAGATAATTAATGAAAGTTCTATTAAAGGAACATTGGCAGATTTAGCAAATAGAAAAATAAACGGACGAGAATCAAATGACGAAATTACTTTGTTTAAATCCGTCGGATTTGCTTTAGAAGATTTGGCAGCAGCCGAATATTTTTACGGAAAATTGAAAATTGAAAATTAAGAATGAAAAATTATTTCTTCATTGTAACAATGGAGCTGTAGTTTTAGTGTTAGTAATTATCAATTATCAATTATCTAAAGTTTAATTTTTTTCAACCGATCCAAATTCCGCTTATTGTCTTTTTCCTTGATGCTTTCCCGTTTGTCGTAAGATTTTTTTCCTTGCGCGAGGGCAATCTCCACTTTCACAAAATTTCGTTCAGAAAAATAAACCCGGTATGGGATGATCGAGAAGCCTTTTTCTTTGACCCGTCGCAGTAATTTTTTTAGCTCTTGTTTCTTCAGCAACAATTTTCGGTCGCGACGGGATTCGTGGTTGGCGTAGCCGGCATTGTCGTATTCTCTGATATAAAGACTTTTTATGTAGAGTTCATTGCCCTGGAAAATGCAGTAAGCGTCGGAGAGGCTCACGTGCCCGCTCCGTATCGATTTCACTTCTGACCCTTGCAACATGATGCCCGCTTCGAACATCGAATGGAAGTGGTATTCGAATTTTGCTTTTCTGTTGATGATCTCTTTTGTATTTGCCATTTTATTTTCTTCAATTTAAATCCGTCGGAAAAACACTGACCCGAACAAACAAAACAACGCCAAAAATGATAAAAATGATTCCGACTATTCTTCTCAGCCACAAAATATAGTGTGGCTTCAGCCAACGGCGGATCATTTTTGCCAATACCACTTTAGTAGTGTCCGTGACCATTAAAGTGCCAATGAGGCCGCCGTAAAAATACATGGCGTCGGTGTGGGTCGGATTGCCGTTGGTGAAGACCATGCCCGACACGCCTATCCAAAAAAAGAAGGTGAAGGGATTGATGGTGTTCAATAAAAAGCCTTTCATCCAAAGGGAGAAGTAAGAATTTTGCCGGATGGCTTTTTCTTTCATGTTTTCGATCACGGGCGGTTTGCTCAGCAATGACCCCACGCCGAAGAGGATCAGTATAATGCCGCCAACGATGCCAAGCGTCAGCTCCAGCCCGTCCCATTTGGTGATCTCAGCAACCAGTGAAATGAAAAAATAAGTTACGGTTACGAACAAGACATCGCTGATCCAGATTCCCCAGCCAACGGTCCAGCCAGCCCTAAAGCCTTCCTCAATGCTCGTTTGTATGAGTGCAAAAAGCAATGGACCTACCAATACGCTGAGCGCCAAACCGAATTTTATGCCATCCCAAAGTAGTTCCATGCAGGTTAGTTGTTAAAAAATAAATTTAAAAAAATATATTTATACAAATGTTTGATTATCTGATTTTTACGGTTGAAAATTAATGGCTCAGCTCCAAACTGTCGCAACCAACTTGCGCCTTCCTCCGTTATTTCTAAACTCACAGAGGTAAATGCCCTGCCAGGTGCCAAGGTTCAATTTTCCGTTTGAAATCGGCACCGTGACGGAAGAGCCTACCAGGGCAGATTTGACGTGAGCGGGCATGTCATCCGGGCCTTCGATGGTGTGGGTCAAGTAAGGCTCGTTTTCAGGAACAAGTCGGTTAAAGATACTCTCAAAGTCCACCCGGACTGATGGGTCCGCATTCTCGTTGATGGACAGCCCGGCAGAGGTATGCTTAATAAACAGGTTCAAAATGCCAATTTTGGGAAGGAGGCCCACTTGGCGGACGACTTCCTCAGTGACCAGGTGAAACCCCCTTGGGTACGCCGGGAGTGAAAATTCAAATTGATGTGTCATACTGGTTTTTCATATAATGGGGCAAAAATAGACAATTCAAGCTTTGTAGGGAAGAGGAAATTGGCGCAACAACCCAGTAAACTCAATGGTTTCAGGATGGACGGGGGAAGGAAGGTGCGCTATTTCTATACATATAAATTATTAAAAAATGGCATGTTTTTAGTGGAATTTTTTTTGACCCACCTAAAAGCTCCTGAAACCCCTTGTTTTATTGATTTATTAAAAATAATAATATATAATAAACCAATAAAATCCTATTTATTTTTGGCCATTCACTGGACTTTTTCGATTAATCTTCCTTATTTTTGGGAAAAATTCTCCTTCGAAACAATCACTTTGGATAAGGCTATATCGAGAACACAAATCACGTAATAAGTAATGCTGAAACAACAACTTAGTCAAAAGTTACAACAAAAACTCTCGCCACAGCAAATCCAATTGATGAAGCTGTTGCAAATCCCTACAGCAGTCCTTGACCAACGTATACAAGAAGAACTGGAAGCCAACCCGGCCCTGGAGGAAGGTGATGATTATGAAGAAGAAGATGAATTGGCCGAAATGATGCGGGCTTCCGAGGAACAGAGTGACGAAGAGGGGGAATCCGAAGAGATTGATGACCTCGAACGAGATGAACTGCCACCAGAAGAGGAGGTCTCGCTGGATGATTACCTGACGGACTATATGGAAGATGATGAGGCCAGCTATAAAACCAGGGGCGACAGCTACAATCCCGATGAAGAACAAAAGACCCTCCCGCTCGCCGTAGAAGATACTTTCCATGAATATCTGGAAACTCAACTGGGCATGCTCAATTTCAAGAACGATCGGGAAGAAATCATTGCCCGGCAGATCATCGGTAGCATTGATGACGATGGGTACCTCCGCCGGGAGATAGATGCGATTCTGGACGACCTGATCTTTTCGCAAAACGTGAGCGCCACCAAAGAGGAGATTGAAGGGTGGCTGATGAAAATCCAGCACTTTGACCCTCCGGGAATCGGTGCCCGCAACCTGCAAGAGTGCCTCCTGCTGCAAATCGATAATAAGAAAGTACGCGAAGATGTTTCTTATGAAACCAAAATGATCCTGCTCATTTCCCGTAAAATCATTTCTCATCATTTCGACGAGTTTACCAAGAAACACTATCAGCGCATGCAGCGCCAGTTAAGCCTGACGGAGGAGGAATTGAAAGAAGCAATTGATGAAATACTGAAGCTTAACCCTAAGCCGGCCAGTGGTTATGTGTCGAGCAGCCGTAATGTGCATTACATCGTTCCCGATTTCATCATTATCAACAATGACGGCGAACTGGAACTTAGCCTTAATACCCGCAACGCTCCCGACCTCCATATTAACAACCACTATCGGGACATGCTCAAAGCTTACAAAACAACAACAAAGGGACGGCGGGCCACCAAAAATGAGAAAGAGGCCATCATGTTCATCAAGCAAAAAATCGACAGTGCCAAGTGGTTCATTGATGCCATCCGCCAGCGGCAGCAGACGATGTTCAATACCATGTACGCGATCATGAACTATCAGGAGGATTTTTTCCTGACCGGTGACCAGAAAACGCTGCGGCCCATGATTTTGAAAGATATTGCGGATATTACCGGGCTGGACATTTCTACGGTGTCAAGGGTGGCTAATAGTAAATTCGTGCAGACAGAATTTGGTACCAAGCGCCTGAAGGATTTCTTTTCTGAAAGCCTGCAGACCCAGGATGGAGAAGAAGTTTCAACCCTGGAAGTGAAAAAAATACTGACCGATATTATCAAAGGAGAGAACAAGCGCAAGCCATTCTCCGACGAAAAACTGAAAAACCTGCTGCGGGAAAAAGGCTACAATATTGCACGCCGCACCGTTGCAAAATATCGGGAACAACTGAATATTCCAGTTGCAAGATTGCGTAAGGAATTATAGTCCTGTTTGTCGAAGAAATAAAAAAAGGGAATAAGTCGAAAGATTGATTCCCTTTTTTTTATTTAAGACTATAAATATAATAATGGCAGCAAAAAGATACGACGGGCGATTAACCAAGCAAGGTCGTTAATTGTTCAATAAAAATTTTTCAGCGTCCCTTGCCGTTTCTTCCGGAATCTCTTCCATCGGTACATGACCTGCATTGTCATAAATTTTTAATTTATTATCAGGGATTTCTTTTTCGAAAAAATAGGCATCTTCAACGGGCACCCACTGATCATGCTCTCCCCACATAATAAATGTAGGGCAATTTATTTTTGCCAAATGGCCACTTGCGTCCGAATAAGGTGTTTTTGTACGGTCGATAAATGCCTGCCGGTTTCCGGTGCGCAGTGCGAGGGCATGGTACCTGTCAATGATTGCCTGTGTTATTTTACTTTGATCGAAATATACTTCTTTGATGTTTTTTTCAATAAAAGATTTTGGTAAAATATTTTTTAATAAAAAAGCGGTGAAAGGGTTTTTTGCCAATTTAAAAACAGCGGGCTCCCCCCGGTCATTTGGTGCGCCGGCAGCGTCCAGTAAAACCAATTTTTTTACCTGATCGGGATAAGCGACTGAGTAGTCCCAGGCAATCCTTCCACCGAGCGAATTACCTGCTAAATAAAAAGTGTCGATCTGTAATTGTCGGAAAAAGCTATTTAAAAAATTACGATAGCTTTTTATGCTGTAATCCCCTTTTTCATTCGGTCCGGTCAGGCCGAAAGCTGGCAAGTCCATTCTGATAATTTGGAATGAATCTTTTAATGCTGCCACCCAACCATCCCAGGTATGCAATGAGGCACCGGTCCCGTGTAATAAAACCAATGGGCGTCCCTTTCCTTCTATCCGATAATGGGCATTTACACTTTCTATCTGAATAAAATTTGATTCACCATTGGCGTATTTTTCCTTTAATTTATCAACAGGAATATCAGCTTGGTAGGCAATAAAAAAAACGATGATCAAAAAGGTAATTAAAAAAATAAAAAACCGCAACAGGAATTTTTTCATGTGAGACGAATTTATGTTTGAACAAATATAGCTTGCGGAAAGAAATTAAATATGAGATGGAAAAAATATTTATTGAATTGAAAAATTAAACAAATGGTTAAAATAATAAACAGGTAATTTTTCTCTGGCCAATCTCTGTTTGTTGCCCGGCGCAACTCTGTGCAACAAAAAAGCAATCAACAAGTTGCACAGATATAAACAGAGAAGAAAACAAAATCAATACAGAAATTATATTTTACCATTTATAATGCATTTTTTTAAAAATAAAAAAATGCTAAAACATGGCCAGCACATTTTAGCAAATAGAATCTGTCAACAAATATTAAGAGTTTAATTGCCGTTATCGTCGAGCCATTGAATTACAATGCCTTCTTCGTCGGCTTTCAGCTCACTTGGTTTTTGGCCGGCAAAGACCGGTTTTGTTTTCGTATGGTTGGTGAAATAGTTTCCTTTGTACCGATAATAGGTGAGACCATTTTTAAGTCCGGTATCAGCAATATTAATATCGTTGCCTGGGTTGGTAGAAATCGAATTGGGAGGATTAAACGGGTCATTTTCATTATCGAAAAGACTTAGCACTCCACTAAAGGATTCATCGGTAACGAAAGTAAAAAGCAGGGTTTCGCTCTCCGGCTTTACCTGTATTTTTGGCATGTCGGACAAAAGCCCGAAAGAAATATAGGAACGCCCCAATGCTTCTTCGGGACTGTCGATCCGGGCATTTTCTCCCCAGGTGCCTGAGTAGTTTCTAAATTGATAATAAGTAAATTCTTCAGGAGTAAGGATGGTCACCTGTCCGGAGCCCGTCAATAATTTTGCTGAAGGGTTTAAGTCGTCCTCAGGTTGGAGGAATACACCCCACGATTGGTCGGACAATTGTTGGAGGCTAAATAAAATACCCGGGTTGTTTTGAGAAAAAATAAAGGAAGTAAATAATAGATTAACGAGAGTGAAGAACAGTGTCAGTTTTTTCATTTAATGGAGCAGTGGGGAGTGGCGTTTGTGTCTTCCGCAAATATGATGAGGATATGTTTAATAAGTGTTGTTTTATATTCAATAGTGTGACGGCCTAATTAATACAAGCCGGAACTATTGAGTTAGTGTTTTAGATAAACAGATTAATATTGCTGTGAAAAAAAGGGGGTTTTTGCCAAGCTAACCATTTTTGATTCTTGTAAATATTTTAAAAGTATAAGCGTGTTCATTTTTTTCATCAGGAAGGTGGGGCTCATTTTTTATTTCCTGCCATTCTTCCATTTTTAACTGGGGAAAAAATACATCTCCTTCAACTTCGAGATCCACCTCGGTGAGGTATATTTTATCTAATAAATGCATGCTTTGTGCGTAGACCTGCCCTCCACCGATAATAAACACTTCTTCTTCACCATTCTCTTTTGCCGTTTCTAATGCTGTTTCCAGTGAATGGCACACAATGCAGCCGGAAGCCATAAAAAATGGATCGCGCGTAATGATGATATTGGTTCGTTTGGGCAACGGTCTTCCAATGGACAAAAATGATTTGCGCCCCATCACAATATGGTGGCCCAGGGTTGTTTTTTTAAAATATTTCAGGTCGGCTGGCAGATACCAGGGGATATCGTTATTGCGTCCGATAACATTATTTTTAGCAGTAGCTACTATGGCGGATATGATCATTAAAATGAAAAATGAAAAATGAAAAATGAAAAATCATCTTGGCGGAATAATGGTCCATGCTCATTTTTCTTCTTTAATATTTATGGTCTGAGTACAGGACAAAATTGAGTAATTGAGATATAATGGTAAATTGTTGGTGCTAAAACATCAATAACCACTACGC
>JBCBRY010000138.1:0-24306 GCA_039819485.1 Bacteroidota bacterium | reverse complement strand
GGCCCAAGAAATAACGGGTAAAAAAGCCACAACGCTTTGGAAAATGAGAAACAAAGGTCTGCTTGTCTTTACTAAAATCAATAATAAGGTATTTTACGACAAGGAGAGTATACTCAGCTTGCTCGAAAGAAATAAACAAGATGCTTTCCGTAGGAAATGACCTTTTAAGTTTCCTTTAAAACCTGCTATCCAAACTACTTAGCTCGACTTTAGCATTTTAAAAAAGAATGAGAATTCTTCAGGTATGGTAATCATAAATTTGATGTGTGGTTATATCAAATTTAATTTATCCTGTTGAATTCTCATTCTTTTTTAAAATGCTAAAGTCGAGCTAAGAGAATCCTTTATTTAAGAAGTTTTTAAACAACAGAGTTTTTATCTATTGGGAATTATAAATTCTCAATAGAATTAGTAAGCTATATAGATGCTATTTTTTACTTTTGGTTAATGACAATTTGTTGAAAATTAGTCCATTAAACTCATGTTGTGGCATTCATTTCTTTCATTGTTTCGCTTGGTGAATCCAAAGACTTGCAGCAACAAAAGATAGATTTACAGCGAATCTGGAGATACGCTGCGGGATTGTTGCAACCTGTTTTCACAAAAAAATTCTACCACATAGAATTCATGAAGATACACTTTAGATGGATCAAAGTTTTTGGTTTGCTTATGGGGTTGGTGTTTTTTTCTTGTGCCAAGCAATCGATGGAACAGGAAGATGCACTTGTTTATTGGTCCTCCAACAATGGTGGGGAAATCCAATTCTCTAAATGGGCGGTAGACAAATGGAAAGCAGACCACCCTGGCCAGCCCTTTAGATACCAGCCTGTGCCGGAAGGTCAGTCCAGTGAGGAGATCATATTGGCAGCGGTGGTAGCCAAAACTACACCTGACATTTATTCCAATATCTGGCAAGGGGCAGTAGAGTTTTACAGTAGTGCCGGTGTGCTCGTCCCTTTGGACACACTGGACGGGTTTATGGAATTCATCCACCAGCGATGTAACGAGGAAACCATTCAGGAGATTACTTCAAGTGACGGGCATATTTACCAGGTTCCCTGGAAAATCAACCCCATTATGACTATCTACAACCGTCGCATTTTACAAGACCTAGGTTTGGATAGTCCGCCTAGAAGTTATTCGCAATATTTGAATGCAGCTAAGAATTTCCAAAAAGATAAAGATGGGAATGGTTATATAGATCAGTGGTTTGGTAATACATCCGTGCGGTTAGCATGGTACCAGCGATTGTTTAATTTTTATCCGCTTTATTTGGCAGCTTCCGGCGGTGCGCCATTGATTAAAGATGGCAAAGCCAATTTTAACAACGAACACGCCATAGGAACCTTCCGCTTTTTGCAGGAACTGTACCGTAAAAACTATTTTTCCAGACAAATGCAGACTGCTGCTCAGGACATGTTTGTGGCTGAAAAATACGCAAGCAAATGGACTGGGCCATGGGAGATCCAATACCTCGAACGATTTAAACGGGAAGGGTTTTCGTATGAGTTTTACAACATACCGGTGCCTGACGGACACACTGGGCCAGTTTACACTTATTGTGATCCAAAAAATATTGTGATTTTCAATACATGTTCAAATCCACAACTGGCTTTTGAATTTATCAAATACATGGTTGACGAAGAAGGTGATTTGGCATTTTTGAAAATGACCAACCAACTGCCTCGACGGCAAGGATTGGATACGCTTGCAGGGTTTCAGAACTTTTTTGCTCAAAACCCCAAAATGCAGGTCTTTGCAGAGCAAGCCAAATATGTCAGAGGTGTGGATAACAGTGAAGTTTTGACAGAGGTATTCGACATCATTTCCCAGGAATACGAAGCCTGTGTACTTTACCAGATTAAAACACCGGAAAAAGCAATTGCTGACGCTGAAAGAGCAGTTAATGTGTTGTTGCGGGTAAAAAACTGAACAATAAAAAATGCCAGAAAAAACGAAACAAAACAAATCTTTCAGAAACAGGGTAAAGCCCTATCTCGTAGTTTCTCCGTACTTGGTCCACTTGCTATTGTTCATACTTTTTCCGGTTGTTTTTTCCATTGTGTTGACCTTCCACAAATGGAACATCATTGCCCCAATGGAATTCATCGGGGTTGATAATTTTGTCCGTTTGCTGGAGGATCGATTATTCTGGAAAGCGCTTTTGAATACGTTTCAGTTCCTTTTGGTTCATATCCCACTTCAAATAATCGTGGCATTGGCACTGGCTTATTTCCTCAATCGCCAGCTGTTTGCCCGTGGTTTTTTCCGAGCTTCTTTTTTTATGCCGGTAGTCATTTCGGGAGTTGTGGTAACCGTCCTTTGGCAACAGCTATATGGTTTGGAAACAGGTTTGTTCAACCGTATCCTCATCCATCTTGGTTTTGGCAGGGTAGAATGGATTTCGGACCCCGGTATCGCTATGATCTCTATTGCTATTATGGCTACATGGAAGAATGTTGGGCTGTATGTGATCCTTTTTTTGGTGGGATTGCAAAGTGTGCCTAGCAGTTATTATGAAGCGGCTGAAGTGGAAGGGGCAACGGCCTGGCAACAGTTTCGCTACATTACTTTGCCCGCTATCAACCCAACCGTTTTCATGGTTGTCATCCTTTCCACCATTGGGGGATTCAGCTTGTTTATTGAGCCATATATTATGACGGATGGAGGCCCTTTGAACAGTACGTTGTCTGCCATGCTCTATATTTACAAACAGGCTTTTGGGTATTATCACATGGGGTACTCAGCAACTCTGGGGTTGTTTTTTGCCCTTTTGATAATGATCGTGGTAGTGATTCAGAAATATGCCGTTGAGGCGAAAGAATGAAAATGAAACTAAACAAAATCATACTTTATATTTTTCTGACAGCAGCTGCACTGTCCTTCCTGTATCCCTTTTACTGGATGATACTGGCCTCGCTCACTCCAGAGGCAGAAATCGGTAACCTGGGATTGTTACCACAAGGGTTAACGCTGGACAATTACACCCAGATGTTTGGTAAAATACCGATTTGGCGGTCGTTGCTGAACAGTGGGATAGTGGCTAGTTTGTCCACGCTGGGTGTTATCGTTTTTGGTTCGATGACTGGTTATGCATTGGCAAAGCTGTATTTCAAGGGGAGGGAATTTTTATTCCTGTTTATCATTTTCACTATGACCCTGCCTTTTCAAATCACCCTTATTCCTAATTACATTTTAATGGTGAAATTCGGTTGGGTAGATACGATGGCGGCGCTAGTAATCCCTGCACTGAACAGTGCTTTTGCCATTCTCCTGTTTCGGCAAGCGTTTAAAAGTATTCCCGATGACCTGATCCATGCGGCTCGGGTAGATGGCTGTGGCGAGTTGCGGATTATCTTTCAAATCCTATGGCCGAATATCATTCCAACCATCATCACGGTTGGCATCATTACATTTATGAACTCTTGGAACGATGTATTGTGGCCACTGATCGTAATCCGGGAAGAGCAATTGATGACCATGCCGCAATTGGTGACATTGTTTGCTGTTGGAGGCAGGGCAGAGGCGCAGTTGGGCGTCAAATTGGCATCTGCCGTTTTGTTGGCATTGCCGATTATCATTGCTTATTCCATTTTCCAAAAATATTTTATTCAAAGTATGGCATCGTCAGGACTGAAGGGTTGACGTATTGTCTAATAATTATACATGATACCAATTAAAAGAACGGATATACGACTCAAAGCCGACCCAAGCAAGGTCATTGTCAAATCACTGGATTTTGGTGACCCAGCCCGTGTTGAACCAATTCTGAATTTCGTAAAAGAACTGTCAGAAGTACAGGCCTCGAATCAATTAAAGGGCATTTACGAAGAATTTGAACATCGACATTACGGTTTGGGAAAGACCTTTTTGGACAATTTTTCTAAACAAGTTGCTGATTCAAATACTGATTTTTCTGAGGTAAAAAAACAATTGGTCGGAGCTTATTTCACTCATGAATACAGCATCGAAGCGGCGGCATTGTTCAACCCATCCATCGTGCCACACCCTGATCAAAGCGGCCTTCCAGCAGGAGCGATGCGTTTCATCTTGTCGTTGCGGGCAGTAGGAGAAGGGCATATTTCCTCGATCGTTTTTCTGTCGGGTATTGTTTCAGCGAATGGGCAGGTCATCCTTGATCCCCGTGCCGACAAGTTGACTACTGGAGCGGTGGTGGATTCGGAACATGACGAAGCCAGTTACGATCTGCGTTTTCGTGCCAACATGCCACTAAATGGGCGGGTGCTTTTTCCCCGATCGAATGCCGAATCCAATGGCATGGAAGACCTCCGTTTTGTACACTTCCACGACAAGGGCGAGGCGTTTTATTATGGGACTTATACTGCTTACAACGGTCATGTTATTAAGCCCCATTTGATCGAGACAAAGGATTTCCTTTATTTTAGAATCAGACCGTTCAAAGGTGCAGCTTCATCCAATAAAGGCATGGCAATGTTTCCTGAAAAGATAAATGGCAGGTTTGCAATGATTGGTCGGCAGGGTGGCCGAGACCTCTCCATTATGTTTTCTGACAACCTCCTCGACTGGGACAATTATCAACTCTTACAGACACCTCAAAGGAATTGGGAAATGCTGCAAATGGGCAACTGCGGCAGCCCAATCAAAACGGACAAGGGCTGGCTTGTGCTCACCCACGCTGTTGGTGCCATGCGAAAATACACCCTGAGTTTCACCCTCCTCGACCTGGAACATCCCGAACAAGTACTGGGCAGTTTGGAACGGCCCCTGCTAAGCCCCAATGCAGAAGAACGGGAAGGTTACGTGCCAAATGTACTGTACACCTGCGGATTGATCGAACATACAGGCAACCTTATCATCCCTTATGCGATGTCAGATAGTTCAATCAGTTTTGCAATAGTGAGAGTGGAGGAAGTCTTGGAGAGGTTGAAGGGATAATCTTTTTACTGTGATTGCTTGCATTGTTTTGTAAACAGACTTTGCTACATGGTCAGCAGTAGCATGGGGGAACTAAACATTTGTGAAGTTGAGAAGCCACTATCCCAAAATACTATTTCTTTCCCTCTCAATGACCTCCCCTGATTCCGTTGCAAAAAAGTGAATTTTATCGATCTCCAAATACAACTCCATTTGGCAGGGAGCATCGATCAGCACGTCAGCGGGCAACCTGGCGGTAATGGGTTGCTCACCAGTGTTGGCAAAGGCGAAACTTTCGTAACCAAGCCGTTCTACCAGGTTTATATTTACATGAAATCGGGCATAGTCGGTGATAGTATGAACAGGGGCAGAATGGATGTGTTCTGGCCGAATGCCCATTATGACATTTTTTTCGCCATAGTGGATAAGTTGGGCTGGGTCTCCAATTTGCAAATGGATTGTTTTAGGTGTGTTTTCAAAGTAGAAACCTCCATCCTTTTGGAGGAAACGACCTTCCATAAAATTCATTGGTGGTGTGCCGATGAAACCTGCTACGAACCGGTTGACAGGGAAGTCGTACAGGTTTTGAGGTGTATCAATCTGTTGTATCACTCCTTTATTAATGACGGCAATACGGTCGCCCAAGGTCATGGCTTCCACTTGGTCGTGGGTGACATAAAGGACAGTAGATTTCAGTTTTTGGTGGAGACTGGCAATTTCGAGGCGCATCTGTCCGCGCAGTTTGGCGTCGAGATTGCTCAGCGGTTCATCAAATAGGAAGACTTTCGGATCACGGACGATGGCCCGTCCAATGGCAATGCGTTGTCGCTGTCCACCGGACATGGCTTTGGGTTTTCGATCGAGTAGTGGTTCAATGTCAAGGATACCTGCAGCTTCCATCACTTTTTCCCGAATAACCTGTTTTTTCATGCCCCGGATTTTCAATCCAAAGGCCAGGTTGTCGAAAGCAGTCATGTGAGGGTAAAGAGCGTAATTCTGAAACACTATGGCAATGTCCCTGTCTTTAGGCGGCAGGCTGTTGACGACTTTTTCGTCAATGTATAACTTTCCGGAACTGATTTCTTCCAGCCCTGCTACCAACCGCAACAAGGTGGATTTCCCACAACCCGAAGGGCCGACCAGCACCATGAATTCGCCATCTGCGATTTCAAAATCGGCATTTTTGACTGCGGTTACATTACCGTATTGTTTAGTTACTTCTTCGAATTTTATTGCTGCCATAACTCTTGTTGAACAAACTTGAATGGATCTTGGAGCTGTATTGCCCGAAAGGGCTGCCGAAGGCTATAAATCAATTCTGGATCAATCTGTTCGCTTTCTCCGATATGTTGTCACGACTCTTCTTGCCGCAGGAACAACTTCCACTGCCTGCAAACTCAATAACCCCTCAATAGTAGATTCGGCGCCTGAATTTCTATTAATGGACGTTGATGAACCAATGCCGTCAAAAGTACGTCCAGTAGCTGAATCATACATGACCTGGTCAGCTGGGTTGTTGCCAAAAAACCAAGTGGCTAAATGGCCAGCTGTTTCCGCAAAAGTAAGATCACCTGTGATGTCGTATGCTTCCAACGATGCATTTATCATTGGCCGCATGCCATAGGCAATTTGGGGAAAGGACTGAACTTCTTTGACAATAGGCAGGTCATCTTCGGCGGACATAGAGAGGCCACTCAAGAAGCCTTTTTCCAAACAATAAGGATAAAAATACTTGACTTCGTTCAGGCCTGCCGTTATGAATTGTTCATCTTTTAATATACGTCCCACATACAGCAGGGCATGAGCTTGTGAATTACCCCAGGCATGCCAGTAATTACGCCAACTTAAAAAGGCATAATGAGGTGGATTTTTGTCATTGCCCTGCTGAACCTCAAGGAGTAGGTTCCCTAACCTCGTCAGTAATTTTTTGACTGCTTCATTGGGCTGTTTGCGATAGTAATTCGCCAGTCCAAGCATCATAACTGCTATTTGGTCTGCCCCAAAATCAGCCAGACAGGCAGGGCTTTCTATCCCTTCAAAGAGTATACTCCCTTCCATTGTGGAACACACCAACTGCATTTTTGCCAAAAGTGTGTCCATGACTGGACGACAACGGCTTTGTAGATCGGATAGTGCCGTCGCTTCCAACAAACCTACTTCCGACAAGGCCCAAAAGGCTCGCCATGACCACCAATTAGGAATGGCCTTGCTGTTTTGATGGGTCATGTTGACCTGGGGACCAGGTAAGAGAAAGTTGTAGAAATAACCGTTTTCAGCCTGCATATGAAGTAGAAAATCGGTCAGCGAATATATTCTCTCCAATGTGTAAAGCGATGAATCTGAAAGATAGTGGCGGCAGTAAAAGACCAGTGCACGTGCCACATCATCTATACAGGTGAAACCCTCGTCAACGTCAGTTACCAACTGATAATCAGGGGCTTCTGAGTAAATCCAAATTGCTCCAACTTGTTGGCCATCCATTGTTACTTCTTCATACAAATGATCGAGGTGGGCGGTATTAATGAGGCTGGTGTATTGTGTTGTTGGTGGAGTAGAGCAGGTGGAAAGAATTAGGAACAGTACTAACCAGAGGATTATCCTATTTATACTAAAATGTGTATTAAATGTTTTGCTCATTTTTTTAAAAAAATTCATTAGTATTTGCAGAACAGGGGCCCAGGGCTATATTCCCCTTGCCGATTTAGTTGCTTGAATGGCTATTTCGAGGCTCGCCAAACCTGTTTCTAATGAAGCTGTCAATTTATGAGAAGGATCGGCTATTTTTTTTATCAAATCCAGCAAGGATGCCTGAACACAATTAACATAGACTTCTTGCTTCAATCGCCGGGTCAAGAATTTGCCTACGACCATTTCGGTTCCTTGATATGTAATGCCCCCAGACCTAATCCTATGACCATCATCACTTCTGTTATTTTCAGTAACTCCCCAGCCCTTCGGTCTGGATTCGTCTTCTAATTGACTCAATGGGATGGATGCTGACATTTCAAAGAGCGGATCATTGAGCAGGGTCGATTTAGTTTCCGGGTTCACCAGGACTCGCACATCTGCCCATAACGGCATCCAACCATGCAATTCCAGATCAGCCAGATCGAATGCCAGTTTGATTTTTGTATTTTCAAAAAAACCAGGTCTGGAAAAAGAATGGTAGTGTGTAGCCATCAATCCATCTCTATATACCACATTTGCCATAAACTGGTCTTCTTGTTGAGAATTTCGTTTATATCTCAATCCGCTAACAAACACAGGTTTGGATGGGGATAAAAAATGCACCAAGTCAATAAAATGGACGCCATGTTCTACCAAAATACCACCGGAGCGATCAGGGTTCCAAAACCAATGACTGATTGGCAACGATTCATCCTGGGCATAGTTTTCCACATCCACCCGCCGTAGCTTTCCAAATGTTCCATTTTGAGTAAACTGTTGAAGGCTTTGGAGCATTGGATTGAAACGCATCATGAAATCGATGCCTGCCACTCGATGTGTTCTATCTCGAGCTTGAATAATTTCTTCAGCGTCAGGAAGGCTTGTTGCCAGAGGCTTTTCGATCAAAACATGCTTGCCAGCTTCCATACAGGCGATGGCCATTTCCTGATGCTGATCAGGTGTGGTGACAATGGCAATCAGGTCAATATCCTTAATTTTAAGTAACTCCCTCCAATTGGTGAAGGCTTCTATGTTATCGCCCCCTTTAGCTTTTTCAGCATCTAAGTCAGCGATGGCAATGATATTTACATTTTCCAGCTTACTCCAACTGTTGTAGAGGAATTTCCCGAAACCACCAAAACCTATGATGCCTATTTTACAAGATTTCAAAACGAATAATTAAAAATTATTATGCACTATGTGACAGCCATAAGAGCTGACAAAATTTCTTGAATGGAAAAAGTAGCGCCACAGATGACTTCGTCCGAAGCACCGTAGTACATTGTAATGGAATCACCATCTACTAAATGACCATTGGTAAAAACGACGTTTCCAAAGAAACCATTCAACTCGCATTCAGTCTCAGGTTCGAATATTGGAGGATGGGAGCGAGCCAGCACTATTGATGGATCATCTATATCGAGTAGTACAGCCCCAAGGCAATAGCGATTGTCAAAGTCAGCACCGTGATAAATGGCAAGCCAACCTTCCTTTGTCTTAACTGGAGCGGCTCCAGCACCAATTCTGGCACTGTCCCACATATCTTTTCTGGTATGGAGGATACATTGATGATTTCCCCAGTGCAACAGGTCAGGAGAAGAAGCGATCCAGATATAGTTACCACCCAGGCCAATGCCGGATGGTCGATGGAAACAATAGTATTTTCCATTAACCTTTTCCTCAAACAATGCACAATCTTTATTATGTGGAGGGAGAATCATCCCTTCACGACTCAGGTTGGTCCAGTCACAAGTACGAATGAGGCCCACGCCTACACCGTTTTCAGAAACCTGTGTGTATGTGAGGCAGTAGGTTCCATCAATTTGGCTGACTCTGCAATCTTCAATGCCATACGTTTCCAAAAGGCCTTGCCCCATTATTTGGGTTGGGAAATTTTCGGGTTCGTAAAAATGGATGCCATCTTCGCTGCACACCAGTCTCAGGTGGGACAAGGTGGTCAGGTACATGTGGCCATTGTATTTAAATTTTCGGGGATCAGATAAATCCAGATTTGGATCTTTTTTATTAAATTCTAAAATCTGGGAATTACCCTCTTCGTCAAGGATCGGGAAGGAAATAAAACCTTCTTTTTGGTCTGGCCGCTCTGCGATTCGGAGCAACAACCACGTTTTTCCCTCAAAGCGAAACGCCCCAGGGTTCATGACACACTCTACAACCCAATCATGACGGCTTGGTTTAATGTCTTTGGTTGTGAGGATTGGATTTTGTGAAAATCGTATGGCCATAAATGAAAGTTTGTAAAAGCTGGTTGCAAGAATTGTTTATTGAAAAAATCTGGAAAGCACCCAATATCGAATGCTCTCCAGAAAAGACCTTTCGTCTACTTTTAGAAAAACGGCTCTAATTCTTGTTGAACTTCAACGAACCGATGCTTTTACCCGCAATTACAAAGTTGAGCGAGTACATCCCTGCCGCATAACCACTTGCATTCAATGTGAACTGGCCTGTGGATACATCTCCCTGGCTTAATCGCAAGGCATCTACCTGTCGGCCTTCCATGTCGAATACCCTCAGTATAAGTTCACCATCCGCAGGCAGTTGGTGCTTGATGGTCAGTTCATTAGCAGTAGGGTTCGGGAACACAGACTCGATGAAAGCATCCACCAGATTACGTTCATCAGTTCCGACGATAGAGCCCGTATTGTACAGTTGTTCGATTTCTTCATCACTCAATGCCCGGTTGTAGATTTTTACATTATCCAGTGCACCTTCAAAGTACTGTCCGCCATCAATAGGATTTCCCCCAAAGGCCAAAGGTCTTGCTGTAGCATTAAGGGTTCCTTCTGCGGGTTTGCGATTCGCCTCAATTCCATTCACATAAATGATGTCATCTTCTCCATCATGAACCATCGTGACGTACCACCAAAAGCCAATAACCAATTCATTGCCGTCTCCACTGTCCATGTCAGAGACAAAATTGGGGAATTGGATATTTTCACTATTTGTGGTCCAGACGATCTTAAGGTGTTGAGGCAAGGATATCTTCCATCTTTGATCCCAGTGACCAAAATCTATCACATAAGCTTCTGCATCCTGGACGTTTTGGCCATCAACCCTTATCCAAAAAGATACTGTAGTAAAGTCGGAAAGCAACTGCACCGCATTGGGTGCCAGTACTGAATCCATCACTCCGTCAAACTTGATATTCATCCCGCCACCGTGTGGATGGTCTGGTACTTCAAAGACAGGATCACCACCTATGACTCCATGATTCATATAGGGCGTGGCATCGTTGGCATCGCCGTCGAAAGGGTAGTGGGCGACCAGGCCAGGCTCCGCTGTTTGCAATGGCTCCGTGGTACTGATAGTCAGTTCAGCCAGGTCAGACAGGTTGCCAGCCAGGTCAAAGGCACCTACCTCGAAAGAGTACAACTCTTGTGGGTTCAGTCCGGTTACCAGCACAGAGAGTACATTGGCGGCTAATGAGTCATAATAATCTCCATCCACCCAAACAATGTAACCATCCACTTGCGTGTCATCCGTTGAAGCATCCCAACTCAGCAGTACCGAGTTGAAACTTGGGTTGCCCATGAGGTTGCCAGGCACAGAGGGAGGTGTGATGTCAGGCGTTTGATCGGGGCCTGTCGTCACCCGTAAAGTTGTTCTCAGCGATTCGTTTCCTGCTGCATCAACTGCTGTTACACCAAATTCATATTCAGTCAGTGGTGTCAACGCCTCGAAATAGTCAGATATACTGGTGGTAGTTTTGTTTTGTGCACCATCTAAATAAACATTGTAAGCGACAACCTCAATATTGTCTTCAGCAGGGTACCAGGAAAGTGAAACGTTATTGAATTCCACCTCGGCTGCTAAATTGAGGGGCGGACATGGAGGTTCGTCGTCAGAAGTAGCTGGCGGCATGGATTGAGCCGCATAAAGATCGGCTATCTGTCCAGCATCAAGTGCAACGTTATAAATCTGTACCTCGTCCAAAGCTCCATCGAACCAGTTGTCATTGTCTATTGGGTTGTACCCAATGCCCAGAGGATGAGTGGTGTTGTCAAGGTCACCGGTTATATCTTTTTCATTAGCCAGTGAGCCGTTTACGTAGATATAGTTTTTGCTGCCGTCATGGACCATCACCAGGTGCGTCCAAGTACCAATTTGCAATTCATTGCCATCACCTGAATCCATATCGCTACAGCAGGTTCCGCCTGAATGGGTGGTAAATACGGGTTTACCATGGTTGGGCAGCGAGATTTTCCACCGCTCTTGCCAACCACCGTGCGATAATAAGTACATTTCCCCGCTACCTGGCAAACTGTTAGGGTTGGCCCAAAAACTAATTGTGGTATTGGGAGAGTTGAGTTGAGGTGAATTAGCAGCTGTGATGCCGGCAATACCATTGATGGTAGCCGCCATATTGGCTTTGTCAAAACGATCGGTTGTAAGTTGTGGAGCAGAAGCATGATTACTGTAAGCAGTGCCGTCCCTGCCATTTCCACTGAAGGCATAATCCGCTACCAAATCACCCGTTACCGCAGGAGCCTGGTTTTGGGCATCGTACAAATCGGCAATGGCCTGAGCATCTAGAGCCTCATTGTAAAGCTGGACATCATCAATGGCCCCATCGAACCAGTTGTCGTTGTCTATTGGGTTGTACCCAATGCCAAATGGATGAATCGTGCGGTCCAAAGCACCTGCAACATCCTTTTCATTGACCAGTGCACCATCCATATAGATCAGGTCTTTTGTGCCATCGTGTACCATGACAACATGTGTCCAAACGCCGATTTGTAATTCATTGCCATCTCCCGAATCCATGTCACTACAACACATGCCTCCCGAATGAGTCGTAAAGACAGGTTTACCATGATTGGGCAGCGAGATTTTCCACCGCTCCTGCCAGCCACCGTGTGATAAGAGATAGGCTTCGCCAGTGCCGGGGAAGCTGTTTGGATTTACCCAAAAACTGATGGTCGTGTAATCAGACTGCCAGGCCGAAGAATTGTCAGCCGTTGCCGCACCTGATAGGGCATTTGATCCCCAACCGTAGCGGTTGTGGGCAGGCACCGCATCCATTTCTAAGGAAGCCTGATTGCCAAATTGAGTCTCATCAGTTCCATCCCCATTAAGGCTGTAGTGTGCCACTAAATTAGTAGGAGTACCTGGAAAAGTAGTTTGGGCGGCATAGGCCGCAGCGATTTCCAGATCACTTAACGCATAATTTACAATAGCAATATCATCTATTGCCCCATCGAAATAACTGCCACCATCTATTGGATTAAAGCCAATTCCAAATGGATAGGTGGTGGGGTCGAGATCACCTGTGACATCTTTTTCAGCTACCAATGCGCCATTGAGGTAAATCTTATTTTTTCCATCACCGTGAACAAAAGTGTAATAGCTCCATTCGCCGACCTGTAGTTCGTTACCATCGCCTGCATCCATATCGCTGCAGCAGGCTCCTCCTGAATGGGTCGTAAAGACGGGTTTGCCATGTGAAGGCAGTGAAATTTTCCACCTTTCCTGCCACCCACCGTGTGACATCAGGTACACTTC
Organism: Bacteroidota bacterium; assembly: GCA_039819485.1. GTDB lineage: Bacteria > Bacteroidota > Bacteroidia > Chitinophagales > Saprospiraceae > UBA6168. The sequence continues at coordinate 11,220 of JBCBRY010000138.1, read as the reverse complement.
ACCTGTACCGGGCAAAGTGTTGGGCCGTACCCAAAAGCCAATTGTCAACTCAGGACTGTTCAAATAATCAGAATGGGCAGCATAGACTTCAGATTCATTGACCTCCAAAGCGCTGTTGCCAAAGCCAAAACGGTCGGTAGTCAGCGAAGCAGAAGCAATGTCAGCGATATTATTATTAATGGAAGCATCCATTCCGTTTCCATCAAAAGGGTAGGCTGCCATAATACCAGGGGCAGCATTGGGGGGAGTATTTTGCAAACCATATAGGTCGGCGATTTCCATTTCAGTCAAAGCAACATCGAAAATCATCACTTCATCGATCAAACCATTAAAATAATTGCCAACATCGATGGTATTGTACCCAATGCCAAGTGGGTTGGTAGAACTGTTCAAGTCACCCGTCACATCCTTTTCATTGACGAGCATACCGTTCATATAAATTTTGTCTTTGGTGCCATCATGCACAAATACGACGTGGGTCCAAACTCCTTCTTGCAATTCATTACCATCTCCAGCATCCATATCGGAAATTCCATCAACTGTGCTGTTAGTTGTCCAAATGAGTTTGCCGTGGTCGGGAAGGGAAACTTTGTAACGCTCCTGCCAGCCGCCGTGGGTTACTATGTACACTTCACCCTGGCCAGGTATATCCGTGACATTGATCCAAAAAGCTACTGACGCCGTTGCAGAGTTTAAATGAGCTCCATTGGGTGCGGTGAGTCCTCCCTGCTCGCCGTCAAAGCCAAGTGCACTGTTGGACCAGCCAAAACGGTCGGCAGACAACATAGTACCATTGGCGGCAGCGTGATTGGAAAAAGCAGAGATATCTTTTGCATTACCGGAGAAATTGTAATGCGCAACAGGTGTTTGTGCTTGCAGGATTGTTGCATATAACAAGCAACACCCCAGCATCAAAAGCGAGTGTATTTGTTGTTTCATGATTGATTTGATTTAAATTTTATTGATCTACATTCAAGTTTACAGTTGCTATTGTTTCAGGAAGCGGCCTGTGTAAATTGTTTGTTGGTTAGATCCGACAATGAGATACTTGCCTGGTTTGTAATCACTTATGTCAAGGATCAACGACCTTTCGGCTGTATTCTTTATTATGGAAATCAATTGCCCTTTTGAATCAATTACCTGAAAAGATTCAGGTCTCTCAATTTCTTCTGGCCAACTAATATTTATGGACTGTGACGATGGGTTAGGGTAAATCGCTAAGTCGCTTTGCGAGTAGGATAAAATATTTTCTATGGCAGTTGTAACATTTTCGTACAAGGTGTTTACCTCTGTAGGGGTCAGCGCATAATCATTAATCTTAACCTCGTCTATTACTCCTTTAAAATTGTATTCTACTTCGTCGGGCAACATTTGTCCAATAAGGAAAGGAAAAGAGGTTGTCCGAATTTGGCCGCTAAAAGGTTTGTAACTATTAAGCTGGCCATCCAAATAAAGGGCTAATAAAGATCCATCATAGGTGACGGCAATGTGGTAAAAAACTTCCTTTTCTAACGGTTCAATGGCATCGAGGTCGCTGATACCATTAAGAGAATTGACTGTCCAGCGCAAATGTCTTGTAGGAGTGATAGAGACCTTCCAGCGGTTTTGCCAGCTTCCATGTGACAAGAGAAAAGTCTCCTTATCAGGCAGGGCATTGGCTTTGAACCAACAGCTTACCGTGATGCCATCCTGAAAATTGAGCAGCGGGTCATTCTCTACTTCAATATGCTGAGCGCCACCGTTGAAATAATAGGCACTTTGCTGGATACCGAATTGGTCAACGGTTAGAATGGCTCCGCTGGACTGACCATGCAAATTGTTGCCCGATACATCATCAGTATTACCGTTGAATGGATAGTCTGCGATGATATTGCCTGACACAGGCTGGAAGTTTCTAACCAAAATGGAAGTATTAGCGGTTGCTGTTAAACTTTCCTCATCAGTGGCAGTAACAGTAATTTCAAAAATACTTTCAGAGGCCGGAGCTGTCCATTCTACCATGCTCCCTGTGCCATTGATGGTACCACCCGTGACCGACCATTCATAGGTCAGGTCACTGGTCAGGTCATCAGTGGCGATACATGTTAATTGTACTGTTTCAGATGTCCCTGCGTATGGCAAGCTTTTTTGAATTTCTATTATATGCGGGGGCTGATTGATGGTTTCCACAACAGTAATGTCCACAGATGCGGTATCCTTGTTTCCCTGGTTGTCACTTACGATGCACTGTATTTGCACATTGCCAGAAGTGGATGGAGCTGTAAATTCAACTTCGTCTCCAGCACCCAAAATGTTGCCGTTTGTCATACTCCATTGGAAGGTGAATTGGTCGGAGTCGGGATCACTGACGGCGGCGTAAATGGGAATGGAGGAATTCGTTTCTACCTGGTCTTCAGCTGTTGCTAAAGCTTTGAAACGGGGCGGGAAGGTGTATGCTTGCGTTTGCTGGGCAAAGTCCACAACTACACCATTTACCAACATTTTATTTTTGTCATAAGTAATTTCTCCTCCTGCCGGGCATACCACAATGGAAATAGCTTCATCCGGCTGTATGGTCAGGCTCACCTGACCGCTAACATTCTCTAAGACAAAAGTTTCGGATAAGGCGTCATAAATATCAGTTGGGGAGTTACCGGCATCAAATTGAACCTCCTTGGCAGTAGAATGGGAGTTGTAAAACAAATAACTGGGATAAGCATCCCTTCTGTAAAAATCTGTTGACAATAGGTCGATTTTCAGAATTTTTTCAACGTCTGTTTTCTCTACTATTGCACCCAAATAACCAACGGAAGAAGTACCATAAAGGGCCAAATTGGTAGCAGCCCAGCCACCGCCCAAGGCATCACCGGTCGAGAAAGGTGATATACCCTGCCATTTCTCCCGAAGTGCTTCGTACCCTATCACCTTATCTGGGTCGTAAGACTCGGACCAATCGGAACCATCTTGCATGCTTGTTGGTAAAAAGCCATGAAAAAACAAGCGGGAAGCATTGGCCAGGTTGAGTACCCATTTCCCAATGGCTCTTGCAAATCGTTTGTCATACCGCACCATCGGTACTAAGGCTGCAGCTTGTTGCATGCCATTTAATTGAAATGCATAGTCGTCACCATTGTCATTAGCCTCCCCCACCAAGCCTGAAACGTCGAAGTTATTCCAGTTGCCCACGATGGTTCCCCAGCCTCTGAGTGGCCCACGATCGAAAGACCAATTGACCATTTTCTCAATATCATAGGTGGTACCGAGTTCGGCATTCATCTTTGCTGCAGTGTAGGTGCCATAGGGCAATTGCAGTTCATAAGAAGGGTTGGTTGTCCATTCGTCAAGGAATTCAATGGACCATTCCGCCCCCTTTAAATAAGAGGGGTCACCCGTTATTTTGTAGGCATGATACAACAACCAGGCAAAAGCTCCTGCGGCTTCTGGTTCTGGGACACCCTCGTCATTTGGTTCCATCGTCTTAAATTTCCATGCCCGGTAATTCATATAGGCAGGCTCCCAAGGTGCATCGTCTCCCCCCATCGCATGAACGGCTTCTAACATCCGGTTGGCGATGGTGTTAAATTGGAGGTCAGCTTCGTCACCAATATTTGGGTATAAGTCATACAATTGGTAAAAAAAGACATTCGGCATCATGTCATACCACCAATCGTTACCACTGCTGGCACCTGCATTGTTGAGATAAAGATTCTCTCCGTTAGCCTTGTTGTAAAAGTCTTGGGACATTAATATCCAATCCCGGCCAAACTGATCTCTTTTGTCAATACCTACCAGTGAGGAACCAACTAAAGTTGGCAGCACATTGATGGCTTCGTTCCCAAAAGTGGAGTTGGTGCCGACGTAAGTATGCAACCGAAAGGTTTCCATCTGGGGATAATTGATCCCTGAGGGGTTTATATGTATCAGCGGTAAATGTGTACCTGTTTTGTTCAGGTCAAAAACATATGCATCATAATCAGTTGCAATCTCTTTCCAATTCCTCACATTATAAGGAGTTGGCTGGTTGGGCATCATTTCGACCCTTGGTATTGCAACCTGTCCCGTCTGCCCAATGGATATTTGGGAAAACAATTCCAAAAGAAGGATAACGTAAAAGGTTGTTTTTTTCATGATCATGCGTATGCTGATAAGTATAGATTTCAATACCCAGGGTTTTGCACCAGTGCTGGGTTCAAATCCATTTCCGTCTGGGGTAGCGGGAACAATTCGTTTTTATCTGTTTGAAAATCGGGTAAAATATCGGCGGCAATACCCCAGCGTACCAGGTCGAAAAACCGGTGGAATTCGAATCCAAGCTCCAGTACCCGTTCATGGCGGATAGCGTCAATCATTTCATTCTTATCGGTGGTGGAGATCATGGGTAGGGCAGTGGCAGGATCGCCTGCCTGGGCCCGTGCCCTGGCTCGGACTTCTTCCAACGGTGCCTGTGCTTCAGAGACTCTTCCCAATTCTGCCAATGCTTCTGCTTCCCAAAGCAGTACTTCTGCATAGCGAATGGGTGTATAATTGATGCTACCGTCGGCCAACTGGGTAATAGTTGTGTCCTGCAGGTACTTGCGGGTGCTGTGCTTAGTGGAAGAGTAGGAGTTTTTGTATATAGAACCAAAGTACTCTTCATCTTTCGAGGCAATAGCAAATCTACGGCGGGGGTCATCATCATCAAACGAATTGAAGTAATCTTCTGTCACTTCTGCAAAACCATAACCTTCTACTTTCTTTGATTTCAGCCATTGGTTAAGAAAGTTACCGACCCCTAGTTCGAGGTTGGCATGTTGCACTTCCCAAACTGATTCTGTATTATTTTGTTTGCCTTCGGTAAAATTATCTTGGTAGTCAGATACCAGTTCGTATATGCCCAGCGCTTTTACTTGATCAATGGATTCTAGCACCTTGTCCCATTTTTCTTCATATAAGTATGCCTTGGCAGCGAGGGCCAAGGCTGCTCCTCTGGTCGCTCGCCCAACATTTAAGGCAGAATAAGTAGTAGGTAATAATAGAGCAGCTTGTTCACAATCTCTTTGCACCTGGGTGAGTATTGCTTCTCTGGTAGAGCGTGGAATTTTTAATTCATCAGGAGGTGCCACGTTCAGGAAAAGTGGTACACCACCAAACGTCTGGGCCAATTGGAAATAATAAAAAGAGCGGAGAAATAAAGCTTCGCCTGTATACTGGTCAAGGAGGGCTTCATCCAGTTCAATATCAGGTAGATTGTCCAATACCAAATTGCATTGTGTAATGCCATCGTATTGTAATCTCCAAAAAGTATTGAATTCTTCTGTCCGTGGTGTGTAAGTAAACGCGTCCAATTCAACCAAACCAGGTCTTGATCCATCTCCTCCCGTAATGGATAGGTCGGAAGTGATATTGGCAAAAGCCCAATAAAAGCTATTGTTATCGTTGTTGAGCAACAGTGGGCGATAAGCAGTATTGAGCGCTTGTAGCGCATCATCACTCGATTGGAAAAATGATCCGGCATCAAGTGTGGCAATAGGGTCTTTATCAAGAATATCCTGACATGCTGTGAAAAACAATAGGATAAAGCAGATGATATATAAATTGGATGTCATGACTGGTTGATTATTTTATTAAAACTGCAATTGCACTCCCCCGATAAATGTCCTTGGTGCAGGCACCGTACCCCAGTCAATACCTACACTGAGGTCGGAAGAAAGACCCAGTCCTCGGGTATCGTTTGCATTAGCCTGAATTTCAGGATCGAGTCCAGGGTAATCGGTAATGGTCAAGGCATTTTGAGCAGTGAAATAAACCCTAAGGCTGCTAACACCTTCCCATTTAATGAGATCTTTGAAATTGTACCCTAATGTGATATTGCGGATGCGCAGGTAAGAACCGTCTTCCAGAAAACGAGTGGAGACGCGGCGATTGCCGTTTCGGTCATCCACGCTGGCAATGGGTATATCTGTATTCCGGTTATCCGGTGACCAGCTGTTGAGGATTTCCCTATAAGAATTGAAGCCCCGCAACTGCGTTTCATAAGCGAAATTTCCATAAAGAAAATAAACATCATTGCCCTGGACACCTTGAATCAAAATAGAGAAATCAAAATTGCCATAATTCAAATTTGCTTGCAGGCCGTAGGTAAAATCAGGGAATGGATTGCCTACGTGCTTCCGGTCTTTATCATCAATGACACCGTCTTCGTTCAAGTCAACAAACTTCACATCGCCAGGACGGGTAAATTGTGTTTGGAAGGCACTGTTATCAATTTCTTCCTGTGATTGGAAAAGGCCGTCCATTACCCAGAGGTAAAATGAACCGACAGGGTGTCCTGGTTCGGTTCGAGTGATTGGACCATCTGAAAGACCAAAGCCACCTAAGATTGGTTCACTATCAGCAATGGAAACAACCTCGTTGCGAATGAAGGAAATGTTCCCACCAATATTATATGACAATTTACCAACCTTGTTTTTATAAAATAGACCCAGTTCAAGCCCTTTATTTTCAACGGTGGCTGCATTCACAAAAGGAGGCCGGGTTGCACCACCTGCCTGTGGAACTGGCACCCGAACTAGAATGTCTTCTGTCCGTTTTTTAAATATATCGGCAACTAGGGAAAGGCGATCTTGCAAGAAACTCATGTCCAAACCAAGGTTGGTCTGGGTGCTGGTTTCCCATTTGATGTTGCTGTTCCCAATTTCCTCGATGCTAGCTCCAGTAACTATTCTATCCCCAAAAACATAAACCCGTTCACCGATACTGACAAGGGAACTATATGGGTAATTGCCTATCTCCTGGTTGCCTAATTGCCCCCAGCTACCCCTGATTTTAAGGCTGGACACAAAGTCAATGCTTTGGAAGAACGGTTCGTTCGACACATTCCATGCAGCTGAAAAAGAAGGGAAAACACCCCAGCGGTTGTTTTTACCGAAACGGGAAGAACCATCACGCCGCACTGCTCCACTTATGACATAACGACTTTTATAGGAATAGCCTAACTGGCCGAAATAGGATAACAAAGCCCATTCCGTGGCTATCCCCGAAGCACCTAAATTGCTCAACTCTTCAGGTATGCTGGCATCAATATAACGGAACAGCGGATCAGACCGCCGGAAGTTATTGGCAGAGGCCCCTAGATAGTCGGTGTGATTATCTATGGCTTCCATGCCGATCAATCCCGAAACCCGATGTCCGCCAAAAGATTTTTCAAAATCTAAAGTAGTGTTCCAAATAAGGGTTTGGTCAAATACCCGGCCTTCATTTAGAGAGGTAGGGTCGTACACGGCTGCTGACAGCCTATTCTTGAATAACTTTTCCCTTTCGAACAAAAAATCCCCTCCGAGCGTGGTACGGATTTTCATTCCCTCAAAAAGCTGTAATTCAGCGAAGATGTTCCCAAAAAATCGGTATCGTTTGATGTTCCAATCAGTTGCTTCAATGAAGGCCAATGGGTTGGCATTGCCATCACCAAATAAGATAGGATCCTGTAATTCGGCTGTCACATTGATATAGTCACCGTTTGGATACCTAATCGGAAAAAGCGGTGCAGCAATAAGAGCATAGCGAATACCGCTCAACTCATTGCCAGATCCAAAGCCATCCCCGGAAGAATTAATTACTTGTCGGTCAGTATGTGAAAAAACAAGATTGTTTCCTACTCGAAAGCGTTTGTTCCCAAGTTCTCCATTGAAGCGCAGTTGATATTTATCAAATCCTTGCCGTTGGTAAATCCCGTCTTGGGTAAGATACTCTCCGGAGATGTAGAATTTCCCAGATTCGCTTCCCCCCATTGCGGATAAGGAAAGGCGGTGCATGGGAGCAGGGTCAAAGACCAAATTAAGCCAATCATTGTCCGGCAATGTATCCAATATGGCAGGATCGTAAGTACTTAATAAATTAGCAGGGTTGCGGTTGACGTTTGCGTTGATAATGCCTTCGTTTCGCATCATCAAGTACTCTTCTGCATTGAGGAGTTCAGGAAGATTGACGGGTTGTTGAATGCCCGAGTAGGCTTCAAAATTAAAGACTGGTTTTCCAGCTTTCCCACTTTTGGTGGTGATAAGTATCACGCCGTTGGCAGCTCTTGACCCATATATGGCGGCGGCGGCTCCATCTTTCAATACTTCGATAGAAGAGATGTCACTGGGTGAAAACATGTTGATATTCCCGGTAGTGGGTACTCCATCTATCACGAACAAGGGGTTGTTGCTGCCTAATGTGCCTACTCCCCGGATACGAACTGCAATATCATCGCCTGGCGCTCCCGTCACTTGGGTAACCATCACCCCAGGTGCCTGACCCTGTAGTGCCTGGTCTACTCCAACGACGACAAGTTTCTCAATGTCCTTCGTTTTTATGGAAGTGATAGCAGAGGAAATATCACTCCTGATTTCCTTTTTGTAACCCGTCACAACGACCTCTTTTAGTAGTTCAGATTCTTTGCCCATCACCACGTCAAGATTTGTCTGCCCTTCCAGGGCCATTTCAAGGTCTTCAAACCCAACGTAACTAAAAACCAAAATGGCATCTGTAGAAGCCGCTTCTAATGTAAAAGCCCCGTCTATATCTGTAATAACACCATTCGTGGTGCCCTTTTCCAGTACGGTTGCCCCAATCAATGGAAGCTGGTCGCTGGCGGAAATAACAATGCCAGTGATGGTTGTCGTCTGAGCGTTAATCTGAAATGCTCCTATTAAACAACACATCGATGACAAGATGAAGGAATGGAGTAATTTGGGGCCAATGCAAGAAGAAGTGTGAATATCACTGCCCATAGTAAAACTGGTTTTATTCGATTGGTAAATTTCTTTAGAAATAAGATCAGATATTGATACTATAACGCAAAAGGTTGATATTTTCGTGATAAAATTATGCTTTGAATTTTTGTTATAGGACAAACAATATCTTTTTCTGTCGCGCTTTAGCTAAATAAAATATCAAAAAAATGAACATCCATAGGGAAATCACTCCACTGAAGCAACAAGACGTTTTTGTCGTTCTTGATTCGACTAGTAATGGGTTCGACTACCCAATTCATAATCATCCAGAATTTGAGTTAAACCTTGTAACAGGTATCTCGGGGACACGGATTGTTGGAGATTCTACCAAACGATACAACAATTGCGATTTGGTCTTACTTGGGCCTTACCTTTATCATAAGTGGGATGGAGACCGACATTTACAGGAAAGCGGCAGGCCTTATCGCGTAGTTACCATTCAATTTTCAATGGATTTGTTCAGTGGACAAATGTTCCAAAAGGAAAGGTTTATTAATATTCGCCAGATGCTTCGCAGTTCAAGCAAGGGTATAAAATTCAACGGCAAAACATTGGATGCGGCCAAGCAGTTCATGTTCGATTTAACCGAAGACAAAGGTTTTTCCAACATTATCACATTTTTTCAGTTGCTTGACCTGTTGGCAACCTCAAAAGACATTAGCTTTTTGGCAAGCGAAGGTTTTTCCCCTCAGGCACTCAGAAGTGAGAGTAACCGAATTCGAATAGCTTATAGTTATATATTAAAACAATTTACTGACCCTCATTTAAAAATTGGAGAAATCGCCGAACTGGTGAATATGAGTGAGTCGGCCTTCAGTCATTTTTTTAAAAAATATGCCTTCCGTAGCTTTACCCAATTTTTAATTGATGTGCGTATTGGTCATGCTTGTAAACTCTTATTGGATACTGATGAAACGATTGGCCAGATTAGTGTGAAATCTGGCTTTAACAATATGGCAAATTTTAATCGTTTATTTAAAAAATATCGCTCTTGTACGCCTAAAGCGTGGCGGAAAAAGTACTTGGAGAAAAATGAATTTGATTGGGAAAAACAGGTGACCCCTTGGCAATTTCTGCCGAGGAAAGAACAAGGAAAAGACTTGAAGCCCAAAGCATATTCAACCAAAGTTCTTCATTATTGAATGATAGTTAAGTCTATAGAATTACCAAGATTAGGATTTCCCATGTTGTCAAATTAAAGATATTGGTATTTATTCTTTTCCATTATCAGATGAATTCGATCCTGATATTTATTCTCCAATGATTTGCTCTTTACATTTATCCACAAGTTCATTGTCGAACTCAGCCAAATAAACTTCCGAGGTTGTTATACATGAGTGGCCCATTGCTTGAGAAATTACTGAGACGGGAACACCATTAGTATTGTATTATAAAACCAATTATTAATTGGAATTGCCGTAAATAAACAGATTTTGGCAGAACAAAATGACATTCTTACATTATCAACAAAATACCTTGTTTTTTTTGATACGAAATATAAGCAATCAATTTTGATGGAATCCCAGACCTAAAATTCTATGCTTAATTGAAACAAAAAATGCCAGGCCCTGACCGGAGGCCCGTTATTTAAACAATCAGAAAAAAATCATCTGTTATCAATCACGAAAAGCCATTCTGCCGTTAGCTTACGTAGAAAAAGTTGTATTCGCAGTGTTTGATGAAGTCCGGATTTTTGACAATCATCTAATCTTTATTGACAAAGAGGAGGCTGCTCAATAAATTGTGTCTATAACTACTCCAATATTATTAGGTTCAGTGTAATTGAGAAATTATAAGATACATTTTTAGCTTGGTATCTTAATGGTGTTAACTCTTGTCCGCACTGGTGTTAGATTATTGATGCTAATAGGGGCCTGAACCTTATATTGAGCCTTTTGAGAGTTGCCTCTTAAATTTGTAGATGTGCACATATGACTTTTCGCTTTCTGGCACTTTTGCGAAATTCGAAAATGAATTGAAGTAATTGACGCATTTTGAGCTCGTGCAATATATTGTATTTCAAATGAGCCTCAATTATTTTTGGTGCGGAAGATTTGTCACATACACTATGTTACCTTTGTTAATAGACCTTTTGATTCGTATGGCATGAAATAAGAGTTCTATCAGAAAAATTTATAGTTTAATTGTCAAACTTACTGAAACTGCCTTAATTACTCATCTCAAAATCATTTTTGAGTACAGCTATCTTTTAATCCATTAAACTATTGAGGGCAGCGATTAGACCTTTTCTATTCGTAACCTAGATTATAAGGTTATTGATTTTTTCTATTTAAATGAAGCCATTTGAATCTTTTGAACTGTAAGAGTTATTATAAATAATATCTCTAGGTATCTTTTTTCTAAAAGCTGATTTTTAAGGATGATTTTATAAATAAATATAAATGATTTATTGAAGCTGTTTAAAAATGATTTGTTTTATTTCTAATCAGAATGAGAGCAAAAGCTAAATAATGCAAACTCATCCAAG
>JBCBRY010000137.1:0-24662 GCA_039819485.1 Bacteroidota bacterium | reverse complement strand
TCCTATCTTTTTTGTAAATCCAACGGATTTCCACATCGCCGCCCCTTCAAAACCCCTTTTCGATTCAGATGGGCTCGACGCCCATCTGAATCGATGTCTCAGGCCTGAAAACCAAACTTAATCACTCACTCCTTAAACTCTTCACCGGGTTCGCCAATGCCGCTTTCACACTCTGGAAACTCACCGTCAGCAGCGTTACCGCCAGTGAAAGAACACCGGCCCAGGCGAACACTTTCCAAGACAGGTCAATGCGGTATTCATAGTCGGCCAGCCAGCCGTCGAGGTAATGCCAGGCAATGGGGGCGGCGATGAGACAGGACAGCAGCACCAGTACGACAAAGTTTTTTGATTGCATGGCCCAAAGATTGGCGACCGAGGCACCGAGTACCTTGCGGATGCCGATTTCTTTGGTGCGCTGCTCGGCCACATAAGCGGAGAGGCCGAAGAGGCCAAGGCAGGAGATGAAAATAGCGAGGAAAGCAAAGACCCGCGCCAGCTTACCGATGCGTTCTTCACCGATGAATTTTTCGTTGTAGGCTTCGTCCACAAATTCAAACTCGAACGGAGTGGCCGGGTCGAGGCGCTTATGGACGGCTTCGATGTTGGACAGGGCTTCTTGTACGGGCACGCCGGGGGTCAGCTTCGCCACGTACACACTTAACCAATTATCGTTTTGGAAGAAGATGGTTGGCTTGATCGGGGTGTAGGGCGACTCCATGATAAGATTGCGCACGACGCCGATGACTTTGTTGGGGGTTTTGTTCCAGGTGATGGTTTTGCCGACGATTTCGTCGAGGGGGATGCCGATCTGCTCGACGGCCGCTTCGTTGAGGACAAAGGAGGCGCTGTCGGTAGCAAATTCTTCTGAAAAATCACGCCCTGCGATGACTTCCCAGCCGACCGTTTTACCAAAAGTAGGCGCAACACTCACCGAGCCGAAACTAAATTGCGCTTCCGGGTCTTTGCCTTCCCAACTGAAACTGGTGTTGTTGGACCAAACATTGGTCAACGGACTGGATGCCCAGCAGAATTCCTCTACGCCTTTGGCTTTTATCATATTATCGCGCACGAGGTCGTATTTGTCATATAACTCTACCGAGCAAAAAAACTGGATCATACCTTCCCGCTCATAGCCTACCGGACGGTTTTTGGCATGTTCGATTTGCTGGAAAACGACGATGGTTCCAATGATGAGTGCCACCGATACGGTAAACTGTAAGGTGACCAATACCTGCCTCGGTACACTCGACCAACGGCCGGACCGGAAGGTGCCTTTCAACACTTTCAATGGCCGGAAGGAGGACAAATAGAAGGCCGGATAGCTCCCTGCCAGTAGGCCGGTCACCACGACAAACCCAACCAAAGCTGCCCAGAAAACAGGCTCGCTCCAAGGCATGGTGATGGATTTGTTTGCCATTTCATTAAAGGCGTCCAATGAAATTTGTACGAGCGCGATGGACAAAAACATCGACAAAAAGGAGACCAGCAAGCTCTCGCTCAAAAACTGCCCGATCAACTGCCCCCGCAACGAACCGATGGTCTTGCGGATGCCGACTTCCTTCGCCCGCTTTTCCGAACGAGCCGTGCTCAGGTTCATAAAATTGATGCAGGCCAGGAGCAGTACAAAAACGCCGATGATGCCAAACAGCCACACAAACTGGATGCGCCCGCCCGCATTTTCACCATTTTTAAAATCGGAGTACAAATGCCATTTGGACATCGGATGGAAAAACAGTTCCGGTTTGCCAACTTCGTTGTGTTCCTTTTCGATGTCCTTTATTTTTTCGTTAATGGTTGCGAAATCGCTGTTCTCCTTTTTTTGTGCAAACAGTTGATAGGAGTGGTTGCCCCAGTTGTCGGTCGATTCCCGCGCCCAGTCGTTGTGTTTTAAAAAATGCTCCCAGGTGATGTAAAATTTCGCATTGCGTAAGCGACTGTTGCGCGGCAGGTCACGATAGATGCCCGTCACTTTCAGGTCGTCCCGTGAGTCGATGCGGAGCGACTTGCCCAGCAAATTCCGATAGTCGTCCGATGATTTTCCAAACAGCGCAATGGCCAATGATTCCGACAATAAAATAGCATCGGGATCTTTCAAACCATCGCGCTGGCTGCCGGCCAACATCTCCAATGAAAACATCATGGGAAATTCCGGCTGCACGTGCATGCCCTCTGGCCGTAGCGACTTGTCGCCCAGGGTTATCAGGTGTTCGTAATTCCAGGAGGCCATAGAGACGTGCTCGAAGTCTGATCCAAAGTTTTCTCGCAAAGCTGGTGCAGACGGTTGTGCAATAGCGTAGCCGGTCCTCGTTTTTTCACTGACCGTTTGGTGGATCAGGAGCTGAGCCAAGTGGTCGTAATTGTCGTGGATGTTGTTGTAGGTCAGTTCATCGTGAATCCACAGCCCGATCATAATGGTGACCGCCATGCCGATGGCCAGCCCGGCAATATTGATGAAACCAGTGACTTTGTTTTTGAGAAGGCTCCTCCAGGCAATTTTTAAGTTGTTACGAAACATCATTTTAGTGGTTGAATAGTTTGTATGGCTGAATGATTGAAGCGCACACAGCCCGTCATCATTTGTGCAGTTCTGTTTCAATGGGTGTGCCATGCGTGTATCAAATTGATTATTAGTAATTTATGAAATTATTTATTTATTGAATAAAAATAGAAGTGTTCGCTTTTGGACGGTGGGTGTGCGGTATATGACCTTACTGCTGACAAGAATTTTGATTTGGTGGGGCATCGAGCCTCACCAAATCAATAAGAGGTTTTTTAAAGGGCGTGCGCCTCGACGCCGCCTGATTTGAGAGGTTCAATGCCGTACCATTGAAGTAGTTCGCAACTTTGGCACCTGAATCATTCGTTGTTTATTAAAGATGCTCAAATCAAAATCAATATTTTTCAAACCAATCAAATTGATCCTTAATGATGCTGTACTTCTCCTGGTCGAGATAGGCCAGAAAGGCTTCCGCTATCGGGGATAGTTTTTTGGCTTTCAGCCAAACCAGGTTCCAGTGGGTGATGATGGGCAGCCCGCGGTAAGGGATGATTTCAAGATCGCCGTTTTTCAATTCATTTTTGATGCCGATCAGCGGCATGATGGAATAGCCAAGCCCTGCAATGACCGATTGTTTCAGCGCTTCGTTGGACGTGAGTTCCATTTTTTTATAGGTAGGCAGGTTCTTTTTGGAAATAAAGGCTTCCATTGCATTGCGGGTAGCCGATCCTTTTTCCCGGTACAACAAAGGATATTTTTCGAAGATTTTCTTGGGCGATAAATTCGGGTTTCGCTGGATGACCGTGCCACCGACCAGGTACAGTTTGTTTTGCATCAGCTCCACCCGGTTGAGTTGCAGTTTGTCGGGAAGGACCGAAACCAGTGAAAAATCTACTTCATTTTGTTCAAGGCTTTCCACCACCCGGGTTTTGTTGGTCACGTCCATGATCAGGTCAACGCCTTTGTGCTGCTGCATGAAGCCCGATAAAAAATAGGGCATCACATATTTAGCCGTAGAAACAATGGAAATCTTGAGCCGGCCCGCCAATTGCCCTTTGAAGGACTTGGTTTTGTAGTTGATGACCTCCATCTCATTGAGGATCTGTTGGGCGGAAACCGCAATCTCTTTTCCAAAATCGGTGACGTACAACTTCCTGCCCACCACCTCCGTCAAAGGGATGGCAAACTGGTCCTGAAATTTTTTCAGCTGAATGGATACGGCTGGCTGAGTCAGGTACAGTTCCTCTGCTGCCTTCGTAATGCTTTGGTTTTCAACGATTTTTAGGAATATCTGGAGCTGGTTCAAGGTGTAATTCATAACTAACGCTTATGTTTTTCATTACAAAGATAAATATAAACTTATGAAACAAACTCTCAACTTTGTGTTCAAATAAGCAAAAAAGTTATGCCAACATTCTTCAACAATCCAATAAAAAAGACGAGAGAAAAGGTAATCGCAAAGACCGCCGATTTGCCTTTCTCAAAATCTGCCAGCAGCAATAAATATTCTGCTTCCACGATCACGGCCACGTTTGCATCCATTTGCTATGGCCTGGTCATTTTGCTATCGGTGAAGCATGGAAATTTATTTTTGAAAGAGCTGGTCGTTGCCGGCTCTATTATTTTGATGGTACTTGCGAATCAGTCATTCGGGGCCAATAAATAAGGTTTGCCGAAGGGGGACGACGGTACTTTCTGACCAAAAAAATTAATGAAAAATACGGGCTGTTCTTTGCAAAAGTTTGACTTTATGAAAACGGCTCAATATTAAAATCAATAAACATGACAACCACAGACGTAAAACAAAAAGTACAATTGGTAAAAGGAGAATTTACTCCTTCTGAAGCCTGCGACATCGTCGAGGCTTTGATCAAACAAAAAGTAAATTTCCACAAAGTTCAGCGCCTCCGTTTGTGGGAAGGCAATTGCGATAGCGACACGCCTGGACTGGACTGCAGAATCGGAGAATTGCTTGAAGATAAAAAAACGGCTAAGGCATTTATCAACGAAGCCAGGAAGAAAGGTTTGAACATCGAAATTCAGGGCAGCCTGGAAATTTCATACACCGAGCCTTCGGGAAAAATCAAAACGTACCATATTTCTAAGAACTAAATGAAGATTGTTGATTTATGATGGATAATTTATGATTTATAGTATGTGTTGGCAGCAAGATTGAATCATGTCAGTTCACGAATCGTAAATTATAGGTCATAAATCATTTTCCTAACCAAATTATTTCACGAAAAATCCAAATTAAACTTCATGCAAAAAATAACCATAGCAAAAGGCGACGGCATCGGACCGGAAATCATGGAGGCCACTTTGAAAATTTTGAAAGCGGCCAACGCACGCGTTGAGTTCGAAGAAATTGAAATAGGTGAAAAGGTGTACATGTCCGGCAATACCAGCGGCATCACCAAGTCGGCGTGGGAAAGCATTCGCCAAAATAAGGTGTTTTTGAAAGCTCCGATCACTACGCCGCAGGGCGGTGGTTACAAGAGCCTCAACGTGACCATGCGGAAAACACTTGGCCTCTACGCCAATGTTCGTCCTTGCAAGAGCTTCGATCCATTTATTGCGACCAAGCACCCCGATATGGACGTAGTCATTATCCGTGAGAATGAGGAAGACCTGTACGCAGGGATCGAGCATCAGCAGACCGATGAAGTGGTACAGTGCCTAAAGTTGATTTCCCGGCCTGGTTGTGAGAAAATCGTCCGCTATGCGTTCGAGTATGCCAAGTTGTACAAGCGTAAAAAAGTGAGCTGCTTTGTAAAGGACAACATCATGAAGCACACCGATGGATTGTTCCACAAAGTATTTAAAGAAATAGCCACCGAGTATCCCGATATCGAAGCAGATAGTTGGATTATAGACATCGCAGCTGCCCGTCTGGCCGATACACCGGAAATGTTTGAAGTGATCGTTACCCCAAATTTATACGGCGACGTTGTGTCTGACATCGCCGCTCAGATTTCCGGTTCGGTCGGTCTGGCAGGTTCCGCCAACATTGGGGAACAATGCGCCATGTTCGAAGCCATTCATGGTTCTGCACCGCCAATTGCCGGAAAAGACATCGCTAACCCATCCGGTCTATTGCGGGGCGCCATTATGATGCTCAATCACATCGGTCAGCAGGATGTGGCAGAAACCATCAAAAATGCCTGGTCATGCACCATTGAAGAGGGCATCCATACAGAAGATATTTATAAAGAAGGTATCAGCAAGCAAATGGTCGGTACCCAGGAATTTGCGCAAGCAGTCATCGATCGCCTGGGTAAAAAGCCGCAGACATTGCCGGTTTCTGAATATGAAAAAGGCGTTCAATTATTGTTGCCAAAATACAAGCGTAAGCGGGCTTCTTCCAAAGTGCTCAAAGGCGTGGATGTATTTGTCGACTGGAAAGGAGAAAAAGTGGAAGAACTGGCCAGCCATCTGCAAAAACTCAACAGTGATATCCGGCTGACCATGATCACCAACCGGGGCGTCAAGGTGTGGCCAAACGGGTTCGAAGAAACTTTCTGCACCGATCACTGGCGCTGCCGCTATGAGGTGAGCAATGGCCATCCAGCAGAAAAAGGAAGTATCCCGACTTTGCTGGCCAATGCCCTCGATGAAGAGATCGACGTCATCAAAACGGAAAATCTCTATGAGTTCGACGGGGTGCGTGGCTACTCATTGGGACAAGGACAATAAACTACTACTCCACTGTAGATTATTCGCAATCTCGAAATTCATTTTTACATAATATAGGATTTTTTGTGGGGTGCTTCGGCACCCCTTTTTTTATGAAAAAAGATAGTGGTCAATGGTCAATCAAATTATTCATTCACCATTCACCATTATTTCACCCGTTTCTCAACGATTTGATCGGGTTGGTAAATGCGGCTTTCAGGCTTTGCAGACTGACCGTGGTGACCGTGACGAAGAGTGCCAGAATACCGGCGATGGCCACCATCCACCACGTAATGGTGATGCTGTAGGCGAAGGAGTCGAGCCAGCCAGACACAAAATAATACGCCAGTGGGATGCTGATAAAAAATGAGATAATGGTCAGCACGACAAACTCTTTTGACATCAATAATAAAATACTGGAAACAGTGGCGCCCAATACTTTCCTCACGCCAATTTCTTTATGCCTTTTGATGGACGAATAGGCGGACAGGCCAATCAACCCGATGATGGCAATGATGATGGAAATAATGGTAAATACCTGGATGATTTTTGAAAAACGAATTTCGTTGTCATACATGTTCCCCATTTGTTCGTCCTGAAAAAAGTAGTCAAAATTTCGGTCGGGAATGGTGTTGGTCCAGGCTGTTTCAATCTGCGTCAATGCCTCACGGATATTTTCACTTTTATATTTGACCGCCAGGAGATTAAAATTGTCTAATCCATAAATAAGGGCAATAGGTTTTATTTCTTCATGCAGCGACAAGGTGTGAAAATCTTTTACCACGCCAATAATATCGGCTTCATAGCCATGCACGTTGATACGCTTGCCAATGGCGTCTTCCGGCGAACCAAATGCCAAACGGTTGACCAAAGTTTCGTTCACGACAAAGCCCCTGACCGTATCTTCCTCGATTTCCTGAACGGCCGTTTTACCCGCCAACAATTCAAAATTCATGGCGTCGGCATAAGCATTGTCGACGTGAATAAATTGCACATTAAAACGCTCCTGCAGTTCCGAATCTTTGGAAGTCAGCCCCGTCGTGCTGTTGTGTCCCGTCATCGGGACGCAGGAATTAAGACTGGCCTGTTCGACGAAAGGTAATTGCCGGACTTCATTTTGCAATGCAAATACATTTTCCATTTCAATGCCACCGGGCAAGTCCAGCACCAACACTGATTCTTTGTCAAAACCCAAATTTGTATTTTGGAAAAAATGTATCTGGCAGGCAATGACGATGGCGCCAATGACCATCGCCTGTGAAGTGGTCAATTGAAAGGCAATTAAACTTCTTCGTAAAGTCAATCCTTTGATCGGGGAAGCATTAAACTTTTGGCGAACAACTTCCAATGGTTTAAAATTCGCCAACATAATTGCCGGGTACAAACCCATGACAAGCGTAGTCATCAATAACAATCCAACAATAAATGAAATCAGGGTACCCGTAAAAGAAAAATCGTTGCCGATATTCAAATTCGCTATTTCACTAAAATAAGGGAACAATACTTCTGCTAAAGTAACTCCGATTAAAACGGCCGTTAATGCCAGTAAAAACGACTCCTGCATGAACTGCGTGATCACCTGTTTTTTGGAGCTGCCCAATATTTTCCGCATCCCGATTTCTTTGGAGCGGCTGACTGCTTTTGCCGTCGATAAATTGACAAAATTGATGCAGGCAATTAATATCATAAACAGTCCGATCAAGCCCAGCGTCCATAAAAATGATTTACTGGTCGTGTAGTGATTGGAGCCGAACCGCTCGTCAAAATGCACTTCGGAAAGTGGCTGTAAATCCATGGAAACAAAATCTTCTCCCCAGGCCGTCTCCATATATTTTTTATTAAATTGATTTAATGCGGGTCGGAGACTTTCAATACTAACCGAGGCCGGAATTTGCACAAAGGTCGTAGTGGAGGTTACCCCGCCAAAGGACTCGCTTTTTTCGATGGTCGAATAGGAAATTAACTGTTCGAAAGGATAATTTACATTGTTCGGCGGGTCCTTGATGACGCCGGCCACTTCTACTTCTGTTTCATTGTGCAGCGAAATTATTTCACCAATGGCTTTTTCCGGTGAACCAAATATTTTATTTGCCAACGATCTGGTGAAAACCGTTTTATTGATCTCGTCTAAAATGTCGGCAGGGTCGCCGATGATCCATTGATCGGGGTCATTGTAAAAATCAAATGCCTGAATAAAATCAGCATCGGCATAAATAATATCCGTTTCGAACAATTGATCCCCGACCGAAATATTATGATGGTAACTGGACGTGAAGCCAAAGGCTCTTTTAAAGTTCGGAAAATCATTTTTTAATGCAGCTGCCATCGGGTCGGGTGTTTGCCCAACGTGCATCGTGAAGGTGGGGTAATAATAATTATTGGTGACCCGGAACAGCTCACTTTCGTTTTTGTGCTGCTTGTCAAAGTTGGTTTCATATTGGACGGTCAGGAAAATAATGATGGAGCCAATGATGCCCAATGTCAGGCCGGTCAGGTTGAGCAGGCTGCTGCCCCAGTTATTGAGCAGGTTCCGCCAGGCGATTTTCAGGTTGTTTTTAAACATATTTTTTAATGGTTAATAGCTGTGCATTTAATCAAAATTGAGTACCAGTAAAAATGACACTTTGTTTCGGCAAATGCTTGATTTTCAAGCCCTAAAACTCTTTTTCAGGCAAAGAAAAAGTGTCATTTTTTGATCCGCCGTTCAATGGGTAATGATGTCATTTTATTAATCTTTAATTGTGCTGATTGATCAACTTAGGGTCAAATGTTCGCTAAGTTGGCGCCGCAGTCGGCCTATCGGCCGCTCGGCGCAGTCTGGGGTCTGAGGGGGCAGCGACTCGGGCGACTGCCCTACATACAGGGCTGTCCCCATGTTTATCAATCAGTACATTTAATTCCTATTCATTCCGCAAGGAGTCCGAGGGGTTTGCCAGTGCAGCTTTGACGCTACGCATGCCGATGGTCAAGAATGCCAGTCCGGTGATCAGGATGGAGGCCAGGATGAACACCCACCAGGGCATGTCGATACGGTAAGCGAAATGCTGCAGCCAATCCCGCAGGAAGTACCACGCCAGACAGGAAGCGATGCACATGGAAAGGATGACAGGTTTCATAAAATCCCTGGCCAACAATCCTACGATCTGCATGACCTTGGCACCCATGATTTTACGGATCCCGATCTCTTTGGTACGTCGCTCAGCGGCGTAGGTAGCGAGGCCAAACACACCCAGGCAGGAAATGAAAATGGCCAATACCGCAAATAGCAGAAATAACTGCCCACTGCGGGTTTCGGACTGATACAATTGTTCGTAAGACTCGTCGAGAAATTGGTGGTTGAACAAAGCGACCGGTTCATGCTGGCTAAATACCCGCTCCGCTGCTGCGATGGCCGTGGCTGCATTTGCCCCTGTTGTCTTTACGTAGATCTGCCGAAACCAGGAAGGGTTCTGAGACATTATCATGGGCTCAATGGGGTGGTGGAGCGAGCGGAAATGGAAGTCTTTCAGTACGCCGACAATGGGTGCCTTGGTGCCGTTAAACGCTACCCACTTTCCGATGGGGTCCTCCAGGCCGAACGACCGTACCGCCGTTTCATTAAGTATGAATGCATTGTAGTCCTCATTGCCGGGTAAAAACCAGCGGCCGGCAGCCAATTCCAATCCAAAGAATTCCAGAAATTTTTCATCTGGATTGATGTATCGCACAAAAGGCTCGGTAGCGGGGTCTTTGCCTTCAAAATCGAAACCCATGTACTGGTTGGAAATATTGGTGATGGAGAAGTTGCTGGCCGCAACGTCGGCGATGCCAGCCTCGTTTTGTAGCTCATTGATGATCTGCAGTGGCTCGGACTCATCGACCCGGAAAGTGAAAACATGTTCCCGTTCATAGCCCAGTTTTTCCTGTTTGACAAAATGTAGCTGTGCCAGCATGATAAAAGTACCGATGATCAATGCACCGGAACACGCGAACTGGCCCGCCACCAAAACTTTGCGGAGTGTATTTTTCCCTCCGAGCCTACTGAATGAATCGCCTCGCAGTGTTTCCAAAGGACGGAAATTGGACAACTGGACGGCCGGTAAAATACCGGCCAGCAATACGGCCAGTAAAGCGGTGCCAAAAATGATCCCTGCCGTTTCTACTGAATACAGCTGGCCTCTTGCGAAATGCTTGCCCGTCAGCTCTGCGAAATAGTCGAGGCTCAGATTGGCCAGCGACATGGCCACGATGCAGGCCAGCCCCACCAAAATAACAGCCTCCGTAAAAAACTGTAAAAAAATGGCCCAGCGGTTTGCGCCTACTATTTTTTGGATCCCAACAACCTTGGCCCGGTTGACTTGACGGGCAGTGCTGATGTTGACATAATTGATACAAGCAATGAGCAAGATAAGTAAACCGATCAGTCCGATCAGGCGGATGTTGGCAAAATTGCCCTTTGGTGCCGCACTGTATTTTACAAAATCTGAGTGGAGGTATACATCTGACAGCGGTTGTAATTTGTAGGCAACATCGCCTTTTTCTGGCAAGGCCGAAATTTTCTTTTCCACCACGGCCAGGTCTACCCCCGGCCGCAACAGGACGTAAGTATCAAAATTGTTGGAGTCCCAGCTATCTATCCATTTGCCGCCGGCCACTTTAATATTTTCCCGAAGGGGCAGGAGTGCCTCAAAACGGATGTGTGAATTAGAAGGGACATCTGCCATGATGCCGCTCACGACCAGTTCGATCTCCCCGGCAATTTTCAAGGGCTGACCAACTACATCAGTCGTTCCAAAAATCTGCTGCGCCAGGGTTTCCGTCAGTACAATATTGTTAGGTAAGGAAAAGGCACTTTGGGGGCTACCTTGTACAAAAGGAAAATCGAAGGCTTCCAAAAACTCTTTGTCTGCCAGGTAGAGGCCCTCCACCCCAAACCGCTTTTCACTGTGCTTTAGTACTGCACCGCGCATGTTCCACAGGCGAATAAATTGCTCGATTTCCGGCACTCCTTCCCGGGCAGCATCGGCCAATGGGAGCGGGGTCAGGGCAATGGTATCGAGGTTGGGCTGTTTAGGCCAGGTGGCCAGTACCCGATAGATCCGATCTCCTTTCTGGTGAAAATTGTCGAAGGTGAGTTCGTCATTGGCCCATACAAAAATGAGCAGGGCCGCCGCCATAGCAAAGGCCAGCCCGCATCCGTTCAAAAAATTGTAAAAACGGTCGCGGAAAAGGTGACGGAACGCAATAATTAGTTTGTTTCGAAACATATTTTTAATGATCAATGGTCAATGGTCAATGGTCAATGGTCAATGGTCAATGGTCAATGGTCAATGGGGTCAAAATATTAACCATTGACCATTATTTAACTACTCGCTTCTTAATGAATTAACGGGATTGGCCATCGCTGCCCGGATGCTCTGATAGCTGACCGTCAGCAACGTCACCGCCAACGCCAAAATGGCCGACAAAACAAAAACGGTCCAGCTCAGGTCGACGCGGTATTCATAACTGTCCAGCCAGCCGTCGAGATAGTACCAGGCGATGGGTACGGCGATCAGACAGGAAAGCAGGACCAGTACCACGAAACTTTTCGATTGCATGGCCCAGAGATTGGAGACCGAGGCGCCCAGCACTTTGCGGATACCAATTTCTTTGGTACGTTGTTCGGCCACGTAGGTCGAGAGGCCAAAAAGCCCCAGGCAGGAAATAAAAATAGCGAGGATGGCAAAGATTCTCGCCAGGTGGCCGATGCGTTCTTCTGAGCGAAATTTTTGGTTGTACTTGTCATCCACAAAGTCGAATTCAAAGGGACTGCTGGGGCTGAGTGTTTGGTAAATTTTTTCAACGGCAGCGATGCCGTCCTGCACTGGCTGACCCTGCCGGAATCGCACCAACAGGTAATTCGACCAGGTCGGTTCCATCAGGAACATGGCCGGACGAACCGGATCCCAGGGGGATTCCATGATCAGGTTTTTTACCACACCAACCACGGTGCGGGTATCTTCGACCACATACGTACCATCCTCTATATCGCCCTGACGAATTGTTTTGCCCACAATGTCTTCCACACCGATGAGCTCGTAAGCCGCCTCGTTGATGATCATGGCGGAACTGTCTATTTTCAATTCTCGGTCAAAGTCACGTCCCTGAATGACCTCCCAACCGACCGCTTTACCGTATTCCCACGAACAGGAGGTGATACTAAAAAGCGGCTGGGTGTTCGGGTCTTTGCCTTCCCAGTCGAAGCCGATTTGGTTGGAATACACTGCGGTGACGGGGGCATTGGAGAAGGCGACTTCTTCTGCAACACCGGTGGCCAATGTTTCATTTCTAAATGTTTCCAGTTTGTCCGACAACTCTGGGCTGACGGGGATTGAAACAATACTTTCACGGTCGTAACCGACGGGGCGGTTGCGGGCATGGTCGATCTGCTGGAACACGACGATGGTGCCGATGATGAGTGCCACGGAAACCGTAAACTGCAACGTGACCAGTACCTGACGCGGCAGCCTGGCCTTGCGTCCGGCCCGGAACGTTCCTTTCAGCACTTTTAACGGGTCGAAGGAGGAAAGGTAAAATGCCGGATAGCTCCCCGCCAGCAGGCCTGTGAAAAGAGCAAAGCCCAGTACCAGGCTCCAAAAGATGGGGTTGCTCCAAGGAATTGAAACGGCTTTATCTGCGAGGTTATTAAATGCACCAAGGGAAATCTGTACCAGTGCGATAGAGATAACCAGCGCAAGGGACGTTACCAGCAGCGATTCACTCAAAAATTGCCCGATGAGCTGACTCCGCAGGGAACCGATGGTTTTGCGGACGCCTACCTCTTTGGCCCGTTTTTCCGAGCGGGCCGTACTCAGGTTCATAAAATTGATGCAAGCCAACAATAACACAAACACACCAATGATTCCAAACAGCCGCACGTACTGAATGCGCCCGCCCACGTTTATGCCTTCATCAAACCGGGAATACAAATGCCACTTCGACATGGGGAAAAGGAACAGTTCGGGTTTGCCTTCTGTATTGTGCTGGGCTTCCATGTCGGCAATCCTGGTGTTGACGGACGCTAAGTCTGCGCCTGCCGTCAGCTGGGCAAAACATTGCCAGGAATGGTTGCCCCAGTTATCAGTACTGTTTTGCAGCCATTCGTTGTTAGCGACGTAATGCGCCCAGGGGATGAAATAAGACGCATTCCGCAGCGTACAGTTATTGGGCAAATCTTCAAACACCCCACTGATGCGGAGGTCATGTTCCGTGTCCATTTTCAGGATTTGCCCGACTACGTCGGTCGAGCCGAACAAAGCCTCGGCCATTGATCGGTTGAGGAGGATGGAATTCTGGTCGCGAAGCACTTGCTCCCGGTCGCCGGCAATCATTTCCAAGGTGAGCATTTCTGGAAAGGCTGATTCGACGTACATGCCCCGTTGGTTCAGTTTTTTATCTCCGATGGCGAACAGGTGAGTGGAATTCCAGGAAGCCATGATTACTTCTTCAAAGTCGGAGCCGAAATTGTTGCGCAGCCCTGGCCCGACGGGCAACGACATGGCTGGACTGGTTCCTATCTGATCGTTGAATTCCTGGTTGATGAGTACCTGCACCAGCCGGTCGTAGTTTTGGTGGTACTGGTCGTAGGTCAGTTCGTCGCGCAGCCACAGCCCGATCATCAGGGTAACGGCCATGCCAATGGCCAAACCGGCCACGTTGATGAAACCGGTCACTTTGTTTTTGAAGAGATTTCTCCAGGCGATTCTGATGTTGTTTTGAAACATGTTTTAACGGTGAGTGGTGAACGGTGAGTGGTAAACAATGAAATTTTACTAAATATTTACCACTCACCGCTCACCGTTAATTACTCGCTTCTTAATGATTGAACGGGGTTGGCAAGGGCGGCCTTGACGCTTTGGAAACCGATGGTCAGGAACGCAATGCCGATGGCCAGGGTGCCGGCCAGCGCAAAGATCCACCAGTGGATGTCGATCCGGTTGGCAAAGTTGTCGAGCCAGCTGTTCATAAAATAATAGGCCAGCGGACTCGCAATGATCAATGCGACAACGACTAATTTTATAAAGTCTTTTGATAACAAGGTGACCAGGCTGGGAACGGTGGCACCAAGTACCTTGCGGATGCCGATTTCCTTTTTCTTCCGCTCTGCCACAAAGGCGACGAGGGCAAATAGCCCCAGGCAAGCCACTAAAATGGACAGGCCGGAGAACAATAAAAATATTTTACCGAAACGCTGGTCAGCGGCGTATTGCTGGTTAAAGTGATCGTCAAGGAAAAAGTAATCGAACGGATTGCCGGGGAACAGGCTGGACCACTTTTGATTGATCTGTGTGATCGTCGTTGATAAATCTTTGGTGTTTAATTTGACTGAATAAAAATCACGTCCCCATTCTCCTGGCATGGATCGCATGATCATTGGTTCAACAACGGCCTTGGGCGATTCCTGATGAAAATCTTTCAACACCCCGGCGACGATAAACTGATCACCCCAATAAGAAATCCCTTTACCAACAGCCTCTTCGGGTGTTTCAAATTCCAATAACTTCGCGCCGGTTTCATTCAATAAGCAGGCGATGCGGTTGTCGGTTCCCATTTCGTCAGACATGTGCCGGCCAGCCGCCAATTCCATCTCATATAAAACCGAATAATCAGGATCAACTGCCAGACCGTGGAAGGCTTCGCTTTTTTCTTCGGACCAGCCCGGACGACGGACACCCCCGATGGTCCAGCCAAATGCCTGGCCGGGTACTGAGCTTGAACCGGCCATCAATTTTACCGGGGCAAGTTGCTCTACTTCTTCAATAAATATTTTGGATTTATCCGAAAAGGTGGAGTCGATCATGTTGGGGCCTTTGACCACCAGGGTTTGATCGATGCTCAGTCCCAGTTTCGTTTCCTGCATGAATTGCAGTTGCTTGTAAATGATGATGGTGCCTGCAATCAAACCAACGGTCGCCATAAACTGCACCACGACCAGTCCCCGGCGCAACCAATTGCCACCGGCCAGTTTGTTATTCGAGACATTGGATTTTAAAACGGCAATGGGTTTAAAAGAAGACAATAAAAATGCGGGGTACAATCCGGCCAATATGGTCCCGATGATAAAGACCGCCAAAATGGAAAACAAAACCTTCGGTTGATCCAGTAAAGTGATCGGAATTTCTTTGTCAATTAATTTTTCAAAAAAAGGATTTAATAATTGGACCATCGCAAAGGAACCGATGATCGCAAATAAATTCATGACGGCGGCTTCTGTCAAAAATTGTCCGATCAATTTTCCGCGACTGCTGCCGACCACTTTCCGCACACCGACTTCTTTTGCCCTGATTTCAGAACGGGCCGTCGACATGTTGATATAATTAAACCAGGCAATCAATAAAACCAGGATACCGATGATGAATAAAAAATTCACTGCTTTTTCATCCCCGTTTACTTCTGCCTCAAACAAATAATTGGAATTTAAATGAATATCCTGTAGTGGTTGCAAATAAAACTCGACACTGGCGGCCGCTTCCTGATCATAATTCTTTTCAATGATGGCCGGGATTTTCGTTTCCAGGTTTTTCCAGTCGGTATTTGGTTTTAACTTTAAATAGGTTAAATATCCGTCCCAGTAAATAGCGGTCTCGGTCTGGTTGTTTTCATTGAAAACATCCGAGAAGGTGATGTAAGAAAGAAGGATATTAAATTTAAGGTGTGAATTGGGAGGGCAATCGGCAAATACGCCGGTTATTTTATATTCCCTGTTCCCATTTCTAAAAATAGATTTGCCAACCGGATCTTCCCCTCCAAATATTTTTTTGGCCGTTGATTCAGAAATACAGGCTGTAAATGGTTCGGCCAATGCTGTTTCCTTATTTCCTTTAATTAATGGAAAAGAAAAAATATCAAAAACGGAAGGCATCGTGTAGTAGACTTTGTCTTCCCGAAAAGAAACATCGGTCCCATAGGTGTACACCGCTTCACTTGAGCTTTTAAATTTTACATAATCTTCTACTTCTGCAAAATTATTTTTGATCAATGGCCCGGCACAAGCGGCTCCGGCGGCAAACTGCATAAAGGGCACTCCGTCCTTGACCCGGTCGGTGCGTACCCGGAAAACCTGCTCTCCGTTTAGGTGCATTTGGTCATAGCTCCGTTCGTAATTGACGTATTGCCAAATGAACAATGCGGCCGTCATCCCGACGATGAGCCCGGTTAAATTGATGGCGCTGATGAATTTGTTTTTCAATAAATGGCGCCAGGCGATTTTAAGGTTGTTTTGTAGCATAACGAGATGGTTGAATGGCTCAATGGTTTTTAATATTTACGTACCATCGCCACTTGGCAAATAGTATTTCAATGGGTGTGCCATGCCATTAAGTAATTGATTTTCTGATTTTTATAAAATTTTATTTATTTTAATTAACAAGGCGGGTGTGCGTTAACGAACGGTGGGTGTGCGGTTTGAAAACTTGTATTTCTGTTTTTTCAATCAAGCAATTGATCAAATTAGGTGATAAAAAAATACCTCTGCACAACTTTGCGTCTTCTTCATTCAAACTCTTTTTCAGGCAAAGGAAAAGTGTCATTTTTTTGAACAGCCATTTACCTCCACGGCCCATACTTCGTGACGCTGATAAAAGACGTGCCATCCAAGCGAAAAAGCCCACCAAAACCTCCCAGCCAAAGTTTCCCGTCCCGGTCTTCGAAAGCACACTGAATGACCCCGCTGGCGAGGCCGTCCTTTTTATCGAAATTGGTCAATGTGCCCGAGGCTGGATTGTAGCGGTACACGCCAAAATTTTCGATGGGGAACCAGATGTCGCCTTTTGAGTCTTCATATAAACTCCAGGCCTCCGTGCCACTTGCTCTTTCTTTGGTCGCCATGCGCGTGAATGATTTTCCATCCCAGAAGCAGGCTCCCCCGTAATGCGTAGCAAACCAAATGTTTCCATGGCGGTCTTCTAAAATATCATTGACCATATTATTGCACAGCCCGTCTTTTTCCGAAATGTTGGACAACGATTTACCGTCATAAATATAGGCGCCGCCATTGGTGGTGAACCACATATTGCCCTTGCTGTCTTCCATGATGGCATGCACGATCCTTGGGCTGGTCACTCCCCGGTTGGGGTCGGGCGCTGTTTCGGGCAATTCAAAAGCGGTGAATGTTTTACCATCAAAGCGGCTGACGCCCTTGTAGGTGCCGACCCAGATTGTTCCTTTACGATCGATCTCCACACACCAGACATCGCTGTGTGCCAGACCGTCCCGCCTGGCGTAGTTAGTAAATGAATGGCCATCGAATTTGGTCAGCCCGCCCTCGGTACCGAACCAGAGGTTGCCTGCGGTATCCTCGACAATTGCCCGGACGGCCACCCCTCCGAAACCCTGACCGATAGAAAAATATTCCAACGTGTTGCCATCATAGCGGGCAACCCCGTCGCCATTGGTGCCGAGCCACAGATTGCCGTTTTTATCTTGAAATATGCGGCGGACAAATTGACTGATCAGGGTATCGGAAGTGATGATGGATAAGAATTCGGCGGTCTTGCCGCGGTTATGTTTTGAGAGCTCATGTTTGTTTCCTTTTTCATCCTGTAAAACAATATTTTTTTGGTTGAAATAGAACCTGTATTTCACATCACCCAACTCCAGGTGCTGCAGGTCGACGATGCGCCAGTTTCCATTCTCTTTTTTCTTTTCCGTTGTCAGGAAGTACTGTCCCTCTTTGAGGAGTTTTAGGGTGTCGAACATTTCTTTGTTTTCTTCGACCGATGCCCAGGTGCCGGCCATGTTCTGGTATTGTTGTTCGAGTGGATTGAGAGCGACTGGCTGTTTGAAATCGTCAAAGGATGTTCCGTCATAGCGATAAATGCCACGTAAAGTACCTAGCCAAATATTTCCCTGTTCGTCTTCTTCTATGCCGAAAAACATATTTTGCTCTGCCTTGATTGTTGTTGGTGTATCTTTTATTTCACCTATCGGTGGGGGGAGTACGTCGTAGCGGGACAATGCCCAGTTACCGCCAATGTCCGAACTTGTCCAGATGTTGCCTTTTTGGTCCTCGTAAATATAACCGACAAAGAATTTGCTGAAACTGGTGAATTTATGGTCTGCGTACCGCCAGAGTCCACCATTTCCACCCAGCCACATGTTGCCTTTTTGGTCTTGGATGATGCAGCGAATATTGGAAAACGAAGTGCCATCGTCGTTGACCAGCCTGGTGAAATCCATTCCATCGTAAATGCAAGGCGCACCCCTGGTACTGATCCAGATTTTTCCAGCCGGATCTTCGGCGATCGAATTGACATCATTGCTCGTCAGGCCGTCCGCTGAGGTGAAGTTTTGGAATTCGCTGGTAACAGGATCATGGCAACTGATCCCTCCTGCGGTGCCAAACCAGATCTTTCCTTTTTTATCTTCATACATACAATGAACCTGGTCGCTGACCAGCCCCGAATGGGTTGTAAAATTGATGAAATCGCCAGTGGCATAATCAAAACGATAAACGCCAGCGCCAATCGTACCGAACCAGACCTTTCCAGTTCTGTCTTCCAAAATGGAAAAAACACGAAAACGCTTCAGTCGGTCTTTATTGGTAAAATTGGTAAACGAATTTCCATCGTAGCGCACGATCCCGTCCCAGGTCGCCAACCAGATATTTCCTTTTTGATCCTGCAAGATGTTGCGGGTGATCGTGTTGGGGCCATGATCAGAGGTGATGGTTTGGGTTCCATTAAAATAGGGGTCGTCCTTCGGCAACATGTCCAGGACGACGGAGCTATCGACCGGAGGGGGTGTTTTCTTTTGTCCTTGGCAAGCTGTAATAAAAACCAGCAATAAAACTATTGAGAAGAGATGTGAATGGTGATTCATTTTTTTCTTTTGGTAATGGTCGGTGATTTTTTTTTAACGCAAAAGACTCGATGGGCGCAAATGAAATTCCCTTGATTATCCGTCCAATGTTCGTTTGTGTCCTTTTCGTTATATAGTACAAAGGAAAAATAAAGCGAATAAATCGGAGCTGATGAATTGTAAAATAATGTAAAAGGGAGGTAAATGATACAAAAAACGACTGCTATTCAAAGACCTGAATCAGCTTGCCATCTTTGTCGTATAATTCCCAACGATTCCACAGGTCATTGGAACATCGGTTCAGCAATTCATCTCTGTCGGTAGGATAGTACTGTTTTACATATTGACCATTCTCATGATACGCTGTCCAGACACCCGTTCTATATCCATTCCAGTATTCCCCTTCCATTGATTTTTTATTTGTTCTATGGTTGTAGGTTGTGGTATATCCATTCAGGTATCCATTTTTTAGAAATCCGCCATTATTGATTTTACTAATACTAAAAGCTCTTCCGTTTATATAATTTAATTCTTCTGTAATGCTTCCATTTTTATTAAAAGAAATACTTTTTCCTTCTTTTTTTCCTTTGACAAATTGTTCTATTTTTAGGATGGAGCCATTCTGGTCAAAAACGATTTGCTGTCCGTGCTTTCTATTGTTCAGGTATGGAACGTATTCCATTCCACCAGAAGCGTAATAATTTATCTTGGAAGTTAAGGCCCCACTGGTATCATACGTTTTCTGTTGAACCAGTTGCCCTTGATAATAATATTTCCAAACACCCTGTCGCCTGTTTTCGGAATATATCCCTTCAAGCCTTACTTGGCCGTCTTCTTCATATTGATGGATCACTGAGGTTTCTTCGATTTTTTGTGGGTAAAGTTCGATCCGGATTGTCTTTCCATTTTTATCGAAAAATTTCCATTCCCCAATCCTTGCTCCTTTTGAATAGTACCCCTCTGCCAATGGCGTAGTCTGACTTGAATCCCTTGCATGTTTGTTGAAATAATAACCGTCCCTGAAACTAATGGCCCGGTAATTTTCATTATTATAATCCAGCTCGATTTGATTGACCTGTTTTAATTCTGTACCCGTGCTATCTAAAAATACAGAGGTGATTTTCCGCTTTGTATCACTCAGGTATTCAAATTTTTTAATATAGCCTCCATAGTTTTCAATTGTAGTTGGCAAATTATTATGGTAAACCCTTTTTTCAATCATGATGTTATGATCCGAACCATTGTGATAGATCAGATATTCGCCGTGCAGTTTACCCTGCTTATAATTTATTTTACTTTTCTTGATTCCTTTAGCAAAGCCTCGCCTGTAATGTGTCCACTTGCTGTCTGGCAGGCCATTTACAAAATGGCCTTCTGCCATTAATTTGCCCTTGCCTAAAATCTTTTTTCGTCCGGTATATTTTTCTTTTTCGAAGAATTTGTATTGTTCTAAAATATCAATATAAACTGCTGCAAGAGAATAATTTTCCCGGTTACAATGCGTATTGTAACCGTCAGAAATCTGTGAGGACAGATAATCACAAACGGTCGCGCTATAATGTAGGCCATCATCTGTGGTGCTAAAAATCAACCATTCGGAATCAGGTATTAATTTTTCTCCACCTGCTGTTGAGCTGCCGCCGGAGTTGATGTAAATGGTGTCTTGCGGGTTCCCTCTGTACCTGTCTTTCACAACGGCAATGCTTTCGTAGTCATACCCTCTGATAAATGTTTTTAAAATTTTGCACGAAAAAATATGGTGGTCGTCCCGATCGTAGTTTAGCAGTTCCGTGATGGTGTAATTCGGAGAATAACAAGAGCCGCTCAGCGCAACAGGAATCAGGAAGAGCAATAAAATCGAGATATGTAAGCTTTTTTGCACCTCTGAAATCAAGCAGGCGATCAAAAATAAGCAGCGCTAAAAATGACACTTTTATTTTGGTAAATGTTTGACTTCCAAGCCTCCAAACTCTTTTTCAGGCAAAGGAAAAGTGTCATTTTTTAATTATCACCAAACTGTACGCTCAAAAAATTGACCTGGATTAAATCCACATTTTTATTCAATAAAATTTACCTGTCGAACGGGTTTGCTGTTGGCATTTGATGAATGATTATATTGGTTCGAAAATAAATAATATTAATGATAGTTGTGTGGCCAGCTCATTTTTTAAACATTTTTTATAGTAAAATTGGTAAGCCAGCAGAAGTTGTGCTATTGGCCGAACCAGTGGCGTCATTCGTTCCTTAAAGAATCCACCGGGTTGGCTAATGCCGCTTTCAGACTCTGAAACCCTACTGTGATTGCCGGGATTAAAATGGCCAAAAAACCAGCCATTAAAAACAGGCCAACACTTAAATCGATGCGGTAAGAAAATTCATTTAGCCAGCCTCGTAAAAAATAAAAGGCAATCGGCGCAGAAAATAGAATAGCCATAAAAACCAGCACCACAAAATCTTTGGTCAACAGCCCTATGATATTGGCTACGGATGCACCCAGGACTTTCCGTACCCCGATTTCTTTTGTCCGTGTTTCGGTAATGAAGGCCATTAATCCAAACAGGCCGATGCAACCAATTAAAACAGATAAAAAAGAAAACACTTTAAAGGTGGAGTAAATAAATGATTCGATTAAATAATAATTGCCGATGGACTCGTCAATAAATTGATATTTAAAAATAGCTTTTGGGAAAGTGGACTGCCAGGTTTTTTCAATAAATGCCAGTGTTCCTGCCAAATTAGCATGATCGGCAGTATTTAATTTAATACCGGCTTCGCCGAAAAAGCCGGTTCCGTAATAAAACAGCAGGCAGGGGCTGACCTCTTGTTGGAATGGATTGTTGTGGAAATCTTCAATCACGCCCTTAATGGGAGCCATTCCTTCATTAATCACAATTTCCTGTCCGATGGCCTCTTCGGGAGTTAGTCCCAAAGTTTTGATAAATGTTTCATTGGCAATAAATTCATTAAAACGATTTTGTTTGTTGGCTTCCGTGAGCCACGTACCGGCGATCAGTTTCAGGTCGTACATGTCCATATATTCCAAATCGACGACTTTCATTTCCGCAAATCGAATAGCCTCTGCCGGCTCGTGTGGAAATCGAAAATCAGTACCATAGGAAAAATAATCACTCGTCATCGGGATGCCGGTGGCGTAGCTCATTTTTTCGATGCCCGGATGTTGAAGCAGGCGGTTCCTAAATGTTTCAATGGTACTGGAATCACGTTTGGGGATATTTATGGTGACGACGGCCTCCTTGTCAAATCCCATATCTTTTTGCATAAATAAATGCATTTGTTTGGATACCGCTACCGTACCGACAATCAATAAATAAACAATGCCAAACTGTAAAACAATCAGCCCTTTTCGCAGTCTTAACCCACTAAATGCTGAGCTGTTGAATTTTTCTTTTAAACTCTGAATGGGTGCCAGGTTCGATAAAATAAATGCCGGGTACCAGCCCGCTAATAATATGACAATGCCCGTTATTAAAAAGCCAAACAACCAGGCGGACGAAGTCATTTTTAAATTGATATCCACCAGTGAAAGCGACCCGTTCAATTGTTTGATAATTAACTCTACCATTAAAAAGGAGAAGAACAACGCCAATAAAGTCAGCAATCCCGTCTCACTTAAATACTGTACCTGCAACTGCCGTCGACTCCCGCCCAATACTTTGCTTACCCCTACTTCTTTCGCCCGGGAACTGACCCGCGCCGTCGCCAGGTTGATAAAATTAATGCACCCGATTAATAATAAAAAAGCTGCCATGATCGCCAATCCGCCCAACGTCGTTTTACTCATGGTATAACTTTTTGGGGTGGCGTCGTAGATTGGGTTTAAATGTACATCGGCCAATGGCTGCAGCTGATACTTGATCCTTTTTTGATCTTCCGGTGTGAGGTATTTTTTCTTCCAGTCGTTTATTTCATTGGTGAAAATATCAGGTGATTTATCCGCAGGTAATAATGCAAACGCAGAACCCATGTAATTGCCGGACCAATTGCCGGAAGGGTAGGGGTTGTTTATTCTGAAAAATTCATACGGCACCAACAGATCAAATAGAAGACTGGTGTTTTCGGGCGGGTTTTTAATGATGCCCGTGACGATTAATTCATCTTTGTTATTGAGCAGCATGGTCTTGCCCAAAATGTTGTCGTCAATTTTTCCAAAATATCGTTTGGCCCTTTTTTCTGTCAGTACGATAGAACTGGGATTGTCAAATGCTTTTTCAGGATTGCCCGCGAGCCAGATGCCATCTTCAAAATGATGTTGAAAATCAAAAAAATCCAAAAAGTTGGCGTCGACAAATAAAATGTGGCTTTCCTCGAACCGTACCACTTCCCCCAATTTATTTTCATAGCTGATAATGCGGTCAAAAGGCCCGGCGGTCTGTGTCGTTCTAACACCGGGGAAATCACTGCGGAGGGCAGCCGCAAGCGGGTAGCAGGTCGTGCTCCAATGTTCCACGTCACCGTCCCAGATGGTTTCTTGCACCACTTTGTATATCTGGTCTGCATTGGAGTGCTGGCTGTCAAAATTCAGTTGGTGCCGGACAACGAGGAACGTCAACAACGCCCCGGTGATGCCGATGGACAGTCCAAGGATGTTGATCCCGTTTTGCAGTTTGTTTTTCGCCAGGTTGCGAACAGCTAATTTAAGATAAGTTTGTAGCATGACATGAAAGGTTTGATGGCTACATGGTTTCCCGATTTTTCTGACAATCAAGGAGCTATACAGCCATTGGCTCATTTCTTTTCTAATGGCATGCCATGTCGATAGTTTGCAGATTTTCAGGCGTTTATAAAAATAGAATAATTACAAAGGAATCACCCGGTGTGCGATTTTGGACGGTGGGTGTGCGGTTTTTTTGTTTGCGGGAACAGGTCATCCTTTCTCCGAAATTTGCTTTTTGATCTTATTAATCATTTGTAAAAATAAATCCAATATCCTGTTTCTTGATTCATCTATTTCTTGATCGGCAATAAATAGCTTTTGTCTTATTTTAAAAGAGAATTCATTTATCCAACTGTCAAGCGTGGTGATTTCAATTTCTACTTCACTTGCAAATTCCAGCTTATTGACAATGGGTTTGAGCATTTGAATAGCTTCCTTAAATTCTCCATCAATGACTTTTTCAACAATTTTTTCCATTGTCTCCTTCGGGCTATTTGTCGATTCATGGATTATCTCGGAATTGTAAATATCTATTATGCTGGTTGTCAAACTTTCTAGAGTCCTTGCGATCTGATTCAAGGTTACTGCTTTATCCTCAATTGTTTCATCAAAGTGGTAGCTGTTGACCAAGCTATAGTAACTTGTATAAAAGGTCAATTCTTCTTTAAATTTTCGATTTAATGTTTCTGTATTTTTATTTATGAGTTCTGCTAATTTATGTAATGATGCTATAATTCTAATGTCTGTTTTATTTGCGTTTTTTATATAATCGTTAAGTCTGGTACTCAATGAAAAATTATCAAGGTTTAACATGTCCTTCACTTCAAAAAGGAACTCTACATATTCTAAAATTATTTGCTTTGAATGCTCAATCTCTAACATTGTTAAATGTATTTCACTCATCAATCTGGAAAATTTTGCCATAATTAAAATAAGCTCTGTTTGTGTACTTGAGTTAATATAATTATCTATAAGTAGCTTAAGACTTTCGAAGGA
>JBCBRY010000136.1:0-24692 GCA_039819485.1 Bacteroidota bacterium | reverse complement strand
ACCAGCAATCGGCCATCCCAAATAAAACGATAGATGTCGTTGGATAAATTAGGAAATGCAAAAATTAAAATAAACCTTAATAGAATTGATAATAAAATGTAAAATGAAATTGAAGAAATATTCTTTTTATGAAAACAAATAATTACGTAAGCAATAAAAAAAACGGAATAGGAACTAATTACTTTATAAAACTCATTTTGTTCAACAAAAAAACCAAGCAATACAGTTGCCGTCAATAATACCAATCCCAATATTCCATCCTGCAATTTTATTTTCATGCAATCTTATTTTTCCACAGTTCTTTTAATATTCGGTACCGTAAATTTACCATCTGTGCGCTGCGCCAGCTTATCAGCAATCCTTCTTTTCCATCCAGAAAGCCTTTTTTTAAGAAATAAGTGCGAATAAACCTGGCAATTGGCGAGAACCATATTTGCACAAAAGAAGTTTTTTTCCCATTTTCGAAACGCTCCTGCGCAGACAGCTTTGCGTATTTTTCTATTCTCTTTATATGGTCACTTGCGTCTGAATAAGAATAATGAAATAACTTTCCCTTCAGTTTTTTCTGCATAAAATTATCTGGAAAAAATAATGTTTCGTGGACAAAGTCACCTTTCCACAGCGCGTGTTTTCTGTTGAATAACCTAACTTTCCATTCCGGGTACCATCCACTGTGATAAATCCATTTACCGCAGTAATTGGTAATTCGGTCGAGGGCATACACACAACCCTCTGCAAGATTAACTTCCTTTAATGCACGGATCAGTTCTTCTGACAAAACTTCATCTGAATCAATAGACAGAATCCAGTCATTGGCCGCTAATTTATTTCCTAAATTTTTGGTCCCTGAAAAGCCCAGCCATTCATGCGAGACCAACTTCGCTCCCTCTTCCAGACAGATGTCCGCCGTACCGTCATCACTGAAACTGTCCACCACGATAATTTCCGTACACACCTTTTTGAGCGCGACTAAACAAGGCCGGATGGTTCCAGCCACATTGTGGGTAATTATTACTGCTGATATAGGATTTCGGCTTTGGTTCATTATCTCGGTTCCTGATGTTTGCCCTGTTTTGAGTGACGCCAAGCATGAACCAGCATCGTGACCCGGTCATAATTTTTAATGCCATCGTCGATCCCCTGCGCTTTTAGATAAGTATTGTAGGCGGCGTCCCTCACCGCCGGCAGGATATCAGGGTACTTGTCCATCTGTTTACGTATGGCCCGCAAATCATTTTTAATCGCTTCTGGAATTCCGCTCCAGATCTCTTTGTATTCCTCCGGCCTGTAGGCACGGAAATCGGGAGCTACGTAGCGGAAAAAATAGAGATGCCCTACATATCGCAAATAGGGGTCTGTTGATTGCAGACAAGCTAAATAAGCCAAAAAATTGCAGTCCCCTTCACCACCAATTCCATATGCATGCGACATCTCGTGAGCCATCACAAACGGTAATTGTAAATGGTGAAGCCCTGCGTCCACGTGCCCTTCGCCAGTGAACGGGATATAAACACCGGCAGTGCTGATTCTCAAAAGCAACCCTTTGGGGAATAACTTTCGCCCCCTCACCTCAGCAGGGATGGGTATTCCGAATCCATCCTTTAAGACAGCTTTTAACAGGTCCCTCATTTCGGCTTCTACATGGCTGGGCAGGTGAGTTTCCCTGAGGGGGTCGTCACCCGTTCCTTCCAATAGATTTCGATACAACTTCATGCTATCAATTGCTTGTAAAGTTTCAACTCTCAACTCATTGACTCCCAGCGGTTTGACCTCTAACCCTAATTGCTCTTCCAGCGGGATGCGTCCGTAATTAAATCCCCACAGGAACTGGAAAAAAAAGATGGCCCCTCCGAGAAAAGCCAATAAAGAACCCATGAATCCGATAATTTTTTGGCCGATCCGCTTCTTTGATTTTTTAGCATCCAAAATCCATTTTCCAACAAAAAACATCAAAATCAAAAACAGGACATAGACAAATGCGAATGGAAGCCAGCCTGTCAGGAAGCTCATTATTTTTCGCAAATAAATAAACAAACCCCGACTGTAGTACTCCTCCACAAACTGAGCAGGCAGCAATACACTGAACACAATGGAAATTATGCCCAGACCGATCCAAAATGTTTTGTGATTAAATAAAAATTTCCTCCAATTCATTGATACATTTGCTTTTCTGACACAAATTTGAATTATTCATGGACACTTCCCATAAAAAATTCAACTCTCTTTTGAAATAGCTGAGTTATTTTAGAAGCTGTTTGAATTTAGTTTTTCGATTAATAGGTAAAGTATTTTTTTGTCAGGCGAAGCATTTTTGAGGGGAATAGTCGGGGTTCTTTCCCGATAAAATAACGAAGCATGGCGGAAAAAGACGTTCATATTAATCGAAAAACTAAATTCAAACAGCTTCTTAGATTCGCATACTTTCGTTAAACGAATAAAATGACAAATTATCATGCTTATTTCATATTTCTCATAAAACACTTACAATCAATGATATATAGAAAATTTGGACGCACCAATTGGCAAGTAAGTTCCGTCGGATACGGCATGTGGGGCATGGCTGGATGGACTGGTACAGATTCAACAGAAGTGACCAAAGCCCTCGACCAATCCGTTGAACTCGGTTGCAATTTCTTTGATACCGCCTGGGGGTATGGCGAAGGGAAAAGCGAGAACATACTGGGGGACCTGATCAAACGCCATCCTGACAAAAAACTATATGCAGCATCCAAAATACCCCCGAAAAACCGAAAGTGGCCTTCCCGACGGGGCTTTCTGATTTCCGATGTTTTTCCCAACGATTACATTGAAGAATATGTAGATAAAAGTTTAAAAAACCTTGGTCTTGAACAACTGGACCTTATGCAATTTCACGTTTGGGAGGATGACTGGGCGCAACAGGATGAATGGAAAAATGCCATCCAGAAGATTACAAAAAGCGGAAAGGTGGCAGCCTGGGGCATCAGCATTAACCGATGGGAACCCAACAATTCCCTGGCTACCTTGCGGACCGGGCTGATCGACTCCGTTCAGGTAATCTATAATATTTTTGATCAAAACCCGGAAGATCAATTGTTCCCACTGTGCAAGGAACTGGATGTGGCCGTGATTGCCCGCGTTCCTTTTGACGAAGGAACACTGACCGGAAATTTCACTAAAGAAACGACATTTCCAGCCGATGATTGGCGCAGTACCTACTTCGTTCCGGAAAACCTGATTTCAAGTGTGGAACATGCCGATGCCCTTCGGCCAATTATTCCACCCAAGATGAACATGCCGGAAATGGCCCTGCGTTTTGTTTTGAGCAATGACCATGTGAGTACCGTCATCCCTGGTATGAGGCAGGTAAAACACGTTGTTTCCAATATGAATTGCAGTGATGGATTCGGCTTGAAATACGACACTTTATTGGAGTTGAAAAAACACCGCTGGGACAGAGAACCAACCGAGTGGTCACAGTAAATTGTTGATCGTTGGTTTATATTATTGAATTCTCTTGTAAAATATTTATTTCATCATTCCAGCATGGTTAATCTTTAATTTTATACTTCTGAATTTATTTTTTGGTGCCTAATTAAGATTTAACCAAAATCGAATTATTGGCTGGATTCAGAATTTATTTTACCCTCAACAAGTATTTAATTTTAGTGCATTTTATTCTGATATTAGTGTTGTTCTGAAACAGCGTACTCTAATTTTTATCCTCCCCCCGCCCCCCTCCAGAGGGGGAGAAAAGAACGTACAAATCTCCCCCTCTGGAGGGGGCCGGGGGGAGGACACATGGATGGTACAAAATACTATTAAAAAATTTTAAACACTTCTATGATAAATAAATAAATTCTGCTTTTCCCTTTTAATTTACATAAAAAACGTCAAAAACTTTTTAAATCATTTGTCGAAAAATCCCATTCAGGTGTGTTTAATTCATCTCCAAAATTCAATTTATACCATGGGCTTAATTTTTTATTATTTGGATTCTTCAAAATATGGATATCCTGTGCGGGCATATAGCTCTGAGCGAGCATAAATATTTTTTCTCCGGTGTTTTTATTTTCAGCCATGTCCACAACTATGACAGCATGACCAGGACTGCCCCCTTGAATAAATACATCGCCAATTTCCATTTTGCTTACGGGCACGGCATTTAATTCTTTTGCCAAAGACAAGGTGCCCGCATACGCAAAAACCATATTCAAGTATTTTCGAAAACTTTTGTAACTACTTGATTCACTGCCACTTGCAACCCATTTTACTTTATTACCTGAAACAGAAATTCTGTGACCAGAATGCCAGGTTTTATATTCTGCATTAAATCCATTTACAAAATGGAACATTATTTCATCGTATTTCTTATGTTGAAATAAATATTCTGCCCGCAACCGCATGACAGCATCAGCGCACTGTTGTAAATCTCTTTTACCAACATCTATATCAATGACCGCAGCATGTGCCCATTGGTTAAATTTTTTGTTCCCATTAAATAGCATCACAGCACTACCAGATTCCTTTAGTGGTAGTGTCTGTAAATAATTGCCAAATGAATTTTCCGGAAATTTAATTCGCTCATAACCTGCCGGCACAGAAAAACGGTTTTTAATTGTTTTCCCCGTATCGGTTTGAACGGTCTGTTCACCGCGATGCAAAAAAACAGGATTGGAACTTTTTTCAGTTTTACAAAAAACAAATACCGAACTGATGAATGCAAGAATTATTAGAAGATTTTTCATAAAAACAGGAACGATATAAAAATCAAAAAAATTTTTAGAAAAAAGCGTTTCTTAAAACATATTAATTATTTTTACTCATCCGTCAAAACCTATTACAAATCCCTTTAAAATGAAAAACGCTTTTCTCGTCTTTATACACATCATTTGCCTATCTCCATTTTTCAACCAAATCAAAAGTCAATGCAATGATACGTTTTGTCCTCCGGGCCAAATCATGCCAGGAAATTGTCCTGATGAAGCATGTTTGATCTGTACGTTAACTGATTTGGATGGGTATACCGGCAATACCTTTTTGTTTGACTCTTCACCTTGCCAAGTCACCGGCTCCATTTGTTTTGATTTAGATGCCGGCCAATGGTTTGCATTTGTTGCACCAAGCGCCACCGTCGAATTCGAAATAACAGTTGCGAACTGTACTGGCACCTCCAATGGATCGGGAATTGAAGCGGTGATCATGGACCCGCTCACTGCTAACATGTCTTGCAGTTCCTATGACCCTACCTCCAATTGCTCCTCCACCGGCACATCGGCACCTGCCAATATCCTTGCTGACAATCTGGTGCCCGGAGAAACTTATTATTTGTTGATCGACCCTTTTGAACGAGACTCCTGTGAGTTTACGATAGAGGTTATTCAGGGGACTAATCCATATGTTGCGCCGGCCCCCGGCTCATTGAGTATTTATGGCCCAACTTCCATTGATTATGCCGGAGTATACAATCCCACTTCAAACTTTGGTGCCTCGGCGCTGAATGCCGATTTTTTCACATGGCGAACGGAGCCTCCTAATGCAGGGACTATCACCGCATTGAACAATACATCGACTGCCGAAATTAGCTGGGAAATTTTGCCGTCGGAAGACACGGAAGTGAATATTTGTGCAACGCCTTACAACGGCTGTACGTCAGGCCAGGAAAGCTGCCGAACGGTTTCTTTAAATAAAATGGAACAAGGAATAAATTGCGAAAACCCAATTCCACTGTGCGGTGATTTGAACAATTTTAAGGAGATTCTTCCCGATGTCTATGGTGAAGCATTTTACCCAGGATGTCCTCCGCTTGCATTTGTTTTAAATAATGCGGTTTGGTATTCTTTTATCGCTGGGTCTGAAACCATCATTTTTGAAATCACACCGGATAATTGCGAGTTTGCAAGTAATGGCTCGATTGGACTACAGGCTGGAATTTATGAAGGTTGTGGCAGTATGGGACAACCGCTCGATCTTATGTGTATAGGGGAAGAAGAATCTCCTATTGAATTATCCTCCTCTCAATTCTATCCCGGCAGGACCTACTTGTTGCTGCTCGACGGATATGCCGGTTCGATTTGTGAATACAGCATTGACCTGATAGAAGGAAGCATAGAAGGTGGGCAACCACATCCAGACATTACCATTTTCACCAATGAAACAGTGGTCTGCCCGGGGCACATTAGTTCTTTTTCGTCCAACCTTACGACTTCTGACATTGCTGACTTTCAATGGACAGTCGATCAAAACTTGGGTCAAATTATTTCACCGACGGACAGCAAAGAAATTGAGGTGGAATGGAATGCTGCGGGCAGTGGGCAGGTTTGTCTCGAAGTGACAAGCGATTGCTTTTCGGGAACTGCGAGCAGCTGTATAGAAATGACCATATCCAATGGTTTTGATTTGTCTATTTCAGGCCAAGTTGCAGTTTGCCCAAACTCATTATCACTTTATTCACCTACTCCAAATGGCTGTTTTTCAAATTATCAATGGTCGCTGGGAAGTGGTGGATCGATCATCTCTCCATTGGACAGTTCAGCGGCAGTCATCAACTGGACTGATGTTGGCGACCATGAACTTTGCCTCGCTTATGAAGATGGGAATGGTGTATTTCGAAACGTTTGCAAAAATGTTTTATCGAGAGACTCTTTCCATGTCGAGTTAGTTGTTGATGGCTCGCCTGCACCTGCTCAGGAAGATACCGTATCCATTTGTGCAAACAATACCCTGCCATTTTCCATTTGGCTGACCACTGGAAATGATACTGTTCAAGACTTGACGGGATATGATTTTACCTGGACATTGAATGAAGACGAAAGTTCCAATGAAAGTGAAGTTGACTTACATTTTCCGTCCAATGGTTTTTATGACCTTGATTTGGAGATCCGGAGCAGCTTCGATTGTCAGATAGATACTTTGCAAAGCTGGACGCTTTTCAATGCTGGTCAGGTGGAATTCGAAATAGCATACACTCCATTTGATTCTATATGTCCGGGCGATACAGTCACTTTGACTGCATCAATTCAAAATGATACGTTTCCAATCAGTAATCCGATGGTACAAAATTTTGGTGATGGGTTAGCCATACCCGATGGAATGGGACAGCTGACTGAGGTCATCACGGTTGATGATTTTTCCCCAGGACAAGTATTTACAAATGTTGGCGACATTGAAGTTTGTGTGAACATGGAGCATTCATGGTTGAGAGACTTGGAAATCAGTTTGGTTTGCCCAAATGGCCAAACTATGATTTTGCATGACCTTCCGAGTAACTTACTGGGTGAAGTCTTTTTGGGAATACCCGTTGAAAATGACGAAGGACTGGCCGCTCCCGTACCCGGTATTGGTTTTGATTATTGTTGGAATGCTTTTACCACAAGTCCAACCTGGACAACTTATGCAAACACTGTCCTCCCTTCTACCCTCCCATCGGATGCATATTCACCTTTTGAACCATTTGAAAACCTGATGGGTTGCCCTTTAAACGGAGATTGGGAGTTGACGATCAAAGATTCAGGGAACTTCGACAATGGGGTACTTTTTGAATGGTCCCTGAATCTGCAAGGAAAAGATTCGACTACCTATTCCATTAACCACATGCTTGAATGGGAAAACGATCCCGACCTGATTTTTTATTCATCCGACAGCATTGTCGTTTCGCCCGATTCAGATGACACGTACACTTTGCTCAGTGATAATAATTTTGGGTGCAGCTCTTCCATTGAGATCCCTGTTCCTTTCGCATCAGCAAATATTTGCGATCCAAGCTGCGATTCATTTTATGTAGACGCAGGGCCTGATTTAGAATTGACTTGCCTTACACCATTTCCGCTATTTGCCGAAGGCATGGTTTCGGATACGACGGGAGGAGTCGAATACCTATGGGAAAATTTATCTGGCCTGTTTTACTCTGACGAATCGGAGTTAGAAATTTATGAATCTATTCCTTATGTCTTAACTGCAACTAATTCTCTTGGCTGCACAGATACCGATACACTTGTCGTTTCGGAAAATTTCTCGTTAGAGCCATCCCATATTGAAGGTAATTCAAGTCCCTGCCAAGGAACAATTGCTCCATACTATGTAGCCAACGATTCTTTTCCGGGAACTTCTTATGAATGGTATATTGATCCCCCGTTGGGAAATATTTCCAGTCCATCGACAGGAGTAGGAATTGACTCAATAACCATTGAATGGGTATCAGTAGGAACCGCTTATGTTTTTGCAGAAGTAAAGAATCTTAGTTGTTTTGGTACCATCCTGTTAGTTGACACCGTGGAAATTTGCCCTATGGCACCAATGATGATTGTTGGAGATACGGTCGTTACCGTAAATATGCAATCAGGCTACAGCATCGATTTATCTGATGATGACTTCGATTTCAATTGGTCTGTTGGCAACTGTGGGGTAATTGCTTCAAATACCGATTCCAGTGCTGTTTTGATAAATTGGATTGCTCCGGGCAATGGAGAATTATGTGTGACTTATGCCGCAACCGGCACCACGGATTCAACCAAAGTATGCCTGGATGTTTTGGTCGTTGAAAACTTTGTAGCGGCCATTGAATTTGCAGGCCAACTTTTTGAATCAGGCAACGATGAATGGATAACCGTTTGTCTGAGTGATTCTTTGCACTTGCAGGGTTTTATCTCAGCTAACCAGAACCTGTACCAGGAGCTAAACGGTATTGATTTCATTTGGAATTTTGATGATAATCTTACGTTGGAAGGATCAGTCATTGGGCGAACCTTCGAAGAGCCGGGATGCTATTTGCTGAATTTGTTTTTAGAAAATATGGCTGGTTTTCAAACCCTTCCTTTATTGCAACAAAAGATTCGGGTAATCCCTGTTCCGGGAGCGACAGTAATGGGCCCGGATGCGGTCTGTAGTGGAGATATTGTGGCTTTGGTAGCGCACCCAACCCTCTCAACGTCAGATACTTGCCTCAATCAAACGTATGACATTTTAACGGAAGTAAATTGGGTCGAATACGCCAGTATGCTTTATTATTCTCCTGATTCAATTGTGGTGTCCATTCCAGCAACGACCAATTATCTGCTC
The DNA here is from genome assembly GCA_039819485.1 of Bacteroidota bacterium. Classification (GTDB taxonomy): domain Bacteria; phylum Bacteroidota; class Bacteroidia; order Chitinophagales; family Saprospiraceae; genus UBA6168. The sequence goes on along the minus strand of JBCBRY010000136.1, from coordinate 15,656 downwards.
AATGTTTCTGATAATTTTGGTTGCCAGACTATGATCGAATATGAACTGGAAGTGCTACCAAATTCAGACTCGCTGTGTTTCCAATGCGATTCATTTTCAATAGATGCTGATGAAGTAATGGTCGATTGTAATTTTAGTTTCCCGATTGAGGTAATTGGGGCTACCCCATTTTCCTCTCAGGACGTTATCTACTTTTGGACTGACGGAGTAGACCAGCTATCGAACGATTCATCTGTTCTGATTTTCGACTATGGAACATATATTTATCATGCCGTCCATACCCCAACTGGTTGCGAGACTACCGATACTTTGCTATTTGTGAATAATGACGTCTTTCCGATTGCGGATGCAGGTGAAGATCAGGAACTTGATTGTCCCTTATTTACTGCCACGCTCGATGGTTCGAACTCTTCGACGGGCAGCCAATTTATCTACAATTGGTCGCTGAACGGAGTAGATACTGTTTTTTCAAATGAACTGGTATCAGACATTTTCCAGCCGGGCACCTATGTTTTAGAAGTCATTGACACCATTAACGGTTGTTCTTCTGAAGATGCGGTAATCATATTTGCGCCAGATCCTCCTATCATTGTATCCGAAAGCACTCCGGACAGTTGCAGCCTCTCCGTAGGAACAGCAACACTAACTGTAGAATGGCCTTCGGGCCCGGTTCAGTATTTCTGGGAGAATGGAGAAACAACAGAGACGATTACCGGATTGAACTTTGGTGATTATAACGTGACTATTACCTATGGCGGTGATTGCGAGGAAGCTTATTCTGTCTTTGTAGATTCAATTGATTGCGTCAATTCGACTTTGGAGGAGATTACCGGATTGACTGATTTAAAAGTGGTTCCCAATCCGAATGATGGGGCTTTTGAAATTTTCTTTCAATTGAAAACCAATGCACCACTTTCGTTTTCATTGATCAATGCTTTATCTCAAAAAAGCAAATTACTTTATGAAGAGAAAATGTATCACTCGGGCCGCCACCGACTTCCGGTCAATATCCTGGATTTCCCCAACGGGATTTATTATTTGAAAATTTTATCCGCAGAAAGTATTGTATCTGAGCGTTTTATCAAATTAGAGTGAACTACTAATAAAAAACTGAGGCGGTCATTTGAAATGACCGCCTCAGTCAGCAGAATAAAAATCAGCCTTGTTGATTGCTACTTTTATTAAGGTTTCAAAGCTCTTTTTAGTTCTTTCACAGCTGCCTCCAATTGTTGATCCTGGCCCTTGCTGACTTTTTCCGGATCGTTGGGCACTTTGATGTCCGGCTCCAATTGTTGGTTTTCCAGATACTGGCCATCATTACCCACCATTCCCACCTGAGGGATACCGAAGACCATTCCGTTTTGTAACCGCTCCCACCAAACTGCTGTACCCGTTCCCGGCACTGGCATTCCGACCAACTTCCCGATTCCCAAAGCTTTGTACGTGTAAGGGAACATGTGAGCATCAGAATAATTGCTTTCGCTCATCACCACGATGGAAGGCTTGGTCCATTTGAATTGAGGCTCAGTGCCCAGGTCTTGACCCCGAGGCATGAAACTCATGTATTTTTTACCATCCAAAAAGGTAGCGAGGTCATCATGCAGCCAACCTCCGCCATTGAAACGGGTGTCGACGACCAAGGCCTCTTTCCCGCCGTTTTTGCCCAGAGCTTCTTCATAAACCGTCCGGTAACTTTGGTCGTTCATGCTTCTTACGTGAACGTAACCGACAGTTCCTCCAGAAAGGCTGTCAACCAAATGGCGACAGTTTTCTACCCAACGACGATAACGGAGCTGGCTCTCCGCTCCCAAGGAAATGGGTTTTACGGTTTCTTCCCATCGTTTCTGGGTTACCGGATCGTAAAGGGAGAGCAAGGTGTTCTTGTCTCTTTTGCGGTTGAGCAAACGGTAATAATTTTCATTTTTTGAAAGGGTGACACCATCGATTTTTTCGATGACCGTTCCACTTTTCACTTTAGATTCACTGTTGTCAAGCGGGCCTCTGTCCATGACTTCCGTTACTTTCAATCCACTACCATCATGCTTCTGATCAAAGAAAACTCCAAGGGAGGCTGTTTGGTCTGCATTGTCCATGCTTGGGCGAAAACGGGCACCGGTGTGAGAAGCATTCAGCTCACCCAACATTTCGGAAAGCATTTCTGCGAAATCATGGTTGTTGTTAATATGAGGGAGGAATTTTCCATATTCTTTCTTGTAAAAATCCCACTTAACGTCGTGCAGGTCAATCTTGTAAAATTTCTTTTGCACTTGTCTCCAAGCATGCTCAAAAAGATATTCTCTTTCCACGGTTTCATTGAGGACCATTTCTCCTTTTACGGCAATGCCTTTTTTCTTGGCGCCATCAATTGTGACTTTTGAAATTTTGCCATCGGCCAGTACAAAAAGGTTTTTGCCCTCTTTATCCATGATCATATCTCCGACATTTCTTGCCCCCATCTTCAGGAGGAGCTTGGTTTCTTTTGTCCGGAGATTGGTCTGCCACAAGTCTGCCCCTTTTTCATAGCGTGACATGTAAAAGAGTTTATCTCCTTTTTTGGACAAGATCATATCAGAAAAACGGGAAGAGTGGACTGTTAACCTGACCTTTCTTTCTTCAATATCATCCAGTTCAATCTTTATCGGGTCAACTTTGTCATCATCTTTTTTCTCGTCTTTATCTTTTTCGTCATCATCCTTTTTTTCCTCATCGTCTTCCTCCTCCTCGTTTTCCAGTTCGTATTCTTCCTCGTCCAATTTGTATTTATCAAATGCCTCTTTGGTAAAGAACATCCCGTACACATCCATTTCACCACCCCAACTGGCATCGTTTTTCATACCGTCACGGTCACTGGCGTAAACCATCATTTTGCCATCCATGCCCCACTCGGGCGATACATTGTTGTAGCCACTCTGAGTCAGGTTGATCACCTCTTCCTTTCCTGAAGCACTGACCAACCCACACTGTGAAATCCACTGCTTGTCCTGCAGGAATTCTACTAAAAGCCATTTGCTGTCAGGAGACCAGGCAAAGTGCTGATCACCATCGGCATAAGAGTAGTTTTTGTCTCCCGGCATGACGGTGCGCGTTTCTTTAGTTGCCAGGTTCAGGACTTTAATTGCAGTGCGTTCCTCCAGGTAAGCGACTTCTTTACCATCAGGCGAATAGGCGGGTTGAAATTCTTCCGCAGGTGTGGTCAACAGTGCCTCTTCTTTTAAGATAGTAGAATTAAAAAAGTACTTTTCTTTTTCCCTTACCAAAGAAGTCTGGTAAATATTCCAACTGCCGTCTCTCTCGCCTGCGTATAAAATGGACTTTCCATCCGGGCTAAAACTAATGTTGCGCTCTTGCTGAGGTGTGTTCGTGATCCGCTTGGTCGTTCCTTCTTTTACGGAAGCGGCAAACACTTCCCCACGGTGCAAGAATGCTATTTCTTTTCCGTTTGGCGAAAGGGCGATTTCAGTTACATTCTTGTTGACAGAGACTATTTTTTCTGGATTATACCGATTGTCAGCAGATGCCAAAACAGCAACCTTTTGGGCTTTCGCCCCTTCTTTCATCGTATAAATAGCTCCATCGTAGCTAAAGCATAATGTTCCATCATTGCTGATGCTCAAATTGCGGACAGGATGATTTTCAAAAAAGGAAACCTGCTGAGCTTCCCCTTGCCCCGAAAGGCTCATTTTGAAAATATTGAAGGTACCGTTTTGCTCGCTCAAATAATAAATGTGCGATTGGTCAGGAGCCATAACTGGATTCCGGTCTTCGCCTTCAAAAGCAGTTAACTGAGTGTATTTGCCTGAACTGGTTTCATATTTCCAGACATCACGGGTAACTGAAGAGGTATGGTGCTTTCTGAACTCATCTTCATATCCTTTCCGATCATGAAAAACCATTACTTCACCATTTTTGGAAAATACCGCATTCTGTGCAGGAGTAGTAATAATTTGGCGGGGCATGCCTCCGTCTACTGATATTTCATACAACTCAGGTAAAACTCCCGAAGGATACTGCTGGTTGGCGGCATCATCGAGCCTGCTCGAAGTGAAAGTCACATACTGATTATCCGGAGAAAAACCACCAGGATAATCGCTGGAAGAATGGTATGTCAGCCTTTTTGCACTACCACCGGTAGCGGGCATCAGGTATACATCAAAGTTGCCGTAACGGTTGGAAGCGAAAGCGATATGTTTTCCGTCGTTCGACCATACCGGCTGAAAATCATGGGCTTCATGCAATGTAATCGGGTTAGCTATCCCGCCGGAAGCATTTACTTTCCACAAGTCTCCCTGATAACTGAAGACGATGCTTTGGCCATCGGGTGAAATGGCAGGATATCTTAACCACAATGGCTCGGATTGGCTGTAAATGAAGGAGCTGAAAAAGAAAAAAATGAGAAGTGTAAACGATAGTTTTTTCATAAATACAGTCTTTGTTTGATATTTAATGAGCAAATGTACTTCATCAAAAGGACAAAGCTGATATTCAGAAGGCTGCTAATTAGCTTGTAAAAAAACGAACTCGTTATTTGTCGGGTAGGTTTGATGAATTTCAGATAAACAACTTTCCAAGTTGGTTCTTAAAGCGAGATATTAAGATATGCACAGACAAAAAAAACGCATGCCCGAAGAACGGGCATGCGTTTATACAACGATTGAGTTATTATTTAAACAGCTGCTTTAATTTCAACTGATTCTTTTTGCATTCTGACCAATTTGGTCGTATTCTCTTTTACCTCTTTCTTATCAGTAAACTTGATACAAAGCATACAGGAAAGCACAATTGGCAATGCCAAAAAAGCCAACCACCACATGCCCGTAAATCCAGCTAACAATACAACACCTACCATGAGGTAAAAACGGAGTACAACAGTCGCAAAATTTGCTTCAAAGTATTTCATAAATCTTTATTTTGATGGTGAAAAAATTTCGTTTGACACCAGCAAAATTAGAAGGGACAGTTGCTCCAAAAGCTGTCATTTGTCACCCCCACGGGTGACATTTGTCACTTTTCACGGCCTGGTCTTGTTTTTCCTCTTTTTTAACCGGCGGACAATGTTGCTTGCGGCGAGATCTCCGGTTTCAATTGCACCATTCATGGTGCCTTTGTAAAAATGAGAACAATGCTCACCCGCAAAAAAGAGGTTCTCCACAGATTTTCCTTCCTCCCCCGCGAACTTCGAGTATTGGCCGACCTTGTAACAGGAGTTGCTGCCCATAATATTTTTATTCTCGCTCCAGTTGTATTTTATGACTTGCCCGTCGAAGTGATCGTTGATGCCGGGGTAAATTTTATTTAATGAATCAAGGCATTTCATAGCTGCATCTGCCGTATCCATGCGAGTAAAACGCTCGGCTTCCTTACCCGCAGGTTTAATGGAAAGCACTTGGTTTTTTCCTTTTTGCCTTGGGTTCTGGTCATTGCCGTAGCCAAACAGCTCATCAGAAAAAGTGAGGCCGTCATAGCCCTGTGTCCGCCAGTGCTTATGCTGAAAACCCAAGAGCATGCTTCCTTTTTGGCCATAGCCTAATTCGTTGATCGCCAAACGCTTCTGTACATTGAAGTGGACATTGGTCTCTATATTTCTGAATACCGAAAAAGGAATGGTCATCACAACGATGTCCGCATTGATTTCCTTTTCTTTGCCAAGGTGTTCAAACTTCAGGTTGTACCACTGGGTATGTTGATGCAAATTTACCAGCCGGTGACCCGTCCTGATATTTTTCCAAAGCCGGTGGGCCAGTTCTTTTGAAATGGATTGGTTGCCTCGCGTTAAGCGTAATGAACGGTTTTTTGAAGTGGGGTGATAAACAAAGCCTTGCTTGAATGTTTTGAGCAGATTCAATGCAGATTGTTCTTCTGCCTCCATCCCGTTTTCCAACGTAAATGCTTTCTTGAGAAAAGTGTATCCCAAGTCATCAATTTCTTTGCTCCTGAGGTATTCCGGAATAGACATTTCGTCCAAATGACGGAATGCATCTGCATTTTCCCAGGACAAATATTTTGGCAAGCCCTCCAGGTCAACGACGATTTTTTCGTAAAAATCAGTCAGGGATTTTTCCAGGTCCTCCAATGGAACCTCTTGATTGCCAAAATAGGCCTTGAATGGTTTTAAATGTGAATTTGGAGAAGATGCTGTATAGATTTTAAGGGAAAGCTCCTGAGCCATTTTTATCAGGTAACGATGATCAGAAGTGAAGAACTCGCCGCCCATTTCACATACGTTTCCTTTATTGTTGAAGCCTTTGAAAGTCATGGTTCTCCCCCCTAATCGATCAGAGGCTTCATACACGGTGGCGTTGTAACCTGCCTTTTTCAGCTTCCAGGCACAAGTCAACCCGGACAACCCGCCACCAATGATCGCAATGCGAGGGTTGCCCAAAATATTTATTGTATCAAAATTAGGAACAAGGGCGAAAGCGACAGCAGACTTGGACGTGTTCTTAACGAAATTTCGGCGGGAGGAGGAGAACTTTTCAGATTTTTTGTGACGCTTCCGCAGGACAGACAATGCCCATGCGAGCAACTCGGTTTTTGCAGTCCTCATTTTCAATTTGGATTTATAATGTGAAGGGGAGCGATTGCAAGGTACAATTCTTTTTCTATTTGTTTATAAAAAAACGGGTAACTTTCTTGTTTTCAACAACTTATGAAACCTAACAATAATTTTTCGCAACCAATTATCCAGTCGCATTTCATTTGGTTTTGCCTCAACACTGACATTGTAAATGGTTTTAGACTGTCCACTGTCAGTCTTTTGTTAGGTTTGCTTTTGATTTTTTTTTCATAAAACTGCAACGCATGCGTCTACTTCTATTCTCCCTGTTTTTCGTTTCGGTTATTCCACTTTCTGCACAACAATATTCAAAGGTCAAAATCAATTTAAAAGGTGATTATACGCTAAAAAAATTAGCCCAATTAGGCTTTGAAACAGATCATGGTGATTACCGTCCGGGCGTCCATTTCACCAATGTATTTTCCGAAAATGAAATCCAATTATTGACAGAAAACGAGTTTGAATTTGAGGTTTTGATCGACGACATGACAGCTGACTATTTAGAGCGGAACAAACAAGGGCTCGCTGAATCGACGAAGGCATTGTTTTGTGAAGACGAAGAAGTAACCGCCTTTCAAACCCCCGCCAACTACACTTTTGGCACAATGGGCGGATATCACACCTATCAAGAAATGTTGGATATTTTGGATAGCATGGCCGTAAAATACCCAGATATTTTCAAAGCCAGGCAACCTATTACCACTGCTTACACTACGCATGACGGGCATCCTATTTATTGGGTAAAAATCTCTGACAATCCATCCATAGATGAGGATGAACCTGAAGTCTTTTACAATTCGATTCATCATGCAAGGGAGCCCAATGCAATGTCGCAAATGATATTTCATATGTGGTACCTACTGGAAAATTATGAAACGGACGAATTCATCCAGCATCTGATCAATAACACAGAAATGTATTTTGTTCCTTGCATCAATGTCGACGGGTATCTGTACAATGAAAGTACCAACCCCAACGGTGGTGGCTTTTGGCGAAAAAACCGAAGGGACAATGGCGATGGCTCCTACGGCGTCGACCTAAACCGGAACTACCCCTTCCAATGGGGGTTTGACGACGATGGTTCCAGCCCAAATACTTCTTCTGAGACTTACCGGGGCCCCTCTCCAGGATCGGAACCAGAGACGCAAATGATCATGGAATTTTGCAATGCACATGAGTTTCAGATTGCATTGTGTTACCATACGCACGGCGATCTCTTGATTTATCCCTGGGGATATGTGGACGGCCCTTCTCCCGATGATGAAATCTTCAAAGGGTTTGCTTCCTTTATGGTAAAAGAAAACAATTACTTGGCCGGTTATGCTTCTGAAACAGTCGGTTATACCGTCAACGGTACCTCTGATGACTGGTTCTACGGGGAGCAGGCCACTAAATCCAGAATACTTTCCATGACACCTGAAGTAGGTCCTCAGTTTTGGCCTTCTGAAGGAGAAATAGACGGACTTAACAAAACCGCAATGGATATGAATATCAAGGCGGCAGCATTACTCTTGAACTACGGGGAAGTAACTCCTAAAGGTGAGCTTTTAACAACTGAACTCAATGGAGAAATCGAATACGACATTTTAAAAATCGGCCTGAAACAAGGTCTGTTGAGCGTTTCGCTGGAACCTGTTTCCGATAATATTTTGAATGTTGGTTCTGACGATAATTTTGGATTGTTCAACCTTGAAGAAACAAGTGGAAGTATTGGATACCTATTGAATTCAGATATTGAAGAGGGTGAGGAGATCGAGTTCAATCTGGTACTCGACAATGGAAATTACCAATGGAGGAAAAATGTCAGAAGAATCTATTCCCAATCACTGGAAACTGCCTTTGCTGAACCCGGAGATGACTTTTCCCAGTGGACGAATTTTGGTAGCTGGGATGTAACTTCCGACGAGTTCTACTCTCCTTCTACCAGTATAACCGACTCGCCTGGAGCGTTTTATGAAAACAACCAAGCCAATGAAACTGAGATGGTCGATCCAGTTCAATTGCAAAATGCAGTTGCCGCTTATCTTTCATTCTGGGCAAAATGGGACATTGAAGAAGACTATGATTACGTGCAGGTCCTCTTATCGGTTGATGGTGGAGCGCCATTTCCACTTTGCGGAAAATACACTCAGCCCGGGGTCAATTTCCAACCGGAAGATGAGCCCGTTTACGATGGCACTTCAGACGAATGGCTCTTTGAAGAAATTAACTTGACGGATTATCTCCCAGAAGATGGCAATGTAGAATTTACCGTTTCTTTTCGATTACTTTCAGATGGATTTGTCACCGGAGATGGCTTCTATTTTGATGACTTAAAAATAACCGCCGTTGAAAAAGTTTTGAACTCAACTAATGATTTTGACCCTCATGAGCTACAAATAACCAACAGGCCAAATCCAGCAAGTGATCACGTCTATTTGGACATTGCGAGCAGCCAGCCCAACCTATTTGGTTACAACTTGCAAATCTCCAACAGTTTTGGCCAGGCCGTTTACACGGAGAACATCAGGGACAACAAGGTCATCAAAATAGAAACAAGACACTGGCAATCAGGGGTTTATCAATTCTTCGTTACCGATGGAAAGCGGAAATCAAAGACCGGTAGATTTGTGATCGCCAATTAAGGATGGACGCCCCTTCTTTTTTGCCGCAAAAAGTAGGCAAACAGCGCTACTTCTCTTACTTTTGCGCCCGTTTTGAAATTCATGCTAAAACAACAGCTTAATTTTGTTTTTCAAAATTTGTCAATTCATTTTTTTAACTAATATATTCTAACATGTTCGCAATCGTAAACATAGCCGGTCAGCAATTCAAAGTGACGCAAGGCCAAGAGCTTTTTGTCCACCGGTTAGAAGCCGCAGAAGGAGACAAAGTGACATTCGATGAGGTACTGCTCGTCGGAAGTGATAAGTCTACGCAGGTCGGCACGCCGGTCGTGAAGGGTGCCAGTGTAGGTGCCACCGTGATTGAGCCACTCGTAAAAGGTGACAAAGTGATCGTTTTCAAGAAAAAACGTCGTAAAGGTTACCGAGTCAAGCGAGGCCACCGCCAGCAGTTTTCCAAAATCAAAGTAGATTCAATCGCTGTTTGATTTTTACTGCTCCATTAAATTGGATTTCAATTTGTTGATTCAAACCAATTGAATTCCTTGAAACATTTTTTAATCAAAAAAACATTTTGAAATGGCACATAAGAAAGGTGAAGGTTCAACCCAGAACGGGAGAGATAGTAATCCTAAATACCTTGGTGTAAAACTCTTCGGAGGACAAGCAGCAAAAGCTGGGAGTATCATTCTGCGCCAACGTGGTTCAAAGTACCACATGGGTGAAAACGTCTATATGGGAAAAGATTGGACCATCCATGCTAAAGTACCAGGTAGTGTAAAATTTACCAAAGGTCGTCGTAATCGTACCTACGTTCATATAGTTCCTTTTGGCGAAGTTGAAGAAAGACTCGACGTAAAGCCAAAACCAGTTCAGCAAGAAGCAGTAAAAGTGCCCGTTGCAAAAACGGTTACAGCTGCCCCTGAACCAGAGGCTCCAAAAGTTGAGGCAGCACCAGCTGAAGCTCCAACTCCCGAGGCCCCTGTGGCAGAAGAGACACCTATGGCTGCAGCCCCACCTGTGGCTGATGCGGAAAAAGAGGCACCTGCTGCTCCCAAAGAGGAGGGCCAAAAAGATGATCTCAGGAAAGTGGAGGGAATCGGCCCTAAAATTGCCTCCTTGCTTAATGAAGCAGGAATACTTACATTTGCAGATCTCGCAGCTACTGAAGCCAGTAGAGTAAAAGAGATTTTGAACGAAGCTGGCCCACGTTATGGTTTCCATGATCCCACTACTTGGCCGGAGCAAGCCAAAATGGCAGCAGAAGGTCGCTGGGATGACCTGAAAAAATGGCAAGACGAGTCAGATGGGGGCAAGCCCATCGAGGCGAAGTCGGAAGAAGAGTAAGCCATTATTAAATCGAATAGTTTTAGTTTTCATAGCTTTATATTTGGAGTCCTATCCCTCAAAGGATAGGGCTTTTTTTATACCTGTTTTTATTACAGACTATCAATAAATCAAGTTCTTTTCCGCATGAATTCGTCTTGTTAGCAACTTTAACCCTGTCACATATCAAGCAAAAATGGGCCGCCTGTTTTTCAACCACTACCCATATTTGTCATGAACGAACTGGTCACTTTAAATTTAGTTAATTAAAAACCACTCACCTATGAAAATATCCGTCTACACAATCAGTCTTCTCTTGTTCCCTCTTCTTTCCTTTTCCAATGACTCATCGTTAAGCGACAACCACCTCTATTTGGAACTCAGGGAAATTTCTCCTAACAACTGGGGCGTTTATGTAAGCCATGACAACATACTACAGGTTGGGGACCGGCTCCATACCGGCTCCGGCCAAGTTACGATCGTTGCACCCGCCGGATTCACCTATTTTGATTTTGTGAACCATGGTGGCACATGGGTTGAAAATGCACGAGTAACCAATCCTGTTGAGGCCCGGGGAAGATGTTATATTTCTTTCGGCTTTGTGGTTGACCAACCAAAGGTTGAGCTGATCCCGAACGAGTCTACCTTGCTGTTTTCATTTAAAACGGAACCAATCTACTTCGGGCAATTTCAGCTTTTTGAAAATAAGGCGGACCCGTTCGAAACGCCCAATTCCTATGGGACCAACCCGGGCAATGATCTGGGTATGATCGCCAAAACCGATAACAATGTGATTAAGTACTTACTTTATGCTCACAACATCCATCAGCCTGGAATGAGTATCTATTCTGAATCAGGCAGGGAAGAGGATGATGTCAAAGCCATTTTGATGACGGATAAAAAATAATTGTTTTGAGACCAAGATTCCCTTGTTTGAACACTGAGTTAATAGAAAATGCCGGTCGAACAGCAGTTCGACCGGCATTTGTTTTTTAAGTCATGGTTCAAAGATCACCCCTTTTTCGTTGAGGTGATGGCTGATAAGTATTTCGATAATTCTTCTTTTACTTTAGGGAACAGGAAAAACAGTCCAATCATGTTCGGAAAGACCATTGCCAGAATCATAGCATCAGAAAAGCCCCAGACAGAGCTCATATTAGCTGCTGCACCGATTATGATAAACAACAAAAAGAGTATCTTATATGATAAATCTGCTGCTTTAGATTTACCAAACAGATACATCCATGATTGCAATCCGTAATACGACCATGAGATCATGGTTGAAATGGCAAATAGCACAATAGCAATAGTCAGTACGTATGGGAACCATGGGATAACTGATTCAAAAGCTTTTGAAGTCAAAGTTGCCCCCTCGTAGGTAGCACCATCGATCATGACCTGGCCACCGGCAGCACCATAGTCAAAATATCCACCACTGTTGTACATAATAATCACCAAAGCGGTCATCGTACATATTACTACTGTATCTATGAATGGCTCCAGCAGAGCAACCAATCCTTCAGACGCAGGATATTTAGTTTTCACTGCGGAGTGGGCAATTGAAGCTGAACCTGCCCCTGCCTCATTTGAAAAGACGGCACGCCTGAATCCCTGGATCAAAACCCCCATCATTCCACCAACACCGGCCTCAGGTGTAAATGCTCCCACCACTATCATTTCCAGCGCATCATCGATGAAGGAGAAATTAGCAAAAATGACAATCAAACAAGCAAGCACATAAAGCGCAGCCATGAATGGGACGACCTTTTCAGTTACAGAAGCAATCCTTTTGATTCCTCCGATTATAACGATACCTACAATAATGGCTAAACCAAAACCAATGATGGTTCCAGCACTACCACTCTCCCACCCCATCATCTGGGCCAATTGCAGCGCTGCTTGGTTTGATTGTGCTGCATTACCTCCACCAAACGAGCCTCCAATACAAAGAATGGCAAACAGAACTGCCAATGCTTTGCCTAATCCAACAAAACCTTTCTCTTTCAATCCTTTTGATAAATAATACATTGGGCCACCATACACCGTACCGTCGGCACCGACATCCCGGTATTTCACACCAAGTGTGCATTCTACAAATTTGGTAGACATACCCAACAGTCCACAGATGATCATCCAGAAGGTAGCACCAGGGCCTCCTATGGTAACCGCGATGGCCACTCCGGCAATATTCCCTAAACCCACTGTTCCGGATACAGCGGTTGCCAGTGCCTGAAAGTGACTGACTTCCCCTTCCTTGCTTTCATCCTCAATTGTCCTCACAACATCTCCGTCTGCAATATTGACCATGGCCTTTGGTTCCGCAGAATGATGATCGACATCATCGTATTTTCCGCGCACCACATTGATCGCTGTCCAAAACCTGGAAATATTGGTAAACTTGAAAAAGAAAGTAAAAAACGCTGCCCCAAAAACCAGCAGAATTACTACGATCGGAATGCTCGTTCCGGGAAATGGATAGAAAACGAGGCCTTCCCATGCAGCGGCGAAAGGTGCAAAAGCTTCGTTGATCCGTTCATCCAAGCCCGGTTCTTGTTGGGCCATTAAAAATAGAGGAGATAGTAAGGTTAGCGTTAAAGTCAGTAGTCGCTTCATATAATAAAGGTTGGTGATTAAGTGGTTTTGTTTTTATGAAATGGCCCATCCATCAAAAGGCCAGTATTTAAAAAATGCTCGGCAAGGTATGTATTCTAATGGTTTTGCGGAAAAAATACCCTAAAAAATGGAAGGCACCGTTCCGCCAGAGTCCTCTTTGGCGTCGGTCGAAGGGGACTTCGACCATACAAGTTTATTGTTCAATTAAACATAAAAACCTTAATCTGTCTAAAATTGGCCATCGTCAAAAAATTAACTTTTACACGCTGTTTTTCAATTGCATCCATTACGATTAACCAATATATTTGTAAAGTTCTTACCACCTAATGCTCCACATCTACTCCTCCGATAATTATATAAGCTTCGAAGCGCACCGGCTCCCTGTTATAGTTTTATTTTAAACCATGAAGCATGGCTCGCTTGTGCGGCAGATTGCCATACCCTGTCCCTGGCCAGACAGCGGTTAGGCCTTGCCCGTAATGGCCTGTGCTTCAGCAAACTTTTTAACCATGAAAAGATTCATTTTTGTATTAGTCGCTTTATTGCCCATCGCTTTTGCCTTCACCCCTCCTACCGATGTCTGTGTTACCTGCCCGACACCGACGAATGTGAAAAAGACTGCCGAAACGGCCACGACCATTTCCTTCTCCTGGGATGCCGTCGATGCTGCGGATGAATACATCGTACGGTATGTGCGGCAGAGTGACGGGCTCACCAGTGGTAACGTCACGGTGTCTTCAAATAGCCATACTTTTTCCAGCATGCAGGCCGGGACTTATGACTTTTATTTTTCTGCAAAATGTGGGGGGATAACTTCGTCGTCTTTTATTGTAATTGATGACGTCAATGGATTTTAAGTGTTGATTATCAATAACTTATCAAGCTGCCTGTTTAGATGGGCAGCTTGTTTTATTCGAGTTCGGCTATATTTTCCAATGGCCAATGAATAAAAGCTTCGAAGCGCACCGGCTCCCTGTTATAGTTTTATTTTAAACCATGAAGCATGGTTCGTTTGTGCGGCAGATTGCCCTGCCCTGTCTCTGGCCAGACAGCTGCAAGGCCTTGCCCGTAATGGTCTGTGCTTCAGCAAACTTTTTAACCATGAAAAGATTCGTTTTTGTATTAGTCGCCTTATTGCCCATCGCTTTTGCCTTCACTCCCCCAACCGATGTCTGTGTAACCTGCCCGACACCGACGAATGTGAAAAAGACCGCCGAAACCGCCACTACCATTTCCTTCTCCTGGGATGCCGTCGATGCTGCGGATGACTACATCGTACGGTATGTGCGGCAGAGCGACGGACTCACCAGCGGTAACGTCACGGTGTCTTCTAACAGCCATACTTTTTCCAGTATGCAGGCCGGGACTTATGACTTTTATTTTTCTGCAAAATGTGGGGGGACGACTTCGTCTTCGTTTATTGTAATTGAAGACGTCCAAGGATTTTAAGCATTGATTATCAATGATTTAGCAAGCTGCCTGATTGAATGGGCAGCTTGTTTTATTCGAGTTCGGCTATTTTTTCTTTGAGCCAGGTGATATTGGCGATATTACCATCCCCAATTTTATTAATATCTTCTTTTATTTTATTGATTGCATTATTGTCTCCGGCGATTAGCCTATCAATCTTTTTAACGATTTTGATCAAATTATTATATGGAGTTCTTCTCTGAAGTGGAATGTCTTTGTGTCTGTTAAGATACGTTCTGAAACTTTCTAAAAATGAATGTAAAGCATCAACTTCATCAATTTCATAATAAGTTACTAAAAGCATTACTTTTGAATTCAAATCGTATGACAAATCCTCGTATTCTACTGTGCTTAATAATTCTATTACTTTTTCAAATTGTTTTTGATAAAAATATACTTGAGCAAGATTGAACTTCACAGCATTTATTCTCATATTACTTGGCAAGTACTCTTTATATTTTTCAATAAAGCTTTTTGACCATTCAGTTTTACCTAATCTCAACGCAATTACCACAATATTTCTAAAATGCCAAGGAGATAATTCACCATCTTTAATTAATAATTCTCGATCAAGAAGAATTTCAAATACGTTGAAGTACTCTTCTAAAAATTGCCTACTTCCTTGATTTAGCTTTTTGATACAGTAGTTTAGTGCAAAACCATAAATAAATTCAGCCTCATCTTTTGGAAAAAGATCACCAAATCTATCGAGCAACTTCATTAGTCGATAGTAATGTTCAACGTTCTCAGCATCTGCATTAGTTAAATAAATTTGATGATAAACTGCGATAGGTGGTACTTCCTCATACTTGTACTTATCAATATGCTCCAATATCTCGTCTATAAATAAAATCTTATATTCAAGAGATACCAGTACTTGCTGGCTTAAGGCAGTACAGCTATACCTTAGTTTCTCTGCGAGATAAAACCTGTCTAAATTATCAAGGATTGCCTCAACATTCTTTTTTGTTGTTCTGTCATGCCCAATTTCTCCTAAGTCATAAAGGTTTCTTTCTAACTGATATTGTCACAGCAAACATTCAGAACAACAGATTATTATTTGGGACAATATCAGTTAGAAAGAAACCTTT
>JBCBRY010000135.1:0-25201 GCA_039819485.1 Bacteroidota bacterium | reverse complement strand
CGAGATTCGCATTGTTTACTGGAGTTCAGACGTGTCTATTCCGATCTATCAAGATAAATTTAATTTCACCCTTTGGCCAACGTCTCTGAAATATCTGTTTTCCTCGCCTGCATGGCTGGTACCAAAGCCGCTACAAAACCCACGATCAAAGCACCAATAAATAAATAGCCTTCCGCTGCTAAAAACTTTAACCCGGAAAAAGAATAGCGATAAGAATCTTCCATGAAATTTGCCAAAATGGAAAGTCCCAGGTGGCTCAAGAAAATACCGAGCGCATATCCCAATACCGCCAATATCAATCCCTCCAATAAAATGACCCAAAACAAGGTGCCGGGCGTGCCGCCCATCACCCGCATCAGTGCCAATTCATATTTGCGTTCGCGCAAAGAAGAAAAAAGAGAAATAAAAATACTCAGCCCGGACACAAACACAATCACGCCTGCCAGTTGTGTCAGCACTTTGGTGCCGCCTCCCAGGTTGGTCTGCAGCCTGGCCACTTCGATGGGTGGAGAAGCGGCCATGATTTCTGTATTTTCGTTAATGTTCCGGCCCATGTTGAGGGCCTGGATATTGGTGCGCGATTTATATTTTAATAAAATAGCCGTGATGTCCTGTTCTGGGTGGTTCATTAATTCCAATCGATCGTCAGTGGCCAGTTTTCGCAAGGTCAAAGAGTCGTAGGAAGTCGGTGGAACTTTATCGTGAGAATGATCATGATCGTGGTCGTGATGGTGGTGGCCGTGCCCATCATGCCCGCCGTCTGCCGTTTGCTCTCCGTCACCTGTGGACTCGCCCTCATGTGCGTGCGAGTCCCAGATACTTTGTGTGTTGCAGAGAATCAATTGATCGATGACCGAGCCGGTTGGTTCTAAAATGCCGACCACCGTAAAATCGTGTTCGTGCTCCTCAATGCCTTCCACCAGTCCGTGCGAACTTTTAAACGTGTTGCCTACGTGCAGATGCAAAATATCCGCCACCGCAGCGCCCACGGTCACCTCCATATTGTTGGCCCACAGATCGCCCTCGGCCAGTTCTGCATCATAAAATTCCAGAATATCGTAGGTCGTGCCAACGATACGGTAATTACGGTAACTGTCGCCCAGCGAAAGTGGGACGGCATCTTTGATCAGCGGGTGCCTGGGATTTAAAAATGCTTTCGATTTTTCGATGTTAATATTGCCCGTCGGGTTGTCCACGTGGTACATGGCGCAGAGGATTAATTGCAACGGACTGCCCTTGGCGCCCAGTACTAAATCAATACCAGCCAAATTTTTATTAAAATTTTCCTCAATCTGACTGTTTAAATTTAATAAAAGGGAAATTAGCCCGACACCGAGGGCGAATAATATTAATGTCAAAGCCAGGTTGAGCGGCTTGTGAATTAAATTTTTCCAGCTAAGTTTTAGAAGGTTCATATGGTTGAATGGACGGATGGCTAAATGGTTAAGTGGTTTTTAATTTTTTTAAAAAAACCAATTAATCTTTCAACCATTCATCCATTTAAATTTATCTGTTTTTTGAAATGGCTTCTTAATCGGTTGTCGTGTGTCACGACCAAAAGAGTTGCATTCACCTCGCTCGCCGTATCTTCCAATAATTGGATGACCTCGTCCGTGTTTTTATCATCCAGGGCAGAAGTTGGTTCATCGGCCAAAATGACTTCCGGCTGGTTGATCAATGCCCGTGCGATGGCTGCCCGTTGGCGTTCACCCTGACTCAGGTCGCTGGTACGGCTGTGTACTTTGTGGCCGATGGCCAGGCGGTCGAGCAATTGCTGGATGCGGTTTTGGTCGATGGGCACCCCTGCCAGTTGCTGGGCAAGGGCCATGTTTTCGCTCACTGACAGTGAGCGCACAAAATGGGGTACCTGAAAGATGATCCCGATTTTTTTGCCACGGAACTTATCGAGTGCACTGGAAGAAAGCGCATTGAGGGCAGTACCGCCGATGCTGACGGACCCCGATTTGGGTGTCAGCAGTCCACCAAGGAGGTGCAGCAGGGTCGTCTTTCCACAGCCAGATTGACCGAGCAGCAGCCAGTGTTCGCCGGCGCTGCATTGAATGTCAGGGAACCGCAGGGGCGTTCCGCCGGGATAGGCGTATTCAAGGTTATTTGTTTTGAGCATTGATCGTTGTCGGTTGTCAGTTGTCGGATTTGGCAAAGATAACATTTGTTCGAATGCCGGACTTTTGTCAGAGTTTCTATATTTGGCGGCATGTATCACGGACGGCGAATCCGTGCGCACCTAAATGTCAAATTATTGTAAAATGAAAAAACACTTACTGGTTTTTTGCCTCTTTTTTTCCTTCACCCTTTCTGCCCAGCATGGCGTTTTGAAAGAAAGTCTTAAAATGAAAAGCAATACGCTCGGCCACGATGTCGAATATTCGGTGTACCTGCCTTTTGATTACGGTACCTCCAATCGCAGTTACCCGGTGCTCTACCTGCTCCACGGCTACACCGACGATGAAACGGGCTGGGTGCAGTTTGGTGAATCCAATTACATCGCCGACCGGGTCATTGCCAGTGGCGAGGCACCGCCGATGATTATCGTAACACCAGATGCTGGCGTTAGTTGGTACGTGAACAGTTATGATGGAAAAGAAAAATGGGAGGATTTCTTCATCAATGAATTTATTCCCAATG
The DNA here is from genome assembly GCA_039819485.1 of Bacteroidota bacterium. Lineage (GTDB taxonomy): Bacteria > Bacteroidota > Bacteroidia > Chitinophagales > Saprospiraceae > UBA6168. The sequence continues at coordinate 22,555 of JBCBRY010000135.1, read as the reverse complement.
TTGAGAGAGGGTTCCGCATCCGCTCCAAAAAAGAATTCCGGGCCGTGGCCGGCCTTTCGATGGGCGGGCACGGCAGCCTGATCATGGCATTGAAACACCCCGATTTGTTTGCAGCCTGTGCGCCGTTGAGCGCTGCCGTATGGACAGATGAAGAAATTCTGGACTTCCCCGAAGAGCGCTGGGATGAGGTGGTCGGGTTACCGTACGGCAAAGGTTTGCAAGGGGATGCCCGGCTGAGCGATCATTATAAAATTAACTCTGTCCTGCCGATTATCGAAAATGGCAATGCTGAGGATTTTAAAAAAGTAAAATACTACATCGACTGTGGCGACGACGACTTTTTGATCAAAGGAAACATGGCCCTGCATGCCCTGATGATCGACAAAGAAATCCCGCATGAGTTTCGCGTTCGGGACGGGGCACACGACTGGGATTATTGGCGGTCGGCTTTGCCGGAGGTGATGAAATTTGTGGGTAAAAGCTTTCACCGTTAATATCAAATGCTCCGACTCCTCGGCATCCGCCACCACGGCCCCGGCTCCACCAAAGCCATGCTCAAAGCACTCGTTGCCAACCCGCCCGATGTGATCGTCATCGAGGCGCCAGCGGACGGGGAGGGACTATTGGAATTCGTCAGTATGTCAGCTGGGAGTAGGCAAAGTGGGCAAAGTAGTACGCAGTTTACGGAGAGCCTGGCTGAAGAAAATCACCCCTCAATACCTAATATCCTAATTCCTCCCATCTCCGCCCTCATTTACAACCCCAAGGACATCAGGCAGGCAATCTACCTTCCGTTCACTGAATTTTCGCCCGAATGGCAGGCCATTCTTTTTGCCAGAAAACATAATATTCCGATTCGCTTTATGGACTTGCCCATGTCCATCAGTTTTGCTTTGGATGAAAAAGAGAAAAACATCATCCAGCGCAAAATGGAAGTAGAGGAAAAATGGACGGACGAAGAGATCCGGTTCCGTAAAGATCCGATGGGCTTTTTGGCACATTTGGCAGGTTATACCGACAGTGAGCGCTGGTGGGAGGTGATGTTTGAAAGCCCCGACAACGAGACAGACATTTTTGTGGCGATCGAGGAAATGACCACCGAACTGCGGGAGTTTAAGGAGGAAACGCCCCGTACGCAGCAACGGGAAGCCTTCATGCGGCAAACGCTCCGCAAGGTGCAAAAAGAAGGTTTCGGAAATATTGCCGTCGTCTGTGGTGCGTGGCACGTGCCGGCGCTGACGGATTTGAAAAAATACAAAGTCAGTCATGATGCAGCGCTGTTAAAGGGGATTAAAAAAATAAGAACGACCGCCACCTGGATCCCCTGGAGCTACGACCGCATGACGTTCGACAGTGGCTATGGTTCGGGGGTTATTTCTCCAGCCTGGTACGAACTGTTGTTTTCACAAAAAGACCAGGCGGCACTGCGGTGGATGATCAATGTGGCCAGGCTCTTTAGAAAGGAGGATCTGGACGCTTCCTCCGCACACGTAATCGAGGCCATTCGGTTAGCGGAAACACTGGCAGCCATGCGGGGGCTTTCGGTTCCGGGTATCGATGAGCTGAAAGAAGCGGCCGTGACGACTATTTGTGAGGGCAGTGCCGAAAAACTGGAGCTGATCGAGCAGCAATTGATCACCGGCAAAAAAGTAGGCCACGTACCCGACTCGGTACCGACCGTGCCATTGCAATCCGATATTTTGAAAACCATCAAATCGGCCCGCATGCGGGAGTACTGGGAAAACACGGAAGAACAGTGGCTCAAAGGTGTGGATAAAGATGGCCGGCCGAATGGCATCGAGCTGCGAAAGGATATTGATTTGATGAAAAGCCATTTATTGCATCGCTTGTTGTTGCTCGATATTCCGTGGGGCAGCTTGGTCGACCTCGACCGCTACCAAACGGCAGGCGTGCAAAAAGAATATTGGAAAATGCAGTGGGCACCTGAATTTGCCATCCGTATCATTGAAATGGGGGCGTGGGGCAATACCGTGGAAGAGGCCTGTCTGAAATTTCTAAGAAAAAAAACGGACGAAACAGATGCCTTGCCAGCGCTGACGGCCTTGGTGAAAAAATCGCTCAACGCAGACCTTCCTGCCGCTTTTGATCACTTATTGAAAAAACTGGAGGACCTCGCAGCCCTCGCCACCGACGTCTATCATCTGATGGACGCACTGCCGCCATTGGTACAGATTGTCAAATACGGCAACACCCGCGGTACCGATGTGTCGACCGTCGAAAAAGTAGTGCAGCATCTGGTGCCGAGAATCTGCATCGGCCTTCCCGGTGCAGTCACTAATTTGGACGAAGAATCCTCCGAAGACGCTTTTAAAAGAATCCAAAATGTGCACCGGGCCATTGGACTGTTGGATGTGGCATCTTTCAATCAGCAATGGCACCAGGCGTTGGCAAGGATAGCCGCGGCCAAACAGGTGAATGGGCTCATCACCGGCGGTTGTACCCGTATTTTGCTGGACAAAAAAATAATTTCGGAAACAGAAGGTGCTGCCCGCATGCGCTATGCACTGTCCCGTTCGGTGGCACCCCTGCCGGCTGCCCAGTGGCTGGAAGGGTTCCTGGTTGGCAGTGGCACTGTACTGCTGCACAACCATGTGCTCTGGAATTTACTGGACGAGTGGATCAGCGAATTGAACGAGGAAAACTTCAGTGAAGTACTGGCAGTGCTGCGGCGTACTTTTTCCAAATTCACGCCACCAGAGCGGCAGCGCATGATGTCGCTGGCGAAGCAGGGGCAGGTGGAGTTGAAGGAAAAAGTAATCGATTTTGAGGAGGAACGGGGAGCTTTGGTTTTGCCAACGGTCAGGGCTTTATTAGGGTTGATTAACGATCAAAGGATAAACGAGTTTTGATTTTTGATTAATGCGTTTGAAATCGTAAATCGTTCATCAAATAATTAAGGCACGGACTTTGACTTTTAGCGAGCATGAACAAACTTTCCGACAAATACTAACCGGATCCTCTTTCCCGTACATCCTTCAAACACCAGCGTATTTTTTCACCCTATCCCCACCACTCGGTTATGGTTATCTTCCTTTCATTGATTTCTGCGGCTACGCCGTTTGGCCTGGTTTCCAAGGCTGTCACCATCTTTGTCTCAGGGTTTTATCTGGGACGTATTTGCAAGCTCTTCATTGAGGAGTATCGATCGAAATAATGGAGAATTACAAACACCGTTTCATCCCACATTTTTGATGCGGGATGAAACGGTGTTTATCCGTTGCTGAGAGAATGGAAAAGTATTCTGCGCAATCGATATCCTATTCCTCCACTATCAGTTTTGTGGTAAAAAACTCACCGTCCACTTCTGTCTTAACAATGTATAGCCCGGTTGGTAATTCACTGGCCCGCCATTGGAACTGCTGGCTATGAGGGGGGAGCGCTTGTTGTTTTACCAGGCGGCCCTGTGAGTTGAAGATATGGAGTTTACCATTTTTGAATCCCTTGTTTAATTGTATGTCTACCAGCTCTTTGGCGGGGTTGGGGAAAATCTGCACGCCCTGGTTTTCTTGGAAGGAGGGATGTGTCGCCAGACCATTGTATTGGCCGATCATGTTTTGTCCCGGTATGCAGTGGTTCAAGATCTCCGCCTGGTTGTTACATCCTGACCCGTTTAAGAAAATTTGAACTGCACCAACCACTCCCTCATTGTCCAACAGATCATGAATGGCACAACAGTCCGTCAATGAAAAATTGTAATAAACCGATAAATTGCCACTAACAGAGGATAGATTGTGCAGGCCGGTCAGACTGGTCAGGTTGAAGTTGAAATAGATAAGAGCCATGCCCCCAACTGTCTGCAATGCTTGCAGCCCATTGAGATCGGAAAGTCCGGTTGATTGCAGGGTGAAATTTCCTGATACTGATTGTATATTGGATAGAGGAGAGAGGTCGGTAATATTTGAGCCTAAGATGGTTACACTGCCATTGATGGTCGAAATGCAAGGAGACCACGCATCTAACTGTGCTTGTGAAGCAAATGAGATATTGCCGTTGTGAACTGAAATACCTTCGTCGACCTGTCCGTTGCAATTATTGTCTTTGCCGTCGCAGATTTCAGGTGCTCCGGGGTTGGTGTTGGCGTCGTTGTCATCACAGTCTCCATCTGCAACTGTGTAGCCATCCATATCATAATCAGGCGTACAATAAATGGTTATTTCTGAGGGGCTGTCGCAAGGGGCTTGGTTGTTGGAGATGAAAATGTCCCTTCCGACTGCACTGGGCGTATTGATGAGACTTTCTATGCTGCAGCATTCCCTTAAGAGGGGGTTGTCATTTATGGTCAGGTCGAACTCTACCCCAACCAGAGCAGCAAGGCCATCCAGATTATCCAGGGATGCATTGCCTGAAATGATCAAACTTCTCATGTTTGTAATGGAAGAAAGCGCACCCAAATCGTTTAACTGGGGGTTATTTCTAATATTCATCCCAAATTGCTGCACCGGAGATAAATTGGAGAGTCCGTTCAAGCTGGTCAATGATGCATTATCGTTAATAACAACAATGCTACCTATAGTGGTTAGTGATGATAGTCCCTGTAGGTTCGTTAGTGCCGAATTTTCCGTTATGAACAACCCTGAATTCAGGTCAGTAAGATTGGAAAGGCCATTGAGGTTGGTTAAGGAGGCATTATCTGAAATAATAATTCTGCCATTGGGTAAAGATGTTAATCCAGATAAACCATCAATGTTTTCTAAGGCAGGGTTCCCACTGATCCAAAAATCCAAGCCAGTGAATGTGGTAAGGTTGGAAAGGCCGTCTATGTTAGGTAAGATGTCATTTTCAATAATAGAACAAGACCATGTGGTGGTAATGCCGGATACTCCATCAATGTTTGTCAGTTGGCTATTCCTATTTATGCCAAAACGAAAGGCAGAGGTAATATTGGAGAGGAAATCTACATTCGTAGCCAAGGTGTTTTCTATAATCAAATTTTTACCGTTTACTGTATTTAGATTGGACAGTGCATCCAAATCGGCCAGGATTGGGTTCCGCCTGATTAGCAACCCATTGGTAGAGGTAATTCCGGAAAGTCCGTCCAAGCTGGTAAGTATGGAGCAATCCTGAATGGTAAGAGTCCCACTCAAAGAAGTTAAACCTGACAAAGGAGTCAGGTCGGTGATGTCTGCGCCGCTGATGTTCAGGTCATGGGGAGTTGAACATGGACCATAGTTGGCCTGGAAGTTATTTACGTCGGCTTGCGAAAAGAGGAAAATGACGGGAGGGCCACTACAAGGTTGTGCCATAGTCGCAGTACTAAGAACGGCTACTAACAGGCTGGTTATAATCATGGGAAAGAAGAATCGAACGTTATTAGAATTTTTCATCAGACAATTTTTTTGTCCAAAAGGACAGGTTAGAAGTGTTGTAAAAAAAATCCCACCAGGCCCAACAACACTTCTTTATGTTGGTGGCCCGGAGGGGTTGTTCTTTAGTTTTAACTATTTGGCTGGTATGGTGGGAGGTAGGTCGATTGAAGTGGAAATGGGTGGGGCTGTTTTCATTCAGGTTTTGTAGAAGACGACGGTCTTTAAACTCACGACACCATCTGGCTGATCTGGTGGGCATTTTCAGGGTACAACTGCTGCATTTTGTAAACTAAGTCCTTGACCTCTCTAACTGGGATCGGAACGGATTGCCCGTTTTTGAAAACTACATATTTGTCCTGCAAGGTGATTTCATCCGTTTTCACGGCGTTAATTTGTTCTGTATTAAGGAAATATGGGCCACTGATTTCATAAAACTTGTCAGAGATAATCTGGGACTTTAGGTAATGGAAGTTATCTGTTACGTCTTTCTTTTGGCCATTGGCCAGGTGTATATAAGTAGCCGGCTGGGGTGGCGTCGCCATGTTGCTTTGGCTGCTTATTGCTTCTTGCAGGCAATTGATTTCACTGGCCTGAACACTGACATTGCCGGTGGCTGGGTCGAAGTAGGTTATTTGATTGTACACGGTTGTTTTTTTTAATTTAATGATGTGATTGAATTGGTATTGATTTCCCTGATTCCATTGACAGAAAAGAAATCAGGGAAATGGTTGGTGGTCTCTTTACGTCTTATTGAGCTGGAATAATATTAAATGCTGCCCCGGCATAGAAGGCCTGCGATTCTTCGTACTGGCCTAGGTAAACGCCTTGTTCGCCATGCATCAGATAGTAGCCCGGAAAGTTGGTGAGTTCGAGATAAGTCAGTTCGTTGCCTCCTACATGTTGGGTGAACATAGAACCTGACTTATCGCCTGAACCGACTATGAAACGATCGTTTGCCCACTGCAGGAAATTGCCGGGAAACTCTACCAGTTCAAACATCAACTGCCCTTCGCCGGTCTGGTGTACCCGGAAGGTACAGTTGACGGGTTGCCCGTTTTCTTCCACCGAAATCAGTCCTGCTCCTGACTGGTCTCCTCCGATGGCATGGGTCGGCCAGATAGAAGATTTGATTAAGTACATTGACGCTGGACTAAAATCGGTGCTGCTCAATATAGCAGACTCATCTCCCCAGTTTTCGCTGTAGTTCGTTTCATCATCAGTTGGATACTCGTCTTCCTCATCCCATTCGTCATAGGTTTCGTCCATCAGGTTTTCGTCCAATTCCCATGTTTCATTTCCGTTGGTCCCGGGAGTGGTGTTAGCGGTTGGCCGCCCGCCCATCACATTGGGGTTGCCCTGATAAGCAATCGGCTGACCATTCATGCCAACCGGTGTTTGCACTACAGGTTGTCCAGTTGGTTGGGTGGTTGGGGCTGGTGAGGTAGTTGAGACGGCCGGAGGGTGGCCATTGTTTTTAGAATAGCATTCTACTTCGCTTTTACCGTAAGAATTACCTCTCCAGACACCATCATATTTTACCAATTTTGAACTCCCGTCCCCGAACGTTCTGGTGGACTCCACGGTAAACGGGATGTCTGCCACGGTGTAGGTAATCATCTGGCTACAGGTGGTTAGGTCATTGGCGGGGACGTTCACTTGGTTTTCAAATGCCAGCAATATTTCGGTTGTTTTAGAACCGCCTTTTGTTTTGGTAGAGCTTTTCTCCGTTTTGAACTCGACAGAATGTTGGATCTGCGTGGATATGCCTAATTTTTTGATGCCCACTTGAACCGCGGTTGTCAGTGAGTTAGCGATGGACGTTAAAATGGATTCGGAAAAGCTCCAGGTTTCTACCGCATTCAGTTTGCGGGAAGCTTTGATGATCTGTTTTTGTTGAAGGTTGGTGCTGTTCCGATAAGAATTTTCAAGGATGATTCTTTGTGGTTCTCCCTTTTGCACCAACCGGTCATAATGATAGGTGATTTGATGAAACTTTTCGCTGATGACCATTTCTTTGGGGGTCTTGCCATTTCCTTCGGTGACTTCCAGTTTCCAGATGGCATTCTTTTTATTGCCGGGGTTTTGGTGGTACACATTGTTGTCATTTACGACGCCGGCTACCAGCGCTTTGTTGTGTTTTCGATCAATAATGTGAAACGTGTTGTCCGTTCCGACCGGAACTAATTTCCATTCAGCAGTTGGCTGACCTTTCGGATCCTGGTGGTAGACCCTGCCGTCGTAATTGTATCCGGCTACCAACGCTTTTCCGTGGCTGCGGTCGATGATGTTATAATAGCCATTGCCAACTGGTATGAATTGCCATTCTGCCACATCTCGGTTTTTGTGTTCCTGATGATAGACATTGTTGTCATGTTGTACCCCTGCTGCGAGGTTTTCCTTGTGCGCCTGATCGATGATGTGGATGAAACAGAAGTCAGCCCCGATTTGGGCTATAGCCTTTTGTTGTCCGAGGGATAAAATGATAAGCGTCAGCAAGGTTGCGATGAATTTCATTTGTTTCATTTTGGTTGTTTTTATTAAGAAATTTGTTGGTAGATGTTTGTTTGAATCTGATGTTACAAAGGTGGGGGCAGGTGCGTCAAAACCATTTGTCAAAAGCGTTCAGGCATTTGTCCATCTGTCGCATCGGGCAAAAAAAGATTTGTCAATCCGTTGCATGGATTGCTTGTGCGGCGTTTCTAACTTGTTGATAAACAGTTATTTGTTGGTCGCGCTGGGCGGTACGCCGAATGCTTCCTGAAAAGATTTTGAAAAATGAGCGAGGTCTTTGTAACCGACCTTCCAGGCCACTTCGGACACATTCAGCTCGGTGGATTTGAGCAGGGATTTGGCCTCATTCAGGCGGTAGGTACGGATGAATTCGGAAGGCGAGCGGCCGATGAGGGCTTTCATTTTACGGAACAACTGGGAGCGGCTCATACCGATTTTCTGGCAGAGCTGGGGCAGGCCAAACGATTCGTCTGAATAGTTTTCGGAAACGATTTTACGGACTTTTTGAATAAACGCATCTTCTGCTTCGACTGCCTCTTGTATGGCTTTTTCCACCGGGCGGCCTTGGCCGTTGCCTTGTATTTTTTTGGAAAAATAAGCGGCCATGCGCTGCTGCCGTTCGAGCAGTTTTTCCAGCCAGACGAGCAGTTCTTCTTTGTCAAATGGTTTGGCCAGATAGGTGTCGGCCCCCCGGCGCAGTCCAGTCAGTTTGGAGGCGGCATCTGCTTTGGCCGTTAAAAGCACGATGGGAATGTGGCTGCTACGTTCGTCGTTTTTCAACGTGTCGCAGACTTCATAACCATCTTTTTCCGGCATCATCACATCACTGATGATCAGGTCGGGTATGTGTTCCAGTGCTTTTTCGATTCCGATTTTGCCATTGTAGGCGACGTCCAATTGGTACAGTCCTTCGAGGCAGGATTTGAGGTATACCACGACATCGGGATTGTCTTCGATGATGAGCAGGGAAGGGAGTTGAGAATGGAGGATGGTGGATGTAGGGTTTTCAGTTGGTGAAGGGACGGGGACAGGGTTATTTGGTCGGATGGTTAATGGTCCCTCTGTAAGTTTTGATGTAGCCAATTGAGTGATCGGCAAAAGCACTTTAAAGATGGTTCCTTTTTTCAGTTCGCTTTCTACAGCTATTTTTCCACCCATTAGCTTGACCAGCTCCTGAGAGTGGGCCAGTCCGATACCGGTGCCTTCCCCCTGTCGGGTCTGCGATCCGTCAACTTGATAAAAGCGGTCAAATATGTGGGGCAGGTTTTCTGCTGAAATACCGATACCTGTATCCGTAAAAACCATTTCCAACAGGTCATTTCCCGATCTTCCTACTTTCACTTTCACCTCTCCGCCGGAAGGGGTAAATTTCACCGCATTGGAAATAAGATTGGTCATGACCTGTTTGATTTGTTCGGGATCGAAATCCATTTCTTGTTTTTCCAAAGTTGTGAAAAAACGCAGCGAAAGGTTTTTGCTGTTGGCAAAGGTTTGGAAAGATTCGGTGATGTAGCGGAGGTAAGGGATGATGTCCCCATTTTGCAAGTTGAGCTGGAAGGACTTGTTTTCCAGTTTCGACAGGTCCAGCAATTGGTTGATGAGGCGGAGCAGGTTTTTACCATTGGTTTCGATGAGGCGAGTGCCACTTTCAAGGTATTTGTCTGGTTGGTTTTTGATTTGGTTGGTCATGCCCAGGATGACGGTCAGTGGAGTGCGGAACTCATGTGTCAGATTGGTGTAGAGCTGACTTTTGAAGCTGTCCAGTTCTTTCAGGCGGTTGGCTTCCGCCTGTTCGGTTTTCAATTCATTTTGTAACTGCCAGCGTTTTTTAGAATAATAAAAAATGGTAAACCCGATTGCCAAGAGCAGGAGGACATAAGCCAAATATGCCCACCAGGTGGCCCACCACGGCGGATGCACGATGATGTTCACTTTTAATTGGTTGGGGTGCCAGAGACCGTGACTGTCTTTCGCTTTTACCCGAAAAATATATTTGCCGGAAGGCAGACTGCTGAAGCGGGTAAAGTTGAATTTTGAAGGGGTAGACCAGACATCCTCGTACCCTTCCATTTGGTAGCTGTAGTTCACTTCCGTGGGATTGCTGAAATCAGTCAACACATATTCAAAGCTGAACGAACGGTGCCAGTGATGAATATGAATGGTTGGCTCAACGGTGAAATCGAGCCGGCGGATGGTCGAATCTTGCTGTTCGTCCACATACTCAAAAGAAGAAAGGGCCACCCGGGCTTTTGCATTTTGACGACGAAGGTTGCCTATCAGTTCATCTGGGTAAAAGGCGCTGATGCCTCTCAACCCGCCAAAATACATCCGCCCATCACTGGCTTTGTAGTAAGACTTCCGGTTGAACTCATTGTGGGACAGCCCATCTTCTTCATAAAAGTTGATGAACGTTTGGCTGCCCTTGTGGAAACGGGACAGGCCGTGATTGGTGCTCAACCAAAGGCAGGAATCACCTTCGGCCAACATGCCACACACAAAATCATTGGTGAGGCCATCCTCCGTTGTAAAGCGTTTGGCCTGCTTGTTTTGGAGGTCATATTTTACCAGACCGACGTCGGTCGCGAGCCAGATCAGGCCAGCCTCATCTTCTTCAATGGCCAATATGCGGGTCAGGGGAATGGATGGGCTGTCCAGTTCATGCCATTCCTCTTTTTTGGTTTTCAGGGAGTATTCCATTAATTTCCCTTGGTGGCCGATGTAAACATTTCCACTGTATTTTCCCACCTGAAGCGAGTTGGTAGCCAGGTATTCTTCCAATGGCAATTCATGCGCCTTTTCCCATTCCATCTCCCCTTGCTGTTTTGTGAGGTAAAACAACTCGTGGCGAAGCAGCCACCAAAGCTGGCCATTGGGGCCTTGAGTCAAAAAGCCTTCCTCGCTTTTATCAAAATTCTTGGCACCTTCCACATCACGGATTTCACCAGTCTGGAGGTTCATCAAGCTGCCGTTGTTCAACCAGAGCCCATTTTCATCAGCGAACAAACCGGAAGGAAGCGGAACGTCATAGACTGGATATGGATAGAATTTTACAGTCTTTATACTTCCGGGGTCAAATTGCACAATGCCATGATAAAAGGAGGCCCAGATGTTCCCTTGAGCATCTTCGGTCATGCCTCGAAAACTGCAATGGCCTCCGCATTGATTGAAAGGTGCTGCCAGGTAGTTCTCAAAAGCTGGTTCTTTCAGTGTGGCTTTCAGCAGACCAAGACTCGACCCAAACCAGTAGGTCCCACTATGGTCCTGCATTTTTAAGTATACATCGTCTTTATTGGGGATGGTCGCTTTGGTCAAATCGGTATAGTCAATCAGCGTATCCCGTTGAACATCGTAATGGTAAATGCCTCTGTCTACTTCTTGTAACCAAATATCACCATTTTCCATGATGTTAAAAGAAATGGAAAACAGCCCAGATTGGGCTATAAAACGGTTGGCTGGGTGCGGCCTTGTTTCTCCGGTCGCATAGTTGAGGGTATATAGGACCTGATGGTGCCTTTTGGAATCATCATGTCTGTTCCATTCGGACAAGAAAACGAGTGAATCGTTTTGGAAAGGAACCAGGTCAACGATTCTGGCATCTTCCGGCAAGCCTTCAGGTGTGATTCTATCGGGGGTCTCTTGATGAGGTGTCCATATTTCAAAACTATTGTCAATTGAAAAAGCATTATTGAAAAGGAAGAAATTGCCCTCCGGGCCAATCTTCCAGCTATGCCATTCACCTGGTGGAATGTCTGGATAAGGAAGGCGGGAAAATTGCCCGTCTTTAAAGCTCCAGACGCTCAGGATATTTGTATCCACATCCCTTACGGTCATCTTGCATTCCTCATTGAACGGGTATAGCCCGTTGATTTCTTTTTTTCCATTTTGTTCAAAAGGGTAGGGGTAGGCTTGCCATTTTCCGGTACTGGTATTCAAGAGAAATAAATACTCATCATTGGTGCCGGCCAAAAAAGAATCCCTGTAGAATATACCTCCTCTGATATCTACATCATGGCCCGCTATTTCAGTGGGGACGGGGTAGGGCTCAAAGTTGCGGCCATCAAAACGGAACAACTTAAATTCATTGAAGACCCAAATAAATCCTTCCCCCCCTTGAACGGCATTGTGTACCCAACTACCGGCAAGCCCATCTTGTGTATTGTAAAATTGGAAATTGGCTTTTTGGGCCACGGCCAAAAAAGGAAGGCAGGATACGAGGACACAATGGAGAAAAGTTTTGATCATTTAGAAAATAGAGGCACATGGAAGTTTATGAGGTCGGCGGCACTAAGATAAAGATTTGTACCAATGCCCGAAACAGGTGGTCAGCGGCATCACCACCGGAGTTCTTCCTCCACGTCGTCCGCATTTTGCGGGCCGTATTTTTTCCGGGTTTCCAGGCGTTGTTGCTGTCGTTCTATTACGAGCTTGGCGAGCGCCACATTCGCGGGGTCGGGCTCGTGGGGGGAGAGGGCGAAGTGGATCTTGTGTTCCAGCACATCGTTGCGGTAAAGCAGGCTGAGGAGGTACTCCATGTTGTGCTCGATCATCCAGGCGATTTTGTCGCAGAGGTATTGAAAAAGCTCCTCTTCGGTGGGAGCCGAATCACTGTCGGGCAGGTCGACTTCGAAAGCCTGGATCAGTTTGTTGGAATCGCTTGTATGCAAAATAATTGTGTTTGTGCAAAGGTAGCCCAAATTCAAATGATTCATCAGGGGAAACTTTTTTTAATTACCTTTGGTTTCAGCGCCCAGTACATACTTTTAAATTTCCAGACCAATGTTTTTTCACCAACTTTTCTCAACATGGTTTGCGCTGTTACTGACTGGTCAATTGTTTTCTCAAAATATCCTGGATGCACCCAAAATCAGCCAACCAATCACCTTCGACGGACGGGTAGACGAGGCCGTTTGGCAGTCGGTGCCAACCTTTCAACTAAAACAGCAATCCCCTCAGTTTGGCGCTGCTCCCACAGAGCAGTCGGAAGTACGGCTGGCATACGACGGCGACTACCTTTATTTGTCCGGCAAATTCTTCCTCAGTGACAGCTCGCTGTACCGGGCAACTACCTTTAAACGGGATGCCATGGACGGCACCACCGACTACTTTGGCCTCAATATCGACTCGTACAACGACAATGAAAATGGCCTCGGTTTTTTTACCACCCCTACCGGCCTCCGCTTCGATGCGACGGTCTTCAACGATGCCCTCACGGACGCTTCCATGAGCCTCGACTGGAACACTTTCTGGGATGCTGCCGCATCGAAAACCCCAGAAGGCTGGGATGCCGAAATCCGCATTCCCTGGACGAGCCTGCGCTTTCAGGAAGTCAACGGTGAAACCATCATGGGCATCACCAGTTGGTGGTACGTGAGCGCCAAAAATGAAGTGAATATTTATCCGCTTATCCCGCTCAACTGGGGCGACATGAGCATGTGGAAACCTTCCCAAACCCAGAAATTCCGCTTTCGGGGACTGGGCACCAGAAAGCCGCTGTACATTACGCCTTACCTGCTGGGCGGTTATCAGGAAACGCATGACCTGAGTGGAAAAGACAACGTGTATCTCCAGGACCGGGACCCCCGAATCGAAGCGGGGCTCGACGTCAAATACAGCCTCACGAGCAACCTTACTCTGGACCTGACGGTCAATACCGATTTTGCTCAGGTAGAAGCCGACGACCAGCAAGTCAACCTCACCCGTTTCTCTTTGTTTTTTCCGGAAAAAAGACAATTCTTTCAGGAGCGGGCAAGCATTTTCGATTTTAGTTTTGAAGAATTCAACCGCTTGTTCTATTCGCGTAAAATCGGTATAAACGATGACGGTGACCCGGTGCGGATTTATGGAGGTGCGCGCTTGCAGGGACGGGTCGGCAAAAACGATCTCGGCTTCATGAGCATGGAAACGGATGCACCATTCGATAGCCTGAACTCGGAAAACTTTACAGTGCTTCGTGTACGAAGACAGGCCATCAACCAGTTCTCCTACCTCGGTGGCATCTTTACCAGCCGCATGGATTTTAAAGGTAACTACAACCGGGCCTACGGCCTCGATGCCATTGTGCGGGTGTGGGGCGATGAATATTTTTCCGCCAAATGGGTACAGAGTTTTGAAAGCGGAAAAAGCAATGAATTAATGTCGCTCGACCCGGCCCGTATTTATCTTTTTTGGGAACGCAGGCGGTACGACGGCTGGGCCTACAACTTTGGTTATTCGAGGGCAGGGAAGGACTGGTCGCCGGGGATGGGCTTTGAACTACGGGAAAATTTCAACAGCTTGCGGGGAGAGCTGAGCCACGGCTGGCTGATGGGGGAGCAGTCAAAATTGCTCCGCCTGCGGCTGTATTCCAGAGGCTTTGTATTCAAAGATTTTGTAGATAAAAAAATACAGTCGGCGCAAGTGGAGCCGGGTGTGGAACTGGCCTTGAAAAACGGTTGGGGCTTCAATGCTTCCCTGTTGCCGACCAAAGAAACCATTACGGAGAGCTTCGAGCTGGGCGATGCCGAAATACCAGTGGGCGACTATGATTTCACCCAATTCAGTGCAACTGCCTTTTCACCTTTTGGGAGTTTGTTCGGATTTTTTGCAGTGGCGACGGCCGGGCAGTTTTATGATGGCCATTTGATTTCGCTGAACCTGGCACCGCGGTACAAGGTATCTCCACACATTAACCTCGATGGTTTTTATCAGTATAACCGGGGTGAGTTTTCTGACCGAAACCAGTCTTTTATTAGCCACCTGGCCCGGATCAAGCTGGAATTGTTGCTGAACACTAAATTTTCCACCAGCGCTTTCCTGCAGTACAATAGCCTCGATCAGGTGTTTGCCCCCAATATCCGCATCCGTTACAACCCAAAAGAGGGCAACGACCTGTACGTCGTTTTCAATGACTTGCTCAACAGCAACCGGGAACGGGAACGGCCGCACCTGCCGGTGAGCGATAGCCGGGTGGTGGTCGTGAAATACACGTATACCTTTATTCTTTAAGGAATTGATCAACGATCAAAGCATTGACGATTTTTGATTTGAGATCGGAAAAAATAAATCAAAAATCGTTAGTCGTTCAATCCCTTAATCTTTAATCAAAAAACCCTTACCATTGCCGGGTGTTTAATTGACTAATTTCAAATTATTATGTTATACGATTTCAGAGAACATTACGACTCCAAAGGCCTCGAAATCCATGAAATGGATGAAAACCCATTCACCCAATTTCATCACTGGATGCAGGAAGTGATCAAAGCGGACATTCCCGACTCCAATGCGATGACCCTCAGCACCTGCACGCCTGCTGGACGGCCTGCTTCCCGGATCGTACTGCTAAAAGATTATGGCGAAGAAGGCTTTACTTTTTTTACCAATTATGAAAGCCGGAAAGGCAAAGAGATGGCGGCCAATCCTTTTGTAGCGCTCAACCTGTTGTGGAAAAAACTTCACCGGCAGGTACGCATTGAAGGACGGGTGCAAAAATTGTCGCACGATGCGTCGGAAAAATACTTCCAGAGCCGCCCGATCGGCAGCCAGGTGGGCGCCTGGGCTTCTCCGCAGAGCGGCGTCATTGCAAACCGGGCCGTTTTAGGAAAAAGAGTGGAGAACGTTTACAAGCGTTTTCCGGACAAGGAGGTCTTGCCATTGCCGCCTTTTTGGGGCGGCTATTTAGTGGTACCTTCCGCAATTGAATTTTGGCAAGGGCAGCCAAGCCGTTTGCATGATCGTTTTTTGTATGAAAAACAGGAAAGTGGGAATTGGAATATTTCGAGATTGGCGCCGTAACAGCTTCACGCATCTGATATGACCCGCGATATTATTGACATCAACGATTTCACGATTTTGGTAGAGGAAGAATATTCCAATGTCGTTATTACCGATACCTGCAAGTTTGATGAACCCATCATTGCCGTGGCATTTTACGGAGCTGGAAATGTCGACCTGGCCATTCAGTACGGAGATACGGAAAAGCATTTTCACAACACCAAAGGGCTCGCGCTGTCATTTTATGCAGACGAGTACGTGGACAGCGTCCATATCATTTCTGCCAATAAGCCGCTCCAGTGCATCGTGATTGCCACCGCCACTCGGAACCTGCAAAAACTGCCTAACCAAGAAGGTGAATTGTTTTCGGAACTGCTGCACCAACTGGTGTACCCGGCCGATCATTTTGTGGAGGGGCCCCAGTTTTTTATGACACCTGAAATGATGGAGATTGTGGATAGTATATTCAATATCCAGTATCAGGGAAAATTGAAAATGATGTTTTTCAGGAGCCAGATAACGACGTTGTTGTCCCATTTTTTTGGCCAGTTGGCGACCTTGCAAACGGGGAATATCAAAGTGGCAGAACGGGAGAAGTTGTTTGCGGCCAAAGAAATTTTATCCAATAATTTAGAAACCCCGCCTTCCCTTTCCGAATTGTCCCGTCAGATTGGCCTCAACAGTTTTAAACTGAAAAAACATTTTAAAGAACTCTTTGGCGTACCGGTTTTTAAGTACCTGCAGAACGAACGCCTCAACAAAGCCAATGAATTGCTGAGGAAACGGGAGCTGTCCGTCCAGGAAGTTGCGTGGGACGTTGGGTATGACAGTTTGAGTTCTTTCTCCAATGCATTCGCCAAGAAATTTGGCTACCGCCCCAGTGAGGTGCGACGATAAACGCCTCCCCATTCCTTTTTTCTTTCCGATACGCCGGACACGGTTCGGCATTACAAAATCCTTTTCGAACAAATCATCCTCCTTTTCGAACCAATGGCCCAGTTGGATTACCTGCATTTTTGCCTTGGAAATATTGATGGCATCGATACTGATTTTTTAAACAATTTCACATTTTAAAACAAAGAAAAATGAATATTTCAAGAGCAATTTTCGCAGGAACTATCACCTGGTTTTTGGTACTTAGCGCTTTCGTTGTACTGAGCTTTATTCCAGGTGTGGTGGAATCCCTAACCTTGCAAGGGGTAATTGTTGGCTTGATGGTGATCCCTTTCGGCTCACTGGGAGCTGCATTTTACTACAAAAAAAGCAAGCGCCAGATCGTGTGGCCCGTGGCATTGGCAATGGCCCTTACCGCCCTGGTGTTGGACGCACTCATCACGGTACCGTTCATTGAAATGCCTTACAATGGAAGGGGGCATGTTGCGTTTTTCTCCGATCCTCTGTTTTGGGCTTTATTTACTGAAATCATTGTAGTAGTTTGGCTTTATTGGGCCATCAGGGTGAAGCCACTTGCTGTACAGGCTGGTTGACCCTCTGCCAGGCTAACCAATCAGAACAACCATGAAATTCATACAAAAAAGAAGGTGGCGGATCATCAGGGATTATTGTATCAGCTGGACTTTGGCTTGCCTGTTTTTGAGCATTGTACGTGGGACAGGGACCACGCAGGACAGCTTTTTGAAGTTTGATTTGCTTTCCAGTCTGATGATTTCCTTTACGATTGGTCCCATTCTCGGGGCCGTCTCCGGGTACACGCAGATAAGGCTGGAAGAACAGGTGAAGCGGTATCTGTCTTTGCAAGACTTGTTGCTCAGGCGTTTTGGCTATACCCTTCTTTTTTTGACGGTCATGGTCTTGATCTCGTGGACCGTGTACCGCCTCTACTTTGAAGCTGCGATTGGTTTGCTGGAGTTTGTTTTTGAACCGGGAAGTTTGGCCATTATTTTTTACGTGTTAGTGGTGGATATTGTCCTCGCTGTCGGCTACCAGGTGAAATTGATGCTCGGAGCAAGCAACCTGGGGAAATTGCTGTGGGGGAAGTTTTATGTCCCCCGGGAGGAAGAGCGGATTTTTATGTTTCTTGACCTGAAATCGTCCACCAAACTGGCGGAACAGTTAGGGCACATTGAATTCAGCAAGTTGATTCAAGATTGTTTCAATGACCTGGGTGTGGTAGTGGAAAATGAGGCAGAGATCTATAAGTATGTCGGGGATGAAGCCATCCTGACCTGGAAGCTGAGAGCTGGAATTAGCAATCAGAACTGCCTCAAAGCTTTTTTCAATTTCAAGCAACAATTGACTGCGAAGGAAAAGTACTACCAGGAAAAATACGGCTGCCGGCCCATTTTTAAAGCAGGCCTGCATGCGGGCGTGATCACGGTGACGGAAGTGGGGAAATATAAAAAAGGCATCGCTTATCACGGCGATACCATCAATACGGCTGCGAGGATACAGGGCATGTGCAATGACCTTCAGCAGGAACTGCTCATTTCGCAGTACGTCAAAGATCAATTGGACGGTTCTGGGTTTGAGTTTAAACTGTTCGGCAGCCAGATTTTACGGGGAAAAAAACAAGGTGTGCCGATTTACGGAGTGCTGGAAAATAAAGCGTCGTCGGTGGATCAATAGGCCGTTGAGGTTGTTGGAAATTCTGAAATTTGACGATGGAGAACCTCCCCCCGGCCTTCTCCAGAGGGGAGCAAAGAGCGAACAATTCTCCCACTTTATAGGGGGCCGGGGGGAGGTTCCCGGGATATGAAATGCGGGAATTGAGCTGTTCCCTCCAGGTAGTGTTTGCTCGGTTCCTCCATTTCCAATTTCGCAGGAAGCTATTTCGCGGGAAAGAATTTCTTTCAGCAAAACTATTTCAAACCAAGCGTATTTAATATTTCTGATGCAGATTGCCGGGAGCAACAAACCTCCCACTTCCTAAGCAGTTTTTTGAATGAATTTCATTGCCATAACATTATACCATAAAGTGCTGAACCATGCCTTGCGCGAAGGGATGTCGCTGGAGGCAACAGCTATCCCGGCCATTCCCCAACCTCCAGCAAAAGGCCCCCATGTCGTGCCGGCAGATACATTTTTTGAATTGCATGAAATCGTCGACAAGGCCCTGGAGCCAGGTTTTGCAGTGAGAGTGGGGCAGGTGATGGAAATGGACGATTATGGGGTGTTGGGTATGTCGTGGAAGACTTGTTCGATGGCCCGGGAAATTTTTGAACGAAGTGAGCGCTATTTTTCATTACTGACGAATACCTACGTTTTCAAAATGGAAGATGCAGGTGGTTTTTCAAAAATCTATTTGTACCGGGAGGCATACCGGCGCGGTGTGGCCTTGTCCAATGAAGCGACTTTTTCTGCTACTGTCAAAGTGCTGCAAATGATGACACAAACAGCGATTGGCCCGGTGTCCGTTTCCTTCAGGCATGACCCTCCCCGGGATTTAAAGAGTCACCATGCATGTTTTAACTGTCCGGTCCATTTCAATCAGGACGCCAATTTTCTCTGTTATAAAACAGCTGACTTAAACACCCCCACTGCTAAAGCCGACCTCAGTATCAATAAATTTTTACTTGAAAGAATCGAGGAAGAGGCCAAAGGCATTCAGGTAAATCCAAACAAGCTGGTGGGCGAAGTCAAAAACCTGATCAAAAATGCCCTGCCAAGTGGCATCCCCAGCAAAGAAAAAATAGGCAGACAACTCGGCATGAGCAACCGGACCCTGACCCGCCGCCTGTCAGAGACTGGTCTGACCTTCAGGGCCCTCATCGAACGTACCCAACAGGAAATCTCAAAAGACCTGCTGTCCCATTCCTCGCAGAGCGTCAGTGAAATTGCCTTTCAGGCAGGCTTCTCCGAACAGAGTGCATTTAACCGTGCTTTCAAGCGCTGGACCGGAAAATCACCTACTACTTTTCGACAAAATTGATGAATCAGGCCATTTGGCCTAAAGTGTCAAAACCTTGGCTCAAAGGGTCAAGCGCAGGGTGGCTTATGCCTGTAATTTTGTTCTTGTAATTCAAACACAAGTTTAACAGGCCAACCAAAAAAATCAGACAAGTACAGGTTTGTTTCACTTTTTGAAAAATGTAATACCTGGCTTTGTTCTCGAAAAATGTTCGGCTTTTGACCCCCGGACAACAGAGGTTTTTATGCCCTCACTTTTGAATGCAACACCTGGTTTTTCCAAAAAGAATTATTAAACAATGAAAATGCAAACGATTATGTTGATCACTACCACCGTTTTATCAGGCCTTATGGCGGGGCTGTTTTATGCCTGGTCCATTTCGGTCACGCCAGGGCTGGCGATGATCGGCGACGACCATTACCTGCAAGCCTTTCAATCGATGAACAGGGCCATTTTAAACCCGGCGTTTTTCATCGCATTTATGGGGCTGGCGGTCTTGCTGCCTTTGCTCTCCTACTTGTCATACACTGCTGAATTGTCTACCAAATTCTGGTATATCCTCATTGCGACCATGCTATACCTGGGCGGCATCATCCTCATTACTTTTTTTGGAAATGTCCCTTTGAATAACATGCTGGAGGCCTTGTCGATCGAATCTATGTCGGGCGAACAAATGGACGCCTTCCGGTCGGCATTTGAAAAAAAATGGAACCGGCTGAACTGGATCAGGACCGTTAGCTCGCTGCTTTCTTTTCTGTTGCTGGTGCTGGCTTGCCTCAACAAGTAATGCCAAAGTCCCCTTTGGCACCAACCAAAATTGAACTCGCTGCCGAACGGGCTTCGGCAGTACATTTTTAACCATGAAGTTGTTTGAAAATTCCTGTTGGGTCGAAAATACTTGGATTTTGAGGGGAGATGATTGATAGCTTAGAAAGGAACGCAGCGCTCCCAAAGTGAATTCGGGGGAAGTTATCGCTGAAAAAATTTCGACCATCCCCCCTCAAAAGACAGGATTTACGGCCAACAAAGAGTTTTTAAACAATTTCCATTTTAAAATAAATCAATCATGCAAAATCAAAAAATCTTAGTGCTCGGAGGAAAAGGAAAAACCGGTCGTAGAATAGCCGAAAGACTCACCAAATCAGGTCACCCCGTCCGGATTGGATCACGTAGTGCGACCCCTGCTTTTGACTGGGAAGCACCAAGCACCTGGGCGGCCGCAGTGGAAGGCATCAGCAAAGTGTACATCACTTTTCAGCCTGACTTGGCCGTGCCGGGAGCGAAAGAGGCCATTGAAGGGTTCACCAAAGAAGCGGTAAAAGCAGGTGTGCAGAAAATGGTTTTGCTCTCTGGAAAAGGGGAAGTAGAGGCCGAGCATTGCGAACAAATTGTCATGAACGCCGGGGCTGACTGGACCATCGTCCGGGCCAGTTGGTTCAACCAGAACTGGAGTGAAAGCTTTTTCATGGATCCTGTTCTGGCCGGCCATGTGGCCTTGCCAAAAGCAGATACAAAAGTGCCTTATGTAGATGCCAACGACATTGCCGACGTAGTCGTAGAAGCATTGTTAAATGAGAAGCACAATGGGCAGATGTATGAACTGACCGGCCCCCGCCAGCTGACATTCCCTGAACTGGTCGATGAAATTGCCAAAGCCAGTGGCCGGGTCATCCAGTTCAGTTCCATTACATTGGAAGAGTACACCCGGATGCTGAAAGAACAGCAGGTGCCGGATGATTATATCTGGTTGATCGATTACCTGTTCCGGGAAGTGATTACGCCAGCCAACTCCGTGGTAACCAATGACGTGGAAAAGGTACTGGGCCGAAAGCCGATCGACTTTAGCGAGTACGCTGCGAAAACGGCAGCCACCAAGATCTGGGAACCGGTGAAAGTGCCGATCTGACGAAAGTAGAGTTTGATCTTGCGGTGAGCGGACGAACCAGGTTCATCCGCTCACCTGACATTTCAATACCAGTTAAAACCAACGCCGACAGAAAACGCAGCTCCATCCGCGGTGCAGGTCATCGTCCATAAAAACCCGGCCGAGGTGTATCCGGCTCGATGGTCTACCTGATTTGTATGAATAATTTCGCTTAGTTTTTATATGTAATGATTCACAATCTTGTACTTAGGCTTGGTTTAGCGGTAACACCGTTTTGGAACGGTGTTACCGCTGGGGCTGTCCCTAAGTTGGTAAATCAGTACATTTATAGTTTAAAGCTCTTTTTCAGGCAAAGGAAAAGTGTCATTTTTATTGAACAGTCACTTGGCTTAGAAATATTTTTTATTGGATGATTTTGGAAAAATCCATGCCCGTTAAATGCTGCACATTTTTTGTTATTTTTTCGACGTCCCAATCCCACCATTTTATTTCCAGTAATTGTTCGATGTGTTCTTCCGAAAATCTTTTCTTAATTAATTTGGCCGGGTTGCCTCCCACGATTGCATAAGGCTCAACATCTTTGGTGACTACCGACTTGGTGGCAATGATGGCCCCGTCGCCAATGTTTACACCTGGCATGATCGTTACATCATGGCCGATCCAGACGTCGTTGCCGACGATGGTGTTTCCTTTGGTTGGGTAATCTTTTCCACTCATGGCGTCGGCCCAGCCGTTTCCAAATATGGCGAACGGATAGGTTGAAATAGCCTCGGTCAAATGGTTGGCACCGTTCATGATAAACGTCACGTCCGAAGCGATCATGCAGAATTTTCCAATGATTAATTTATCGCCAACAAAATCGAAATGGTATTTGACATTTTTTTCGAAATTATGCACGTCCTCAAAATCATCGTAGTAAGTATAGTCTCCTATAATTATATTCGGATTGGTGACGAGGTTTTTTAAAAAACATAGCCGATCATAATTGGGCAATGGAAATTTT
This sequence comes from Bacteroidota bacterium, assembly GCA_039819485.1. Taxonomy (GTDB): domain Bacteria; phylum Bacteroidota; class Bacteroidia; order Chitinophagales; family Saprospiraceae; genus UBA6168. The sequence goes on along the minus strand of JBCBRY010000135.1, from coordinate 212 downwards.
TCGTCTTTATTCGGTGCCTGCATTTTTATTTTTTTTAAGTGACTGTTCAAAAAAAAATGACACTTTTCCTTTGCCTGAAAAAGAATTTTAAGATGAGGAAACGGAGCGTTTGCCAAAATAAAAGTGTCGTTTTTAGTGTGCCTTATTTTGATCACCTGCTTAAATGATTTTTTGTTTTAAATAAGGGGATAAAGTTGTATAACTTTATCCCC
>JBCBRY010000134.1:0-25436 GCA_039819485.1 Bacteroidota bacterium | reverse complement strand
CTTGGATGAGTTTGCATTATTTAGCTTTTGCTCTCATTCTGATTAGAAATAAAACAAATCATTTTTAAACAGCTTCATTTGCCCAAATAAAAGTGCCATTTTTAGCGCTCCTTATTTTTCCAATCACTTAAGCACGCAAAATTATTCATACAAATTAATGGGGCCCGAAGCGAGTTCGGGATAGACTGTCGAGCCCCATTAATTTGTTAAAAAAGGGCTTAAGGGGAAAAATAAAATCCGAAAAACCTTAGTTCAACAAAATTTGAGACAATTCATATATTTTACCTTAATCGCTGATCCTCAAAAATCAGCCTTTTTAAATAGGGTATTTTAAAATGGTGAGCCTTGAAGGAGAAATAACATTGAAAGTTTAAAATATCCCCCTCGTTGATCTCCTCGTCGACTTCCAGAGGTTCGCATTCGGTTGCCTCCATTTTTCCGATATATTCTTTTGTTATTTCTGGTACTACCTGATTGATTTCATTTTTTACGCTTTCACTCAATTGCGCTATATTCTTTCCTATGATCTCATATTTGTACCTGGCCCACCTTTCGGCCTTTCTGTCCAGCAGATGGTCTTTGAATTTAAATTCATTATAAAACAGGGAATTTATTTTGGCCACTTTGATGAAGTTGGGATCTTTTTCAAAATCAATCTGGTAATACTTGTCATTCAATAGCCCCTCCCGTTTGGAAAAGAAGGAATCAATTGACCTTCTTGTTGTATCAAGAAAAATTTCATTTTCAAATATTTCCAGCCCTTCCAATGTATGGCCAGATAAATCATTCGTTTTGCACCAGACATAAAGCCTGCTTTTATTGCTTTTATAGTGGTAGCCGTCAATTCCCTTTTCATAGGGTATCGGTATTTGATAAGCTGATTTTCTGTCTATGCCCCACTTTCCTTGAAACCTCATGCACGGGCATTTTTCCGGGTCGCCATTTTCCCTGTACCAATAGGGATCTATCTCACTGACCTTAAAATTGAATATCCTGTCGAATGCAGCAAAGAGAGGTATGCCATCTTTGGGTACGTAAAACTGGTTTAAATAATTATCCAGGGAATCCGTTGGAACCAGGCTGGTTTGCAGGGGCTGTATTTTTTGTTTTGCCACTGCAAATAATAAGACCAATGAAACACTGGCAATTGCCAGGAGAACAACCAGCCCCAGCAAGGTATTGTTGTTCTTTGTTTTTTTCTCGATTTCCTGTTCGAGCTGATGGTTTTTATTGCGGGCCTCCTTAAAGTTTTTCACCAGTTTTAACCGCTCTATAGCGATTTTGTAAGCATTTTCTCCGTAGGCCACACTTCTGCTTTTTATGGAAGGGGGATTGATCAACCTTGAAAACTGACCGGGATCGTACTTTAATTCACGGGCAATATCGCTTGCTTTTGTCTTCCCGAACAAAGTGCTTTTTTCATTGGCTCGGGCACCATACATTTCTTCCAATAATTCGATAAATTTTTTCTGGGAGTTTTCCATAATCTAATACCTATTGATTGAGATTTGATCGGATTTGATCGGATTTGATTGAATGTTGGATAAAAACCTGGCGTTAATAGGGCCATCAGCAACCGCTGGATTTTACCCTTGTGTCGTTTCCACTATAAACCAAAGCCTCATCATTTGATTTGAAACTTACCTACCTGAACCTAATCGAAAACCTATTCAACGACAATTTCTCGCATTAGAAAAATGGCTGGACCAGGCCGGGGATGCAGGTGAAACCAATAGCTGCATTTGCTTCAAGGCAGTCTGACTGCCCTAAATCCGGATTTAGTAACCCTATTGTTTCACCGGCTTGCGGAAGGAAATCCTTTACACAAGCACAACATCCCTAAACCATGGTTCAATCCAATCAAAAAGGAATTCAGTTTTTCCTTTGTGTTCAGTTGATGCCTGACGGGCAACGTCAGATCAACGGTGGCAATCAAGATGAGAGCGACACAACTACGGGTATAGTTGTGGAAGATTTCATCGAAACCTAATGGCCATTCAAGGGGGGCTTCCCGCCCTCCTTGATCTTTTTTTCTAACCAATGCACAGATACAATTATCTTATTTGCCCTAAGCCTTTTAAACAGGTCAATTTTATCCGCTGCCGTCAAAGGCTTGTGGACCACAATGTCTGCAAGCCTTTTTGTTGCTTTAACAAAATTGAGATACCCCACTGTTTTTTGCTTTGAAATGGTCTTTGACCGGTTCAAATATTTTTCGAATGCATTCAATTTATCAAAGACCAAACTCCAGACGGAAGGATCTTTGAGCGCCAGTTCAAAATGGTTGCGGATTTCCAGGTTCCTGATCCGAAAATCGAACTCTGGCTGTTTTTTGTTCCCCAGGCTGTTGAGATAATCCAGCGAAACACTGAATTCATGCTGGTGAAAACAGATATAGGCCCTGGCAAGGGCCAGAGTTTCTTTTTTTATTTTTGGTTCAAGGCAGTCCTTATACGCCAGGATAAACCGTTCGGCATAGTCAAACTCATTGGTCGCTGCACAGGCCAGGCAGATGTTCAGGAAAGTGGAATGCCTTATTTTATTTAAATAAATAAAAATCCCTTCATCCAATCCCATTTTGTACAATTTCAAAAGATTCTTTACCAGCTCCGGACGGCCCGATTGATAAATAAAGCTAATGTGGTTGATCAGGGCGTGGAGGATAACGTACCTTTCTGATTTTGGAAACAGGGAGGAATAATTGAAAAACCGGTTCTGGATGCTTTCAAGCTGCGCTTCATCATTCGTTTGCTGGAGGGAAACGAGGCTACTGTAAATTCCGATCAGGTGGTCGTCAATGTATTTTTCTTTTGGTTTTTCCGGCACCTCCATATGGGCGCGGTTTTCTCTGTCAGAAAAAATCCTCTTTCGAATTTGCAGCTCACAAATCAGCTTCAGCTTCGAAAGCATGTAAAATTTTTCCAGGCTTTCTTCTGCAAAAATCAAATGATTTCCAGCTGGAGGCTTTTTATCGCTTTCAACGTTGTAATAGGAATAACTGCGAATAAAATATTCCATTAAATAATGAGTAGATGAAATCATTTCCGACTCAGCCAAAATATTTTCCAATTGAGTGGAAGCTTGTAAAAAATGCCCGTAATTATTTCTGTGGTAAAGGGCCATCATTTCAGCAAACTTGAACAGCGTTTTGTCTTTTGTTAAGGTCTCAATCGTCATAAAATCCCGCAGCAATCCGACCATCAGTGACATCAGGTTATTCATGGTCTTTGCCTGGTAATCAGCCTCTGGATATAATTTTTTCCAGACGTTTATTTTTGCCAGCTGCCTGCCTTTTAATTCGGGACCGGATTTTGACAAGTAATCATATAATTCCCTTACCTTTTGATTATTGTTGAAATAAGGCGAATAAATATACTTTCCAAAATCAAGAAATTCTACAGAATTCAGCTTTTTCAGCATTTGGATCAATTTGCTTTTTTCCATATTGCCCGTGACTTTTACTTATTATAACAAACTAATTATCAACCACTTATAATATTTACATGCAATAATAAATCAGGAAAGCAGGATATTTTTGTCTTTCACTATAAAACTTCTGTCCAGCTATTTTTGACGACGAACCCCTGGTCGTCTTTTTAATGAATAATGAAATATTTCAATGATCAATTTTTTACCGCAAGGTGAAAGAAATGGCTTCAAGGCCAAAGGTAAGTTTTCGGCTGGAAGAAAATAAATATATTGTATTTTTTTTGCATAATTAAAACAAAATGTTTATATTTGTTTTGATCGTTGCTCTCCTCTTCTTTCTCCCATTGCTTTTTCCTTTTGCTCTTACAAAGGCGCCGCCTTTGCCTGGATTTTTTATGCCCTTTCGCAAACACATGCTGCTTTGACAAACCAAACTCCCAAACCATGAAAATACTACTCGTTTTTTCCTTTTGCCTTTTTATTTCGGTTGCCGGTTTTTCCCAGTTACAGGTCTCCATCACCCCACCCCTGTATGTTTCCCCATGTGGTGGGCCTTACGAATATAAGGTCGATTGGTCCGTAGGCCCCAATACTTCCATTGCAAATGGTCAACTGACTTTTTTTCTACCTGCTGGTTTAGAATATAAAGCAGGTTCCCTGGTTGGATCCGGCATCATCGAATTTGATATAACCAACCAAGGCGCACCGGTTTTCTCATGGCCCAACCCTCTGGATTATTCTTCGTCCTTTTTATTTAAGGTGACAAGCTCTTGTGACCTTTCTGCCATTGACTCCAACATCCAGGATTCTATCCTGGTCTCTCATGACTTTGGTGCCGACCTATTCTTTGGTCCCAAATATAATTTGAACAAACACTTTCTGGACGTACAATCTCCATTCAACCTGGATGTCCTGGCCAATGTCGGCGATACTCTTTTCAGGGGCGTTGAAATCATCAACAAAGGATTCAGTCAAGTCAGCCAGTTAATCATCACGGACGATCATAATGCTGCTGATTTGGAAGTCCTCAGTGTTTCGGTTGGCACTATCCTGAGTCACAACCCGCTGTCCATTCTTTTGAGTGGCGATGATTTCCAACATATCGGCGATGGCGACTCAGTATTTGAAAACGATGAAACCATTCAATTCAGGGAAGAATTGTTGGTATTGAGATGTGAGTCGATCCATTCCAGCCTTCGCTTCATTTTAGGATGCGACAGCTTCCATTGCGAGACTTTCGCCGATATTTCAGCTATAATAACCCCTGAAAATAATTATCCACATTTGGATGCTGTTTTCCTTTCTGAAAGTTATGCAGGCCCTTGTCAGGACGGAGAAATCGTGGTGGCCATGATCAACAGTGGCAACGAAGTAACGCTTGGGGCTGCCACTGCATTCAACGTTGAACTGGACCTGGGTGCAGTGCTGAACTTTTCAAATTACCCCTCCATAGACCATTGTTTGCGCTTTTCTGATTTTTCTCTTGGAAACGCTCCTCAAGTTGTTATTGACTCCTTCAGCGGAAATGGGTTTTTACTTAAATGCAGCCAATTCACTTTCGACCCTGACGGTCCCGGAGGGTTGTTTGACGGGGACGGGGACGGGGAATATGATGACCTGGCAGTTGGCGACTCTTTCCTCGTTCGGTTCAACACTTCGTTCGATGGCTCATGCCTTCCCCAAACTTGTAGCGAAGAATTTCAACGCAGGCGGGTGATGATCCGCTCTGCTTGCCTTGACCAATGCGCGCAAGTCCAAACATTTGCGGATACCCACCCCAGGTACTACTACGATTCTGATTTTTCGAACTCGACCGACCAGGTTACCTACAGTGCTGCCGATAGTACCCTGACGGTGAAGTTGTTCATTGACGGAAATATGTTTGCCATTGATTCTGCCTGTTCTTCAAGTTCTATCAGAATAGGGCTTGTCCTGCCTGAAATTATTAAAGTACTGCCCGGTTTTGCTCCGCTGATGGATCAAACCGCCATGCAGTATTCATTTACTGCCGACACACTATGGCTCTATGGGGACGACCTCGAAGGCGAAGTCCAGCTCTCTTTTTCAGCTATCTGTGACTCCATCCAGATCACCGACCCCGACCTTCCTTGCGGAGGGATCATTGCTCCTCCGTCGTCGACTTACAGCATCCCGTACCAGATTGAATACATCTGCTCTGATTCTTGTTCCGACCCTGTCACTGTCTTGTGTGAAGAGACGAGGGAGTTCGCTCTGCTGTGTCCAATTCCGTCCTCCCAGATCGGCATCTTGGTGTCAGAGAAGGAAATGAAACGAAAAAATCTGGGCTACAAAGATTCGACATGCCTGGAAAAGGTAACCTCCCTTACCCCCGGCCTTGCCCTTAATGTGCTAATGAGCGGCGACACGGTCATCGCTATGGTGAAAGGCGAAATCTCAGGAGATGGCACTTTCACTGAAAGCAGTTTCCAAACTACATACATCAATTTTACTGAGGATGAATATTTACAATTCCTCACTGGTACGCTTTCCTTTTTTGACAGTGAAACGGGTGATCTGACCAACTGTCCGGTCACAGTGGTGGACTCTGTTTTTTATCAGGGGGGAGAGCACGGTTTGGTTTTTTTTATTGATAAATTATTGGAGACTGGATCGTGTCTGGAAGGATATAATTTGTCAGACGGGGACAATATTTGGTTCGAGGCGCTCTATTTAATCACCGATAAGGTGCCCACTACTCTTTTTACATTTCCCCAAGTACGCAGCAACTTTGTGTACGAATATGATAATGACGACCAATATGCCTGTGGCGGCCAAGTGGCCCAGTTAACTGTATTTAAACCAGATTACAGGTTTAATTTCCGTTCTGAAAGTTCAAAACAGGGCTGCGATACATTGAGCCTCCAATATGAGTTGATCCAGGTATCCGGAATTGAAATGGACGACCCTTTCCCCTATGAATACCGGCCCCATGTCAATCTGGATTCCCTGACTGTCCGGATACCTGACTGGATGATGTATGTACCGGGGAGTTCTTCCTTTTCTTTTGACTACCGGCCCCAAAACGAACCATCGGCCCCGGTCCAGCAGGTACAGGTTCCACTGCCCGACCCGGCAGTGTTGCCAGCCGGCAATGAAACCATCCTCGTATTTCGAGGGGACTCCTTTCCCTGTATTGACCTTATTACGGTCAACACTATCGCCTCTTTGCATTTTAATGTGGTACCATCTTGCATGCCTACTTCCACCACCTATCTTTCTTCTACCAAGTATTTTGACCAACAGTTTTATCTGGAAGGTGGACGGGAAAAAATACAGGAGAGCAAACAAGATGCTGTTAATTACAGCACGGGTGCAGTAAGCATGACAGCTACGAACCCACTTTTCGAGGGCTTGTCGAAAATCGCCAACTGGATGTTCCAACTGAGGCTGAATTCCTACACCACCGACTTCCTCCCACACGCATGGCTGGTTATCGACCTGCCCCCCAATTCATCTATCGCCCCTTTTGCGTTAAAGGAAATAATTGCCGGAGACACGCTCTATTTTCCATTGGAGCCTTTTGGAAATGGAGAAGACTTCATGGTGAAAATTGATACACTGTTCCATAACCGGAACAGGATATTCGAAATCTGCGCCTTATTTGAATCGTGTGAACCAAACCAGTCTTTTGATGTCCGTTTTGATTTTGATTGCTCCGGATTCCCTGCCAATTTAACCTCTTACGACCCCGTATGCCCTAAATCCCTCCCCAGCATGTCGCTTTTACTTTCCCCCAAAGAAGCCCTCGTGCTGATAAACCTGGTCGAAAGTCCTCCCCCTCCCATCCCTCTCTGTGAGAAGGAAAGCTTTTCGCTAAAATGCATCAACAACATGACAGGGGCTGCCCTCCACCCTGTGGTTAGCATATATCTACCAGCGGAGGGCATGTATTTGGTTCCCGGTAGTTGTCAACTAAAGATCGGGACTGGAAACTATATCCCCATTGATGACCCTGTCCAGGTTCCGGGCACAAACCAATTCTATTGGGACCTGACCAGTTATCTACCTGAGATACCGGGTTCTGAACTCTTTCCGGACAACCAGCTTTGGTTGGACTTTCAAAGTACAACGGACTGCCTGTATGATCCGAATTCGGCTTTTTCATACGATGTAAACTGGTCGGATGTCTGCGACAATGAACAAACCTCTCCTCTGTTCCATAGCCTGCCCATCCAACTGGAAAATGCCCCTGAATCCCTCAACGATTTCGACTTGGAAATTGCTCCTTTGACTGTTTCCGGATGCGGACAGTCAAGCACACTTTCCGTTTCAGTTATTAACCATGGCGGGTCGCCCGACGATTTGACCTCCAACCTTGAACGGATCATTCTGCATGTGCCGTCTGAATTTGAATACGTGGCGGGCAGCTTTCAAAACCTACTCAATTTTCCTCTAAATATAGATCCCATCATTTTCGAAGAAGGCAATTTTCAAGTATTGGAGTGGGTCATGCCCGATGGACTGGGCATCGGGGACAGTGTCCTGTTTCAGATTGATGTCATGGCTTTGGACACTGGTGTTCTTGCCTGTGGCCAATTGCCGATTGTTTTGGAAACCGTAGAGCGCACGGGCATCCCCTGCTCATCTGCCCCTTCAGGTTTTTGTTTTATTGATTTTCAATCTTCTATTCAAACGTTCTCTATCGAGGTGGTCAAACCATCCTATTCATTTGAGGTATTGAAGGCCAGTGCATACCCAACCAGTCCGACCTCCGAATTGTGGGAAATAGAATTCTCTTTATCAAATCTATCACAGATATCAGCAGGCATCGGTTTTTTAGACTTCTCGGTGTTTTTGGATATTAACCAAAACGGATTGTTCGATGCGGGAACGGACCTTCAGTTGGCATCCATACCCCAACATGTAGACGGTATGCAACCAGGGCAAACACTACAGTCCGTACTTTCTTTTAACGTTCCTTCTGAGTCGGGCTGTAATGGCCTGCTGGTAGTTCTGGACACGGTACAGAATGATTGTATCTGCAATTTTTACGAGTTCTTTATTCCACCTGTCCCAATTACCAATACAGTAAATGACACAACTATTTGTTCGGGGTCTTTCATTCCTTTAGGAGTAGCAGGGCAAGAAGGGTATCTGTACAATTGGAGTGGCCCCATTGAATTCATTGATGATGTTGAAGCTGCAAATCCTACTTATAACAGAGCCCTTTCACCGGGCGCTACAGAAACAGATGTATTGGTGCTGACCACAACCAGGCCGACTGGTTGTATCAGTTACGACTCAGTTACCGTTACGGTGACTAACCTCCACACTACACTACAGGTAAATCAACCCATTGCCTGTCATCAGGACAATAATGGCGCTATTGAATTAATTGTAGAAGGCGGTTTTGCCCCCTACCAGATCAACTGGACCGACAATCCCCAGATAGATTCCTTGCAAAGGACGGCACTGCCTGCAGGGGAATACTCAGTTGAAGTCACCTCTTTTCCAGGCTGTACGGATTCCTCCACTATTGTGCTGACAGAGCCACCAGAGCTTGCCTCCTATGGCATCACTGAACCTGCCACTTGTTACGGTGGTGACGATGGTGCCATACACTCTTTTGTGGACGGCGGCACCCCACCCTATACGTATGAGTGGAGTATTGGCTCAAATTCCCCAATCCTGTTTGACTTGGTAGCTGGCACCTATGATTTGATAGTGACCGATGCCCATAATTGTGTACTCGTAGTTTCTTTCGAAGTACAGCAGCCTCCGGCACCAGATCCCGACATCAAGATCTCCGATATTTCCTGTCTGGGAGCCAGTGATGGTTCCATAGAGGTTGTCCCTCCCACAGGTGGAGTCTTTCTATTCAACCTGAACGGCGGTGTATTCCAAAGCGAACCTAGCTTTTCAAATTTAACAACAGGCAGCTATGTGGTGGGGATATTGAATGATATTGGATGTGATCATTACTTCGAGGTTGAGCTTACCGCCCCTTATCAAAGTCTGGTAGACACTCCGCCCGACACCACAATTTTTATTGGTGATTCAATAAAAATAGACCCCAGTTATCATTTTTCTGTCGACTCCATTATTTGGAAACCCGATCACGGCCTTTCCTGTCAGGACTGCCACTTCCCGTGGGCAAAGCCATTTTACAACACACTGTACATTGTCGAAGTCTCGAACCCGAACAATTGCATCGATAAGGATTCGATCTTGATCAAGGTGCGGGGCAACATCTATTTCCCGTCCGCATTTTCCCCCAATGGAGATGGGAAGAACGATCACTTTTATGGCTTTAGTAAAAAAGGAGCCGTCTTTATCAATAGTCTGCAAGTTTTTGACCGATGGGGAAATATGGTTTTTTCAAACCTCAACATTGAGCCAAACAACCCTGCATTCGGCTGGGACGGTACGTTCGAAGGGGAGCCAATGAACCCGGCAGTTTTTGTGTATGAAGCAGTGGTCACCTATATCAATGGAGAGACAGAATTGATGGTAGGCGATTTGACTTTAATAAAATAATCCGCATTTAATAAACCCATTAACAAACTACATTTTAATCATGGATACAAGTGTCATCAGGTTTTTTTTGAGAGTATTGGCCGCTCCCGCATTTTATGCTTTTGCAGGTTATTTCTTCAATAGGTTTTTTGGAGTCAATTTGCCGCTCATTGATTGTGCGCTTGCTTTTTTGGGTGGACTTTATTGGCTTGTTCTGATCAACAGCATTTTTTTTAGAGAACTAAATAAATTTAAAAAGAACAAAAGCGATTTTAATGTTGTCAGAATTTTTGGACTGCCTATAATTTCAGCAATTATTATAATTGGTTTGGTCTATATAAAATTTGATTGTGCCATTCAAGGTAAGAAAAACTGTTGTCAAGAAGTAGAAATACTTAAGGACTCACTGGAAAAACAAAACAAAATCATATTAAACCTGCAAGACTCCATAGCAATAAAGAACGATATAATTGATATCCAGAAAAAATCAATTATCTACCTGGACAACCGAATTAACGATTTAGAATACCAATTAAAAAAATGTTGCAACGACGAACCACCGATACCTACTCCTCCCTGCGACGATTATACAGAAGGCAACTTAAACTACAATGGTGACAAGGCCGGTTTTATACTTACACACGAAGGAAAAGTTTTAGCAGAAACGGACAATTTCGGCGCGTATATTTTTAAGCATTGTGAAAAGGGAATTAAAAAATCTTGTGGTGAAACCATCCTGGTAAAATTCACAAAAGGAAAAGTACAATTTCAATCGAGAATATATTTATGTGTCACCAATCAATCATAAAAATGAAAAGAATAATTATTTGTTTATCCATTCTTCTCACAGGAATTTACGGCATCTGCCAAGTTCCGGTCACTGAAATTTATGGCACCGTCATAAACTGTCAAAAAACACCATTGGATAGTGTAGAGGTTAAAATAGTGAATTATAATTTACCAACAGTTTTTACGAATAAAAAAGGGGAATTTGTAATTCAGGTAAAAAACGATAAAACCAATATTAACACAAAATCTATTTTGTTTTTTGAATTTTCAAAAGCTGGTTTTATAAAAAAATCAGACACACTCCAAGTTGATGGCGAAGGGCTGATCCATAATGGAAAACCTATCCTGATCCATAAAAAACTACTTCAGATACACGGAAAAATAATTGACCAACAGGGCGTCGTTCTGGATGGCCTGTGCATCCAATTACCTGAATTTGGAAACGTCATTAAAAATGTAAAAACAGATAACACCGGTGAATTTATTTTGGATGTATCTAGTCCTGGCATCAACATTCACGCCGGCAAAAAACTGGCATTTGACATATATGACAGTGAGTGCAAAAAATTAATTAAAAAAGTGACAAAAGCACCGAATTGTTTCGGGACCATTTATCAAATAGTATATGCCAAATGCAGACCTGGTGAATATAAAGACTTGCCTTCTCGCTTCGGCAATTTAAGGTGCATAACGGATATTGAATGCAATTACATTCCCGTCCAACCATTTTGCCCCGATACTGACCAGGACGGGGTATGCGATAAATACGACCGATGCCCTTGCGAAAAAGCATATACCAAAAACGGCTGCCCTCGAAATTTTAAAAAACAACTTTCAAAATTAATCCCCGGCCTTTCCGACAAAGAATTTCATTGGACCGTGCTTTTTGTGGGCGGTGGTGTAATGACCTATTACGGTATTAAAAAATGGAACCAATATGATGACATGATAAATTCTGCATTGAGCGCAAATAAAATCATAGAATTTGAAGAAGAAAAAGATACATGGAAAAACTTGGCCATTGCCGGCGGAGCTACCATGGCCGCCAGTTATTTTTTTGATAATATATTCATCAAAAAAGATGAAAGCTGTATTGATATTGCAAGTAACGACGATGCTATTGGAATGTCCCTAATCTATAAATTCTAAAATAAAACTATTATGAAAATCAAACTCTTTTTCCCGTTTTTCATCCTCATGGCTTTAACATTTAATAGCTGTGGCGATGATGAGTGTTCACCGGGCTCCCACTCCGGCACGTGCATTTTTGACCCCGACAATGTTTCGATTACCATCAAAACGGTGGAAGATTTAGACGCCGATTTGTGCGAACCGGACGATGCCGTCCCCTGCCCCGTTTATTGTAGCGACGAACCTTGTAAAATTGAAATTGGTGGCAACTCCCAGGGGTTGTCAAATATCACCTGCGATTGGGTTTATGCATGGGTAAAATACCTCGACAGGAACGACGATGCATACTACCGCCACGAAAACCCCATATATATCGACCCCAATGGAGACTGGACCGAAAACATCATATTGGGACAGGATGGAGTTCCATCCTTCAATGAAGAATTCGAGATCATTCTTACTGTTTCTAACAGCGACATCCTGGAAACCAGTACCTTAAAATTTGACGAGCTGGGTGTTGTTGACCGGTCCGACCCGATCAGGGTCGGGATCGTTGGCTGCTTTAACCCTGATCTGGTCAGCAATTTCAGAATCGTTGAGATCCAAAACAAACCAGTGGTGGACGATGAAATCAAAAATATTGATTGCAGCAGTGTTCTCGACGGAGTAGCCTGCCGCGTTATTGTAAAAGGGACATCCGAAGGGATTTATGGTCAGGACTGTGCCAGAATTGTTGTTCTCATTAAGCCTTCCAATACCAATAAATGGTTCTTCCAGGATGATGTTTCCTTTACAAATTCCGACGGAAAATGGCTAATAAATGTGCAACTTGGAGATATAACAGCAGAGACTGATCCGCGCGGCCAATTTTTCCATTTTATTGTCTTTGTCACTTCAGAAGATGTCTCGAAAATTCCACCAAGCTTCAATGTGGGCGAATTGCCAATGATACTGCCCAGTTCGACGAGTAAAGAATCCATCGAAGTATTGGTAAAAGTAGACCCTTAACCGGACAGTGGTGCCAGTTTAGAGTTTTTGCTTACAACGCATGGTCAGCAATAAAAAGTGACTAATAATCCTGAGCCATAAACAGCTTTGTTTTATGACTCAGGATTATTAGTCGCCTTTTTTATTCAAGTTCAGGCTTTATTTTTCGATGCTCGTTCAATAATGCAGAGAGTTCAGGTTTACGGTCCTGTCACTTTGCTCAGCTTAAATTCACCTTGTCCATCATTGCCGCTTGACCGAATTCAAACGGCTTTTTACAAGCTAAATTTAAAATGAGGTTGTTTGAAAATTCCTGTTGAGTCGAAAATGTTAGGATTTTGAGGGGAAGTGGCCGGAATTTTTAAACAACTTCAATCAAAACTTTTTTACATTTTTTGTGAAATACCAAATTCCAATTCCCAAATCACTGAAATTCAAACACTCATTTTCCAAGCTCCCAATTCCCCAGGCCGCCTAGAAAATCAAAGAGCCATGGTTTTAATTAATCATTTATGTTTGGCCTGGAGATGCATCTCTTTCAATACGCCCGGTTCACGCCGTGGATGATTTCCGGTAATTGACAAAAATCGGTTTCCACTTTAACATTTACCAATTTGCCTCCCCAAAAACTTTTATGTAGATTTGATTTGTCTTTTAAAATTATTTTTGACAATTTTTACATCCTAAAAACAGGACTCTCTTTTCCAATAATATTTTGTTCCTGTTCAAAATTATTATTTGCCGGCCCATCCGCAGGGGACGGGTCCCAATATAATAACCTTTCCTTAAAAACATTCAATGACATTGGCTGCCTGCACGTCAGCGGGCGCTCATAAACCATGGTCACAGCTTGTACGCTGTGCCTCAAAACTTATGTACCAATGAAAAGCATTGCAATGTTTTTTCTATGCTGTCTTGCAGCCTTTAATCTGCTGGGACAGAACCGTTCCTACCGTGAATATGCTACCCAGGAAGTGGATCGACGGTTGAAAAAGGACCATCCTCAATATGTGGCCAACAAACGCCTAATTGAAAAACATGTAAAAAGTTTTTCGGAACGGGCCATACTTTCCGGCCCCGTCAAAATACCGCTCGTCTTCCACATTTTACAAAATGAAAAGTCAAATAACACCACCATCTCCCAGGTCCGAGCACAGGTTGAAGTATTGAACCGCTGCTTCGCCGGCCAGGCCAATTCCGGGATTTCGTTCGAGCTGGCAGGTACCGGCAAAGGCCAGGACCGAAAAGATGCCGTGTTCCATTACCCTGCCGGCAGGAATAAATGGAGTACCGATGACGCCGTTAAACATGCAGTACACGGTGGAGCGGATGCCCTTTTTCCAACAAAATGCCTGAACATATGGGTCTGCGACCTGGAAGGTCAAGCCAGTGGATATGCCCAGATGCCAGGTGGGCCGACGAGTACCGATGGGATCGTTGTCGACCATGATTTTTTCGGTCTCGACAATTTTAACAACCCTTATTACAACGGCGGCAAAACCCTGGTTCACCTGGTAGGCAACTACCTCAACCTCCATGACCTTTGGGGGCTCAAAACCTGTTCGGACGATGGTGTGACCGATACTCCCATCCACAACACCCCGACCCGTGGCTGCCCTGCCTGCCTGATGTACAGCGGCTGCAATGGTAAGGAAAAGATGATGACCGGAAATTATATGGACAATACCGACGATGCCTGCCTGGATTCTTTTACTCGGGGACAGATCGAAAGGATGCGCTCTACCCTTTCCGAAGGTGGCCCCCGGGAGAAATTGGGCCGTGGCCCCCTTCCAGAACGACTCCAGGAACAGATCAACAACACGGCCTCCATCAAACTGGAAGAAGAGCCGGTTTTCTCCCTGCACGTCTTTCCCAATCCGGCCAGCCAGGAGGCCAACCTGGTGGTCACCTCAAACGACGGCAAAGAAGTTTTCATTGCGGTCTACAATACGCTCGGAAGCACCATCCACTTCGAAAAAGGACTACTCACCAAAGGGGAAAACCGGTTTGCTGTCGAGTGCAAAGGCTGGGCAGAAGGACCTTATTATATCACCGTCAATTCACAAGGTGGTTCCTGTTCACAACTGCTTGTAGTCACGCACCAATAATCCTTTTTAACCATCAACTAAAATCGCCAAAATATGCTTTGTGTTATGAAAAACATGAACTCCGTCCGCTCCTTAAGGCTGCTCTTTCTATTGCTGGCCACGACTTCTTTATTGCAACCAAAAACAACTGCCCAGATAAACGATGAAGGGTTCAACCCCGCCGGGGAACACGTCCCCAGTTCCCCCGAAGCGGCCGCCCTGATGAAGTTTGTCGATGTGCCGGTCTCCCATTACACCGGAGTACCCAACATCAGTATTCCCATCACCACTGTGTCCAACCGGTCGCTCTCGGTACCAATCTCCCTTAGCTACCATGCCTCGGGCAACCGGGTGAACGAGGTGGCCAACTGGGTGGGCCTCGGCTGGAAGCTCAATGCCGGCGGCATGATCACCCGGAAAGTTCGCGGACAGGCCGATGACCTAAACAAGCCCGGCGTGGCCATGGGGTTCATTGAGTTCAGGGACAACTTCTCTTTCCATGATGAACCCGATGATGACCCCGCCAGTGTCATGGACTGGATCGCTAATGAGGATGTGACCAATGCCAACATCCTGGCACTCAACTGTTTCGATACCCAGCCGGACGAATTCTATTTTTCGATCGGAGGGACAGATGGAAAATTTGCCTTCACCTGGGAGGACGGTGCGCTGCCAGTGGTCAGTTCCTCCACTGACGTAATCATTGATTCTTATGAGCTAGGGCCGGACGGCAGGAGTATTGCCAGTTGGAAGCTCATCGGCCCGGACGGGCTGGTCTATACATTCGGCGTACGGGAAACGACCGAGACCTTCAGTGAATTGTCGCTCGATGACCCGTGCAATGGTGGTACGAATTCCTATACCTCCGGCTGGCACCTCTCAAGTATCGAAAACCCAAACCTCGGGATTGCTGTCCAGTTTGAGTACACGGGTTATATGACCGAAGAGGAATGGGATTTTGTTGAAACCCTTAGTTACGGTAACGGATTTATCCCGAACTGCCCCTACCCAAGTCCATATGAACAGGGAAAATCGTCTCTCAGCCGGAGTAAGGTCAAGATCCAGGGCCAGCGAATCTCAATGATCACCTCCCTTGACGGGGGACAAGTGCTGGAGTTTGTAGCCAATACCCAAAGGACGGACGATGCGGGTCTGTTGAGCACCGCCAATTTTACACGGCTGGACGAGATCATCTGGCGGGAGGGCGACGGCAACGTTATCTTTAAATACAACCTGGACTATACCACTGCCGGGAGACTCCTGTTGACCTCGGTCCAACAGGAAGGGGCCAACGGTGAACTTGTTCCTCCGCATGAACTGGTATACGATCCCCAACATCTCCCAGACATCCATTCAAAAAACATTGATCACTGGGGATATTTTAACGGTGCCTCCAACTCATCTCTCATCCCCGGCCACTTGCTGGCCACACCTACCTGTGATGTTTACCACCCCGGGGCAGACCGGGAACCAAATCCGGATTTTGGCAGGGCCTCCATCCTGGAAAAGATCTTCTACCCGACTGGCGGCAGCAGTGCATTTGTGTACGAGGGCAATACCTATGGTTTCGTCAACAACCAGTCGGTCGAGAACCTGGATGAATTTGAGACGGAAGAGTTTTCCGCAATTAAAACGGCCCTCGGGGATCCCAATGATCCCTGGGTATACCAGGTCGAGGAACAGACATTTACAATAACCGCTAATTCGGATATGGTCAAACTGGAGATCGATGCCACCACTTACGTTGAGTCCGAGATATGCCCACCGGCATGTTGGTCCCCCCAGGTCACGATCGAACAGGTTTCAGGAGGTACATATTCGGAGACCTGGATTATTGGCCCGGCTCCTCCGAACGAAATTCCTTACTGTGTAGAAATAAAAGAGGGGCTTTGCCTCTCCCCTGGTGAATATAAGCTGACCTGCAAAGCCATGGCCACTTCCTTCGAAACACCGGCTATAAATTACAATGCCGATGCGGTCACGGCAGAGCTGAAATGGAACGAGGTCAATACCAGCGTTTCCATTACCACCAAAAACGCAGGAGGGCTCCGCATCAGTGAAATGCGCACCAGTGACGGGGTCAACAGCCAGCCGATCACCCGGCAGTACCGCTACGAAATGGACGGTTCTGGTGGCCTTTCCAGCGGGGTCATCTATGGGGAGCCCATTTATGCCTATACGGGCTTTGCCCCTGCCGATTGCGGCCCGCTGCCCACCACCTGCACCTATACCCAGTTGGTAGGATCGAGCAAGGCCATCATTGGTAACACTGGCGGGAGCCATGTCGGTTATCGAAGAGTTGTTGAGAACCACGGGGCCGGAGGGTCCAATGGCCAAATTGTTTATGAATTCACTTCTCCTTACGAGGCCCCAGACATCATTAATTCCGGCAAGCCATTTGGTCCGCCACTTTCAAACGGATTCAAAACGGGACTGCTTAAGACCAAGACCATCAAGGACAATGCAGGGAGCGACAAGAGGAAGGAAACCTATGAATATGATTATAACCAAATCGACATCAATTCGGCAAAAATATCGTTCGGAGACGCAGGGTCACCTAGCGCATCTTATTACTGTTCCCAGGTCTACCAGACACTCCCGTTTTCTGACAAGTTTGTCTGGTGGCTGCAGCCCCTGCGGATGGGCCACGTGCAGGTCAAACAACTGGTCGAGGCCGACTATTTCAACGGCGGAAGTGTCACCAAGACCACCGATTATACCTACGATGCCGGGCTGCAGTACCTGAAGAGCGAGAGCTTCCGGAACAGTGACTCGAAATTACACCAGACCAATTATTTCTACCCGGCCGATGCCAATTGGCCCATGGAGGCAGAAGAATCCGCTGCCATTGCCTGCATGCTGGACAAACATATGGTCGGCATGCCCATCCGAACCGAGTACAATGTGGACGGCAGCCTGGTCATAGGCAATTGGTCGGAGTACAAGCTCTTTGTGCCCGGCAGTCCGGGCTGTTCCGGCAGCCAGGCCTTGCCATATATACTTTATAGCTACAAAGGGGGCTGGCATGAAGAAGCCAGGATCAATTCCTACACCTCCGACGGTTACCCGACCGAAGTGATCAGGAGGGGCTGGACTCCCGAGACGTACACCTGGGACGACGGTCTGCTGACAGATAAATACTTTGGGGACTGGCACTGGAAATGGGAGTGGTACGTTGACACCCACCGGCAGTTGAAAAAACAGACAGATATTGACGGCCAGGCCATTGAGTACGACTACGACGGGCTGGTCCGCCTCACCGAAGCAAGGGCCAGGGACGGCTTTGTCAAGACCACTCAGGAATATGTCTACGGTCCGCCCAAACAGTGGCAGGGCGGCAATTTTGTAAGGTCCCTTGTTGAGTACACCGACGGCAGTTTTGATACCCAGGAGACCATCGCCTACTTCGATGGACTGGGAAGGCCGCTCGATTCGTGGCGAATGGGCTATGGCCCGTTGCGGGAGGACATTGTTTCCGAAAAACTGTGGTACGACGAACACGGCAGGCTGGAAAAAAACGTCTACATGTCCGACATCAAAGGCGGTGAGACCTATACCCAGTTTAAATATGAGGCCAGCCCGTTGAATCGGCAGGAAAAAGAAACCTATCCCGACGGCAATTCTGTGCAGACCGAGTACGGCAGTGAGGGACAGTACTACAAGGTCACCACCACCGACGAAAACGGCAATGCTACAAAATCCACAACGGACATCATTGGTCGGCACAAGAAAACGGAAGATGCGCTCGGCGGTATCACGGAAAACTTTTACGACGACCGGAACAACCTGGAAAAGGTGGTCAACCCCGAAAACCAGGAATACCTGTATACCTACGACATCCGCAACCGGATGATGACCAAGCAGGTGCCCGGTGCTGCCTGTCAGAACTTTTTTTATGAGGACCGGGATCTGGTGATCGCCTCCAACGACGGCAACCTCCGTGACAACAACGACTGGATCGTCAACGAGTACGACCTGTACGGCCGGGTGATCCGCACCGGGTTTGACCGGGGCGGCCCGGTCGTCGGGGCTTGCCAGGTGCCGCCTACCACGCCCGTATTTGCCATAGACCAGGAACTGACGGTCAACACCTATGATACCAACAACTCAATCGGGGACTGCTCCTCCGGTTACGAGCCGGTCGGCAAGCTGACGCAAGTCGTCAATTCGGTCGTCAATGCCGACGGTTCTATTGGCGGGGCAGTAGGGACCGCTCATTGCTTCGATGACTACGGAAGGATCGTGGCCACCCGCGCCAGTTCCCTGCTCGGCACCGACATCTTCAACCACACCCTCGATATGGCGGACAACACCCGGGCCTCCAACCGCTCGCACAATGGTGGGAAAATTGAGGTGGACGACCAGTTCACCATCGACCATTCCGGACGCTTGTTGGAACATACCCACCAGATATCAGCAGTGGACGTGCCCGCCATCGGCCCCCGTACCATCGGCACCTATACCTACAACACCAAAGACCAGTTGGTAGGCAAACAGGCCCACGAACTGTCCGGAGAGGCATATGCGTACAACCAGCGCGGTTGGCTGACCATGATCAACAACCCAGCCCCGATCAAGCTGAAGGATACGACCTCCTGCAACATCCCACCACCGACCGGTGGGGACGGCGAATCCTGTGCAACCTGTGGGGACGAGGAAATTTCCCTTTCCAACCTGCTTGACCTGCGTTTCATTTTTGACCTTAACATCGACTGTTACATTCCCTGCGACTGTGACGACGGCTGTGAGGAAAACCCGGAAATCCCCTGTCCTCCACAAGATACCGCTACTTTTCCAGGTGAGCCTCCAGCCATCACTCCCAAAAACGGGTTCTCCGGTATGGATGGGCATGCAGAACTTTCTTACCCTACCAACCTGTACCACATCAGGGACTGCAACGAGGAGGAAGGCATTGTTGCAGAAAGGGACATGCCGGGGGTTCGGGGCAACTACATAGTGAAGAATAGGTACCATGTCGAAAGTGGTGATGAAATTTTCAGAGTGAACACGGCCCAGGGTGAGCAGTTCCTGGACGTGCCGGGACTGATGGCCCTTGCCAACGGGGAAAACGAGTTCGAGGTGTTGAACGAAGGCGAAGGAAGGGATTGCCCGCCACCCTGTACACCTGATCCTCCTGAATGTACCGCGCAGGAAGAAGCAGCACAACAGGCCTCACTGGCCGGATTGCCCTTTGTTACAAATACTTCTCAGCTAAAGTTCCCCACCAACCTTTACAGGCTGAGGCTCTGTGACGGGACGGAAATATACCTTTTCCAAGAAGAGATCGCTCAATTAGCAGGGAATTACTCTGTCCTCCAGACCATCTTTATCGAGGACGGTGGGCAGGAACTTGTCATCGGCGGCGAAAGCAACCCATCCAACATGACCCTTCAAGGCTACCTGAACATCAGGAGCCTGGAGGGGCCAAACAATGTTAACCTGTATTTTCCCTGTGACGAGAACAGGTGTTCCTACGTCAACCAAATTTTCTTGGCCAAATCAGTTGGTCCAACCACTTCCTTTTCAAATTATTTTGGAGATCCACCTTATGCAGATTTGACTGCATATGGGAATCCTGAAAACTCATTAGAGGACGATGGGATCAACTGGGAACTATATCCAGGCTGGGGTATATATGCAGGATCTAACCTTGCATTTGTTAGCATGGAATCGGAGTGGAATTTTGGTGTACAACTTCCCCCTGATGCCAAATTTGTTTCTGCATCGGTGCATATTCAATTGGCACTGGCATGTTCAAGTCATGTGAAATTGGCCCTCTTTATTGATAATGAAATAGTTCCTTTCAATGGGGGGAAGGAGTATGTAAGCATTTGGGCAACATGGCCTGAATGCTACAGCCGTACAATCAAAGAAATTGATTTCTATCCGGACGAACCACTGACCAAAGAAGAGCTGTCCAGGATCAGGTTAGGAATTGCAAAGCATGCCCATATACTTGGTGCAGAAATAGATGTTGCATATATAAAAGCATCATATTCAACTTTATGCAACCTATGTGAACAAGAACCATTGGCATGTTCAGAAGAAGAACAACAGGCGCAACAGGCCTCCCTCGAAACGATCATAGAGACTGCAGCCATTACCCCACTGTCCCAGGTACCGCTCCCGACCAACCTCTACCGGGTGCAGCTCTGTGACGGAAGCGAGGTCTACCTCTTCCACCACGAACTGGAGGTGTTGCAGGGCAACTACCTCATCCTGCAGGTCATCCCAGTAAATGGGCCAAGACAAACCTTCCTTTCCAATATCGGGGGTACCAGCCCCGTTCCGGAACCGACATCCAACACGTTCTTCAAGATGAAACTGAAGTACTACAACGATGACGCCGAGATCACAGGGGGCGACGAGGGCTATAAGAACGGCAACATCGCCGCCATGTACTGGCAGGTAGAGAACCAGCACGAGATGGTCTATGAGTTCAAGTACGACGAGCTCGACCGGCTGGAAAAAGCAGTGTTTGCCAACAAGTACAAACTGGAGAACGGGGACGTCCTCTATGCACACAACCATGCTTACGACGTTCGGACAGTTAAGTACGACAAGATCGGGAACATCACCAAGATCAGGCGATATGGGCCCGTATGGGACTGCGAGAACATGGGTGGCGAAATGGCCAATTGGTTTTATCCAATGGACAACCTGGACTACGAGTACGACCAGGAGAAGGCCCGGCTGCTGACCGTCAACGACCTCTGGGCCAATGGCATCGACCACGGCTTCAAGTACAGCACCGGCTATGGCTACGACAGCAACGGCAACCAGATATCAGACTCCGGCAAAACCATGACAGTCCAGTACAATTACCTAAATTTGCCAAGGCACGTGTTCAAGGGCGGGCCGGCCGAAGAGGAGAAGGGGGAGATCACCCTCGTGTACGATAGCAGTACACGGCTGTTGTCAAAAACCAGCAACCCGATGGGGAACGTCCCACCGGAGGACCAACTGCCGACCGGCAGTGTGGTGTATGCCGACGGCATCGAAGTGACTGACGGCCGAAGCTACGCGGTGTATACCCCGGAGGGCCGGGTGACCTGGTATATCTCGCCCTTCGAACCGGGGCACCCCAGCTATACGGAACCCGCCTTCCGCTACGAGGCATTCTGCCGCGACCACCTGGGCAGCGTGCGGGCTACGGTGACGGACGAGCGGGTAAACGGCCACGACCAGGTGATGGAGGAGTTCCACCATTACCCGTTCGGCATGCGGATGCAGGGCAAGTACTTCCGGGAGCTGCGGCACTGGCCGGGCAAGTGGAACGCCTACCAGTACAACGGCAAGGAGTTCTACTCGGACATCGGCTTTGACTGGATGCCCTACGGGGCGAGGTTCTATGATCCGGCGGTGGGGAGGTTTACGGGGGTGGATCCGTTGGCGGGTGAAATGCCAGCTTGGAGCATCTATTCTTACACCTTCAACAACCCGGTACGTTTCATAGACCCGGACGGCCGTGCGCCGGAAATACCGCCGTTGGATGTCATCTGGGATTTCGGCAATGTCCTGTACGACATCGGGAAAATCGGCTATGGCTATGTGACAGGTGACAAGGAGATGGTCAAGTCTGCAACGGTTGACCTTGGGATGGATGCCGGGGCAATGATGATACCCTATGTCCCTGCGGGTGTCTCAAAACTGCGCCATGCGGACGAGGCGGCCGATTTGGTGAAAGGTGGTGACGATGCCTTAGATGCGGGCAGAAAAGGAGGCAAAGGAGGGAGCCCTGGTGGTAGCTCTGGCAAAGGGGGCGGTGACTCTGGGAAAAATTTTGATGAAGCAAGGGAAGAGGCATTTGGAAGTGCCGGAATGACAGACCCTGACAAAGTGCAGTTTTCAAAATATGACCCTGAGACAGGAACGGTTGTGGAGTTTAAGGGAGATGGGGGTGCAAAAATCGGCTATGATGGCCCTCATAAATCGCCAGGCCCACACCATGACACACAACATATTAGCTGGCAAACAGCAGGGAAAAGAAAGTCTGGCGGAGCTGAACGTGGGAATATACCGTATGAAGGTTCTCGGCATCCCTCAAGAAGCGACAGAAAAAATGATTAACTATGACTCATTTATTAAATAGCATAGAACAAGCAATAAAAAATCAGACCTTGGGCTATTCCAAACTCTCAGAAGAAGAAGCGGAGGTGGAATTGGCTAAACTTAAAGAGGCTTTTAGGTTTGACTATAAGGTACTCCACTTGTGGGGGCATAATTGGGAGAATAGGGAAATTTGTGAGTATGGAGAAGGCTGGGGAAAAGAGCTATCCAGATACCTTAAGGACTTTGCTGACTGCATTTATTTAGTTGTGACAGATGATGAATTCTACCCATGGGTAGTTTATTACGGTGAAAAACGTGAACTGAAAGGGCTATTGGAAGAACAAAGGTTTTTTGAATATTTTGTTTTCGATCACTCTTGCAAAAAGGTGTTGTTCGACACCCACCACAACAGTTTGATTCTCTTTAGACGATAAAAAAGCCCCGCCCATTTTCTGGGCGGGGCTTTTGCTATTTTGCGAAGGCCATTTTAGTCCTGACGTTCTGGAGCAGCCCGTCAAGTGCGTACAGTATATGTTCTCTGTCCCCGTCGGGCAGCGACTGGATGGCCACGACACGGGAGACGATGGACTTATCGAGTTCAAAATCCGTCTTGCCCATCAGGTAGTCCAAAGAAGCATGGAACTCGTCCGCAACCTTTGAGGCCACCTCGATGGAGGGCTTCACCTCGTACCTTTGATACCGTCCGATGAGCAGCACATCTGAAAATAAAGCAGAAGCAAAAGAAAAGGTCTTAAACTTTATGAATTCGAAATTCAAGCAAAACAATGTTTGTGAAGACGAACAAATAATTGTTTTAAATGATAGAGCATTAATCCTATTGATAAGGTGACAGGAGCGGATAGCTGGAGAGGTAATGGGAAAAAACACAGATTTTTTAAAGCTAAAAAACAGTAAAATGAGATGCTTTATTTTTTTTTTAATCCTTACAACTGCTTGTATTAATTCAACCCAAAAGGATCAATCCGATTTGGAAGATCCAGGTAAAACTACTGAATTGCCACAAAACAGAAATTTAATCGAAAGGCTGTATCGAAATAATTTGATAATTGCGCCATCAATTGAATATTCATCATTCGATTTTAATCATTCTATTGATGAAGAAAAAAGAGTAATTACAATTGAATCTTGGGGAAAAATATCTGATGTAACTATCAAGTACTCAATTCTTTTAAAAGATAATAACGGTATTTATAAACCTGATGGCTTTGTTCCTTCTGGCGATTATGAATACATGGGGAGTCACTTTGAGATTGACGGCGATAAAATTGATTTTACAAATCAATACCTTTCTAACAAAGATAATCAAATTGTTCAACCCGCTATTCTTTGGTACAACAGTGATTTTGACACTGCTTTGAAGTATTATAAACTTGGAAACAAAGAAGTATTTCTTATAAACGGAATTAATTTTTATTGCAATGGTTCCCACTGTAGCAGTTATCAAGTTTTCATACTTCTAAGAAACGGAGTTAAATCATCTGGTAAGGCTGTCTATTACCAAGGGAATCATCTTCTTAGTTTTGAAAATACTCATTTGTTTAAAAACAACGAAGGCGAATCTTATGGAATCTATTTGTTAAAAGATGTGAATGAGATTAATGATGAAACAGATTTTGAACTTTTTACAATTAATCCATGAGATGAAACCTCGACAGGAGAAGACAATGACCCCGTTATAGATAGGGGGTTGTTCTATAATGGGGCATAAGTGGCGAGTATATGAATACAGGCATGGACACCTTACCATATTTACTGCATGGTTTTGGGCAAGCCTATAAAAAAGATGGCTATTATATAGTGCAAGAAGGATGTGGGACCGGGTGCAATTGTCCTCTTCCCAAAAAGAGCAACCGCATCAAAGTAGAAAGTTTCGGAATGATTCATTAACTTTCTAAAAATTAAAGCGATGCGAAAAAGCAGGCACACTGAGAACCAACGCATGGCGATACTTGCCCGGCAGGATGCCGGACAGAGTGTCGATTCCATCTGCCGGGAATACCAGATCAGCCCGGCCACCTTCTACAAATGGAAAAAAGAACTGGCCATCGAGCGGGACGACGACAAACGGCGGCTCCGGCAGTTGGAGCAGGAGAACGCCCGGCTCAAGAAGATGTACACCGGACTGAAAATTGACCACGACATCCTGCAGGAAGGCTATGACCTGGTAAAAAAGATGTTGGCCCAGCCCAAAAAGAAACATTGATGGACAGTGCGGGACAAGGACACGGCATCCGCAGGCGCAGCCTGGTGCTGGGCATCAGACGCCAGACGTATTACCGCCGCAAGCAGGGCCACCGCCCGGAGGAGCGGGACATGGAGGTTGCCGACCTGCCGCACCGGGCGACCGGGAGGTTCGTGGCGTGGGGTTTCTGGATGGTCTTCCATTACCTGCGCCGCCGGGGCCATCCATGGAACCACAAGAAAGTATACCGAATATGGAGCCCCTCGGCCTTCCATATTCGG
>JBCBRY010000133.1:0-25506 GCA_039819485.1 Bacteroidota bacterium | reverse complement strand
GTTTAATTCAAGTTCTACATAAAGGTTCATACTTTCCAGAGGTTATAATTTCGCCTGACAATTTAAGGATTGTGTTACTCGATAAAGGTATATTTACTATTTTTGATAGACATGGTAATAAACTAAGAGAATTAGAGTTTTCTAATCCAATTAATGAAATGGATTATTTCTATTTTTCAGATAATCGAAAGCTATTAATATATAATGACCAAACTACCTTTAGGATTTGGGATTATAACGGAAATGAACCTTTAAATGAAAAAGAAGGAAAATCTAAGGATTATAACTTTACAATGACATATGACAATCTGAACATAACCCAGAATACAGATGAACTAAAAAAATGTAAAAATAAATTGAATCTATAAATAGATATTGTACATTTAATTCTCAAGATGAAATATTCAAGTGAAGCATTCATAAGAGGAGGATTCTCCTTTTCGGAAGAATCCTCCAATGAGATTTAATCCTCACAAACCCACTCTAAACGACAAGTATCACATTCTTCCTTCCCAACTGGCCGCTTCGGTATAGAAGCCCCAGCGACCTCATTGATACGTTTATCAATGTAGGATTCAATATCCTTTTGCAGGTTTTTAGGAAGTCCTTTAATGGCCGATTTTGGTTTTGCCTTTGTTCTTTTTTTGGCGGCTACAACGGCCTTGATCACGTTTTTTGAAATGGTAGGTTTGCCGTCCGACTTTGGGGTAGCGGTTTTTGATTTTTTCATTGCACAAATAGTTTAAATTAAAAAATAAAGAAAGGACAAATTTACAGTTTAATAATATATGCCGCTTCCGTCAATCATAGTTTAGACAAATCATTGTTTGGTATCAAAATGTAATTCCTGGAATAGCATCGAGGGAAGATTTTGGTGTCATTGTTCTGTCTGAAGGTGGCGGAGCTGACGCCCATCAACTCAACGGATGGTGTCATTTGGTGTCAAAATGTTTTTATCAGGATTTTCAATTTCCTGTATTTTGAATAGAAATTTTTCTTACAGATCAGCATCGAGGAATCTAAGTCAGACACCAAAAACAAAACCAGGTGAAGCTCCGAGAGAGCATTTTTGATGTCAATTACTCCTGAGATCCGGAAAGAATCAATTTCTTTTTGGTTTCATTTAAAGTTGATGGAGAGATATGAACAGATATTTTGAGATGCACCACGGTTGATGGATTTCAATGCTTTTAAGCATTCAACTGTACAGCCCCATGCCCACAGTTGTGGGCATGGGGCTGTACAACTGAGGAAGTGGCTCCCCTACCCTGCCCAGTGCGATTAGACGGTTTAGCACACATTTTTAAATACGATTTTTGAGCAATAAGCCAAATTTAGCATCGTATGATTTATCGGTATATCTATCGGTATATTTATCGTTTTTCACTTCCCTACCTTATTTTTTGCCCTTTCTGGCATTATACAGTACATACAATTGATTATCAATCATTTAGGTCATATTCTAACGTCGATCTAACGTGTTATTTATCGTCCTCTTAACGTATGATTTATCGTATGATTTATCGCCCTCTTAACGGTATATATAACAGTTACAGGCTGATTGCTGTAACAGGTTGAAACGCTGTTATAACAGCTGTTACAGTAAAATCCGTTACAGGCTGTAACGTTGTTATTACAGCCGTTACAGTGGAATCTGTTACAACCTGTAATGCTGTAGCTACAGCCGTTACAGAAGCAGCCATTACAGTTTATAAAGAGCATGGCCATCGCTGTAACGGACTCTTATCTCATAGATTAAAAAGCCGGAATTCCGATTATTTAAGTTTGGGAATCACAACAAGGAGAGAAGTACTTAATTATCTTTCTTGGTTGGAATCTTGAAGCCGATCACGTTGGGATAGTCCTCCTTTTCTTCTGATTCTGGATATACCATTTCAGGGTCGTTTTCAAAGTGGCCTTCTTGGTGTAGGATATATTCGTCAGGATCACATATCTGTTCTACCTTTTGGTAAAGTTTTCCAAACCCCAAAACTACCTTGAAAATCAACCCGAAAGGGTTTTTATTGAAAGGGAGGGGAATTCTTAAAGTGAAAGAAATTTTCAATACTTTTAATTTTTTGAAAAATTTCTTACTTAGTTACTTAGTCTTTTATAAATCGTTGATAATAAAGACTTTAAGACCACAAAAACTAAGTAAGTAGACTAAGTAACTAAGTAAGAAAACTAAGTAACTAAGTAAGAAATTTTGTTCACATTCATTTCTTACTTACTTAGTAGTTTGCCCCTGATAATCAATACTTTAGACTACCACTAAGTAACTAAGTAAGAAAATATTTAGTTAAGCGCCGAATTTCGGTTTCAACCTGTACACATAGTATCCCTTTTTCTGGTAGTTTGCTGGCTTTCCATTGTATTCTTTTAGGTATTTCTGTGAGACCTCAAAACCCAAGTTCCTCATAGCTCGGCCGATCCCTTGAATGGAAATTTTATGTCTGGTTTCAATTTCCAATTCTTTAAAAATTTCTCTTGTGGGGATGAATTCGTCATGTTCTTCTTTAGTTGCTGGTGAAAATCTTCCTTGCACAAGTTCCTGTTCCAAGGTTGTGACCTTGTGCTGCTTATTATTCAACTCAGATTTCCTTATTTCCTCCGCACCTAATTTAAAATCAAACCCATTATCCAAGAGGTAGAAAACCTGACTCCAGACTAGATCAATATCAATATTTTGAGAATAGCCATTTGCCCCGCCGTTATCGTGCTTGATTCCGTTAATCTCCAAGACCAACCACCTGACATTCCCAGTTGAATCTGTCAAAAACTCATCTTCATTTGTTGAAGCTAAAAAGGTAGCCCTTCGAGGAAAAACGCTAGACTTTCGATCATAGGGCAATCGTTCTTTTACTTGGTCTACAGTAAAGTGGGTTTTTATCTTGTTAAGTTCATATTTTGAAAGACTGGCCAATTCATCTAGATTGATGAAAAAATTTGAGCATAAAGCCAACCTTCCGTCTTTGTTGTTGAAATCCAAATCCTCCTTAAAATATTTGCGCAAACTTGGAGGGCAAAGAAATCTCAGAAAAGAGCTTTTACCATCATTCTGTTTTCCCAACATGGTAAAACACTGTTTATTGAATGGAATAATATTGAGAGCGCAGGCACCAGCCCTGACAAGCATTTTCTTAAATTGAGTATTGAACCAGTGTTGATCCTTCGCATTTACATAATTGGCTAGCTGAGTAATGTAATCGGGCTTCGATTCATCCCATTTCGAAAGAGACTTTTTATAGTCTAAAAAAGGGTCATATTCCTGCACAAGGTCTGATTTTAAAAGTGCAATCACATCGTTTTCTACACCTGTAAACCCCATTCTTTTTAGCTCTACAAATAGGTTATTCTCATTCAAATCCTTGAATTCTTCTCCCTTACCTTTTTTCCTGTATTCTATATCAATTGAAATGATATTTCTCCTAAAATCATATTTTCCAAAAAGGTGTTCCTCTATCTGTAAAAACTTGTTCTTTTTACCCGATTGAGATTTCTTTTCAGGAGGTTGTTTTTCATCCTCTTTTGTTGAACCATTTTTCTTCGCCGGTCGCGATCCATTAACAGTTGAATCACTGCGCATTTTCTTATAATTCAATAAATTTTCATCAGTGAATTTCTGGAACTTGGCTTGCTTGACTGCACTGTTCACGGTCTTTAGAATTTCGCTCTCAGTAAAGTCTGGTTCAATAAATTGTAGGCAATTTTGATAGATGGATTCTTTTGTAATTCCATGCTCAAAGCAAAGACACGCATAATTGAAAACAAACTCATTCCTTCCAGCTCCTTTAAACCGTTCATTGGCCATCAAAAGGCACATTTCAAATTTTTCGTTTTCGGTAATGGAACTGCCATTGGAAGCAGGGCTATTTTTTGTTTGTGGTCTTATAGGTTTTTGAGTCTTTTTTTGTGATGGCTTTTCCTCAATCTCTGGCAAGTAGAAAACCCTGCTGTCGAGGTTGAGATAAATTTCACTTTTTGGAAGAGGGACATAAAACCATAGGCGGGAAATATTGGAAGTGCTTGTGTCAACATGAGGAGTGATTTTTAATTTTTCCTTTATTTCCTCTTTGCTCAAATTCTCCTTTTTCCAACCCTTTATCCAAGCTGCATCAGTTTTGATATAGTCACCGAGTTCGTTACTTAAATGCTCGCAGAAGGCTTTATAATAAGCTTTGTGGCTATTTTGGTTGGTTGCACACCATACCAGCACCCTAAGACCTGCTCCTGGGCTTAAAAAGGCGGAGAATACGTAAGGGATTTTTTTTAGGTCGGAAAGGATGATTCCTGCCATGCTTTCCCCGATCCCATCGAGATCGAATGCGAGACAAGGAACATATTTCGTACAGCTTTTGTCATTGCGTTTTGAAAATTCACCAATGACAAAACCAGGAAGCTTTTCCTTTTTTTTCTGGTAAGCAGTCGGATTATTAATCTTCTCAGATCGGAGTTTTAAAACGTTGGCTTTTTCTTTTGGAAATCGGCTTTTCATTTCCGTAATCAGCTCTCCAAACGTTATAACTTTTTGAACAGTGGGGGAAATCCCGTTCACTATCGAAACAGGAAATAATTCCCTATTTTTGTAGACCATAATAGGAATTCTTTTTTGGCTTGCTACAGCACAAATAGTTTAAATGAAAAAGAAATAGGGCCGTCACCTCCCCGTGACAGCCCTTTGTTTTTACTGCATTCTCATAGTGTGAAAGGCTTTAAATTCGGCCTTTGGAGTTCACTTATATCCCATCCTTTCAAATGAGCATGATGCTTGAAAAATAGGGTCATCAAAGCCTTGAACTGCAAGTACACTTTCCCACCGAATGACTCCGGATGTTTCGCCCCAAAAAAGAGGTCACCCATGTAATCAAAATCACGCAGGAAAACAGTCCCGCTCTGAAAAGAAAAGATACTGTCTATAATCCCATCGTAGTCGTCTCCCCAGCTTAGATAAACGGGGCAGCCAAGTGCTTTCAAATGGAAGGAAAGGAAGGCATTTTTCAAGATGCTGAGTGAAGTTCTTAGCTCACCTAACAACTTGCCTCCATCCTCAAAAGGCAGGTAATCTTCAATATATTGAAGAGTGAAATAAATGTCAATCGGCTCATGCTCCATAATCAGTTCAGCGAATATCCTGTTTTCGGTTTTGGTGAGGTCGAGGGCTTTAATTGCATGAATGTAGCAATTGCCCGATTCCGAAGAATTGGCTATTTTTGTCATAATTGCGGAATGCGTTTTTGCATTCAGGAATTGGCGCTACTACCAATAGCGCCTTTTCCATTTTATGAATGCAGTTAATGAATTATTCAGGCCGCTGGCCTCGTTAGATTGTTTTCAAGGGTCTCCATAATTTCACTGTGCTTACAGTAAAGACGGCGGTTCAATTGGTAGACCTTTAGTTTCCCTTCCTTCCAAAGTTTGTTGAAAGTTCCCCTACTGATTCCCAGGAATTCCATCGTTTGTTGAGCGCTATAAACCTTGTCGGCTGGCTCCTTGCCAGTGTGCGATTCTATCAGTTGCTTAAGGTCTAAAACCTCAGCCCTGAGTGCTAACACATCTTTTTGTAACTGATTCATAAAAGGTGATTTTTTTAGTTATACGGTTAACAATAAGTATCAATGAGGCAAAATTATGTTAATTGTTAATAATGTAAAAACACTATTAACAATTTTAAGAAAAAAATTTAACCCATCATATTACCTATTTTGTTTTCAACTAATCCATCAATCATTTTCAAACTGTTATCACTATCAAATCTGTAAGATTTATCAATCTGGTTGACAAGCCATGAGTAACCTTTTTCTGAATATTCTTCTATAGACTCATATCCTCTTTTCAAATTCAGATAATCCTGAAAAGAAACTTTCACATCGTATTCATTTAATATCCAACTCCCAACATCAAATCCACCCATTATCCAACTTCTGGGTGGGACTCTATCCTTTAATTTCCACTCTTGAACTTCCCCAGTTTTCAAGTTTACTCTTGTCGTCACATTTCCCGTTTCTTCTGTGATTTTATTCTCTAAATCTATGGCTTCGTCGTATGTAAAGGATTGATAAAATCCAAGTACAGAAATAAAAGTTAGAAAATCTTCATCGACTAATTTTTTCAGATCAATTCCATAATCAGCCTTCAGTATTTTGAAAATATCAAATATTTTAAAGTAAGCATAAATCTCTTGTTCATCATCCACTTTCTTCTTGAAAAAGAGGTAATTGTTATAAGTCAAATTATCTTTTAATTTTTCAAACAATTTTCCGTACAAATCATATGTAAGATTCATCGCTAAATTTGAAATATAAAATTCAGCTCTTTTCCCAAATCCTGTAACTGAATATTCCTCACCAAACCTTTCAATTTCCGCTTTAATAAGCTGCTCAATCCATGCTTTTCTCCAAAGTAAATTTGGTTTCCTTTCTGGATAATTTTCCAATTCAAAATCAATTATTCTTTGAGCCTCTTCTTTACTACTTGCATCGAAAGTTTGATTAATAGCAAACATGGTTGCCTTCCGATTGTACAACACTCTACAGTATGTATTATAGCGCCCTTCTTCCCTTTTAAATTTCTGGGGAAAAAAGACAACTCTTATTTTCTTTTCTTTAGCCATTTCTTTTCCAATTTGCCTCTTCTAAAGACCTGTGAACCACTGTTTTATCCATATGGACATAGATCATTGTTTCACTGATTTTAGAATGCTGCATCAGTTCTTGAAGGATAGTTACAGGTACTTTGTCTGCCATAATGGTTCCGAAAGTATGCCGGGCAACATGGGTAGAAATATTCTTTTTTATTTCTTCTCGAACATCCAGCAATGAAGCTATATTTTTTAGTTCTCGGTTTAGATATTGGTTTGACAATCCCTGAAAAATTGGGGTTCTATTGTATTTGGGATCACCACCAAAAACCTTATTTATTTTCCCCAGGTATTTATGCAAAATTATTTCCGGTCTGCTCATTTCCTGACCATCAACCGGGAACAACTTTCTTAGATTAAAATGATAGGGCTTGGCGGTTTTTTGAGCTTTTAAAAACAAGTCCGTTCCCTGGGGAGTGATGCTAACAAATTCCCTTGTAATTCTCGATGCGTCTGAGTATCTTAATCCAGTGTAACAACAAAACAAAAAGAAGTCCCTTATCAAATTCAAATACTCCTTTTCCTTTGGAAATTGGACATTTTCAAAAAGCTCTAATTCTGACTCTGTGAGGTATGCTCGACTGGTTGGTTTCTTCTCTACTTTGAACTTTTTATAGGGATTCTTACTGATGTCCAAATAATCAAAATTGATAGCCAGGTTAATATATTTTTTAAGGTTTTTGTGATGTCTGGCCACTGTGTTAATGCCCAACCCTAAACCCTTGGAAAGATAACTATTGAAGTTGTATATAAACCGATAATTCAACTCATGGAAATAGACAGTTTCTTTGAAGCCAATAAGCTTGTACAAAGTCTGTCTTTGCTCTATGAAGCTTCCCTTTTTGATATTTGACTTTTTAAGTTGCTCCCAGTAAAAGTCTGTAAATGTTAGGTCGGTATTTTCTTGTGAGTAATGACTCAGTCTATCAAGTGAAATAGCTCCTTCTTTTTTGCTCACTTCATTCTCAAATGATTCCAACTCGGCCAAGTGGCCATAAATGACTGAATTGAGATAATCAAAATCTCGATGGTTCTTTACTCGCTTGCTTTTGGAATCCCATTGATCGGGCTTTACATAAACACCAGTATTGAAGTAACGGCATTTGCTGTGCAGATAGGCACGGATGAGAATGGCGGCGGTACCGTTGTTCTTTAGGTACCCTGTGCGGTCGAAATTGTACACGACCTGAAATTTGATACGCTTCTTCATTTTCAGCTATTTGTATTGGTGAAATTGACACTTATTGAAAACCGTACAAATAGCGTAAAAAAAACCTATGAAGCAGATGTAACTAAAAATAACTAATTGATAAAGCCTTGTTGTAAAACTCGTTGATTTGCAAGGCTTTGTGCAACTAATTAAACATTAATGGGAGTTGTTAAAACTCCCTTAGTGATCCCGCCAGGATTCGAACCTGGGACCGCCTGCTTAGAAGGCAGGTGCTCTATCCAGCTGAGCTACAGGACCGATTTTATAAAGAACTTTTTCTGAAAGAGTGGCAAAGGTAGAGAAGTTAGTAATAAAAAGTAAAATGAAAAATGAAAAAGTGTTCAATCGGCTTACTTCTTAATACCTCACTTGCTACAGTAACTCTTTCTTTATCGTATTTGTTCCTTGCCTATTCTTTTTCTTAATTTGGGCTCTTATAAAAAACTCATCACTCTTCACTTACAACTCATCACGACTAAATGGCCGTACAGATCGAAGACAGTTGGAAAACACTTTTGGCAAAAGAATTTGAGCAGCCCTATTTTCAGGCAATTACCACCTTCATCCGCAACGAGATGGCCGCTGGAAAAACCATCTATCCGCCAGGGAAGTTGATTTTTAATGCTTTTAATACCACGCCCGTGGACCAGGTAAAAGTGGTGGTACTCGGACAGGACCCTTACATCAAACCAGGTGAAGCTATGGGACTTTCCTTCTCCGTCCCCAGAGGTGTCAGGGTACCGCCTTCTTTAAAAAATATTTACAAAGAGTTAAATGAAGACCTGGGCTGCCCAATTCCAAATCACGGTGACTTGACAAAATGGGCCAGACAGGGTGTATTTCTCCTGAACGCTTCCCTGACGGTCGAAAAGGGCAAGTCCAACTCGCACGCCAAAAGTGGCTGGCATACCTTTACCGATGCCGTCATCCGGCAGATTTCCAACGAAAAAGATGGGCTCGTATTCATGCTTTGGGGCAACTTCGCCAAAAAGAAATCCGTACTCATCGACCCTTTTAAACACCTGGTACTGGAAGCGGCCCACCCCTCTCCACTCGCTGGCGGTGCCTATTTCGGCAGCAAACATTTTTCAAAAGCAAATGAGTACCTGGCCACTCAAGGGAAAGAAACGATCGATTGGTGTCTTTTTAATGAAGAATGATAAATGAAGAATGATAAATGAAGAATAACTTGTATTGTTCATTTATCATTCTTCATTTCCATCAAACCAATTTCCCATCCTGCATGACGATGGTGCGGTCGCTCATTTCGGCCAGTTCCTGATTGTGAGTGACGATGAGGAAGGTCTGGTTGAAATCTTTCCTGAGCTTGAACAGGAGTTCGTGCAATTCTTTGGAAGAAGCGCTATCGAGGTTGCCAGAGGGTTCGTCCGCAAAGACGACGGCAGGCTGGTTCATCAAGGAGCGGGCCACGGCAACACGTTGTTGTTCCCCTCCGGAAAGCTGGTTGGGTTTATGGGTCAACCTTGCTGAAAGGCCCAGGTAATCCAATAGTTCTTTAGCACGTTTTTCCGCATCTGCCTCAACAATGCCTTTGATATAGGCAGGAATGCAAACATTTTCCAGGGCGGTAAATTCAGGCAATAGGTGGTGGAACTGAAAAATGAACCCGATTCGTTCGTTGCGGAACCTCGCCAAATCCTTTGTTGCCAGTTCCAACACATTGGTGCCATCAAAAATAACTTCGCCTTTATCGGCCTGGTCCAGTGTGCCCATAATGTGCAACAACGTGCTCTTCCCCGCCCCCGACTTGCCGACAATGCTGACAATTTCTCCTTGGTCGATGGCTACATCAACACCTTTGAGCACGTGCAGATCGCCGTATGATTTATGGATATTTTTTGCTTTGATCATGACAGCGGCAAATGTAGGGAAAAGGTTGAATGGTTTGAATTGCTGAAAGGTTAAATGGCTGAACGGTTGCTTTCATTCCCTCCGCAAATCATTTAAACACAACGACCATTTGTTCGTCATTTTATCAAAATTTTTCCCGTGGCAATTCTATCTTCCATCCGAATTTGAACAAGGTAAACACCCTGTGCCCAATGATTTGCACTTATTTCAAGCATATCTTCTCCAGGAGATGTTTCTTCGCCGTACCATTCTGAAAGGACTTTTTGTCCTATGAAATCAAATATTTCAACAGTCATCGGGGTTGCTTTTGGCAGATCGAATTTTACATAAAACCGACCTTCGGCCGGGTTAGGAAAAATAGACAGTGAAATTTCGTCCGCTACATTTTCTTCGGTTGCTACAACTGCGTAAACATAAATGGTACGCAAGCCTTCACAATTATACTGGTCCAAAACTACTTCGGTAAAAACAGTGTCAGCAAGAATCGGAACGCCTTGATACAAGTCTCCATAAAGCACATACACCTCGATGGTGTCGAGAAACATAGCTTGCACCTCTAAATCAAGGAGAATGGTACTGTCACAGCCTTCCACGGAGGAAAGGACGGTCTCATACAGACCCGACTCCGTTATCCATTGACCGTTGAAATCAAATGTATCGGCGTGACAAATACTTGCTGTGATTTCAGAGACGAAGCTGTCCAAAACAATTAGCTCAAATATTTCAATACTATCGCAACCATGTACCGAAGTCATCTCATTCACATAAAACCCAGCTTCAAAAAACACTTGCCCATTAAACGTTATCGAATCCCCTTCACAAATAGTAGCTGGCCATTCCTCTTCGTAATCTGGCCAATATAAAAGATCCAAAATAGTTGTAGAGTCACAACCTTGCACCGATATTTCTTGTGAAAAATATTGCCCTGGTTCACTTAAGATTTCCCCACCAAATGCGTAGACTTCACCATCACATAGATTCACTTCCAATTCTTCCCGGAGGGTATCGGTTACGTTCAAGGTGAGCAGAACAAGACTGTCACATCCTTTGTTTGAGACAAACATTTCCTGATAATTTCCTGAAACGGATAGCACTTGGTTGCCCAGCGTAAATTCACTTCCCTGGCAAATATCAATCTGCAAAGCCACGGTATCGTTTTCCAGTAAATCCAACGCTAAATGTATGATGCTATCACATCCGTTTACACTCGTCAGGATAAATTCATAATTGCCTGCTGCTTGCAAAAACTGTCCATAAAAATTATAACCTGCTCCTTCACAAAATGCAGCACTGAGGGACACCTCTGCATTTTGCAAAACCTTGATGTAATTAAAAATAAAAGAATCCAAAACTGGAGATGAGACAGTGTCCACCATCAAGGTGTCGACCAAAATTTCACTTCCGTTAAATATTTCACCAGAACAAAGTTCTAATTCATTGATGTGGAAAGCTTTTGGCTTTTCAATGGTATGGATTGTCTGGTTGGTAATGATGGGGTCATTAAAATCAAAATATATTTCAGCCTCATTGTAGATAACCTCGCCCGGCAAAATGGCCGGCTCCGGGGAGATAACATATTTCACAAAACCCTCAGAGCCCAATAAATTAGTAGTGCTGTCGGGCAGTTGGATGTCCTTGAAGTGAAACTTGAGCACACCTTCCCCAAATATTTCAAAATCATACAAGTGGCTCGATGCGCCCGGACGAAAAGAGGCTATGTCCAGTTTTTCATCCAAAGTATCAATGATGACAATATTGAAAGCCGTATCATTTCCAATATTTTGAAAACGGATCAGGTATTCGATCTGGTTTTCGGCCCGAACCAAATGATCTTCTCCATGACCGGTTGGGAACCCTTGTTTGTCATTGGGATCGAAAGGAGCCTGATTTTGCGTGCAGTCGTTGTCTTGAAAAAGCTCAGAATCACCAAGATGTCGATTACTCACCAAGCCTTTGGCAATCGTTCCATTCATTTTTTCTCCGCACCCTTCTACCCATGCGACGAGGGCATCCGGGAACGGATGAAAAGGTTCTTGTTCCAATTCAATTCGCCAGGTAGAGCCATTTGCGGGCAGTATTACATCGACAGAATCCCCGGGTGCCAAAAATTTGATTTCATCTGGTCGGTACATCACCGCATCTTCTATAACAATGTACCCGGCCGGAAACGATAAAGGGGCTGTTCCAACATTGGAAACGGTAAAACGGGTTGAGTCTGAGCAGCTGGCGCGTATTTCCAAACTGGCACCCGACCATTGCGGATTGGCAGGAAAACAGGGATCATCCGGAAAAATATGCGCTTCCGAACAGTGGGTCTCCCCTATTTCGACATCACAGGCCAAAAACGTCTGTATCCAAAATTTCCCACATTCATCGGGCGCGACATTCCCTAACTGGAACGAATAGGTGTTATTGCCCAGGTCGGTGTAATTCATTGGTGAAAAGACCAGCGACAAATCAGGGTCGAACGAAACTTCTACATAGGCATCTTCGGCAGTTGCACTGCCCTCGTTGCAATAATTGACATAAAAATAATTATTGTCGAAACACCGACGCAGGATCGGGTTGGTGAAATCTACCGTCATGACCGGGCATGGAACATCTGCTTTCACTGTGAAATCCACGACGCCCGTTGAATCAAAATTACAGCCCGCAACGGTATCTGCAGGAGGGATTGTCACCTGGGGTGGCTCATTGTCTTCAATGGTTATGGTTTGCTTGTGCGTGAGATGGTTACCTCCGTCATCTATCCTCGTCCAGGTTCGACATAAAACTTGAGGCATCAAAAATGATTCACTAAACTCGATCATCGAGGTAGTCGGTAAAAACCCGGAACAATTATCGGAAAACAATACCTGTTGGGGCGGGGCGATTTGATCCCCACAAGTCACGGTAATATCCCAGGGAGGAGTTATGTAGACATGATGTTGCGGAGGAAAAGTATCATTGATGATGATCGACTGTCCTACTACGGTAGGGTTACCCGCACCATCTCTTGCCGTCCATTTACGGTATAAAGTGTTTCTGCTGATGGTCGAATCATATAATAGCGTATCTGCAAATTCGACGGAAGCCACACTACAGTTATCCTCAAATTCCATATCTGGCAGATCAGGAAGATCATGCAAACATTCCACCGTAGTATCGACCGGCACCAGGCTGGTCAAATAAGGATGAATGTCATCTAAAATTGTAACGATCTGTTGAATGGTGGCACTGTTGCCAGCGGCATCAGTGGCCAACCATTCTCTGATCAACAGGCGCTCATCAGTCGAGCTGTCAATTACCAGGGTTTCGCTGAAATCGACGCTAAGTTCAATACAGTCGTCTATAAATTCGACTGCCGGAGGAGCCGGAGCATCTTCACTACATGCTATGGATATGTTGGGAGGGAAAGAGACCACTTGAGGTGCCTGATCATCTTGAATAGTGATGAACTGCTCAACTTTTGTCTGATGACCTCCGGCATCGGTTGCGGTCCAGGTTCTGATTAGTATTTGTTCATCGGTGGGAGAATTTGTAATAAATTCTTCTTTGAACTCATTGGAAATGATTTGACAGTCATCGGTAAAATGGACGGCCGCCACCGGTGGCACATCACTTCCACAATCAACTGTCAGGTCACTCGGTACATTCGACGCCAGCGGTGGTTCCGTATCATCGAAATCTATCATCTGGGTGACCGTAGTTGCATTGTTGGCCCCATCTTTTGCCACCCAGGTGCGAAGGAGGCTTCTTCGTTGAGTGGTCGGGTTCAAGGACTCCACTTCGGTAAATTCTACTGAGGACACCTCACAATTATCCGTAAACTCCAGATCAGGAACGGGGGGAATATTTGACAGATTTACGGAAATATCATTTTGACAGATAGAATAAGTGTTGCTTGGCGCACTCAAAGAAACGGTATAACTGCCCTGCTTTACCGGAATGGAATAAAACCCGGTTGAATCAGTTGTGCCATAAAAAGTACCCTGGCTACCGGTTGCTTCCACGAGCCAACCACTCAAGGGCATATCCGCAGGGTTGTGCAAACAGTCCATGTTTTCATCAACCAAAACACTTCCCTCGATGGTAAAACACAAAGAGTCATAAGTGACAAGGACACATTTCCGGTCATTACATAACTGTCCTGACGTGGTGGCTTCCAGGCAATACGTACCTGTGCCCCTGATAGTCGGACTGAGGGAGTCATCCCCAGTTAAAATATCTCCATCGATGGTGGTCCAGACAAAAGAATAGTCATTAAAAGGACTGGTGATAGTGGCCTGTAAACTGGTTTCCGAGCTCCCGCAATCAACCGTTGCGGGTTCGATGTCAATTTCCAAGCCACCGACATAAACAGAATCGACAGCAAAACATCCCGTCATAGAATTTGTCGTTTTTAGATAGTACCAACCTTGATGGGAAACTTTCGGAGAGAGCGTATTTTCTCCTTCGTTGATACAACATTGGGAAGCTGTCCATTCATACATGATGTCTGCACCAGTCGTAGATCCGGTCCCATCGAGTGTAACTTCCATTCCGTTACAGTCAATTGTCATTTCGGGGCCGGCTTCAGCAATTAGAGAGTCTTTTAATATTTGTAAAATGTAAATCGTATCGCACCCGAACTGGCTTTCACAATCGATATAATAAACTCCTGCGCTCGAAAAGCTTTGATTGCAAAAAGTCACCGGACTGCCGTCACATATTTGGAATTCCTGATTAAGGATAACTTGAGGGATAGAGTTCAGGGTGATATGGATCACACTGTCGCAGCCCAGATGACTTGTGGTAAGCAGAGCAGTCTCGACCGTATCACCAAAAACCCAAAAAGTATGTCCGTCAATATTGATACTGTCACCAAGACAAACGTCTGCTTCAAACGAGCCATGTTGCACATCGTGCATGGTTACCTCGAGACAAAATTGCTCCGTATCCATTGAGCAATCATTGAAGATATCAACACAGATCTCTAATTCAGTATCTCCAGGCCAAAAGAGGACTGCAATACTGGTATCGCTGTTGGTGGGATTTATCAGGGCATTGGACTGTGGAGAGAACCAGTCAAATGACTGATAACAAGGATCATCCGCAATACTGAAGTAAGTAAGATGACTTAAACATACGTCTTCGGGGCCTTCGATTTGTCCCTGTACAAGGCAAGTCAGACACAAACAGTAGCCAAGTAAAAACAGGTGTTTTTTCATTTTAAAATAAGATTTGTTCATGAGCAGTATCAACTGGCTGCTTATAACAATACAAATATTCAACTTTACCCATCAAATAAAAAATACAAAATATCTAAATTGTAATCACTAATTTTACATCGAAACCTACAAAATCATTATTTCAATAAATTATTTAATCTAATTGTAATCAATAGTTTTGAAAAATACTTTTTTAGAGGCTGTTTTTGAAAAATTATCCACCAAGGATCTCAAACAATTGGAAAAGTTTGTGGCTTCTCCTTATTTCAATGGTCGCCCTCAAGTGATTCGGTTATTGTCCATTCTCGTTAGCACCCGTCAGCAAAACCAGCCGATCGACAAAGAAATGGCTTTCGCCGAGTGCTTTACCGAGAAACCTTTCGATGACCAGTTATGGAGACTGACCCTTTCCCAGTTGTATAAATTGATTGAACACTGGCTGGCTATTCGGGAAACGAAAAAGAACCTCTCTTTTCCCAAGCTGCCTCTCAGCAAAGCCTACCGCCAGATGGGGCTTGAAAAGCACTATCAGAGAAGCATTAATGCCCTTCAGCAAAACCTCGAAAGAGCCAACAGCCGGTCCGCTGAATATTATGAAATCGAGTACCAAAGGGAGTGGGAGAAATATGCCTTCCTGACGAGTGGCAAGCGTACGGAAAACTTCAACCTACAGGAACTTTCCAACACCATGGATATTGCCTTCATTGCCAGAAAGATCAGGCTTGCTTGTCTGGCCATTTCGCACGAAGCTGTTTTTAAAACAAAGTACGACCTTGGGTTGCTGCCCAGTGTGCTCAGGCAGATTGAATCCTCCCCTGCCCTGCTTACATTTCCGCCAATTGCCCTCTATTATTACTGCTATCTGGCATTGACTGAAAATGATGAAAAGCATTTTGATACTTTGATCTCTTCGCTTACGCTGAATGTGGTCAGATTGCCGCCGGAGGATCAACGGCACTTATACCTGCTCGCCATCAATTTCGGCATCCGCCAAATCAATGCCTCCCGTCCCGCTTACGACCGGCCAGTCCTCGAACTTTATAAAATCGGCTTAGAAAACGAATTTCTCATCCACCATGGAAGGTTGTCCCATTTCACCTTCAACAACATCGTGGCCATTGCCGTGCGCATCGGTGAAATACAATGGGTGGAAGACTTTATCAACACCTATCAGGTCAACCTTGAACGCCGCCACCGGAAAGTCGCCTATTCCCTGGGGATGGCTCGGCTCTGTCATGCTACCAGGGATTATAAAAGAGCATTGCTCCATTTGCAAAATGCTGATTACAAGGATTTTATCAATAATATCATAGCCAAAATCCTACAAATGAAGATCTATTTTGAGACCGGTGAGTTCGAGGTACTGGAAGCTCATTTACGAAACATGAAGTCTTACATCCAGCGAAAAAGGACATTGGGCTATCACCGCAGTAATTATTTGACCATTATCCGATTCACCCAGGCATTGATGGAGCTTAACCCATATGACCGTGCCTCCAAAAAAGTACTTCTTGAGGAAATTAAAGCAGCAAAAAAACTGACAGAGAAAGAATGGTTGTTGAAGATGTTGAACAGATGATTCGATCTAAAAGAAGAGGTCGTTAGTACTGACGGGCTGCTTTTATCGGAGCATAGGCTTAAGTAAGCAGCTGTTCAAAAAAAATGACACTTTTCCTTTGCCTGAAAAAGAGTTTGGAGGCTTGGAAAGCAAGTATTTGCCCAAAATAAAAGTGTCATTTTTAGCGCTCCTTTATGCTCCGAAAAAAAACAGGGTGACCAGGAGTTGTGCCTGTACCGAATTTACGCCGGGTTTTAAAATGAGTTTTTTTCAAACCGAAGGTATTTTTCAGGTACACCCGCTCCAAACAATCTATTAATAATCCAGCGACTATCAATCTATTAAGACCTTCCTGGTGGCAATTCCATTATGCATCCGAATTTGAACGAGATAGATACCGGCAGCCCAGTTCCGGGAATCTATTTCGACTATATTTTCTCCTGGTGAAAAGAAGTTGTTTTGGGAAGTAGAAACGACCTTTTGACCAACAAAATCAAAAATTTCGACAGTGGCATCGGTGGCGCCAGGTAGTTCAAATTTCACATAAAACCGTTCGTCGGCCGGGTTGGGAAAAATGGAAAGAGCAATTTCATCCGCTAAATTTTCCCCGGTACTCAGTACTGCAAAAACAAAGATGGTCCGCAATCCTTCGCAATTATATTCATCCAAAAACACTTCCGTAAAAACGGTGTCAGAAAAAATGGGCACTCCGTTGTACAGGTCGCCAATTTCCACAAACTCCTCCAGTGTATCGAGGAAAACAGGACGTACTTCCAGCGTCAAAGTAACCGTACTGTCGCACCCCTCCAAGGAAGTATAGGTCGTTTGATAAATTCCGGTTTCCGTCAGGAGTTGACCATTAAAGTCAAGTGTATCATTTTCACAAATCACCTGTGATTCACTGGAAACAATGCTATCCAGCACGGTCAGTTCCAATGTCTCCAGGCTGTCGCAGCCGTTGATGGAGATTAGCTCCTGTTTGTAGGTACCGGATTCGAAATATTGCTGTCCACCAAACTCGACGGAGTCGCCTGCACAGATGGTCAGGGTATTTTCAATGTCATAAGCATCCCAAACAGTCAGGGTAAGGGTCACTGTACTATCGCATCCATTTATGGAAAGAAGGTCAGCGGTGTATTCTCCCTCATCGGTCAACAAAAGCCCGTTAAATTGATACGCATCCCCTTCACAGATTTCAGCCGAAATCGGAACATCAAATGTTGGCAATACCTGCAAGTCGAGGATGATCAAACTATCGCAACCGTCAAACGAACTGAGCAGTTTTTCATATTGACCGCTACTGTCAAGCATTTCTCCATAAAAATCAAAGGTATCTCCAGAGCAAATCTGTGCGGTTGTTGAAGTTTCGTACAGGAGTGAAACAGCCAGCGTTAGTTCCACTAAACTATCGCAGCCACTGATCGATTCGAAGACCGCTTCATATTGCCCGGCACTATCCAATTGCATTCCGTTAAATTCATAGGTGGAACCTTGGCAAATTTCAATATTTGTCGAAGTGGCTATGGTATCAGAATCCGCCAGTATCAAATTGACAATGCTATCGCACCCGTTGCTCGCGACCAAAACAAATTCATAATTACCCGGCGATTCGAGCTCCTGGCCATTGTAACTGTAGGTACCTCCGGGGCAAACAGATTCAAACAGATTCGTATTAACAGGAGGAAACTCAGTGATGATTATGGTATAATTGGTATCACAAGCGACTGCCGAAGGAACGGTCTGCTGATAGGTGCCGCCCTCATCGTAGATCACTCCATTTAAACAATAAGTACCATTGGGTCCACCACAAATGGTCACGTAAATGGTCGTATCTATCAATGGCTGAATGGAAATTTCCGTCCATGAAATGCTATCATAAAAGGGAAATGAAATAGTTTCGGCTATCGTAATATCGTTGAAGTAAGGGGTGCCATTATAAAAACCTCCTTTACAAAGATCAATTTGCTGGTAGCTGTGTACGACCGGTTTTTCGATGGTATGCAGGGTCGTATTGGTTATGATCGGTTTATTGAAGTCGAAGTAAATTGAAGCGCTATTCTCAATTTCAGTAAAAGGCAACAGGCTGTCAAAGGGGGAAATTTTAAATTCCACATACCCCATCGAGCCAAGCTCATTTACACTTTCGTGAGGCAGTTTTATCCCCGGGAATTCGATTCTTAAAATGCCATTCCCAATCAGTTCATAGATATAAGCATGGCTACTTGCCCCCATCCGTAAAGTACTAATATCCAGCAGGTTAGCCAATGTGTCGCGCAGAACAACGCTAAAGGCGGTATCGGTTCCTGTATTCTGAAAACGGATGCGGTATTCCAGGTCGGTATTTTGCCCGATGAAATGTTCTTCACCATATCCGAACGGTATTCCGGTTTTGTCATTTGGGTCAAAACTGCCTGTATTGGGGCGGCAGTCTTCGTCGATAAAATCATCTTGATCAGCCGCGGCCAAATCCGAGACGAAGGTGTTCACCACCTGCTCAAAGCCACTTCCGGTACACCCTTCCACCGAACTCATCACCAATGCATCGGAAGGGGAATAAGGCTCCTGGTTGACTTCTACCCGCCAAAATGCGGTATCGGCTGGCAGTTCAATGAGATGGGTTTCCCCCGGAGCCAATGGCACTTCTTCATTGTACAAATGAATATCGGAATTGCGGTA
The DNA here is from genome assembly GCA_039819485.1 of Bacteroidota bacterium. Classification (GTDB taxonomy): domain Bacteria; phylum Bacteroidota; class Bacteroidia; order Chitinophagales; family Saprospiraceae; genus UBA6168. Next base: position 6,364 of record JBCBRY010000133.1, on the reverse strand, counting down.
AATAGTATAGCCCAGAGGTTCGGCCATGGTACCGCTGCCATTATTGGTAATCGTAAAACGGGTGGCCCCGTCGCATTCACCTTCTATTTTCAGCAATGCGCCTGACCAGAGCGGGTCAGGAGTCGTACATGTTTCATCAGGAAAAATATGTGCTTGTGTACAGTGGGTAAAACCCATTGGGGCATTGCAATCAACGAAAGTTCGTATGAAAAACTGCCCACATTCGTTGGGTGCAACGTCGCCTATTTGAAAACGATACACGTTATTTCCCAAATTTGTGTAGCCGTTGGTGGAATTTTGTAAAGTAAGCAGGTTGTCTAAAGTGATATCGATATAGGCATCGGTTGCCGCTACGGTACCATCGTTACAATACCTTACAGTGTACAGATTATCCATGCAGACTCGTAGCACCCCTGAGCTGATGTCCACCCGCATCAATGGGCAGTCTGCAAAGGATTGAACAAGGAAATTCACTGTTTGAGAATCACCAGCATTGGGCAACGAAACCGCTACCCCATTTTGACAAACCTGCCACAGGCCCGAAGGCGGCAAAACTGTCACTGCATAGTCACCGGGTTCAACGGGAATGGAGTAGGAACCATCAGCAGCTGTTGTGGAGAAAAAATCTCCGGCAGTACCAGAGGCCCGAACCGTCCAACCCTCTAACGGAGGCTCATTTGCGTCGGGTTGGCAGTTACCGCCAAGATCTTCATTTACGGAACCGTTAATGTAAACGCAACTACCCGTAAAGTCTAATTCGACAAAAACATCACCGGTTGAAATGCATCCGTTTCCGGAAAGAACAGTTACCGAGTAAGTACCATCTTGCGTGATGGTGATTGGGTTTTGATCCTGACCAGACAAACCGTTACTCCAGGTAAAAGAGTACGCATCAGCCGGTTCCGTTACTTCAATGGTCGCCTCATTGCAAATATTCTGTTCTACCGCAAATTGGACGTCCGGCGATTCAGCCAGGATAGTTGCCATCAGGGTATCTGTTGCACATCCAAATTCAGAGATCGCCCAGTAGGTGATGTTGGTTGTTTCTTCAAAAAAAAGAACATCAACGAGGATGGTAGGTGTAACAAGTGTACTGAGTTGGTTGACCGGGCCGTTTTCTTTTTGCCAAAAAACATTTACGCTGGGATGATTGGTCCCTTCTACCTGAAATTGAAGGAAAATATCTGATCCCGGACATTCGCTTATAGGGCTCAATAGTTCAACTTCCAGATCATTGTACAATTCGACACAAGCAGTCGTATCACAACCACTTGGGTTCGTAACTGTCAGGCAATAAGTGCCTTCTTCATTTAGTAAAATGGACGTGTTTCCAACCTGGTCGAAATTCCCATCTACAGTCGACCATTCATACACCGCATCCGGATGAGCGGTCACATTTGCCAAAAGTCCCACCAATCCATTTGGGTCGCTGATACATTCTACAAATGCCTCTTCAAAGACTATTATGGGTTTACTATCGTTTTCTACTACTTGAGTGCAATCGGTAAGCTGGCAATTGGAAACAGTATCAATCACTATCATGCAATACGTCCCAACCGCCCCGACCTGGGGCCCGAACGAATTGCCACCTGAGAGAATCACCCCGTCCTCGGTCGTCCACTCTATCAGAAAACCATCAGCCGGATATTCTACATTACCATTCAATTCAATCGTATCAGGGGCGATGCAGGAGATGGACTGGCTGGGGCCGGCAAAACCATAAATATCAGCATTGGGGACCAACGTTAAATTAACAATGCTGTCACAACCATTTTGGCCAGTAAAATGAAAAGCAAAAGGTGTCAGCAGATCGGTCAAAGTATCTCCTGCAAAAAGGTACATGCCGTTACATGGAATCGTATCTTCTAGAAATATTTCCACAGAAGGGATTTCCGTCAGTATCAGGTTCACAATACTATCGCACCCTGTTCCAATATTGTAGGGTATTTCATAAATGCCTTCATCACAATAGAGCTGCCCATCAAACAGTACGCATTCACCTTCGCAAACCTCCATTTCCACAGTACTTTCCGCACCTTCTACAACTTCTACCAGTATTGTCGAGCTTCCGATATTGCCATATTCTTCGTTGACCACCGTAGCCGTCAGTTCATAAAATCCGGGCGCCCCCCAAAACACCTCAACAATTGTGGCCCCATTCGAATTGCTTAAAAATTCTGCCTCAGACCCCGAAACACTCCAGTAGATGTTGGTATATTCCAGGTTGTAATTTCCACCAAGATCAGCAGGTATGAATTCGGACAAACCCAGGTAGGTTCCCACGTCTCCAACACAAACTTGTGTAGGCCCACCCACTGTTGGCGGAGCCGGAGCAGGATTTTCGCTACAACTGATTGGATCCATGATAATATTATACTGACAAGTAGCACCTGCGTAACCATCCAACATCAAATAATAAGTTTCACCAGCAATCAAAGGTGCAGTCAAGGTGAATGTAAACCCGGGCGGAATTATTTCACCGTAACAAATACTGGCTGGATTAAAATTGCAATCTAATACGGCCGCCTGCAATGCTCCGTCTACCCCGGTACAGACAATGTCGGTCAGGTGGAACACCACCCAACCAGAAGGAGGTGCGGTAAAAGCATAAAACAGATTGTTCTCCACTGTAGTGCACCATACTGGCGGTATAAAAGTTACGGTCCCTGTCGGTGGCAATTCATCCTGTAATCCATTTAATGAACATAAATTTTCGATTAAACATGTCTGCTGAGGATCAGACTGACCGATGGGAGCAAGACCGGACGGACAAGGGGCATGGGGAAATGGGCATTGAGCAATAAGCATTTCACTAATTCCAATAGCAAATAAAAAGACCAGAACAAGTGTAATTTTTCGTTTCATAAAGAGCGGATTGTTAAACACAAAAAGACCTATCAAATTGGACATCCACCATATAGGCGGAATTTAGAATTTTCCAATCTGACAGGTCTTTTTTTGGTGTTCTCCTAAGTAATTAAGTTGGGATAAAAGTAGCAGATATTATTCAATATTTCCCTATCGAAAAACAATAAATCTTTTGGCCGCACTCATTTGCTCAACAGTTGTCACTTCCAGAATATATAGACCATTGGGCAGGTTATTCAATGGCACCTTGAATGCGGTCTGGTTTCCATCAACATGCAGTCGCTCCACCGTCTGCCCCATTGGAGTAAGTACTTTAATTTCAAGATGATGATGGGCAAGTGGAGTGTTTCCCAAATCAATGTTAAGAACGTTGTCCGCAGGATTTGGGAAAATCACAAAATTGTTTACAGCCGCTGACTCCTCCGTATCCACCACATCATTAAGACAAAAAAAATCATTCGATGAATTTCGATCTAACTGATTATTGGGATGTGATGTCCAAAAACAAATATCCAAATCCATCCCTGCGGGATTTTCTTTAAAAAAGGCATATAAATCTGGCCAGGAAAGAGTTGTTTGCTCACCTGGTTCAAGCCCCAGGTTATCAAAGGAATTCCCCCTGTATTTCCATTTATTGCTGACGCTTGGATCGACAGGCGGAAAAGCAGTGCGGACGATTACTTTTTCAAGGGTTTGGTCGCCGTTGTTTAATACAGTTATTTGTAAATCCTGCATGTGAACACGATAAAAACCGTCATTGGTGGTTCCTGGAACAAGCTCATATGTTGTGTTCAGGATCGATGCATCCTGCCCAAAATCTTCCGTATGGCCATCATAAAAATATTCTTTGATAAAGGGAGAGTTACTGCCTTTGTTTGCCTCGGGCGAACCATATCTTTCATTTCCTGCCAATAATAATGTGCTGTCACTGAACGTAATAAACTGAAATTCACTCTCTTCTGCAATTTGAAAGGAATTCATTAGTTCCAAGTCATTGTCATATAAATAGACAAGAAGCCCCTCTGTCAATATTGCAACGTGCTGACTGTCCACCGCCCAGTCTAAAATATCGGTCGGCATCGATGATTTGGCTAACAATTCAAATTCAGGTGACAACAGCGATAAAGAATCATTTTGTAAACCGATTAACTGCTGCTGAGCATTCAATGCAATCTGATCAAAAATTATATCCTCATAAATGCTGTCCAGCACACCATCAACATTTCTCACTTCGATACCGCCCTCAGTTGCGAAAATCAGTACTTCCGAAGAGATTGTAGCCACATCGTTGACATCATTTGACAAATTAAAATCAATAAAATGGTTGTTACCCTCCCACCAACAATATCCTGTACAGAATTTATAGCCTCTGGCATAATTAACATAGCATGAATCTCCGGCAGACATGGCCTCATCCCCTACATAACCTACCGTAGGATAAGTGTCCCAATTTGCCTCATGAATAAAAGTTGCAAAATGGGTGTGCCCCCAGGGATCGTTTACCGCTGAACAGCCTTGGGAGTAAAAAATGGCAGCTCCTTGCATGGGGTTTATTTCTCCGATGCTACAATTAAAATCAATATCAAAATTATTCCTGTAAAATACTTCTTCCCCTGATTTATTGATGGCTTTGATGTGTTGGAGCCCGGACCGGTTTCCCTGAAAGACAACTTCTTTGTTTTCAGTAGCAATAAACCTGAAATTGCTATTAGGGTAAATTTGATTTTCTACCCACTCAATTTGGCCTTGCACAAATGATGGCAGAATAAAGAACATAAAAGAGAGGACTGAATATTTCATACGACTTGCCTTAAACGGTGAAGAAAGGAACTAATTTATTTAAAAATTACCAGCATCTCAAAAGAATCTTTAATCTCATCTTTTTTTTCACAAATTATTCAAATGAATTTTGCCTGAACACCGACTGATCCAAGCATTAATCCCCCACCCCAAACATTAAATCCTTCAGCCTCGACCCTTGCAGCTCCGGCAGATCGTAGGTATTTTGGAATTTTTCTATGGTCGATTTAATATCTGCTTTCATTTCTTCAAACTGGCGTGGCAGTTCTTCTTCACAAGAATTTTCATATTGGTAGTTGGAAATCACACTATCGAATTTCTGGTAATATTGCGTTCCCTGATTAATAAAGTTGGAATATTTATTAATAAAATCAATCACCCGTTGCGTGGCAAATTCCATGTCAACGATGAGGCGGCTGGTATTGATGGTAACGGTTCCTTTCACTTGCAGTTCGGACTCAACGTCACGGGTGCAGTCTTCCAATTTATTTGACAATACCCCCCAGTCATCGTTGGTTCGGGTATCTTCCAACCGGACTAAATAACCCACGGGTTTGGTATATTCCTGGAACAGTTTTTCACAATCCTCCTTCAGTCCCTGGTTCGCATTTTTTAAATATTCGGTCTCGTTTCGAATGACATTTAAATCCGCATTCATACGGACGGTAAAATCCAAGATACAAGCAACTTCTTCCATGTCCTTTTCTTTTTCCTTAGAACTGTTTTCTCCCATCAACACTGACACCATCGTGTAAGTAGCCGAGATAAATGGGTTGCTTTGCAATAAATTGGGGAGCCGCATATTGTACTTTTTATTCTTGTTTTTTTTGATTATTTCTTGTGTCTTCTGGAAAGATGGATAACTGTGTGGATTTGATAAAACATTAATATGTTGATAAGTATGGAGTCCCGTGAAGTGATGATCCAGCCCCAATATTTTTTCGTACATCAAACGGATTAAATCGATTCCATTTTTATACCTGATTTTTAATTTGGTTAAATCCATGTTCATCTGCAAGGCCGTTATTTCTTCCAATAAATAGATTTTCTGTTCAAGCGCTGCCCTGTATTCTTCCGGATTATTTCCAGCGGTATTGATAATAACTCTATTTACCCCAGCCAGGCGTACCTCCAGTTCATTTTTCTTTTTATGAAATACCTTGTCAGAATGATTTAACGCTGTATTTACGTTCAAAAGAATTTTTTCAAAAGACAGCGTGTCGTGAGAAAAAGCATCGGTATAAAACAACAGTAAAAAAAACAGTACAAGTCCAGCCAAGCGTTGACGGCAGCAGATATAATTTTTCATAGCAAAAGCGTTTAAATAGTAGCCAGTCATGCCGGAAACAAAATCACCGGCACAACAAAAATTATTTTATTTCGCATTAAAATAAACGTGAATAATAAGCTGATTAGGGTAAATTAATTTGGAAAAAATAGCTGTGGACTTTGGAAAGAAAGAAACTTTGAGATAGGAACGATTCAAAAATACAATTTCAATGAACCAATTGCCAAAGAAGTTCCCTCCTTCCAGAAATTTGACGTTTGGCTGACCTATTTTATTTAATCTTGTTAAGTATTTAACACTAACTCGAATATAAGAAAAAGTAACAGATATAAGTGGTGTTCAGAAATAAAGAATCCAAATATTTTCCTCCCCCCGGCCCCCTCCAAAGGGGGAGAAAAGAAAGTGCAT
>JBCBRY010000132.1:0-26469 GCA_039819485.1 Bacteroidota bacterium | reverse complement strand
ACACTTTTCCTTTACCTGAAAAAGATTTTTAAGACTTGGGAATCAAACATTTGCCCAAATAAAAGTGTCATTTTTTTTTACCACCTGCTTAGTGTTTTTCATTTTATTCTATTTAATAAAAGTTGGTAAAAAAATAAAAATTAAATAACCATTTCTATTTCTTTTATTTTATTAAATAAATTTTATTAGCGTTAAAAATTAATTTCTGTTTATCGACTCAAAACGTTCAGCAAATCAGTTTCCCATAGCCGATAATGTTTTTGGTAATTACCAGTTGTATCGTTTGGTTCATAAATTTTAATTACCTCAATTCCCCCTACCGCTTCTTTTATTGTGCTAAATATACCTGCCGCCACACCGGCAGCCTTCGCCGCTCCAATTGCTCCAGTCGTTTCGATCATTTCTATGCGACAGTCAACCAAATTTGAAATTGTTTTTGAAAATATATTTGACCGAAATAAATTATCGTTGCCAACTCTCATGACTTCAACTGTTAGCCCCATTTCTTTTAAAATATTTACTCCGTACACAAATGAATAAGCGATACCTTCTAACGCAGCCCGGTAAAAATGTGCCCGGCTATGGCGATTGAATTGTAAGTTGAGCGCCCTGGCACCAACATTTTTATTACCCAACATGCGTTCCGCTCCATTTCCAAATGGAAGCATCCTCAATTGATCTGACCCAATTGGAATATCTGCTGCATAGGATTCCATTTCAGAATAGGAAATGCCCGGCAACCCCATTTTTTGACGTACCCAGGCATATTGAATGCCCGCACCATTGATACAAAGTAAGATGCCAATCTTAGGGTTTTCGGCGGTATGATTTACATGTGCGAATCCATTTACCCTCGAATGCTGATCAAAAACCGGTTTGTCCACTACGCCATAAACGACACCAGATGTCCCTCCGGATGCAGCTACTTCACCCGGTTCTAACACATTCAGGGACAGGGCATTATTGGGTTGGTCACCAGCCCGGTAAGTTACTGGAGTACCTTCCACAAGGCCGGTGCTTTGGGCAGCGTGTTTTGTCAAAATTCCTTGCTGAGAAAAACTGGAGGTTATTTCAGGAATAAGTTTTTGGTCGATAGTAAAGTGGTCCAAAATCAAATCGGCCGGCCGGTTATCATTGAAATCCCAGAGAATCCCTTCAGATAGGCCACTTGGGGTCGTAAATAAAGAGCCCGTAAGTTTCATTGCTATATAATCGCCCGGCAACATCATTTTATAGATCCGATCGTAAACGGCAGTCTCGTTCTCCTGTACCCACTTTAGCTTCGAAGCAGTGAAATTACCTGGAGCGTTTAACAATCGAGAAAGACAGTTTTTGTGGCCAATCCTATCAAATGCCTGGTTCCCAATTTCTACAGCTCGCCCGTCACACCAAATGATGGAAGGCCTTAAAACCTCTAAATGATCATCAACTATTACCAACCCATGCATTTGATAAGAAATGCCAATGCCTTTGATGTCTGCTGGATCAACTTTGGATTGGTGTAACAATCTGCGAGTAGCCAGGCAGACATTTTCCCACCAGGCTTCAGGTTGTTGCTCAGCCCAACCAATTTTCGGCGATAAAATTTTCATTTCTGATTCAGGCGACTGAACTACCCAGGATTGGTTGTTGACACCTACCTCGACCAAGGCAGCTTTCACAGAAGACGACCCGATATCAAGACCTAAAAGATACATTACTTGAATTTTAAATGGATTTCGCGGAAAGGACTCTACAAAATAGGGGTTGAAATGAGGGCTCAAGGTAGGGCTAAGTTGGGATTTTCATAAAAACTTGTCCAAAATATTTAGGCAATAATTTAGTCAATAATTGGATCAGGCGTACCTCCGGGCATGCTGATGAAAAGAGCAGTTTTCAATTGAAAGATAAATTGGATATGAAGTTTTTGGGCAGGAACGCATTTATGCTTCAACACTCCTAACGGAAAAGTGCGGAGGTGGTTCAGGCAAAGCCAAGTATTTAGACCATATCTAAATAAGTATACACTCCTTAAAATCTTGTTAAAAAAATACTTGGAATTATATCTTTGCGCCGATTCGATAGAAGGAGCCATTTTTCTACCGATCATTAGCTAAAATAAATGTGCTAAACATGGCATTTAAACGATTGAATTACAAGCTTTTAATCTTTTTCTTCTCCTTTCTTACCTATTCCACTTTTTCCCAGGAGGTTAATGTTGAAGCCGGTAAAACCCTCTTCAAAAATCAGTGTGCATCTTGTCACAACAAGGATATGAAGAGTAAAATGACTGGTCCGGCCCTCGGCGGGGTACAAGATCGGTGGGATGATCAAGCTGATTTGTATGAATGGATTCGCAACTCACAAGGAATGATTGCGGCCGGACATCCACGTGCCGTTGAACTGTGGAATGAATGGAAGCCAACGGTAATGAACAGCTTTCCAAATCTGACCGATGAGGATATTGCCAACATTCTTGGCTACGTCGATTTCCAGTTAGCCGGAGGGGATCAACCCAATGGAGGTGGACTTGTGGTTGATGAATGTGCGGTGCCTACTGCGGCCGAGGACAGCAACCGTCTGATGTATGTATTTCTCTTCGCTGTACTGGCTTTGCTGGCATTGATTCTTACCCGAATCATTTCTCAGCTCAACCACATCAATCAGGTAAAGGAAACTGGCATTGCGCCTGAGAAGAAGACATTAGCCGAAGCGCTAACCAGCAGGAGCACTATCAGCTTTGCTATCTTTTTGGCAATTGTTGTCGGAGGCTACATTACCGTTCAAAACGCAACCAACCTGGGGCGCCAGCAAGGCTACCAACCGGAACAACCGATCAACTTCTCTCATATCATTCATGCTTGTGAGCATAAGATCGATTGTAACTACTGTCACGATGGTGCGCGCCGTTCCAAGCATGCAGTCATTCCGGCGGCCAATACCTGTATGAATTGTCACAAAGCCATCAAGAACGGCTCACGATACGGAACTCAGGAGTTGACAAAAATCTATGCCTCGGTAGGATTTGATCCCAACACAGACAAGTATATCGAGAATTACGAAGATCTCAGTGAGGAAGATATAAAGAAAATCTACACTCGCTGGATATCCAACCAAGCCATCGAAAATGGTGCTTCCGTCGAAGAGGCACAGGAATTGGAACTGAATCAATGGGATGGAATCGTAGAAGCCTTGACCAATCCCGATGCAGGTGACAATATGATTGCAGGCCCAATCGAGTGGGTCCGAATCCATAATTTACCCGATCACGTTTACTTCAATCACTCTCAGCACGTTTCTGTCGGTAAAATTGAATGCCAGCAGTGTCACGGAAAGATCGAACAGATGGCCGTCGTCAAGCAGTACTCGCCGTTAAGCATGGGCTGGTGTATCAATTGCCACCGCCAATCCGAAGTTAAATTTGCAGATAACGGTTATTACCAAAACTATTACGAAAATTATCACAAGGAAATCGAAAACCTTGATCGTAGCGGTGTTACCGTGGAAGATATAGGTGGAACTGAATGTCAGAAATGCCACTATTGATGAAAAAAGAAAAATGAAAAATGATGAACATCCGTTCCATTTTTCATTTTTCCTTTTCTCATTCTTCATTAAAAAGGATTCACTTTAATATAAAAGATGAAAAATCAAGATCAAAAAAAGGACGTCTGGATCGGAGTCGAACATTTGGAGAACGATCCAAATTTTTTAGAGTCCATTCAAAAGGAATTTTCAGATGACACCAGCCTTCTTGCGAAAGAGGAAGCATTGGAAGTCAAATCCAACCGCCGTGATTTCTTAAAATTTCTTGGATTTAGCGTCACGGCTGCGACTGCCGCTGCCAGTTGTGACATTCCGGTAAAAAGAGCGATCCCTTATGTGACCAAACCGGATGAGATCGTACCGGGTGTTGCGTCTTATTATGCTTCCTCGTTCGTCAACGGTGGCGACTACTGCCCCGTTCTGGTGAAAACAAGAGAAGGACGTCCGATCAAAATTGAAGGCAACGTTTTGTCCAGCATCACTGGTGGTGGAACAAGCGCCAGGGCACAGGCTTCTGTTTTGAGTTTGTATGATACCAACCGCTTTCAGGCCCCTATGAAGAAATCAGGTGACAGCTGGGAGAAAATTTCCTGGGCAGACCTGGACAAAGAAGTAGGTGGCAAGCTCGGAACTGGAGCGGTTACAGTGCTGACGAATACCATTATCAGCCCTACCTCGAAAAAAGCGTTAGGTGAATTTGTCGCTGCCTACCCAGGCACCAAAGTTGTAACCTATGATGCGGTATCTTCTTCTGCCCTGCTGCAAGCCAATGAATCCTGCTTCGGTATTAAGGCTGTTCCTAATTATCATTTCGACAAGGCTGACGTGATTGTCAGTTTTGGTGCTGACTTCCTTGGAACTTGGATTTCACCTATTGAGTACGCTGCTCAATACGCCAAAAACAGAAAAATTACTGATGTGAAGACCCCTACCATGTCACACCACATACAAGTGGAAAGTGCCATGACTTTGACGGGTTCTAATGCAGATAATAGAATTTTGGTCAAACCATCTGAAATGGGCCAAGCTATCGTTGCACTGTACAATGCAGTTGCAGCCAAAGCCGGTGCGCAAACAGTTTCAGCTGGAAATTCCAATGCTGCTGCCTCCCTTAACAAAGTAGCAGATAAACTTTGGGAGAATAGAGGAAAGTCTCTGGTCGTTTCAGGCACCAACAACATGGGCGAGCAAGTCCTGGTCAATGCCATCAATAACTTGCTTGGTAACTACGGAAATACGTTAGGATTTGCCAATGCTTCCATGCAACGCCAAGGCGATGACAGAGATGTGAGTAACCTGTTGCAAGAGATGAATACCGGAAAAGTAACTTCCTTAATCGTTTGGGGGGCCAATCCAGTGTTTGATTTGCCGGATGCGGAAGTATTTAAAGCGGGGATGAGCAAGGTGGCCACTAAAATTTCATTTGCGTATTCTCCAGACGAAACTACCGCATTGTGCGATTATGTCGCACCAACCCATCACTACCTGGAAAGCTGGGGTGACGCCGAACCAAAGAATGGAAAGTACAGTTTGGTCCAGCCGACAATTGCTCCATTATTTGATACTCGTCAAGCTGAAGAAACATTATTACTTTGGGCAAAAAGCATCAATATCAACGCTGATGCCGAACAGCCATACTATGAATATCTAAATGCCAATTGGCAAGCCAACATGTTTGGCCAACAAGGCAATTATGCCACCTTCCGTGCCTTTTGGGACAGCACCTTGCACGATGGTGTTTTTGAAACAAATGAATCAGAACCTGCCTATTCTTTTGCAGGTAATATCTCCAGTGCTGCAAGTAGAGTCACCCAACCAGGAAGCGGTTTGGAAATTACATTTTTCGAAACAGTGAATGTTGGTGGTGGTCAGTACGCCGACAACCCTTGGCTGCAGGAAATGCCCGATCCTATCAATCGCTGTGTCTGGGGCAACTACCTTGCTATTCCGATTGAATTTGACGGGGACCGTCGTTTTGATGCAGCAGGTCAATTTGCTGGTTTAAACCAGGATGAGTTCTATAAATCTGCTGACAAAGTGGAGGTGACCATCGGTGGAGCGGCCAATACGATTACTTGTGTACGTCAGTTCGGCCAAATGAAAGAAACAGTATCTATGGCCCTCGGATATGGTCGTTCTGTTTCTGGGGAGTGCGGAATTGGTATCGGAACCAACGTTTATCCATGGATGAGCCGCGACGATGACGGAAACGTGCAGTATTTTGCTACCAATGTAGAAGTAAATACTGCACTTGGGGAAAAAGATGAGTTTGCCTGTGTTCAATATCACCATACAATGGGTGTGACCGGTCAGGCAGAAGGGTTTGACACTGAGGTAAATGTAGATGAAGTAGCCTTGATGTCCTTGGGTAAAGGCTTTCAAGGTTCATTGACTGAGCGCTCAGTGATTGAAAAGACACATAAGGATAAGCTGGAAAGCTTTTTATACAGTGATGGAGATAACGGCCGGGAGAGAAAAGGCTTGGTGACCCGTCGTGAACACCACGAGTATCTAAATCAGCAAACGCTCTATCCGTACGCCGAGTATGTTGCTGAAAAGTACAGTCAGGCACACCATTGGGGGCTTCACATTGACTTGAATGCATGTACTGGTTGTGCAGCATGTCAGGTTGCCTGTGTTGCTGAAAATAATGTTCCTGTAGTTGGGAAACATGAGGTTTACCGTCACCATGAAATGACTTGGCTTCGTATTGATCGCTATTTCTATGGCGATTACGAGAATCCGAATGTGGTCTACCAACCAATGATGTGCCAGCACTGTGATAATGCTCCATGTGAGAATGTTTGTCCTGTTTCTGCTACAAACCATAGTTCAGAAGGATTAAACCAAATGGCCTACAACCGCTGTATCGGTACTCGGTACTGCGCCAATAACTGTCCTTATAAAGTCCGTCGTTTTAATTGGATGGACTATACAACTGCTGATCTGTTCCCAGTCAACGAAGTTGCCCTCAACGGAGAAGGAGTGCCTTTCGGAGGTGACAACTTAACCAGAATGGTCTTGAACCCAGACGTTACCGTTCGGGTTCGTGGTGTCATGGAAAAATGTAGTTTCTGTGTTCAGCGTATTCAGGAAGGTAAATTGACTGCCAAGCGAGAAGGACGTGCACTCCGTGATGGAGAGGTTAAATCTGCCTGTCAGACAGCTTGCCCTACCGGTGCAATCACATTTGGCGACATGAACATGAAAGGATCAGAGCTCGATAGAAAAATGAATGATCCTTTGAACTATATCGTATTGGAAGAAGTCAATACCAGACCGTCGGTACAATACACTGCTAAAGTGAACAACCGGGATGCTTCCATCAGCTAATGAAAAGTCATTGGCCATCATGGAGAAATTTTAATTGAATTTTTTTACTAAAAATAACAGCGGTGCATTCAGAAGTGAAATAATTTGACTCCTGACTGCCAACTGTAAAACTGCTTACTCAAATATGAGTGCTCCAGTTGCAAGAATACGTGAACCCTTAATCGAAGGGCACAAAAGTTATCACGACATTACGGAAGACTTGGTAGGGCCTACCGAGCAAGCACCCAATATGATGTGGATGATTGCATTTATCATCTCCGTCACATTGTTGGGCTTTGGGATTTTCGCCCTCTGCTGGACTTTTTACTTCGGCATCGGGGCCTGGAATCTTAACCGTACCATCGGATGGGGATATGACATTACCAATTTCGTTTGGTGGATCGGTATCGGACACGCAGGCACGTTGATTTCTGCCATCCTTCTCCTCTTCCGTCAACGCTGGCGGACAGGGGTAAACCGGGCTGCGGAAGCAATGACCATCTTTGCTGTAATGTGTGCGGGCCTGTTTCCAGCCACTCATACAGGTCGCCCATGGTTTGATTTCTTCATGTTCCCCTACCCTAACACCCGGGGGCCATTGTGGGTAAATTTCAATTCGCCACTTCTCTGGGACCTGTTCGCCATCTCGACGTATTTTACCATTTCATTGTTGTTTTGGTATACGGGTTTGGTTCCTGATTTCGCCACTGTAAGGGACCGGGCTAAGGGTATACGTAAAAAAATCTATTCCTTTATTGCGATGGGGTGGACAGGTAAAGCAAAGCACTGGCAACGTTGGGAGTATTTGTCATTGATTTTGGCTGGAATTGCTACTCCTTTGGTTCTTTCAGTACATACTATTGTATCCTTTGACTTCGCCACCTCCGTAATACCAGGATGGCACACGACCATCTTTCCGCCCTACTTTGTTGCCGGGGCGATCTTTTCAGGATTTGCCATGGTGCAAACCCTAATGATCATTACCCGGAAATGTCTTAAACTGGAACAGTATATCACTATCAGTCACATCGAAAGTATGAACAAAGTGATATTGGTGACTGGCACAATGGTAGGGTCAGCTTATTTGATCGAGCTGTTCATATCCTGGTACTCAGGGTATGTCTATGAGCAATTTGCTTTTCTCAACAGAGCTGCAGGACCTTATTATTGGTCTTACATCGGTATGATGGGATGTAACCTTTTGGCACCGCAAGTTTTCTGGTCGAAGAAAATTCGACGCAGTGTCTGGTGGACCTTCTTCATGTCCATTTTCGTAAATATCGGAATGTGGTTTGAGCGCTTTGTGATCATCGCTACCACTCTGGCAAAAGATTACCTGCCCTCAAGCTGGTCTTACTACTGGCCAACCTGGGTAGAAATCGGCATCTATGTTGGAACGTTCGGCTTGTTCTTTACCCTGTATCTGATCTTTGCAAGAGTAGCGCCTGTAGTTGCTATTGCTGAGGTTAAATCTATTTTGAAACAATACGGCGACCAATATTTAGGGCCAAATGCGACTGAAGCAGCTTCTCATTCTGATGAGCATACTCACGCCGCCCACTAATTTATTTCAATAAAAGTCAGACAAGGTTTTGAAAAGCCTTGTCTGGTGATGAACCATACTTTTCAAGCAATAATTTTTATCAAATGGCAGCCAAGTATAAAGACGTATTATTTGGACTTTACAATGACGAGACTCTTTTGATGAGCGCCATCAAAACGGCTAATGCCAAGCACCTCGACATTATGGATGTCTACACTCCTTTTCCCGTACACGGTCTTGATCCGTTGCTCGGATTGGAGGAAAGTCGCTTGCACATTGTCGGTTTTATTTTTGGTGCCCTGGGTACTTTGACCGCACTCTGTGGCATTTCATTCATCTTCGGTGGAAGCCTTCTTTTTGAAGGTGATTGGCCCACCATTTTTGGAGGCAAGCCGTATTGGTCTTTACCCGCATTTATTCCAATCACGTTTGAGTTGACAGTACTTTTCTGTGGGATTGGGATGACCGTTGTTTTTTACATCATCTGCGGTATGGGCTTCGGGGTGAACAACCCAATTTTAGATGATCGAATCACTGATGATAAATTCTGTATCGCATTCCAGACCAATGATATGAGCGAAGATGATGTAGATGGTTTGAAAGGTTTCTTTGATGAAACCGGAGCGGAGGAAGTACACTCAAAGCAAATTTAGGTTTTTAGAACTTTGATGTATTTTCTATTTAGAATAAATCTAAAGAAATAAAACATAAAATCACCAAGATTTCAGCAGTTTTTCAACTGTTACTTTGTAAATGATTTTTGAAAATAGTTTTCATAAAATGAAAATCCACCAACAATCAATTTTAGGAATTCTGTGTCTCCTGTTTTTAGCGGGAACCTACTCTTGTCAACAAGCGGGAGGAGAAAGCACTGGCAGTGAATTCATTCCAGATATGGCGCATTCCGTGGCTTATGAAGCCAATGTTTACACTGATTATTCTCTCAATGCATGGGAGGAAGAATCAGTGGTCAGCCGCCGTGAATTGACAAAACCACGTCTACCTGTCAGTGGAACAATTCCAAGAGGTTTTTCCGGCGCTGCTACCAATGATGGTACGTACCAGACGGCAGCGGAGGCTGTTGCCAATACCATGCAAAAGATGAAAACCAATACTGGTATTGCTTACACTCCAAACGGATCAGTTCCTTATTATTATCCAGATACAGAAGAGGGTCGATTGCTTGCTACTGATCAGATAAAATACAACCCCTTTCCAATCACCAAAGCAGGAATTGCCCAGGGACAAGAACTATATGGATACTACTGCGGTATTTGTCATGGAGATAAAGGTGATGGAGGAGGATACCTGGTTAGAGATAATGGAGGTAAGTACCCAGCACAGCCTGCCAACTTTTTATTGGAAGAGTTCCTGAACGCCAGCAACGGCCGCTACTATCACAGCATCATGTACGGAAAAAATGCGATGGGTGCTTATGCAGATAAACTTTCCTACGAAGAGCGCTGGAATGTTATCCACTATATTCGATTGTTGCAAGCAAAAGAATTGAAGGTGAAATATGATTCTGAAACGAATGAATTAAACCCCGATTTCGGCGTACCTCAATCAATGGTGCATATCGAAGAAATGCATGAAGAAGATCATGGCCCTGAAAACGGAGAAGATGGATACGGACATGAAGATGAATCACACGATGAGGAAGGAAGTCATTGATCAACATTGATCCAAATTTTAGAAAAAAATAATTCGAAACTGGGATTTTCCCAATCAAAAAATATCTGAACGGAATGAATCAGTTCACATTCGAATCAAAACAAAAGAACCTCTTTTTCGGAATGATGGGACTTGGCCTGGTGTGCCTGATCCTGTCCTACATCAACGAGCCGGCTGCGATTGCGGAGGCTGGTGTTCACCAAAGGTTCTGGACCAACTTTTTGCACAATGCCTCTTTCTTTACGGGAATGGCCTTTATGATCACATTTGTAATAGCGGCCTTTACAACTGCCTATTCCGGTTGGCATGTTGCCTTTAAAAGACTTTGGGAGGGTTTTTCCCTATTCTTGATCCCTGGTATCATCTTGATGGTGATATTGGGAATAGGTAATTATGCTCACTTGCATCATTTGTATCACTGGGCAGCTGACGGAGTGACAGAAGTTGGAAATGATGCATATGATAAGATCATCGCTGGCAAATCAGCTTTCCTCAACAAAGGTTGGTTCCTCTTCGGCACTCTTATTTTTGGTGGAATTTGGGCATTCTGTGCTGTCAAGTTTCGTCAACTGTCAGTCGCAGAAGATAAGGATGGTGATCAGGTCAGTGATTTTCAATATCAGCGTACACTGCGTAAATGGGCTGCTTTTCTGTTGCCAGTAGCTGCGTTCACAGGTCCAGCAATGATTTGGCAATGGGTAATGTCTGTGGATGCTCACTGGTACAGCACATTATATGCGTGGTACTGCATGGCCAGCTGGTGGTTGGCTGCATGTTCTTTGACGATTATTCTTATTCTTTATTTGAAGGGTAAGGGTTATTTTGAGAAAGTAACAATGGAGCACCTCCATGACTTGGCCAAGTATATGTTCGCCTTTAGTATTTTTTGGACTTACTGTTGGTTCAGCCAGTACATGTTGATCTGGTACGGCAACGTCGGAGAAGAAACCATCTATTTCAAACAGCGAGTTGACAATTACCCTGTTCTTTTCTTTGGAAACCTCGTAATCAATTTTGTATTACCGTTTTTGATCTTGATGCGCAATACAACCAAGCGTCGGTACGGTACACTGATGTTTACCGCAGGTCTGGTCTTCTTTGGTCACTGGATGGATTACTTCTACATGATCAAACCAGGTACACTGATTACTGCGCAAGAAATGGTTGGTGGACATCACGGTGGTCACGGACATGATGCTGGTCATGGAGCAGCCTTCGTAGAAGGTTTTACCATACCGGGATTATTAGAAATCGGGATTATGCTCGGATTTCTGGGATTCTTCCTGTATTTCGTCTTCAACCAATTAACCAAAGCATCTCTTTTCCCTAAGAATGATCCATACATTCAAGAGAGTATGCATCATGAAGTACAGGTTTACGAATAAAATAAAATTGTTGATTGCTGATTGTTAATTGCCATTTATCCGCAAAAACAGTCAGCAAGCAACAACCAGCAATTATAAATAATAAATAATGAGTACTGGATTAATTATCATAGGTTGTATCGCTCTGATTGCTATTGTCATCGTTCAGATTGGTAAGGTGACTGAATTGGCGGCTAAGATCAGAGGAGAAGAAGAAGTACAATATGAGGCCAATCGTCGTAGTGGACTACTTTGGCTGGTATTGGGAGCTGTCTTTCTGATTTACTGTTTTTGGTCTGCTTATGATTTCAAAAACTGGATGTTGGGCTATGGCCCGCACGAATCAGCATCTGCGCATGGCAGCACTTTGGATAGCCTTTTCAATACGACCCTGATTTTTACGGGCATTGTTTTCGTAATCACACACATCGCACTTTTCTGGTTTGCTTATAAATATCAGGGAAGAAAGGGAGCAAAAGCTTCTTTCATTTCTCACGATAACAAATTAGAAGTTATCTGGACAGCAGTACCAGCAGTGGTAATGTGCCTTTTGGTAGTGCAAGGGCTGGTTGCCTGGAACGATGTTATGGCAGATGTCGGGCCAGATGAGGAATATATGGAGATTGAGGCAACTGGGCAGCAATTCCTTTGGCATTTACGCTACCCAGGTGCAGATAATCAACTTGGAACCAAAAATTTCCGTCTGATTGAGCCTGGAATCAACCCGCTCGGACAGGATTGGATGGATGATAAAAACCTGGATGACTTTCATCCAACTGAAATTGTTCTTCCAGTGAACAAAAAAGTTCGGGTTCGTATCAACGCAATGGATGTCCTTCACAATTTCGATCTTCCGCATTTTAGGGTAAAAATGGATGCTGTTCCAGGTATGCCTACCTACTTTGTATTCACACCTGTAAAAACTACGGAAGAATACCGTCAGGAATTAAGAAATTATCCTGAATATCAACAACCTTCTGATAAAGACGATCCTGAAAGTGAACCACTTTGGAAAACGTTCAACTACGAATTGGCTTGTGCTGAACTGTGTGGAAAAGGACACTTCAGTATGAAAAAGATCGTACGGATAGTTTCTGACGATGAATATGAAGAGTGGCTATCTCAACAAACCTCTTACTATGAGTCAAATGTCAAAGGGAAAGAGTTCGATCCCCGCTTTGACCTTGAGCTCAAGCAGCGAAAACAAGATTTTGATTCTGCTGTTGATAAAGCTTTATCGGCAGAACTTCCTGAAGAGAAAATCATCCGTTTGGACTATGTCACTTTTGAGACGGGTTCCGCAAATTTGACTCCTGAGTCCAAGTACGAACTAAAAAATGTTTATGACGCTTTGAATAAATATCCCAATGTAACCATCGAAGTCGCAGGACACACAGATAATACAGGAGAAGCTGAAGCCAATCAAACATTGTCACAGGCAAGAGCTCAGGCAGTGTATGATTATTTGGCAGGCATGGGAGTAGCTACGGGTCGTATGTCTCCGATGGGCTATGGTCAAAACAAACCAATCGATACTAATGATACCGATGAAGGCCGCCAGAAAAATCGCAGAACGGAATTCCAAATTTTAACCCAATAATTCCAGAAGAAAAGTTTAACCAAAAAAATGCTTTAAAATTAGTGATATGGCTAACGTAACCACCATTGTACACGATCAGGACGAAAAGCTCATTCAGGAACTGGGTTATGACGACCACTTCCATGAGCATGAACATGGCGACAAGTACAAGTCGAATTTCATCATGAAGTATATCTTCAGTATGGATCATAAAATCATTGCTCGACAGTTTTTGATAACGGGCATGATCTGGGCTTTGATCGGTGCTGGAATGTCCATCATTTTCCGTCTACAGCTCGGTTTTCCAGATGAAAGTATGGCTTGGCTCAAACCCTTACTTGGCAAATGGATTGAGGTCAATGCTGAAACAGGCGTAGGAACGCTTGCTCCTGAATTTTATTACGCGCTGGTAACGATGCACGGTACGATTATCGTATTTTTCGTATTAACAGCTGGCCTTAGTGGAACTTTCAGTAATCTCTTGATTCCTTTACAGTTAGGGGCACGGGACATGGCTTCCCCATTTCTCAACATGTTATCATATTGGTTCTTCTTTTTATCAAGTGTTATCATGTTTTATTCTTTGTTCCTGAGCACAGGGCCTTTTGCCGGCGGATGGGTAGCCTACCCTCCCCTCAGCGCACTTGAACAAGCATCTGATGGCTCCGGAGCAGGGATGACGCTGTGGTTGTTGAGTCTGGTATTTTTCGTGGTCTCTGTTGCTCTTGGAGGGGTCAATTACGTTACAACGGTACTTAATTTGCGTACGAAAGGAATGACCATGTGGCGAATGCCGTTGACTGTATGGGCATTCTTCGTAACAGCTATTATTGCCTTGCTTTCTTTCCCGGTATTGGTTTCAGGCTTTTTGCTCTTGATGTTCGACCGAAGTTTGGATACCAGTTTTTATTTGAGTGAAATATTTATTGGTGGACAAGCATTGGATCATGTCGGTGGAAGTCCAGTCTTGTATCAGCACTTGTTCTGGTTCCTTGGCCACCCTGAAGTATATATCATTATTCTCCCGGCAATGGGGCTGGTATCTGAAGTACTCTCGGTACATTGCAGAAAGCCGATTTTTGGATACAAAGCAATGGTTTATTCCATTCTGGCGATCGCATTTTTATCATTCATTGTTTGGGCGCACCACATGTTTATGGCCGGTGTGAATCCATTTATCTCAAACTTCTTCGTGATCTTTACTTTGATCATTGCTGTTCCTTCAGCGGTGAAAGTCTTTAACTGGATCACGACCATGTATAAGGCAAACATCAGATTCAACCCTGCGTCCTTGTTTGCCATTGGTTTTGTATCTCTGTTTATCTCTGGTGGTTTGACGGGTATTTTCCTCGGTAATTCTGCTATTGATATTCAAATGCACGATACTTACTTCGTGGTAGCTCACTTCCACATTGTAATGGGTATTGCTGCATTCTTCGGGATGTTTGCCGGAGTTTACCACTGGTTCCCTAAAATGTTCGGGCGCTTCATGAACGATACACTGGGTAAAATCCATTTCTGGGGAACCATCATCGGAGCTTATGCTATTTTCTGGCCTATGCACTACTTGGGTATGGCCGGAGTACCTCGTCGTTATTATCGCTTTGACAACTTCGATACCTTTGGACATTTCGCAGATGCGAACATGTTTATTACCATTGCCGCAATTCTGACATTTGGCGTTCAGGTAATCATGGTGATCAATTTCTTCTACAGCATTTGGAAGGGTAAGAAAGTTACTTCCAAAAATCCTTGGGGCGCGACAACCATCGAGTGGACTACACCAATTAATGCTGGTCATGGTAACTGGCCTGGTAAATTGCCAACTGTTCAGCGCTGGGCTTATGATTATGGCAAAGATGGACGTGAATTCGTTCCGCAGATAGAACCGCTCAAGGAAGGAGAACACGATCACGGACATTAACAACATCAAAATAATTGCTAATTGTTAATTGCTGACGGTACAAACTTTTCAGTCGGCAATTAACAATCAACAATAATAATTTGAATACCAGAACTAAGACAATTGCCAAGCCGTCCCTATCTCAAAAGATTAGAGATTTCGGGGTATTAGTGAAATTCAAGCTAAACTTAACGGTTGTTTTTTCTGCCGTAATGGCTTATCTGATCGCCGCTACGACTCCTGTTGGTTGGATATCGGTTGTGGTATTGGCGCTGGGTGGGTTTTTGGTAGCTGGTGCTGCAAACGCACTGAACCAGGTTCTCGAAAGAGATTTTGACAGGCATATGAAACGGACTGCCGATCGCCCAATCGCATCTGGTAGAATGAGCGTTTCAGAGGGTGTTTTGACAGCAGGTATACTGGGCATAACTGGTATGATGCTTTTGGCATTGTTCAATCCTTGGGCCTCATTCTTCGGAATGATGGCTATGTTAAGTTACGCCTTTTTGTATACACCAATGAAAAGGGTCTCCCCAACTGCCATTGCAATTGGCGCTTTCCCTGGTGCCTTGCCTACCCTGATAGGTTGTGTAGCCTTTCAAAATGAATTGACATCTCTTGCATTGGCTCTTTTTGCACTGCAGTTCTTTTGGCAGTTTCCACATTTCGGAGCTATTAGCTGGCTGGGTTTCGAAGATTACAAGAAGGCAGGATTCAAATTTGTTGCTGAAAAAAATGGCGAACGAGACAGAACGATTGGAATCCAGGGGTTCATATACGCTCTTTGTCTCGTACCTGTGGGTTGGCTTCCTTGGTATGGAGGTTATACAGGAGTTGCATCAGCCATTTTTTTGACAATAATCGCTTTAGTTTACGCTGCATATGGTTGGAAATTACATCAAAACAATGACCGAAAATCCGCAAGGCAATTAATGTTCAGCTCATTCTTTTATTTACCGCTGGCTTTAATTGCTCTATTATTGGATAAAATTTAATCATATGGAATTGGCATTAGAGAAAGATTTCACCAAACGTAATAGGATACACCCATACAAATTTGCTTTATGGGTTGGATGTTCTACACTTACGATGATGTTTGCGGCACTTACTAGTGCCTACATCGTTCGTCAGGCGGGTGGAAATTGGTTGGAGTTTGCGCTACCGGATGTCTTTAAGTACAGTACCATTGCAATTGTATTGAGTAGTTTGACCCTGCACGGCTCTTTTATTTCCTTCAAAAAAGGTAATGAAATGCTTTACAAAGTATTGCTACTGGCCACATTTGCATTGGGCATGTTGTTTTTTTCCTTTCAATATGAGGGATGGCAAGCACTTGCTTCGGCGGGCATTCCATTCACTTTGCATCCGGCAGGCGATTTCGTTTATGTGATTTCATGGGTACACGCTGCCCACGTTATTGGAGGAGTGGCGATTTTAGTAGTGGCAATGATCCATGCGTTTGGACTAAAATATAAAGTTACAGAGAAACGTAAATTACGTTTTTCTTTATCACTGACCTATTGGCATTTCGTGGATTTGCTTTGGGTTTATTTGTTTTTATTTTTGACATTATACAGATAATTGATTGATTGTTAAATTGTTGATTGCTTTTACCTGATAAATCAACAATTTTTCAATGAGCAATCAACAATTTTAATCATCAACTAAATATGGCTTCTGACGCAACAGTAATGCATGCTGCTGAGCATGAAACAGAAGAACAACTTTGGGAAGGAGGGAAAGAGCCCTTCAAAGCAAGTTATGGCAAACTGATGATGTGGTATTTCCTATTGACGGATGCCTTCACATTTGCCGGATTCCTGATTGCTTATGGTGCACTGCGTTTTAGCAGTGACATATGGCCTGTACCAGATGTTGTTTTCGAAAAAGTACCTTTCTTTTCCGATGCAAAAGCCCCTTTGGTTTTTGTTACGTTCATGACTTTCGTTTTGATCGTTAGTTCAGTAACGATGGTTCGCGCAGTACAGGAAGGGCATCGTGAAAATAAAAATGGAGTAGCTTTTTGGATGTTCCTGACTGTCTTGGGAGGCGCAACTTTTCTCGGCTGTCAGGCCTGGGAATGGACAACTCTTATCGCCCACGAACATACCACTATCCATACCAATCCTTTTAGTGCCCACCTGGATGAGGGAGTTTATTTAGAAGACGCGCATGGCCATCCATATGAGGCAGGGGCAGAGCCAGAAACTTTTAGAAAAGGCGATGGATACCTGATTCACGCAGATCATGAAACTGGTGAATTTATCCAAAGAGCTTATAAGTACACCGGGGAATTGGATGGTCAGGAAGGCCGTTTGTCATTTGGCCCGGTTGCTTTCGGTGCTCTGTTTTTCTTCATTACCGGGTTTCATGGATTCCACGTTTTTTCTGGGGTCGCATTTCTGACGATCATACTCATCAACGTCTTGAGCGGGGTATATGTCAAACGCAAAAACGGATATGAAATGGTGGAGAAGATTGGCCTCTATTGGCACTTTGTAGATTTGGTTTGGGTATTCGTTTTCCTGGTATTTTATCTTCTTTAAAAATTACTAATTGAATTTTCAATTAGACAAAAAGCATATAAAACATGAGTCATTTAAGTTACGAAGATCAAAAAAAGCTGGTAATGAAAGGGCTTAGGTTGTTGGCCATAGTTACCATCACAGAGGTATTCCTTGCATTATTGTTCAACGGCCATATTGTTTCAGGCTTTCACAAAGACCACTTTAGTACATCGCAATGGGTTACCATGGGCCTCGTGGCAATTTATGGACTTGCCATGGTAGGCTTCAGTTTGTATAAAGCCAAATTCATTGTTTATAATTTCATGCATCTTGGATCGGAAGTGAGTGGATTGAGAATGAGTATACTCCTTCCTATGCTTTTGTTGGTGTGGGCTATCATTGCCTTCTTCCAGGAAGGAGGTGCGTGGAAAAACAGACGGGACGACGTGCAAGAAAGAAATATGCAAGAACGATCCTCTTACATAGACCAGCAACAATTATATGATGAGGAGACAAATACTTCTCTCATTTGAGAAAAAAGGCGAGTCTTTTCGGGCTCGCCTTTTTTGTTAAATGTATCGAAATATTTTTCAACTAAACATTCATTCCATTGTTTTAACATCCAAAATTAATTCATGGAAAATCAAGCTCCTGAAAAAAAGAAAAATGTTTTTTTAATATCGGGACTCGTGTTTGTAGTCCTGTTTATTCTGCCTTTGGGTTCCATATATTTTTTGAACTCTGGAAAAGAATACCGGCGAGTTTCTTTGTCTGAAATGGAGGACAAAGGTAAAGTACCGGCCTTCCAGTTCAACAATCAAAATAACATTACGATATCACCAGAAAAACTAAGAGGCAAGGTAGCTGTAGTCAATTTTATTTCTGAAGACGAATCGATGGCTAAATTCCAAACCGATCGTCTGTCTTTGATCCACGACAGTTACAATGACACCGAGGATGTTGTTTTTCTGTCTTTTGTTAAAAATGATACCAGTCAAAATTTGATTTCCAAAGCATCTAACCTTGGCATTACTGACCACAAACAATGGTATCTTCTTGGAACCAATGATGCAGACTGGAATAATATTCCAATGTCGACCTTTCAGATTGAAGATGCGGAAAAAGGAATTGCTTTAATCGATACCAGCATGACCATCCGCCGGCACTATGATATCAATAGCGATCCGGATATGGGAAGGTTGGTGGAGCAAATTGCCATTGTGATTCCCAAACAGAAAAGAAGAGGTATGTAACAATTTTTGATTGTTGATTTATTAAAAGAGAATAATTGAAAAAATAATGGAAGCGAATTTAGCACTGGAAAAAAAATTAAACAAATGGGCTTGGGTCATAACTGCAGTAGTGCTGCTTCTGGTTTCTACGATGCACAGAATTCCCAAGATTCCAACTTCATTGGACTTCACCTTTCTGCCTGCCGTCTACTCCACCCTGAATGCCATTACCGCCATCATTTTAATTGTTGGGCTCTACTTTATAAAACAAAAAAAGATCGAACAACATAAAAAAGCGATGACGTTGGCAATGTTCACTTCCGCTCTTTTTTTAGCTGGCTATGTGGTGTACCATCTGATTTATGAAGACACGAAATATGGTGGAGAAGGAACGATAAGGTATGTTTATTTTTTCTTGCTTATTACGCATATCATTTTAGCGGCAGTAATTTTTCCTTTCATTTTATTCACTTTTATTCGTGCATTTACGAATCAAATCGATCGGCACAAAAAAATGGCTCGCTGGGTTTATTGGTTATGGTTGTATGTGGCTATTACCGGACCTGTTTTGTTTCTAATGATCAGACCTTATTATCCATGGGTGCAGTGAATGAGAGACTGAGATTTATTTGAGATTTTAAGCAAGAAAATATTTAATTTTGTAAAAATTAATAGAGATGAAAAAACGAATTTTAAAAATACTTGCCTTGTTTTTTGTGTTGAGTTTTTCCACTCCAATTGAATTGCCAGCTCAATGCCCGATGTGTAAAATAGGCGCAGAAAGTAATCTGAAAAGCGGTGGATCAGCAGGAAAAGGATTGAACACGGGAATCCTTTATATGCTGGCTCTCCCTTATGTTCTGGTTGGTACCATTGGCTATGTTTGGTGGCGGAACAGAAAGCGAGACATTGATGAAGTATTTGAATAAAAATTAATTTTCGAAATAAAAAAGGCCAGTTTGTAAAACTGGCCTTTTTTATTTTAATTAAATTGTTGCTCATAATATTCCACTACCCTTTCATCGACCATTATATCTTTTGGATGCAATTTCTTTTTTAAAACAATTCCTTCTAAAGTACGGCATCTGCTGAGCGCCACATAAGTTTGACCAGTCTCGAATGCCCCGCTGCCCATGTCGATTATAACTTTGTCAAATGTTTTTCCCTGCGACTTATGGACGGTGACTGCCCAGGCTAATTTTAGTGGATATTGATTAAATGTACCGACTACTTCACTTTCAATTTCATCTGTAGATTTTCCAGGTTTGTATTTTATTATTTCCCAGTCTGTCTGGCCAATATCAATTTCATTTTCTGCTCCGTGTTCATCTGTTTTAATTCTAATTAATTCACGGTTGATTTCAATTATTTTTCCAATGGTTCCATTAACAAATTGTCCGTCCGGATCATTTTTAATAAACATTACCTGTGCGCCTTTTTTTAAGCGCAGTTCTTTTTCCGTAGGAAATAATCGTGGATCAAACGTTCCCGTCACAGTCGCAGCAAAAGTGAATTCTTCTGTTTCCAGGTTGGCCAGTTCTCTTCTGTTAATTCGATCGACGGTCGCGTTTCTTGGAGAGAGGGTGATATAATGGCCCGGCAAATCAAAATCAGGAATATGTCGAACATTTAAATCTTCTAAATCTTCCCAGTCAATTTGATTTAATCTTACGGCATCCAATAATCTCAAAAAGTGACGGTTTTCCTGTCGGTAAACTTTTCGCAATTCAAGTTTTTCAATATCAAAAGATCGCAAAACATTTGCTGAGAAAAAATAGGGGCTCTCGTAAGCCATTGCAAAAATCCTTTTTTCTTCTTCACTTGCAACTATGGGAGGCAACTGAAAAAGGTCGCCTATAAAAACCATCTGGACCCCACCAAAGGGCATTGGATTTTCGCGGTTAATTCTTAGTGAACGATCGATGGCATCGAGCAGGTCTGCACGGACCATACTTATTTCATCAATAACGAGGATATTTATTTTTTTAAACCATTTTCGCCTCCCACTTTTTTTAATGTCTTTTGCCAATATAAACCTTGGAGGAAAACCGAATAAAGAGTGGATAGTTTGTCCTTTGACATTGAGGGCAGCAATTCCGGTCGGCGCACACACCACAATTTTTTTCCGGGTTGTTTGCCGGAAAAGATTCAAAAGGGTCGATTTGCCCGTGCCTGCTCTGCCTGTTATGAACAGGCTTTTGTCCGTTTTTTCCAAAACGTCCAAGGCATATTTAAAATCTCCGTTAAGTTCGAGTGGTGTTTTGTTAAGTGGCATTTTGAAAACATATGAAAGCTAAAAATAAAAAGTAAAAAGTGTTTTGGGTACGATTGGGACAAAGAAAAAAGTGCCACCCGAAAAAACGGGCGGCACTTTTTGTATTCCGATTTCGAGTATTTAACTCTACGGAAAAATTCCCATGCCCTGGTAATCATCACCGATCAATTGAATGGCATTCACAAAAGCTGCGGTACGCATGTCTATCCGTTTTCTGCCTGCAATTTCCCGGGTGGTATTATAAGCCATGATCATGGAATCTTCCAGACCGGAACGAACCAGGTCAATTTCGTCTGCCCCTCTGGCGAACTTACCGACCGTCCCTTTCGGTACTTTCCGGCCAACCATATCTTCAATCAGTTGGATGGTATTTTCTCTGGCTCCCTGACGGTAGCGCTTGTCCATCCGGCCGAATCGCATGTGGGACAAATTCTTGAGCCACTCGAAGTAGGAGACAGTTACACCTCCCGCATTCAGATAAACATCTGGGATGATTAAAACCTTTTTCTTCAGAAGGATTTCTTCCGCAATAGAGGTAATAGGACCGTTTGCCGCCTCAGCAATTATTTTGGCATTTATTTTCTTGGCATTTTTTGCGTGAATCTGATTTTCCAGGGCTGC
The DNA here is from genome assembly GCA_039819485.1 of Bacteroidota bacterium. Lineage (GTDB taxonomy): Bacteria > Bacteroidota > Bacteroidia > Chitinophagales > Saprospiraceae > UBA6168. The sequence goes on along the minus strand of JBCBRY010000132.1, from coordinate 4,934 downwards.
CGGTATCAAGATGTCGCAATCCAGTTCAAGTACTTTGTCCCGATCCTCTTTACCAAATTTCTTGGCGTCTTTGTATTTCATAATTGAACCGGTCTCCTTTTTCACTTTAATTAACTCCGCTATGTCCAACCCTTTCTCATTTACTATGAAACCATCTGCTTCACCGACTGCAATAATTACGGCGTCGCCTTCCTCTTGTGAAATTGACGCAGAAAAAGATCCCACATTTCCAAGTCCCTGAACAACAACTCGCTTGCCGGCTATCCCAGTTTCCAAACCAAGTTTTTTCATATCGCGGGCATTGTTACAGGCTTCTCTCAACCCGTAAAAGACGCCACGGCCGGTCGCTTCGGTCCGTCCCCTGATGCCATACATATTGACTGGCTTGCCGGTTACACATCCTGCGGCATCAATTTCATTTTCACGCAAGGTTCGATAGGTATCGTAAATCCAGGCCATTTCCCTGGAGCCTGTCCCATAATCAGGTGCTGGTACATCGATAGAAGGCCCGATAAAATCACGTCGCAGCAATTCGTAGGTATAACGCCGGGTAATCGCTTCGAGGTCTTCTTCTGAATACTCCCAGGGATTGATTTTCACCCCACCTTTAGCGCCACCGAAAGGAACGTGGACAATGGCACATTTGTATGACATCAAGGTGGCAAGTGCCATTACTTCGTCCTGGTTTACGTGGTTGCTGTAACGAATTCCGCCTTTGGTCGGCAGCCGGTGGTGGCTGTGTTGTACCCGATAGGCTTCGATTACTTTGATCTCCCGTTTTTTTGTTTTTGGATTGGTGACTTTTACCGGAAAGCTGATGGCATAAACAGCATTGCAGGCTTTGATTTGATCAAGGATCCCTTTTTCGAGTTTGGTATAACGGGCAGCCTTGTCAAAGAAATTACCGACACTTTCGTAAAAGCTCGGCTGTTTTGTTAATCTACTCATTATCAATAATTTGGTTCTCCAATTTGGTAATTTTTCTGTCCAAGGAGACGAGGTAGATAACAATGCCGATGAAAATGGCTACGATGACCGCTACGACCACATACATTTTACCCATGCTTCGCATGAAATCTGTATTTTCTTGAGCTAATAAAAATGAAAGCGGAAGAAAAGAAATGGCAACGGTGGTTAAGGCTTTTTTTGTAGCGTTTAACATGGTAAAGTCATTAGCTGTTCCTGTCCAGAATAGGCGCAAAAGTCGAACAAATTTTTATTTCCGACAAATAAGTGAGGATAAAGGTTTTCAAAATTTTTATCACCTATGCCCCTCCATCTTTGCCGATTATTTTGAAAAAATCAATTGCAAAATATTTTATTCATCTTTTTGCTGACCTTCCCATTATATACTTCGACAGAAAACAATTGTTACAAATTAAAAATAAGTGAAGTTGGCAAGCAAGCGCGTAAACATCATTCAGCTATTTTCTAAATAATGCTCTTTCACTCGATTGAACCGATAAACAAGATGTGAAACCCAAACGCCAAAAAGTGTCCACCCGATGATGGCCGGATAAAAGACCATGCGCATGGTGTTATCCAGGTCCTGAGAACCAAAAGCGATATTACCACCTGCCCCCGGATGCAAACTATCAGTAAGCCGTGGCACAACGTACAGAAGTGGAATCAAAGTGGCAAATGCAAAAATGTTATAAACAGCACTGATTCGGGCCCTTTTCTCAGGATCTTCAAAAGACGCACGCAAAACAAAATAAGCTCCATAGATCAACAACCCGACGGCTGTCATATTTTGTTTCACATCCCAACTCCAATAGGCCCCCCAGGCATGTTTCGCCCAGATGGCTCCGGTTATCAGGCCCAGCACTCCATAAAGAACTCCGACGCTGGTAAGTGCTTTGGCTTGCTGATCATATTTATTGTCAAATTTATTTAAGTACAACGCGGATAATACTACTGCTGCAAAAAATAAAATAAACATGGCAAACCAGAGCGGCACATGGTAGTACAAGTTGCGAATCGTTTCGTATAAAATATTCCGGTAAGGGAAGGTCACACTATCCTTTTCGTGAAGGTGGGTAATTTCTGAATTAATCCATGTAGAATCAGCGGCAACTGAATCTACATTTTCCTGAGTTACATAAATCCCTTCCGGCAATATTGCTGCGCCATCAGAAGGACTATCAACAATGAGGGTAAATGCCTGCACTTTTCTTTTGGTGGGCAAATATGCAGGTATTGAAAAATCGACGTTAAGTTCACGGTCGTTGATCACCTCAATTTTAGTGGCTGCCAATGCGTTGTTACCTTCCATTTTCAACCATGCCTTCAGTTCTTCCGGTACTTTTCTGTAAAATGAATTGTACCCTTCCACTTTAATCGTAACATCCTGGCCGGCTTTAAAACTGGCTGGGCTTGCATCACTGATCCCCGTTCGCAACGGCACCAGCATACCGACAACAAAAGAGTATACAATCAGGAGGACACCCAAAATTTTCCACCAATTATTTTTCATAAAATTAGAATTAAATCTTTGTTGGGACATGAAAATTGGAATTGGGATGTTTGTCGGTCATTTGAATTAAAAGTTAATCTCGCCAAAGAAAAGGAAACAGTACCATACCCAATGCCAACAAAACCAAGTCCACCGCCACCAGCATCATGATATCTTTCGCTACCCCACTTCCTCCCAACAACCCGATCGAATGTGCTGATAGATTGACCAAAAGCAGTAATACCGGAATGACCACCGGAAAACTCAGAATAGCCATTAAAGTGCTGCTGTTATCTGCTTTGGCGGCAATGGCCGACACAAAAGTAAAGGTGATCGAAAATCCCAGACTGCCAAAAAACAAGGCTATTGCAAACTGTGCTGCGTCATCCACCGGACTGCCTGCAATGAATCCCAAAGCTACAAAGGTAAGACCACCAATCAGGAGCAAAAGGATGGTATTGTACACCATTTTTGACAGTAAAATTGCAAGCGGGCTGGCCAGCTGATAATAATACAATTGCCGGTGGCCGCTTTCTTGTACAAAACTTTTTACAACGGCGTTGATAGAAGCAAAAAGCATAATGATCCAGAACAGGACATTCCAGAGTTGGGGACTGAGTTTTTGAAAAGAAATGAAAATAATAAAGACGGTAGATAACACGTACAACAGAATACCACTGATGGCATATTTCTGCCGCCATTCCAGCGTGATCTCTTTTTTGATTAAAAAACCAATTTCCTTAATAAGTCCCATTAGGGCAAAGGTAGAAGATTAAAACAAACTTGTCTGCTCTCCGTACGCCATCGGGTTTTCCAATTCCAACAATTTTCTTTTAAAATCCAGCCCGTAAAAATAACCTTGCAAATCACCACTTTTGGCGATACAGCGATGACAAGGAACAATGATGGCAATTGGGTTCATCCGATTGGCCATGCCCACAGCCCTGACGGCATCGGGGTTGTCCAGTTTTTTTGCGATAGCAGAATAAGAAGTGGTGCGTCCAAAGGGAACTTTTAATAGCTCCTTCCAGACCGACTGAAAAAACTCAGTGCCCGAGGACAGGTCAAGCGGCAGGTCGAATTCGGTTCTTTTTTTATTGAAATATTCGTCCAGTTGGAAGACAGCTTCGGCAAGTTCCTCCGGTATTTCAGCTCCATAACAGGATTTTCCTTCAATAAACTTGACCGAAGAAATCCCTTCGGAAGACCCTTTTATTTCAAAACATCCAAATGGAGATTGGTAATGTGCGGTGATCATTTTTTTAGGAGTCAGGTTTCAGGGGTCAGGGGTCAGGTTTCAGGGGTCAGGTAAAATACCTGACTCCTGCCCCCTGAAACCTGACCCCTGACCCCTAATTTATTCAAATATCAATTTACCGAATCGGTATCCCCTGCCCCTTTCGCCAAAAATAGCCATTTCTTTTTTACCGATTTGTTTGCACATTTTCGGGCGGGCCATCACCCCCTGGTCTTTGTTATAGGCCAGCGGGAACGTCTGCACTTCACCTTTAAGGTTGATTTGCGCAAGCGAAATAATGGAGTTACTGCCGTTGTAGTTATAGACGCGGTTCGAGTTGTTCCTGGCCTCTGTCAGATTGCGAGGGTTGTCGTTATAGATAAAAAATAATTTATCCCTGACAATGGACATTGCGTAGGAAGAATAATAGCCCCCGTCATTTCTCGTTTCCTGGCGTTTGGGAATGCGGGCAGCCCATTCTATTTCGCCGGTCGGGCGAATATTCACTACGATGATGTCGTTGTAATTGTAGTAATAGTCAACTTGAAAATTATTGCCAAAACGGTTGGCGTAAAATGGGCTGTAATACGGATTGAGACCATACCCCCATCTCCACGGGTCGTTAAAATTATCAAATCGGTCTTGCTGGATATAAAATTGTTCTGCTACTAAAACCGCACCTCCGTCACTGCGCAGGATCAACTCGTCCAATGAGTAATCAAACAGCTCGGCAGTGCGCCGTACATCATTCCTGCGTTCGGCATCCTTGGCTTTTGCCTTTTTCTTTTCGGACAGAAATTCGGTCAGAAAATCAAATTCAAAAGATTGGAAGTTCTGATTACTGATTTCTCTGGTCTGTGGGTTGAGCCGGAAGTAACAGGCACCTTTGATGCTGTAAGTTCCCTTTTCGGAATAAAAACCCGAGCAGATCAAATCTCCTTTTTTGGCCACCCGGAACGTCAGGTCCGTCACGAATTTTTGGTCTAAACCGACCCGGTATTCTTCCACCCGGTCCCCATTGTCCATGTAGGATAAAATAATATATTGGTAAGTGGGGCTGCCCCTCCTGCGCCATTTTGCCTGATCGGTGTACAACACGCCGAGCAAGTGGACATTGCCAAAATCATCGACCTGGTATTCCTCTACTGTAAATTGGTTGTTTGGGTACGGAAGAACAACGTCCTTTTTCCAAACCTCCTCAAAGTTTTGATCGAACACCCGAAATCCAAACTGTTCAGGTTC
>JBCBRY010000131.1:0-26616 GCA_039819485.1 Bacteroidota bacterium | reverse complement strand
AAAAACTAAAAAATGGGTAAAATGAAAAACAGGTCTACTAAAACAATCAAATTGGAGACATTATCGAATATTGATGGGTCTTCATAATAGTTTCGTATCATTTCAAAAGAGAACTCTTCATTTTTTAATGTACTTTTAAGCAACTACAAAAGCCCCATAAATTCTTGCGCTTGATCTTCATATATCTCCAATTTGATTGTTTTAGTAGACCTGTTTTTCATTTTACCCATTTTTTAGTTTTTGGTTCAGCATTTGGGCAACACTTAATTTGAGGTTTGGGGTGATCTTAGCATAAATTTTTGTCGTTGTCAAATCAGAATGTCCAAGGTAAGCACTGACTATTTCAAGAGGCACACCATTAGACAAAGTAATGGTAGTAGCAAATGTATGTCTGGCAACGTGATGGGTCAATTTTTTATTCATGCCAGTTAATTCCGCAATTACTTTTAAATAAGAGTTAATCTTGGCATTGCTCAATTTAGGAAGTACTTGCCCTGTGACCTCTCGGTTGTGATCGTATTTGTGGTAGATTTTTATTGCAGGGTCAAGCAATGGAAATAATTCTTTTGTCCCCGTTTTATTTTGGATAAATGATAGCCAGTAATTTTTATCATTATCTATAATGACGTTTTCCGCTTTCAGGTCTTGAGCATCCTGATACCGCAACCCAGTGTAACAGGAAAATAAAAACACATCCCTAACCTTGTCAAGACTTTGGTTGCCACCTAATGAATGGTTAGCCAAAAGTTCGACTTCTTCATTGGAAAGAAATTCCCGGTTCGCTTTCTCGTCTTTGATTTTGAATCCGTTGTAAGGGTTTTTCTCCATTAAGTTTTCTTTTACTGCATCACCCAAAACCTTTTTTATTTTTCTATGATAACCATTCGCTGAATTTCGTGTCATGGGTTTACCGAATTGTTCGGTGTTGGAAGTTTTCATAAAATGGTCAAACCCTTTGACAAACGAAACGTCAATTTCGCTTATTAGAATATCGCCCTTGCCTATTGATTTCAAGTAATTACAAAAGTGGATTCTTGAGGTCCGGTACTTGTTTAAGGTCACTTTGGCATATTCATCGGGAAGCTGGGATATTCTGTGGTAAACCTTATCAAAAAATTCCAAGAAATAAACAGTGTCCCTGGCATCTCCATTCCGGTAGTAATCTTTTAAGCCCTTAGCTGAAATTACTCTTCCTTGGTATTCAAGCTCACGTTTTTTTGCAAGGATTTTTTCTTGGATATTCAGGAGGTATTCCTGCAATCTGGGATTCCGTTTGGGCCTGTTACTTTCCGGTGACCATTTGGAAAACTCAATATATTCTCCGGTAAAAAGCTCTGCTTTTTTTCTGTTATAGACTATTCGGCAATAGATTGGTTGGCCATTGTTGGCTTTTTTGCCTGCCTTTTTAAAGTGAAAAAAAAGGTAGCGTTTTAGAAGGCATGTTCATTTCTACTTTTGGTGGAACTTTTTATCCGCTTAAATGAAGTGGTAATGAGAAAAATGTAGAAAAAAGGTGAAACGAAATGAATCAATTTGAAGAAATAAAAAACCGTAAGTCATTGAAATGAAGTGACTTACGGTTAGCTGAAGGAATGTTTGTGGTCCCACAAGGGCTCGAACCTTGGACCCCCTGATTATGAGTCAGGTGCTCTAACCAACTGAGCTATGGGACCTTAAATCTGGTTTATGAGATGTTCTACATAGGATTACAACTCATTGTGTATAAAGAGTGCAAAAGTAGTGATTCAACTTTAGATTGGCAATAAAAGTTCAGGTTTGGGTGGAAATTTGAAATAGAGGATTTTAAAATGATTGGTTGCCGGCAATTGATTCAGCTGTTATCCAATTGAAAACGGACGTATTTGATAGTCTTGCCGATGGAGAGGTGTTTGCTTTCGTAGAAAGTTTTGATTTCAAGCTCGGGCATAATCAAGGGTTTTGAATAAATGTCATTGTCATGGTAAAGCAGGTTGTACAGTTTTTGTTCGGCGAGGGTTTCCAGCGTAAAGCCATATAAGGTATCGTCATCGGTTTTTAAGTGTATCAACCCTTTGTTTTTCAGTATTTTAGAGAAGTGTTTTAAAAAATTCGGGGAGGTGAGCCGACGGTTGGACTTTCCTTTTTTCAGAAATGGATCGGGAAAAGTGATCCATATTTCGTCTATTTCATTTTCAGCAAAAAAATAAGTGATTTGCTCGATCCGTGTACGGAGATAGGCGGCGTTTTCGATGCCTTCTGCGAGTGCCGTTTTGGCACCGCGCCAGATGCGGGCCCCTTTGATATCGACGCCAATGAAATTACGGTCAGGGAACCGCTGGGCGAGGCCAAGAGTGTATTCGCCTTTGCCGCAGGCCAGTTCCAGCGTAATCGGGTTATTGTTTTTGAAGTGGCGGGCGGCCCATTGGCCTTTGAGATCAACTTCCTCTCCGTACTGGCCAGCAAGACTCGGACTGGAAGTGTCGAAGTTCTCGTACACATTTGGAAAAGAAAGTACTTCTGCGAATTTCTGTAGTTTGTTGCGCCTGCTCATTTGTTAGTTCAAATAAAAGGTAAAACTGAATAAAATAAAATCCCTTGTCACAATCGGGAAGGCAAATGTAATGAAATGGAATCCTGTATTTTGTTGGGGAGGCAAAAAGTGGATTCAGAATTTATCCAGCTGTTGCAATAACCATTTTCGTTCGGTAAGGGGGTTGGTTTCGAGTAATTCCGTTTTTAGCTTTTCTTTTTGGGCTTTATCGTAGGGGGATAGGTTGAGCATTTTTTTGGTAGCAGAAATGATGTTTTTATAATTGGTCTTGTGATAGCCCATTAATTTCTTCCGGCGCAAATAAGTTCCCAGGCTTGCGATGAGGGAATCGAGTGCGTTGTATTCGTTGAGTTCAAAGTACATTTTCAACAGGGTGGTCTTGGCATTGAGGGTCATGAGTGTATCGTCCGTGTCGTATTGGGCAAACATGGGCATGGCCTTGTCGTATTCTTTTTTTTCAAAATGTAATCGCGCCCTGTAAAAGCGTACATAATTGTCCTGGTGTTTTTCTTCCAATAGAGGGCTGTACTCTGTGATGAAATTGTCCACCCACGCATATTTGTCCAGTTTAAGGGCAACGATGATGGCGTTGCTGTAGGTGAACCGGTTCATAATGCCGTTCTCCAGAAAGATTCCCTTTTTCATGCCCAGGTCATAGAGGTCAAAAGACTCGTTGTAATAATTCATTTTCCCGGTATTGAGCTGGCCGATACAGAAATTGATCGCCAGTAAGTAGATCCCTCTGATTTCATCGATCGGGAAGAGGTCGCTGTTGAGTTGGATTTGTTCTTTGAGCTTGACAAAGGCGGATTCGTCCTTCGCTTCTGAAATAGATTTATAACTGAAATAATAAATGGAGATGGCCGGTATTTCAAGATATTTTGGGTTGTTTTCAATGTTCTTCAACACATCGTCCAGCAGGTGCATTTTATAGTCAGATTTATAGACTGCCTGGTGCGACAACATAATGCAACTCAACTTTAATTTGTTGGTTAGGTAGGCAATGTCATTGGCATCCGATACTTCCTGGAGGTTCAGTTGCACTTCTCTTACTGCTGCGCTCAAGAAGTTGTACTGTTCGAATTGCAGGGCATATTCATTTTCAAAATATTGGGTGTCGCGAAAAGGTTGTTGCTCTTGTGTTTTTTGGCTGGTGTCCATCGCTTTTTTAAACAACTTGGGGAGTTGTCTTTTCCGGTACACTTTGGCAAGCATGGTCTGCGTGCGCACTTGATCTTTGAGCAATGCGTTATAGGCGAGGAAGCTCTCAACGGCCCTGAACAGGAAATGCATGCATTGGCGCATTTCGTTGTCGCTAAACGTTCTTTTTGGAAAGATGGCTTTGAATACCCGCTCCTTCGCCAAAAATTTGTCTGTCCACAGATGTTGCCCTACCAGCAGATATTCGTAAAGGTCGATCACATCCTGGCGCTGGTTATGGGCTGGCGAAAGCAGCCATTTGCGGAATTCCCGGACTTCTTTTTTGTCAAATGTCCTTAAAATAGAAATAAGGTTACTTTTTTTCATAAAAAAACCTAAGAACAAAATGATTTTTTTTCAACAAAATAGATTTTCTGATTTAGAATATAATTACAGTAAAATAAGGGTTTTTAGTGCAATTAGGTCTACACTTTCGCTCTTTTTTTTACCATTTCTGTTCAACAAATGGCAAATTCTGTCTTTGTTTTCAGGAAAAGTAGTTCACACATTTGTATCGTCAATAAAGTCATACAGATTTCATCTACCCATGGATCAACACAATACATACTATAACCGCTCTTTCCAGCTTCTTCCGGGGGCTGGGCAGTTGCTGCTCATTGCAGTAATGGTTTTGTGTTGGTTGTCTTCAGATGCCCAACGTTGGGAAATCTATTTTGGTAGTAACAATGAAGACTGGGGACATTCAATTGTACAAACCAGGAACGAAGGCTATATGATTGCCGGGATCACCGAGGGCTTCGGCACCGGGAACACTGGCGTATATGTCATTCACACCGATGTGGATGGCCGGAAGGTTTGGGAACGGGCCTATGATGAAGGCCACATCACCCGGGGATATTCGATTATCAAGGCCAACGACCAAGGTTATTTGATCGCCGGCGAAATCATTAATGTTCCTCAGGTGATCGAAAAAAATGTTTACCTGCAGAAAATAGATGACAGTGGCGACCTATTGTGGAACAGACAATTTGGCGGACCTGAAAACGAATCTGCCCGGCGGGTCATCCCTTCAGCAAATGATGGCGGATATCTGATCATTGGAGAGACTACCAGCTTTGGAAACGGAGGTTCTGATGTATACCTCATAAAGATAGATGATGAGGGTAACCTGGAATGGAGCAACACTTACGGTACTTCGGAAGATGAAGAGGGAATGGGGGCAGTTGAAACAATTGATGGATACCTGGTGGTCGGTAGCGGGTTCAACAGCGCCAATTCATCTGATGATATTTACGTGTTCAGAATAGATTTTTCAGGGAACATCATTTGGGACAATCAATATTATGGTACTGCGGAATTTGACCAGGGTGCAGACATCGTCGCTACCCAAGATGGGAATTTTGCCCTGCTTGGCAACAGTGGAGGTGTGGCCCAGGATGTAAACCTGATAAAAGTGACTCCCGATGGAACGGAGATCTGGTCGAGAAAATTCGGTAGTAATTTCGTCAGCGCCCAAGCCGTCGAGATAGTGTCCGCTGCGGATGGCGGCCTGGTTTTTACCGGTGTCGTCGAGCCTTCCTCTGATAACAACGATGCGTTTCTGACAAGGTATGATCTTAACGGAAATGAGGTCTGGAGCAAGATCATCGGACGGTCTTTTACTTTTGATTGGGCGGAAGGTCTTGCCCTTACGGAAGATGGCGGGTTTGCCGTGGTAGGGTACAATTCGCAGGTCGGGATTTTCAACAATGACGTTTCTTTCATTAAGACCAATGCCCAGGGCGATGTTTATACAAATATCCTGGACGGTAAGGTTTTTATCGATGAAGATGAAGAATGTGACTTGGATGTAGGCGAAAAGGGTTTGAGGGAATGGATTGTTTCTGCCCGCTCTGCAACCAATACATTTTTTGGAACTTCTGACAACGAAGGCAATTACAGCATAACCATAGATACAGGCATATACAACGTTACTGTTTACCCCAAAAATGCCTACTGGGAGTCTTGTGTGACCGGTTACAATGTAAACTTCAATTCCCAATACGATACACTCACAAGGCATTTCCCGATCACTAAAAGCACGCTCTGTCCTCTATTGGAAGTGGATGTGTCTGCTCCTGTTGCGCAAAACTGCTCTAACATTGGCTATACGGTAGACTATTGTAATGATGGCACCGAGGGTGTGGCCGACCCAACCATTGAGATTATCCTAGACGAAAATCTTACGATGACAGGAGCAAGCATCCCTTTTTCCACAGTGGGCGATAGCCTGTATGTGTTTGACCTGGATCCTTTGGGAATTGATGAATGTGGGAGTTTTATCTTCTCTGCTGAGTCGGATTGTAATGGGGAGCCTTTCGAGGCATTGACCGTCAGGGCTCATATTTTCCCGGATACCATCTGTACTCCCACAACGGGTTGGGATATGTCGGATGTCGATGTCATTGGCTTTTGTGACACCGATTCGATCCGCTTCGAAATTACCAATAAAGGGGACGACATGTCACAGCCGCTCAATTTCATCGTCATTCAGGATCAGGTCATGGGGCTGCAGGGGGACTTTCAATTGAATGCCGGAGAGACTCAGAAAACGGCCCTGCTTGCCGACGGCCGCACGTACCGTATGATTGCTGAACAGTCGCCCGGCCACCCCGGCAACAGTTACCCGACCGTAGCAGTGGAGGGGTGTACCATAAGCGGCAGCAGTTCCACTGGCATTGTTACTCAGTTTCAAGAAGATGAAAACGACCCATTTCTTTCAGTAGATGTACAAGAAGCGATTACACCGACCGATTACATTTTTATGCGAGGCTATCCCAAGGGCTACCTTGAAGACGGGGACTACATAATAGAAACAAACACCCCCCTACAATACCATATTTTTTTCCAAAACCCGGGAACCGATACCATCCGTCGCCTGGTGATCAGGGACACCTTACCCGAAGGCCTTGATTTGGCTACCGTTGTGCCAGGGGCCAGCTCTCACCCCTATCAGTTCGAGGCTTACGGCAATGGTGTTCTCCGATTCACCTTTGAAAACTTAAACCTCTCTCCGGACAGCAGTGCTGCCTCCACAGGGTTTGTACAATTTAAAGTATCTCAGAAACCGAACAACCCGGTAGGAACCGTTCTCCCAAACAGTGCCGCTGTCTTTTTAGGCTATGAAGAACCAGCACAGACAACCACCGTCACCAATATGGTGGACTCCATTGGTGTACTGATCCAACTAATTAACTGGACGGGAGAAACGCCCATACCAGGGGTAGAGGTCAGTGCCTACCCAAATCCGTTTACAACGTCTATTGTATTTGAAATCAAAGAAAACCGATTTAGAAATTTGACATTGACAGTGTTCGATATGAGTGGACGTCCGGTACGTCAGGAGAAAGCTTCTGGCAGCCAGATCCAACTGACCAGGGGGCACCTGCTTGCGGGGATGTACGCCTTTCGGTTGGAGGCCGATGGCCTGCTGCTCAACACCGGGAAAATATTAGTGCGATAAGAAACACCCAAATGCCGTTGTTACTTTGAAAGTAGACAAGTAGTAAGTGGGCAGGTCGCAAACAGGCGAACAGGGGCCTTTCAACATCTGCTCTGTTTGTTCGTAGGTGAGCTGCTCGATTGAGAAAAAATTTGATGCTTTTGCTTCAAATCTATCTTTCAAACCGATTACACCTTTTTTCAACCGATTACTTTTTCAACCGATTACACTTTACCCAAGCCGATTATTTTGGGACCGACTTTTAACCAAAAACCGATTATTCCCAGACCGATGAAAGCTTATCGCACAGTAATCCCATGAACCTGTCCCTTTCGTCCTCCCGCAACTGCGGGAGGACTTTTTAGCCCAGCATTTGAAAACCGAAAAATTAAACCGTTTATTTTTCATGAGATTACGCCGAAAGGCATCCTAAGGATTAATGGCCGTGCCCTGGACAGGTACGGTCTTTTTATTTGGTACTGGTGTATGAATCCCTCCCTTATTGATTTGCTTTCCTCTTCGATACTTTTTTTTATTTCTACGTCTGAAAATTATCAATCGAATTTTTTTACTCTATTAAACAGGTCGTTTTATGTTAAAAGAATTTAAAGAGTTTGCGGCGAAGGGCAATATGCTTGACATGGCAGTTGGGATCGTTATCGGTGCTGCATTTGGCACCGTCATCAAATCCTTAGTGAGCGATATCGTCATGCCCATCGTTTCGTCCATTTTCGGGACGCCTGATTTTTCAAACCTGTTCATCATTCTCAAAGCACCGGCGGAGGCTGCCGGCGTAAATATGGGATCCATCGCAGCCGTCAGGGAAGCTGGGGGGGTAGCATTGGGATATGGGTTGTTCCTCAATGCTTTCATTGCTTTTCTACTGGTTGCGCTGGCCTTGTTTTTTGTCGTGAAAGGGATGAACAAAATGAAGCGGAAGGAAGAAGAAGCGCCAGCCGATCCGGCAGCTCCACCTGCTGACATTGCTTTGCTGACTGAAATCAGAGACTTGTTGAAAAAGTGACTTTCCGATAAGGCTCCGTAAAAAGAAAGCCCCGCTGAACCTGTTTCGGCGGGGCTTTGTATTTTGGAAGGAACCATCCTTGCCACCTTTATTTTCCGATGGAAAATGTCTGCTCGTCTTTACCGGCCCCAGTTATTTTTAGAGATTCCCAGCCTTTTGGCAAAATCGTTTTTCGCTGCTCTATGCCATTGTCCGTTATTTCCAGTCCACCAAAACCAGCCAGCACGGCCTGTAGCATACCGCCGGCCCCAGTGGCAAAATAGGGGTTGGTGCCACCAGCAGTTTCGGCGACGACCCCGAACGGCGGCACTTCATTTGGTTTATAGCTATTTGAAAAAATAGTGGCCGCTTTTTCTGGCTCGCCCAGCTTTGAACGGAGTATTGATAAAATGGCAAAACCCATTGCGGGCCCTTCGGGCGACATGCGGGGCTCGTAATATTCGAGGTCTTTTCTGATCTGATTTTCGTCGGTGATAAAACTCAGCGGATAGGCCAATAAATTTACATCGGCCTGTTTGATCATGACGCCTTCGTAGGTGCGGTTTTCCTTTGTTGTACCATCGGGAAATTTAAGGATTGGAATATTGTCCGCTACATGTGCCCAATCGGGGTTGGGTGTTTTGCCCAGAGTTGTGGCTGCCTGGGTTGCGTAGCGCAAGGTGGTAATGGCCATTGCGTTCGTGAAAGCATTATTGTCGATGTTTTCCTCCCATTCGTTGGCACCGATCACATTGTTGATGTCGTACTGGCCGGGGCCATTTCTTTCCACCCGGCTCGACCAGAAGGCAGCAGCTTCTTTTATGATCGGATACCCCCGGTCGGTCAGCCATTGTTTGTCTTTGGTGACCTGGTAATACTTCCAGGCAGCCCAGGCGATGCAGCCGGTGATATGGTGCTGAAAAGGCCCGGTAAGTGCCCAGACGGGGGTGTCTTCCGATCCATCGGCGCTTGATTCCCAGGGGTACATCGCTCCGTCGTAGCCATGCGAAAAAGCATTCTGTTTGGCAGCGCCCAGGCGCTCATAGCGGTACTCCAGAAGCGACTTGGCGATGTCCGGTTGCAACATTAGGAGGGGAGGGTACATCCAGAGTTCCGTATCCCAGAAAACGTGGCCGTTGTACCCAAGCCCTGAAAGGCCCATCGGTGAAAGACTGTAGGCCGTACCTGCCCTCGCAAAGGAATATAAATGGTAGAGGGCAAAACGGATATCCCGCTGTACATCCACGTTCCCTTCGACGATAATATCGCTTTTCCATAATTCATCCCACGCCTGCCGGTGCCTTTTCAGTAAACGGTCACGTCCTTCGAGGGCGGCGAAAATAGTTAGGCGTTCGGCCTCGTTGTGCGGGTCATTGTACTGGCTGGAAGCGACTGTGGAAGCAACCAGTGAAAAGCGGTAAGTTTCGCCTGCTTTTAAATTTTTATAAAATTTGGTAAGATGCCGGTTGTAATCCCAGTCCTCATGGATCAGGTCGGGCTCACTGCCATGTGGTTCTTCAAAAACAAAGCTGTTAGAAGCTGCGACAGTCAGTTTTCCGGATGGACTTTTTCCGACGGACGTCATCAATGGAATAAGCACGTGAGGGCGGTCGATTTCCGCGTAATAATTTCTCACATCTGCTAAGTGCACGGGCGCTTCGATAACGCTGATCGGCGTAACGGTCACGTCCTCGTTTGCGGTCAACTCGATCACCGACATGGCGGAATAAGGCAAGTGTCGCAACGCCATCATGGTATGCTTCACCGTCAATTTATCACCGACATCGAAAGTGGTTGTCAGTGCGGCATTTTCCATGTCAAGCGTTTGTGCATAATTGGAAATGTTGTCCCTGCCGACACGTCGACCGTCCACATCCATCTCCATATTTAGATGGTTGAACGTCTTTAAAATATTTGACACGCGCCCCCGCTGGTAATAATCATAAACGCCATTTAAAATAACATCATTGACTTTCATCGGCTCGGGAGAGGACACGATTCCAATCATGCCATTGGCCACGGTGACACCATAATAATTGGCCGGGTCAATATTTTTTGCCTGAACGTGCCAGGCGTCCTGGGCAGTCGATTGAAATGAAAAAAACAACAACAGGAAAACGGTTGCTACTGTTACGGATAAAGTGTGATTTTTCATGTATTTTTCAATTCTTTTTTATGGATGATGTGAGTGAACTTATTTGTATAAAAAGGTAAAATTATAAAAGTACAGGAGGATCTTTGCTGGATTTCATGAGCCCCCCTGTAAAAAACCATATAACAACTTGAATGGCAAAATAAGTTTCAAACTTATTTAATGAAACATAAACTGTCAGAAAGCGATAAAGGGTTATTTATGGACGGAAAACAATAAATATTGTTTATGAAAAAAAATAAAAAACGCACAGGTCAACCTAAAACGAATAAAAAAAGGCCACAGGGCAAAAAAGACAATTTTGCCATAGCATCTGTATGGAGGAACAGGACTGTTGGTGTTGGGCTGTTGGTGGTGATGACTGCTCTTTGTTTTTCCCATATTTTCAACTGTGACTTTGTAAATTTTGACGATCCAAGAATTATTTTAAACAACCAGTTTGTGACAGACGGTACCTTGTCCATAAAAGATATTTTAACCGCCTGGATGTACAGCGCCCATTTTAAACCTATCACTTTTTTGACGTGGAACATGGAATACCGGATTGCTGGTGCAAATCCATTTATTTTCCATTTTAATAATTTGCTGTTACATATTTTAAATACTGTCCTGGTTTTTTACATAATCTTGTTGGGGAGCAAATATTTTAAATGTACCGAACCCAACCGAAGTGTGATTGCCTTTTTTGTGGCATTGATTTTTGCCATACACCCCATGCACGTTGAGTCGGTTGCGTGGGCGACTGAGCGGAAAGATGTTTTATATTCCTTTTTCTTTTTAGGTGGTATTTTAAGTTACCTGAAATATGTAAAGACAAGCTCGGTAAAATGGTTGGTATTGGCCACGATCTGCTACCCTTTGTCCATGTTCTCGAAATCTACAGGAATTACTTTAATTGTGTTGTTGCCATTAATGGATTATATGGCCGGTAGGAATTTATTCTCGAAAAAAAATGTCGTTGAAAAAATTCCATTTTTACTGTTTTTGATATTGGGGTTGTATTGTTTTGGTTTGCTGGATAATTTTTATGGTCAGGCTTCGGGGTTGACGACACACGTTACTGAATATGAGCACATCAGGTTTGAGGAAAAGCCTGGCAACTTGACAGGTTTGGGGGGGATTTATGAAACCTGGTTGCTGTTGAATTTTAAATTGATTGCCTGGACCCTGCACATTATCTTTCCATTTAAATTATCGGTCGTTTATCCGCGTACAAATTTTATTGAGGCAGTCGGTTGGGGGATACATGTTTTGCCTTTTATTAATTTAATTGTTGCCGGACTGCTTTTGTTTTTTAGGCGAAAATTCAATTTTATTTTTATTTGTATTCTTTTTTATCTGATCACTATCCTGCCTGCGTTAAGTGTCCCGGATAATGGAAATGGCACTTTCCTTTCTGACCGGTATACTTACATTCCTTCGATAGGAGTCATTGTTTTGATAATTGGGGGCTTTGTTTATTTGATTAAAAAAGAGGCTTTAAAATATGGTCTTTTACTGGGGATTTCTGCTTTGTTAGGAGTGGCTTGTTTTTTACAGACCAAAGCCTGGAAAAATTCAATAGCTCTTTGGAGTCATTCGATAAAACATTATCCAGAGCTCTCCATCCCTTATAGTAACCGGGGCCTGGCTTATTGTCAGTTGGGAAAACTTGATGAAGGGATGGTTGATCTGAAAAAGGCTGTTTCGATCAGTGATGGCGATTATTCATCTCACCATAATATTGGAAACATCCTGGCGCAACGAAAACAGTTTCAAGAAGCCTTGGCGGAATTTAGCACGGCTATAAAATATAAAAATACCAAGCCCGAGATTTTTAAGGCGAGGGGGGATACTTATTTTTTCCTGGGAAAAACACAGCTTGCACTGCAAGATTATAGTCAGGCCATTCAGTTAGATGCAGATGACCCAACATTGTATTTAAATAGGGCTAAAGCACATTTTAATTTAGGTGACAGAAACTCGGCTTTAAAAGATGTGGCAAAAGTGCGAGAGCTGGGAGGAGTAGTGGATCAGGCTTTTTTAAATTTAATACAGTAAATATTTAATTCAGGAGGTAATTTAAATTTGCCTCCTGAATTAAATATTTGGCATTCATAATTTATTTAAACGTATTGTTGAAATTAATTCCCAATTTCCCAATTTCTCAATTTTCAATTTCTCTAATTTTAATATTCCTGAACCAAACTGGGTCGCCATGGTCCTGTAGGGAAATATGTCCTTTTTTCGCCAGGCCAAAATCGGGCATGTCAATAAATTTGGAGCCAGCAATCATCTCCTTCCAATTGTCGTCGAACATCTGAAACTCAACGACCTTACGGCCATTGAGCCAATGTTCTGTTTTTCCATTGTTAATGATTAATCGCACTTGGTTCCATTCGCCGGCAGGTTTTACAGTTTCATATTTACACTCGATCATGTCGTATAAATCACCTGCCCGGTGCATGGGGTACAATGCATCGGGATGGCAGGTATTATCGAGTACCTGCATTTCCGGGCCGGTCTGCCAAACGAAATCATATTTTTCATTTTCCACCACATTGTAGATAATTCCACTGTTGCCGCATGGTCCGATTTTCCATTCTAATCTAAGTTCATAATTTTCATATTCACCGTCAGTGATAATATCGCCACCATCGGCAGCCTGCCAGTGGCCGCTCGGGTTTTTCTTTGCGTTTAAATGGATGGCATTGTCGTCGATGATCCAACCAGTACCAACTGATTGTTTCCTGAAATTGCGCCAGCCGTCCATATTTTTTCCATTAAATAATAATTTCCATCCGGCTGCTTTTTCTGCCTCGGTCAGCGTATTTAGTGGCGCGTTTTGTGCCGCTGTTTTTTCTCCAAAATTATTGGCGGGAATATTATTTAAGGTATACCAGCATTCCGTCGACCATAGTTCGTTGCCATTTTCAGAAATCCAATAATAAGGCAGGTGGATATAAACCACGTGGTTGGGCTTCATGCCATCCAATTCCAAAAATACTTTTTTATGGTCAGCTGAAACATTGGCTGAACGCACCCGCAAATCTTCCAGGTCGAGTTTTGGGCCACCATACGCAGCCGTTGGTTTGTACCACCACTGCTGCACATCGTAGTCGGATGGATCAGCACCGACACCTGCTTCCAATGGTTCGGTAAACTCAATTTCAAAACCATTCGTTTTGGCCCGCACGGCCAGCATTTCGAAAGTGGGCTGGTCGTTGTATTTTAATCGTTGTAAGCCGTACCAGCGATCCTGTCCGTGTTGCCAGTTGCCACTGCTGCCGATGCCCCCGATATACAGGCCGCCGTCCGGACCCCAGGCCATGCGGTTCACACCTGCTTCCAGCCCTTGTATGAAACGGAACAAGGCACCCTGGTACTCTCCATTTATTTTTTCAACAAAAACTCTTTTGACACCGCCGTGGGTCACTTCGCAGTGGATCATTTGGCCTTTGTAGGGGCCGTCATTCAAAGCGAGCGGGGTAGAGGGGGAGTTGCCGATTTCGTCCTGCGGCAACCATACGACGGGTTTCTTTTCCACCAGGTTGGCCGTGCCTGCAAAATCCACTGCCCGGCTACCGTAAAACGAACCCTTAGTAATGTGGACAATTTTGCTCGCTGGCAGCCAATCACCCTGGTTGTCTGCATTGAAAATTTCCCCGTCAACGCCGATGCCGATGCCGTTCGGTGTGCGCAGTCCGGAAGTGATCAGTTCCATGCTGCCGTCAGCGCGGGAAATCTTGAAAGTACGGCCCCGGTCTTTTGGCTGTACGGGTGCGCCGGCGCCGCCGGGTAAAATATCGGTTGCGAGACTGCCGTAGAAATGGCCGTCTTTGTAAGCAAGGCCAAAGGCAAATTCATGGAAATTGGAACTGACGCCCCAGGCGTTGCAATGTACTTTGTACTCGTCGGTTATTTCATCGCCGTCGTGGTCGATCAGTTGAGTGAGTTCTTGTTTCTGTAAAACGTAGATTTCATCATCGACTACTGCCAGGCCGAGCGGTTCGGCCAAACCGCCCGCTATTTTTTTAGCCGTCATTTGCGACGGGTCGCCCGACTGTACATTGTCGACGATGTGTACACTGCCTTCTGCATCCCACAAGCTGACGACCAGCCGCCCGTCCGATAGAAAGTCCATGCCGCCTACTTTTGGGTAAAAGTCGTCGGGGCGGGCCTGGCTCAGGTCATAGCTTGGGTGGACGCCTTCGACGGGGCTTTTGTCGCCAGGTATTTTTTTATTGTTGGCAAATGGGATGGCTTCCCCACCTGTCGGTTGGTCACTTTTTTTGTGGGTGAGCACGGAGCTGGGAATGATTTTAAAACCGCCCTTTTTGTCATCAAATGATTTCCATTGTAGCGAAATGTTGTTGCCGCCGCCGCTTTCAAAATAATCGACCCTAAAAGGATGAAATCCTTTTTTCAAGGCGACCTCACCATCCTTTGGAGATGCACCGTGCTGGCCGTCATGATCGATGATCACCTTGCCGTCAACGGTCAGTTTAGAGCCATCGTCGCTTACCAGCCGAAAGGTGTAATTATTGTCCTTGGGTATTTTGAAATACCCCTCGGCGACTATTGCAAAATTGTCGCCCATGCCTGCCAGGTCTTTGTCTTGAGCATGGAGGACAGGTAGTATGCCTTCGTATATTGGATTGGGGAAAGGCGTCATGTCTGCTATTTTGGTCAGCGTACGGTTGTATTTATAAACTTTGGCGATGACTCCCGGGTACATGACGGCTTGTTCCAGCCCGGTGGCGGCTTCGTTCATCGGCAGGTCGGCGATGTCGACGACCTCTGGTTCATTGGCTTCTTCGAGTGCGTCCAGGTCCATGATGTATTTTACCATGGTGCGGATGTCTTCGTCGGGCAGGTCATCGTGGCCGGACATGACCGCTTCGCCCCATACGCCAGAGCCGCCATTTTTTACCTTGCTCATCAATGTCAGGATATTGTCCTCGGTATTGCGGTAGCGCCTGGCGACCTCTACGTAAGCCGGACCGACGGTAGCCACATAAGTGTTGTGGCACGACTTGCAATCGGAACGGGCGATGAGCCGCATGCCGAGCGGCAGTTCTTCCCCATCCTCTGCGCCGGCTATTTTATTGTTGTTTTCGATCAAGGGTTTTTGGGTAAAAAAAGTAGTGAACGTCGTGGGGCCGTTTGCATGCAAAGTAAGTGTTCCTTCGAGATCATAGCCGCTGAGATTGCTAAACCTTCTTTCTTCTTTTTTTGAAACGTTCCACTCGCCATCAGTTTGGATGCTTCTTTCGGTGGAAACAGAACTGACATTGTTGTGAAGCATGACCTTCGCTCCGTTTGGTACATTGGAAGTCGTAAACGTTCTTTCGAGTCCGGTTCGGCCATGTTGGTCGGTTACGTGTTCAGGTTGCTCCGCAACGTTGATGACGTTGCCATTACCCAGGGTCAGTTCATAACTAAAAGTCACTTGCCCGTTTTCGAAGCGGTGCCCACGGTACTGCACTTTCGGGAAAAATATTTCTTCGCCCAATTCCACATTCCATGGGGTTCTGATGATACCCTCTGGCGAGAAATTTTTTCCCACCAACCATGAATCTCCCAAACTTGACGGCTGCGGTCCATGGGCAGTAGTATAGACGGCCCCGTCGAAATTGACACCACCTTTCCATGCTTTGTAGATGCCGCCCGTTTGGGTGTTATAGGCCACATATAAATCATCGTGAAGTGCTACTGTCACCATACGCGGGATGGAGTCGAGTACCGAGCGGAAGACCCAGGGGGAATGGGGCCGGTCGTAAGTGTCGGTTGATTCGGTTTGGCAGCTGAAGCAGTACAGGAGGATGGTGGCCAGGGCCAGGGCTTTGTATATCTTGCTCATGTGTATTACCAGGTTGATTTTGTTTTATTTTGGAAAGGAGGGTAAAGGTAAAAAAAGTAGCTAATTGAAAAGGGCGCTGGATCAATTGATCCAGCGCCCTTTTCAATTAGCTATATGTATTTTATCGCGTCAGATACATATTCCGATTCCGGTCCAATTCCCTGAAAAACGGATCTGTTAAATCCACAATGAAGCGGATGGCCTCGCCGGTGGATTTCATTTCCGGGCCGAGGTTTTTATCCACGTTCGGGAATTTGTTAAATGAGAATACAGGGACTTTTATCGCAAAGCCTCTTGGTTTTGGATTGATGTTGAAATCGGACAACATGTGCGTGCCGAGCATGATCTTGGTGGCAATTTTCAAATAGGGGACCCCGTATGCTTTGGCGATGAACGGCGTAGTCCGGCTTGCCCGCGGGTTGGCCTCGATCACGTAAACTTTTTCATCTTTGATAGCAAACTGCACATTGAGCAATCCCTTTATTTTTAGTGCTTTGGCCAGTTTTTCCGTGTACTCAACCATTGTATTGACAGCATCTACGGAAAGGCTGTAAGTCGGCAGTACGGCTGAACTGTCGCCAGAGTGGACCCCGGCAGGTTCGATGTGTTCCATGACCCCCATAATGTGGACTGTTTCGCCGTCGCAGATGGCATCCACTTCTGCTTCTTTGGCCCGGTCGAGGAAGTGATCGACAAGGACTTTGTTGTCGGGCATCTTTTTGAAAATCTGGAGTACATGGCGTTCCAGTTCGTCGTCGTTGATGACGATCCGCATGTCCTGCCCGCCGAGTACGTAGCTGGGGCGGACGAGCACCGGGTATTTGATTTCGTTGGCGACTTTGAGTGCTTCGGTCGCATCATTGGCGACGCCATATAACGGATAGGGGATGCCAAGGTCCCGCAGCAGGTCAGAGAAGCGGCCCCGGTCTTCGGCCAGGTCCATACTTTCGAAATCAGTTCCGATGATTTTGATGCCTTTTTTGGCAAACGTTTCGGCCAGTTTCAGGGCAGTTTGTCCACCCAGCTGAACGATGATACCTTCGGGTTTTTCCAGTTCGATGATTTCTTCCAGGTGTTCCCAGAAGACCGGCTCGAAATAGAGTTTGTCGGCAATGTCAAAATCGGTGGAAACCGTTTCCGGGTTGCAGTTGACCATGATGGCTTCAAAGCCTACCTCTTTGATGGCCATGATGCCGTGCACACAGCAGTAATCAAACTCGATTCCCTGTCCGATGCGATTTGGGCCAGAGCCGAGGACGATGATTTTCTTTTTTCCTTCTGAGGGAATACTTTCGTTTTCCTTATCAAAAGTAGAATAGAAATAAGGTGTCTGTGCTTCAAACTCGGCAGCGCAGGTGTCCACCATTTTATAAGTGCGGCGGATGTCCAGTTTTTTCCTTGCCTGGCGTACTTCTTCTTCCGTTACCCGCATGACCCATGCAATTTGTGCATCTGCGTAGCCCACCTCTTTCAGTTCGCGGAAGAAGTCTTCTGGAATATCTTCTGGCACGTTGTAGCGCATCAGTTGGTGTTCCATGTCCACGAGGCGCTTGATTTGTTTGATGTACCAAGGGTCGATTTTGGTCAGTTTGTGGATAGTCCGTTCAGGAACGCCAAGGCGGAGTGCATCTTTCAAGCGGAAGATGCGGTCTTCTCCTGCTTTTTCAAGACGGTTTAAAATATCTTCGGTTTTGATCCATTCCTTTTTATCTGCGCCAAGTCCCTGACGGTTGTTTTCCAATCCCTGACAGGCCTTTTGGAGTGCTTCCAGAAAGTTGCGGCCGATGGCCATGACTTCACCGACTGATTTCATCTGCAAACCCAACTCGGTGTTGGCGCCGGGGAATTTGGAGAAATTCCAACGGGGCATTTTCACGATGACGTAATCGAGCGTAGGTTCGAAGTAAGCGGAAGTCGTTTTAGTGATTTGGTTTTTGAGTTCGTCGAGGTTGTAGCCGAGTGCCAGTTTAGCAGCGACTTTTGCAATCGGATAACCAGTGGCCTTACTGGCCAATGCTGAAGACCGGCTTACCCTCGGATTGATTTCGATCACGATCAAGTCTTCGTTTGCAGGATTGATGGCAAACTGAATATTGCAACCTCCGGCAAAGTTGCCCAGGGAGCGCATGGCTTGAATGGCCTCGTTCCGCATGCGTTGGTAAGCAGTATCGCTCAGGGTCATGGCCGGAGCCACGGTGATACTATCGCCAGTGTGGATGCCCATCGGGTCGAGGTTTTCGACTACACAGATGATGACTACATTGTCGGCACTGTCTCGCAACAGTTCCAGTTCATATTCTTTCCATCCCAATACGGCTTTGTCGATCAATACTTCATGCGTTGGCGACATGTTCAGGCCCCGCCGGAGCAGGTCGTCAAAATCTTCTTCTTTGTGCACAAAAGCAGCGCCTGTTCCGCCCAAGGTATAGGAAGGGCGGATCACGAGCGGGAAACCGATTTCCTGGGCTGCTTCTTTTCCTTCCAAAAATGAATTGGCAATTTTAGAAGGTGCTACGCCCAGTCCCTGGTTGATCATGTGCAGCCGAAAGGCTTCCCGGTTCTCGGTCAGTTCGATGGCATCTAGATCAACGCCGATAAGTTTGATGTCATATTTTTCCCAAATGCCCAACTTGCCTGCTTCGATAGCAAGATTGAGTGCCGTTTGTCCTCCCATTGTGGGAAGTACGGCATCGATTTTTTGCTCTTGCAAAATCTGTTCTATGCTATCTGTGGTTAGTGGCAACAAATAAATATGGTCGGCGGTCATGGGGTCGGTCATGATGGTAGCCGGATTGGAATTTATGAGGGTGACCTCTATTCCTTCTTCCCGCAGCGAACGGCTGGCTTGTGTGCCGGAGTAATCGAACTCACATGCTTGACCAATAATGATGGGACCGGAACCAATGATGAGGACAGATTTGATGGACGTGTCTTTAGGCATTTTCTTTTTTGCAGTCGCAGTTGGCAGTTGGCAGTTGGCAGTCGTTTAGGAGGAGGGAAATCGCTGCGTTGCACCCTCTGCTTTCCGAACCAGTAATTTTCTTGAAAAAAGACTTCCAAAGTGATAGGTGGCTTAGGAAGTCTTTTCTGGTTGATTTTCGGGGCGCAAAGGTAGGGGTTCTGACCATTCTGACAAAAGGGGGCTTGCGATAAAAAATAATCTTTTCAAAAGGCGCTCAATCTCCCTTTTCAAATCCGTATTTGTCAATTAAATAAATCAGGCTGGTGATGGCCGCTGTGCCCATTTCCAATTCCCGTTTGTCGACGGTTTCGAAAGTATCTGCGGGAGTGTGGTGATAATTAAAATATCGCTGCGAATCTGGTTCAAATCCGATGAGCAGGGTCTTTTGTTTTTTCAAGGGTGAAATATCGGCTCCGCCTCCTCCTTTTTTGATGCGGAGGCCATACGGTTCCAGCACTTCCAGCCAGGGGGCCATGAGTGGAAAATTAGTTGCGAATACCTCTTTGGTTCCATCGACGGTAAACCCCCTTGGCGTGAACCCTCCCCGGTCGCTTTCAATGGCGGCCAAATGGAATTCACCTTTTTCCTCAGCTATTCTTGCGTACTCTCTTCCACCGCGCAGGCCATTTTCTTCGTTCATGAAAAGGACACAGCGGATCGTTCGTTTGGGTTGGTAGCCAAGTTCTTTCAAGAGGCGTACCGCGTCCATGGATTGTACGCAGCCTGTGCCGTCGTCATGTGCCCCTTCCCCTACATCCCACGAGTCTAGGTGACCACCGACCAGGATGATTTCATCCGGTTTTTCATTTCCCCGGATTTCCCCGATCACATTATAGGAAAGTTTGTCTTTCAGCATTTGACAATCTGTTTTCATATAGACGGTTACCGAGCCCTGATTCAGAAGGCTGCTCAGCATTTCTGCGTGGTTGGTACTTATGGCTACTGCGGGGATTTTTTCAACTCCTTCTTTATACATGAGTCCGCCGGTATGGGGTATATCGTCTAAATTAGAAGCCATGGAACGAACCAATACTCCGATCGCACCGAGGGCGGCAGCTTCGGAGGCACCATTTCCACGTTGGTCCACTGCTCCACCATAGGCAGCAAAGGTGTTGATCTGGGTGGGGTTGAACGGCCGGTTGAAAAAAACTATTTTTCCTTCAACTGCCGAACCTAACTTTTTTAATTCATCAAAATTTTTGACTTCGACCACTTCTGCCGAAATGCCATTTCTGCCGGTGCTGACCGAGTTGCCTAAGGCAAGTGCGTTGAGGTCGGCAGAACCCATAGCGGACTCGGCTATTCTGACCACTTCTTTTTCTCCCCTGATCCAATGGGGGACCATAACTGGCTGAAGCCATACGCTGTCTAGCCCGATCGTATCCAGCATTTGAAAAGTGTATTCAACGGCTGCGGCGGCCTGTGGCGATCCACTTAGCCTTGGCCCGATTGCCTTGGTCAGGTGGTGCAACCACTTGTAGCACCTACCTTCGGTCAGGGCAACGTCGTGGATTTCTCGGATGAAAAAGGCGTCTTCATCGGTCGTTTTTACCTGGGCGTTCAGCGTAACAGTAGTTATTACACTAAGCAAACAGAGAAAAAGGATGGATTTGTAAATTTTTTTTGCGTTTTTTTTAAGTGTTGATTTGAACATATTTGAATTTTTCTGATTGAAAAATACTCTTCTTTTAGAAGGTGGTTTTCTTATAAAATTTAAAATAATATTTTGAATCATGCTGTTGTGTGAAATATTGTTTTAAATTTTATTAGATGGCCAGCTGATTTAGGTGGTTGAATGACTCGTTTGCCAGGTCATTTTTTGGCTCGACTTGAAAAAAAATCAGATAATGGCTATAATTTTTCAAACTTTCACCATAAATTTGTGATACGAAGGTAAATGTAAAATTTACACCAAGTGATTAAGCGATCAATAGAAAACCTTTTTTTCAGAGGTTTCTTCAAAATAAATAATTTGGTTTTATTTGGTTAGGGCTGAGGTAGTGCAAATGCGCTGCCTCTTTTTTTTCGACAAAAATGTAAAATCCATCCATAAAAGTGTACCCATTCCTGATTTTCTCCGTCCCAACAACATATTTTATTTAAATTTGCTCTGCGTGGACTTTAGTCGAATTAACTTCTTATAGAGCAGTTAACAAGCTACATATCAATTAATCTTGAACTCCGTTATACACGTAAGTACAACGGTTCAGGAGCATTCCTTAACAAAACGAATGGGGACGGACGTCGACACGAAAGTAAAAGATATTGACCTGATCCAGGAATATCTCCGGACCAAGGATTCCAGGCACTTTACGGCACTTTACCGAAAATACTCCGGTAAGGTATATGGCAAGTGCATATCCTTGCTCAGGGAGGAACACATGGCGAAAGATGCTACCCAAGATATTTTCATGAAAATATTCTTGAACCTTGGACAGTTCGGTGCGCAATCTAAATTTTCAACCTGGGTGTATTCAATAACGTATAACTACTGTATTGACGTAATCCGTAAGAAAAAGAAAATGTCGAGCATATTTTCTGATGAGATGGAACGAGTACCTGATGTGGTCGATGAAGTACATGATGAAGCCTTATTGACGATGGAAGTCAACCGGCTGAGGGAAGTTTTGAATGAAATACCTGTTGGCGACAAAGCCATCCTTTTGATGAAGTACCAAGATGGGCTACAGATCAGGGATATTGCCAACATTTTGGATAAAACTGAAAGTGCTATTAAAATGAAGATCAAAAGGGCTAAGCACAAGGCCCAGGATGTTTACAAGCGACTGTACCCCGAAATTTAAATTTATTAATTATGAATGCAGCGAACAACAGTTTTCTGAAGATGCAGGAAGAAGACGAACTCAATTTTCCGGTCCCCCCGGATATTGAGGAAAATGTTTTCGGCAGCCTGCAAGTCCTTACCATGATGGGGCATGCGATGGAGATGTTCATCCCTAAGGCGTTTGAAATGTTCGTTCTGACGCTCGGCGGTACCATTAAAGAAATTGATGGTATACCATCTGATGAACTTTCCAGCGGTGACCCCAGTAAAGACCTGGATGACATTGCTCCGGGGATTGGAGGTCATGCACCGGATGATGAACCCATCTAAGATCGTTATGCACCAGGACACCTTACACAAGCTTAAAGAAGTTAAAAAAGTCAGCCAGTTCATTAACTGGCTGACTTTTTTAACTTTGTCCATGGGATAAGAGGTTTCTGGTTTTTGGCTTTCCTGAATTAAGAACCAAAAACCAAAAACCAAAAACCAGGAACCAGAAACCAAAAACACTCCATTTGAAAAATAGAATCAACTTTATTCGTTATGCAAATATTTGAAATTGTTGAAGAAGTATTGTTACGGTTCGCCTCGGCATTGCCCAATGTCGTAGGCGCTATTGCCATTTTACTTATTGGTTGGATATTGGCTAAGATCGTCTCGAAGGCACTTGAAAAGATTTTTGAAACGATTAAAGTCGACCGTTTGGGAGACAAGATCAATGAAACGGAATTTGCTACCAAGGCCAACTTTAAGATAAAAGTTAGTACGTTTTTATCCAAATTGATTTACTATCTTTTGATGTTGATATTCATCATGATGGCCACAGATGTGCTGGGCATGGCTGTTGTTTCTGAAATGGTGAGTGATTTGATTGCTTATTTGCCCCGGCTGCTTTCTGCCATTGTGCTTTTTGTATTGGGGATTTATTTAGCCGAATTTGTAAAAAATATCGTTCTTGCTGCCTGTAATGCATTGGCCATTCCTTCGGCCAAGGTTATTGCTACTTTTGTTTTCTATCTGATCTTTTTGACGTTGACCATCAGTGCCATGGCACAGGCCAGCATCGATACTGATCTGATCACCTCGAATTTGACCGTTATTCTCGGTGGGGTCATTTTAGCGTTTTCCATTGGATATGGATTTGCTTCGAGGGACACCATGGCCAATTTCATTGCCTCGTTTTACAGCAAAAACAAAGTGAAAGTGGGCGATGTGGTAAGTATTGACGGTTCTTCCGGCAAAGTGATAGCAATGGACAGTATTTCTGTAACTTTGCAGGCCGACGGCAAAATCATTATAATACCCTTGAAAAAGCTGACTTCGGAAAAAGTGGAAATCTATTCCAATGAACGTCAGCTTAAATAAGAGTCATTAATAATTTGATCCTATTAGCATGCAAGCCCGTCCTTTTTAAGGATGGGCTTTATATTTTTTTACATTTGGGGCTTTAAAAATTAACTCTCGATAATTATGAAAAAAATATTCATTCTATTTGTATTCTTTGCTTTGTATGATACGGTTATTCATGGCCAAGTCATTGAACCAGACTTTGATGGCCCTTCGAAATCTCAACAGGTGCAGCCAATGTTTCCAGGGTGTGAAGATGTTGAAGATAGAAGAGAACGTCAAAAATGTGCGGACGAAACAATGATGCGATTTGTTTATGGGAATATCAAGTACCCCGCCGAGGCAAAGAAAGAGGGGATTGAGGGAATGGTCGTCATCAAATTTTATGTAGAAGAAGATGGAAGTATTCAAGATGCTATAATCGTCAGAGACATTGGAGGTGGCTGTGGAGAAGAAGCGCTGAGGGTAGTTGGTTCAATGCCAGATTGGCATCCTAGTCATATCGACGGAGACCCAGTTAGAGTGCAATTCAACCTGCCGGTGAAATTTAAACTAGGAAAGGGGAAAAAAAATAAATGACTATGCTAAAAATAGGTGTACTCGGCAGTGGATCAATGGGTAGTGGTATTGCGCAAGTAGCAGCTACTGCCGGCCACGAGGTGCTGCTTTTCGATACCGATCCGGAAGCTTTGGACAAAGCGAAAAATAAGTTGTTGAAAATCCTGAATCGTTTGGTGGAAAAAGGAAGAATGGATGACCGGACGGCCAAAGCTGTTTTTAGTAGGATTTACTTTGTGGACAGTATGTCTGATTTTGCTGGTGCGGGGTTGATTGTTGAGGCCATCATTGAAGATCTTGGCATAAAGAAATCTGTTTTTGAGCAATTGGAGCAAATCACCAAAGGCGAGGCCATTCTGGCTACGAATACGTCTTCATTGTCAGTAGCTGCCATTGCTTCGGCTTGTTCCCGGCCGGGTCGGGTATTAGGAATTCATTTTTTCAACCCCGCTCCACTAATGAAATTGGTAGAGATTGTTCCTGCCATTCAGACTGAGCCGGCCATTGTAGAAGAATGCAAAGGGTTGATTGAAAGTTGGGGTAAGCTCGTTGTTTTGGCAAAAGACACACCTGGGTTCATTGTCAATCGGGTTGCCCGCCCGTTTTATGGAGAGGCGTTGCGCATTTACGAAGAAGGCATTGCCGAGGTGGCTACGATCGACTGGGCGATGAAGGAAATTGGTGGATTCCGGATGGGGCCTTTTACCCTGATGGATTTTATTGGGAACGATGTGAACTACAAGGTGACCGAATCTGTATTCGAAGCATTTTATTATGATCCTCGTTATAAACCAGCATTTACCCAAAAACGGTTGTCCGAAGCGGGCTGGTTGGGCAGGAAATCAGGGAGGGGGTACTATGATTACTCGGAAAATGCTGTACAACCGGAGCCCGAAAAGGACCAGGCTCTGGGCGATCAAATTGTCAGGCGTATTGTTGCCATGCTTATCAATGAAGCTGCCGATGCGCTGTACCTGCACATTGCTTCACGAGATGATATTGATATAGCTATGACCAAAGGTGTCAATTACCCAAAGGGCCTTTTAAAATGGGCAGATGAGATTGGCATTCCTACCTGCGTAGAACGCATGGACGCGCTTCACCAAGAGTATTTGGAAGATCGGTACCGTTGTAGCCCACTGCTCCGCAAAATGGCCAGAGACGGGAATAGTTTCTATTGATATCTGTTCGTTAGAAGCCTTAAAAACTATTTTGTCATTCTGCCATCTAACCAACTATTTCATGTCAGAAAAATCAACACCTGCACGCATCGTTGACGCCATGATGGAGAAAGATTATTTCAGCCAATGGCTGGGGATCGAAAGGGTCGAGGAAGGAGAAGGGCATTCCGTTTTAAAAATGGTTGTTCGCAGGGAAATGCTCAATGGGTTCGGTATTGCCCACGGCGGAATTACGTACTCGTTGGCAGATAGTGCGTTTGCATTCGCATCCAATTCGAGGGGGCGGCATGCCGTATCTATCGAGACGTCCATTTCCCATACGGAAAAAGTAAAGGAAGGGGACGTTTTGACGGCTACGGCGGTGGAAGAAAAGCTTACTTATAAAATTGCCAATTACCGTATCACTATTACTAATCAAGCCGGGAATGTGGTAGGTCTTTTTAAAGGGATCGTCTACCGTTCGAGCAAGGAATGGGAAGTTTGAAATTAGTCCAGGCTTCGCCACATATACCAACAGGCATAGCTCCGGTAGGGTCGCCAGGGTTCTGCTATTTCGACCATCTTTTGCTTGAGTGCCCGCCCAGTTTCAGCAATTTCATATTGGCTGATCATGCCATTTCTGATGCCGAGGTCGTCTAGCGGTAATACATCGGTCCGCATGAGGGAAAACATCAAGATCATCTCCACTGTCCAGCGGCCCACGCCTTTTATCTGGGACAGGTAATCGATGATGGCCTCGTCTTCCATGTCATTTAAATCGCTGTTTTCGATTTTTTCTTTTAGAAAGAATTCAGATACGTTTTTAATATAAGAAGCTTTTTGGCGAGAGAGGCCAACACTACGGAGTTGTTCCATTCCCATAGCAAGAATCTTTTTCGCATGTGGTTTTCTGTCGTTGAATAAATCAAGGAAACGGTTGTGGATGGTTTCGGCTGCTTTACCGGAAAGTTGTTGGCCAACAATGGAACGAATCAGATCAGGGTACAGCCCTTCGGGTTTGCGAAAAACGGGAGGAGGGCAAATGGCTATCAATTGTTTTAAAACAGGGTCTTTTGATAAATGCCGGGCGATCAATTCATCCATAATAATGTGTTTTTAGTAGGCCAAAAGTGCAAGCGGTACGCTAAAAGCAAAACCAAATTTCAAAAAAAAGCAAATAAAAATTGCAGGTTACAGGCCTTTTGTCTGGATTAATTGGAAATTGTTAGGTCGATCATTCTTGAATTTCCTGGAGGTTAAAAAATTCTGCGATTCTCGCTGTGCCTTATTTTCATATGAAATTAAACCGATAGAAGAAATATTTTTTTTGCGAATTTGAAACTGGTTCAAACAAAATATTGCATTTGTTTCTAAATAGTTTGAATAGTGTGTTTTTCTAAAAATTTTATTTCAGAACATTTTTTATAAATGAATATTTTTTTCACCTTAGCAGTCTCATTCACACTGAGGTTTTCCCATCCGATATATCCAAATCCCATCTCCGGCTTTCGCCGGTCTCCAAATTAGTAAACCATTTAAGGGCAACATTATCCAAACTTGAATTTTAAAAACTCGTATAGTAGAGAACTACTACGGGACAACATTTTTACTATTGAATCAAAACACTACAAATCT
>JBCBRY010000130.1:0-26677 GCA_039819485.1 Bacteroidota bacterium | reverse complement strand
TCTGGTTTTTGTTTTCTGGTTTTTGGTTTCTGTTTTTTGGTTTTTGGTTTCTGGATTGAGTGAACCAAAAACCAAAAACCAGAAACCAAAAACCAGCTACACATCTTCTTCTTGTATGATTGAAAAAGGGGTTTTAAGGATCAATTTGAGATCGTACCAGAAAGAATGTTTTTCGGCATACGTGATGTCGAGGTTGATTCTCTCTTCGGGGTCCATATCGCTTTTTCCTCTTTTCGAAACCTGCCACAGGCCGGTAAGTCCGGCAGGTGCCAGAAAACGTTTTGCCCAGGAGTCCCTGGTCAATTGTTCAGCTTCATAGAGGGGCAAAGGCCGGTTCCCAACGATAGACATATCTCCCTTCAATATATTTATCAGCTGCGGGAGTTCATCAATGCTCGTCTTCCTGATCAACCGACCAACTTTGGTCACCCTTGGGTCGTTGTTGAATTTCATGAACAGTGCTTCCTCTCCTGTTCCATATTGATTCTTTTGTTTCAAATCCTCCAATCTTGCCTCGGCGTCCTGGTACATCGACCGGAATTTTAGAAAATCAAAAACATGATAGCCAGTACCAACTCGCCTGGACCGGTAGACGACACCGCCGGGTGATTCAAAAGAGATCAGCAACGCTACCAATAAAAACAGAGGGCTCAGCAAGAGGAGGGCAATGGATGCAAATGTGATATCAAAAATTCTTTTTCCGGGAGAGATATAAATTTTGAAGCTGTCGAGGTCAGCAATTTCACAAGTGTCAATTTGTTTTTTGAAAGAAGACAGAAAGTGAATCCGTTCCTTCAATACCTCGGTCCTCACTGGAACATTGTAATAATCGTCAAAACCAAGTTTGAGGGCTTGCATTTTATGGTTCAAACCATCCCGGTTCATGGCAATAAACGGGATAAATTTCAATACTGGATGCTTGCGCACATTTTGCAACAACAGAAAATTCTCTTCTTCCAACGATTCGTACTCACATACAATAGCAGCTGGCAGTTCATCAAGCTGGTCTGTTTCCAAAATGTTTTCCAGCCGTTGAAAAACCAGGAAAGAATTTTCAAATTCGCACACATTGAAGTCATCCGAAATACGAGTATAGTTGATCAAACACTCTCCGAAGGAGCCATCGAAGCCCAATACGAATATTTCATCAAGATCGACTTTCAGCAAAGGTAGATTTGGGTCCATAGTGCCGATTTTTGTTTCGATTTAAAATTGGTTTAACTGAAAATTGCTCGCAAGACAGATTGTTCTTTCAGCTTTTGGGTCGTCATACATAAGCCAATTCATTAGCTGTCAATACCTTATTGATTTTTTTCTTTAGTTCAATTGGGTTAAACGGTTTTGTCATATAATCATGAACTCCCCATTTCAGGCATTTTTTGATATCCTCATCTCCATCGTTGCCTGAAACAACAATGACGGGGATATCTCTAAAAAAACCACTTTGCCTTATGTTTTTGAGAAACTCGTCGCCACTGAGCCGTGGCATACTCATGTCGAGCAATATCAAATCGGGCAGGTTGCCTTTGACCAACCAGGCCATACCTTCAAGGCCATCTTTCAACGCCTTAACCTGGTAATATTTGCTCAACATTGACCCCAACAGCATCCGGATGCTATCATGGTCTTCAATTATTAGGACAGACTTATTCTGAACGTCCATGTTCATGTTTGTTTTTGTTAAAAATTGTAAGTTTTTCCGCTAAATAATAACTGACAATTGTGGCTCGCACATGACGAGTTGTATAGTGTCCAATTGAGGTAGATGTTCATTGGCAATCAAGGCCAACACGTAATAAGAAGGGAGAAAGAAAAGCAGTTTGAATTTCAATTAAAAGAACGCCACAAAATCGGTTAACGGATGAACTTATGCAGGGGAGTAATGATCAGCTCTTAGTTGTAATATTTGAATGGAATCACAAATCTATGCAGCAATAGCGAAAAAGTAAATCTTAAGCTCTTCTGGTCAGGTGTCACAAAGTTATCAAACAAAATTTGATAAAAAAAATAAATTTCCATCCCCTAACACACGCTTACGAGCCACTTTAGTTTAATATGCCTTGTTTTTCAATACTATTTCGCTTAAAAATAAACTGTCACAAAATATTGTATTTTGAGAAAAAATAATCCAAAATCTTATACCTGAATCAGTCCAAGAAACACTTTCTCCTCCTTTTTTAAAAAAACATCTTTGTGACGGGCAATATTTCATCCAGTCACCCATCATTGTTATTTCACCTGAACACCTTCCATTGGCCCACCATTTCCCATTGTTATCTGATGGACGGGCACATCTCTGTTGCTGACGAAAAGGGGCACTGGTTTCGATGACTAATACTGTTATTTAAGTTTGAGCCACTTATTTTAAGCTAAACATTGAAGGCCCGTGTTTTCGATCTTGATACCTTACTGCAAATATTTCAAAACAAGGTATTGACACCCGTTGTTTTTTTCTTTATATTTCTCCGAAAATTCCTCCCTTTCGACCGAACATCTTTCAAATTATCCCTGTTAAACTTTATTAATTAGTCGGCATTTCATCGGACAAGCACTGAAACACTATTGCCATGAACTGCTAAAAAACCAATTATTTTATTTTACCCATGAAAAGATTGATTGATTTCATCATGTCAAAAGATAGAGAAAACGACCTTACTGTCTCTGCTCTAAAATCAGATCCAAAAGCGAAAAAAATCCAGGTTGTTCAAGAGTCGGACAAACATTCTGGCGAACCAAATGAGCTTTTTTGGGACGACTACAGCGATATAGGTTACTGCTGATTTTTCCATCTTTTCTTTTTCGGTTTTCTCTTTTTGCATATGCCAGCCATTATGCAGGTCACTCATGTTGGTTACGGCCGCAGTTGAGGTTAAACAATTTGACGCAGGTCGTCAGGTGACCGACCTCATGGTTAGTGGCAAGTTTTGAATCGTTGTTTTATCATCAACATTTTCGGTCCGACCTTATATTGGAAGCAGCTTGCCTTCCCCTACCTACCATGACAAGATTCATCCTTGTACGATGATTTTCCTCACTGACTAAATTTCCTTTCAATTTTAGATTTGGGTTAACATTAAATCATTGCAGGGCAGGATATATGCTTTGTTGACCTGCAACAAAGTATTTGGTTACAAATGTCATGAGTGCGGAAACTTCTATTGGATTGCAAAAGTGGGATTAGCCACTTAAAGCGTCGGATCAAAAACAGTTTTTCGCTGCCTGAAAAAGAGCTTTAGAAACTGGAATCAAGTATTCGTCAAGAAACAAAGTCTCATTTTTACTAATCCCAGGTTTTGATCTTTTGCGCTACACTCAAACCATTTATAATCAATTACTTATCATTCTCTTTTCTTATGTTGATCACCGATAGCAAAACTTTGAAGGAATTAAAAAAGGAGTTTTCCGCGAAATTTCCCTATCTGAAAATTGAATTCTACAAGGACAAGCATGAAGACGGGCAGGCTTCCCACGTAAAGAAACAACTGGAAGATCATTTACCGATAAATGAAGTCCGAACCGACCACACAGAAGGTGATTTCCGGATCAATGGTCATTTAAAAGTGAGTACTTTTGAAAGCCGCATCCGGGATCAATATGGTCTGAACGTTCAGGTATTTCGCCGGTCGGGCAACCTTTGGCTACAGACGACCACCACTGATCACTGGACACTTTCTGAGCAGAAT
This sequence comes from Bacteroidota bacterium, assembly GCA_039819485.1. Taxonomy (GTDB): domain Bacteria; phylum Bacteroidota; class Bacteroidia; order Chitinophagales; family Saprospiraceae; genus UBA6168. The sequence goes on along the minus strand of JBCBRY010000130.1, from coordinate 22,994 downwards.
GGCAAGGGCCAGCGATCAGAAAAATCTTACCAAAAAATGCATGAAGAGGAATCATGAAGCGCATTCTCGTACCGACCGACTTTTCAGAGTGTGCAGCCAATGCACTGGATGCCGCGGCACAGCTGGCAGAAAGATTTGATGCCACCCTGCACCTGTTGCACAGTGAAGACCTCCCTCCGTACTGGGAGCAGTTGCCCGAAGAAGAAAAACAAAAATGGGCAACGGTCAATCAGGCTTCGGACAAGGCTAAGCACCAGTTGAAACAGTTTAAGGAGAAATACCCCAATCTTCACCTGGAAACTACCTGCACCCCAAAACAGTTGCCTGCGGCAATCTCTGCTCACGTTGAACAGCACGGGATTGAGTTAATTGTAATCGGCTCCCACGGAGCCTCTGGAAAGAACGAATTTTTCATTGGATCAAACACTCAAAAGGTGGTACGTACCATTCACTGCCCTACCCTCATCATAAAAAATCCGCTAAAAGATATCAATTTTCATAAGGTGGTTTTCGCCTCCAGTTTCAATGAGTCTGAGCTGGAAGGCTTTGTTCATTTTAAAAACCTGGTCAAGCATTTCATTCCAGAAATTCACCTGGTGTATGTCCAGCATTCTATTATCAACCCGCCCACCCAGATACAATTGGAGACCATGAAACCCTTCGAAAGGGCCTGCGCCCCACTCCAGTGCCAATCTCATATTTACAATGATTTTTCTGTGGATAAAGGTATTCGGTCATTTGCGGACAAATTAGGAGCAGACCTGATCGCTATTTCCTACCACGAACGCCATCCAATCAAACGAATGCTGATCGGCAGTAATGTCGAAGCTATAATCAACCATGCGGAACTACCAGTACTGACCATCGATTTCGAGAACTAGACAAGTGGAAAAACAGTTGTAGTTTTACGGTGCACTGCAAGCTACTTCATCGCGGTATTCCTTTTCTTTTTGGAAATGAATAATGAGGAAAGTCCGGACAACGTAGAGCACCGCACCACCTAACGGGTGGGACTACGGCTTAACGCCGGAGGACAGAGAGTGTCACAGAAAATAACCGCTCTTTGATGTAGGCAGGTAGGCCAGTAGGACAAGCAGACCAATGGATTTCGTTTAAAATAATTGGGTTCTTCTCTTACTGGCCTACTTGCTTACTCAGAAAGTAAGGGTGAAAACGTGCGGTAAGAGCGCACGGCGTTCCCGAGTAATCGGGAGGGCGGATAAACCTTGTGGGTTGAAATGCCACGTACATCAGGATTCTGGCAAATTGCTTTTTGCAATTTGTCAGAGACGGGTTGCTCGCCTGTTTTTTTAATAGTCCTGAGGGGTAGGCAGCTAGACTCCGTTGGTGACGACGGAGCCAGATAAATGATGAAGGCTGTACTTCGCTACGGTTACAGAATCCGGCTTATTGGCTTGCAGTGCTTTTTATTTGTTTACAGCTTTATTGCTCTCTTAGCCAACTTGCATGAGTCATGTGAATTAGGGGCAAAACCACCTTTTTAAATTAGACATACAAATCAGGGCGGCATCGAGCCGCCCTGATTTGTAAAAAACATGAGTCATCAATACAACAGTATCCTCCTCCTATTTTCCTATCACCTTGATCAAACTGCCTGACTTCACTTGTCTGTTGAGTTCCATCCCGTTCAAAATGGCCAATTCTTCATGACGGTTGGCAGGCATACTGAAGCTATTCATTACCTGTGTAAAAATACCAGAACGATTGACCTTTTTGATACGTATCCGTTCTGGCTGACGGTTTAATTTCGACTGATCGGTCAAACGGTTAAAATTGCTGAACGTGTTGATAAACAGCCCTTTATATCGCTCATAATCTACATTGGCGGCGAGTCCCGAAAATTTGTAAATATTACCGCCGTATTGAATATGCAACATCATCAAACGAATGTTTTCATCCAAATTAGCGATGGTCTCGACTGCACTGTTGCCATTGATCGAAATATTTCGACTGCTGATCACCTGTAATTGATCAGTCTGGATTGATGCCTGTTCAGCAGCGGCCAACGTCTTTTCACCTGAAAGCGTCATGACGATCAATGCCTTTCCATCCTGGGGAGCCATTTGTACTTGTGCCGGTGTATTGACCACTTGCCAGTTGCTTGGCACGGGAAACTGGAACCTCAGCTCCGGATGATAGAAAAACCCATTCTCTACAAACCCTTGCTTAGGATCTTCTCCATAAATAATTCCATCAATCATATTTAAATACGAATCTCTGTTCACTTTAAAATCAGACCTACCGAAGGACCGTTGCTCCTTAGCGGCTAATTGATGTACCCGATTGTAACGATCTCCTGGGTCAGGGTGAGTAGACAACATCGTGGGTACACTTACCCCTGCCTGAACCTGAATCCTTTTGATGGTATTAAAAAAATTAGCCATTTCGTGAGCATCATAACCCACTTCGGTAGAGTATTCGACGCCCAGTTTATCGGACTGGCTTTCGTGGCTACGGCTGAATTGCATGAACATCAATTGCAGGCCTGCGGATGCCAAATCAGAATATTGACGAAACTCCTCTGAGGCGATCATCCCGACAACGAAGCCCAACTGAGCCAACATTTGCTGGCTATATTGCTTCGCAGAATGACGAGCCGTTACATGCCCTATTTCATGGCCGAGTACTCCCGCAAATTCTGCCTCGTTATTAAAATGAGCCATGATCCCTCTAGTAAAATAGACATAGCCACCAGGCACGGCGAATGCATTGACCACCGGCGAATCGACTACCCGAAACTTAAAATCCAACTCCGACCGATGACTAATGGCTGCCATTTCCTTACCTTTTTCTGTGATAAAGGCCTGCAGTTTGTCATCTGAATAAACACCAAACTGGCTGACTACCTGAGGATCATACGAAGCTCCTAACGCCTTCTCCTGACTGACTGACATCAACATCAATTCCTTCTTGCCCGTCACTGGATTGACGGCACAGGAAATCAGAAAAAACAGGTAAGCGGTGAACAGAATGGCCACCCGGAAAGTAAAATTGAGTCGTTTCATATTGTTTTGTTCTTTGATAAATAGACGCGGTAAGGTGGGTTTTGTCACATGTTGGTTTCTGGTTTCTGGTTTTTGGTTTTTGGTTTTTGGTTTTTGGTTTTTAACCTTTCTAAACCAGAAACCAAAAACCAAAAACCAAAAACCAAAAACCTCTACCCCTCTGCATATTTTCGCCTGCGCCAAAAATTGTAGCAAAATCCAAAAAGTGCCAGGAAGATCAGCGGAAGTACGATATTGACCAATTGCCACATGGTTTTTTCGCTCTCAGCTTTTGCCGTGTCCATCAGGCGGAGTTTGATGTCTTTGTTCCGGGCTTCGATGATGCCTTTTTCATCTTTGAGGTATTCGATGGCATTTAACAAAAAATCCTCATTGGCAAATTTATAGCGCTCGTAAGGGTTAAATCCCAGCTTGAAAAACTTGCCGGTAACTGGATTAAAAAATGGCCTGGCCACGTCCCCGTCCGAGACAACCAACATCTTGGTCGGTTCGCTCACGGTTTTAAATTCCTGATCAATCTGGGAAAGCATATTCCGCATGTTTTCCGTGACGCGGTTCTCAAAAAAGGAAGGGAACTGGCCTTCTAACAATACGGCAACCGGGATATTCGGCTTATTGAACTTGGTTGGATCTGGATCGTAGCGAAGAATTTCAAAATTAAGCCGTGTGATGTTCGGTTGTATTCTTCCGTATTCAGAAGTCGTCAACAAAACGGTCTTTTTTACATCCGTCTTGGTTTTGATGGTGTCAATGGAACTTGGGTACAACAAATTGATCCCATCAAGGCTCTTGATCATCGGATGGTCGTTCCGTGGAAGTACCACCGGATTGTAATACCACGGAAACAGGTCGGTGGTACCGGTGGGGTCGATGACCATCGGTATGCGGGAACACTGCAGGTCAAGCACCAGATCAGGGTTGATGCGGGCGCCATATTTAAAAAGCATGCCATCGAGGTCAAGATCGTAGTCCCGCGCCACGTAACTATTGTTCTTACGCAGACTATCCAGCTCGACGTTCAGCCGGTCGATGAGCCAGATGACCTTCCCTCCGTTCATAATATACTGATCCAACAAGAATTTATCGCGGTCGCTAAAAGGAGCTTTGGGCTTGGCGACAATCAGCGTTTTAACTTGTTGGGGAACGGTGGTCGAGCTGTCCATGTGAAAAGTTCCCACATTGTAATATGGGCTGAGGGCCCTGACCATGTCCTGCCGTTCGTACTCATTGAATTCACCATGCCCGACAGTGAACGCGACGGTTTCGCGCACTCCAGCTTCCAACTTGTACAGCGCATTGGAAAATTTGTACTCAAGTTGGCTAATGGATGTGTTCAGTTGTTGTTCGGGATTTCCAGCTGCATTTTCATCCAGAAAATCGACCACCGACGTCCGGCCTTTGTATTGCATTTTGGCATAAGGATAAATCATGCGTTCTTCTGTCCCATCTCTTTCCTTGATCCGCAAATTAGTAGGTACGATACCATCTTTCTTCAGTTGCTCCCGGCGGAGATTAACGTTATCAATGGTTCCGATATTCGGGTCGGTAAAAGTGTAATCGATATACCCGCCGGACTCTGACCGAAAATCATCGAGTAGTTCTTTGACCGATCGTTGCAACCTTTTAAAGCCCGCCGGAAATTCACCTTCCAGCAATACCTCCACATAGACGATATCGTCCAGGCTTTTCAGCATGTCCTTGGTTGGGGTTGCGAGCGTGAACCGCTTGTCCTCCGTCAAATCCAAATGGGTAAAAAAAGCATTCCCAAGTACATTTAAAAAAATGCCGATGCCCGCAATGAGGCCAAGTTGAATGAATGACTGTCTTTTATTCTTGCTCAATTTTTCAATAATTTTTGGTCACAAAATAATTAATACCAATCGTCCCCTGCAACAGCTTTAAATCAAGTCTTCCGCCAGAAGAAAAAATCTTTCCGGCACTACGTGAAACATTAAACATTAATTCTGTTTGTTTAGATATTTTGACCGATGCCCCAATATTCATCATTAAGATAGCACTGTTCATTTTTGTTTTTTCCCGGATTCCACTGTTCACATTGCTGGTGGAAGATTCTACGACAACAATTTCAGGACCGTCATTAACACCTGGCAAAGCCTCCACTATAAACTGGCTAAATAATTCATATTTGGTATAACTGAAATAATGAAACATTAACCTAAACCCTCCGTGCAGAGAAAATTTATTTAAATCGTACCTCACCGCGATGGGGAATGAAATATAGTTTCCATGAAAATTTCTTTGTCTCGAATCACTGATTATTGAGGACCCAACAATTTCGGGCGATCCGGACAAAAAGGAAATTACGTCGTTCTCCCTATGATAACTTTCAATTCGGTAACCCTCGAATTTATCTAAAAACAAACCTGAGTTGAACCATAAATCTTTCCGCAGCTTGTAATTAAAAAAAAAGCCAATTGATCCACTTTTTTCCCAGGTACTTCCTTCCGTAAAAAAATCGTCTTGAGTGATATTGCCAGTGAGCCTGGACACCCCTCCATGGACGGAAAAACCTAATTCAAATTGTTGACAAAAAGAACTGGAACATAAGATAAAAAAGAAAAAATGTAGAAAAAGCGTTTTCATAAGCCATAGGTTTTATCAATAAGAAAAAATGAATTCAACCTGTATTTATTACCATTTTCTTCGTTCCAATGAAGTTACTGTCATGGCAACAAAAATCCCGATGACCGAAATAAAATAAATCAAATCCCGGGTATCCAGCACTCCTCTGCTGATCGACATATAGTGATAATCAATGCCCAGCATTTGTACGATGTCGTCTACTTTTCCAACAAAAATGGGAAGCTTACTGAAAAAATAAAATCCCCAATAAAAAATAAAACAGAGAAAAGTCGCCAGAATAAAACCAACGATTTGGTTGTTGGTGAGAGAAGAAGCGAAAACACCAATGGCTACAAATGTAGCTGCCAAAAACACCAGTCCGATATAAGATCCCATGATGGCTCCACTGTCCAGATTTCCTTTTGGGCTCCCCAGTTGGTAGACTGTAAAATAGTACAACAAGGTAGGCAACAGAGCAAAAACGACCAGCGCCAGGCTCGCAAAATATTTCCCGGCAACAATTTGCAGGTCGCTGATCGGACGAGTAGCCAACAACTCAATCGTGCCCGTTTGATGTTCTTCCGCAAATGATCGCATGGTAACGGCCGGAATCAAAAAAGTGAACACCATCGGTGCTATATCGAATAATTGATCCAGGGTTGAATAATTATAATTCAACAAACTGGTATCGGGAAAAACGAACATGACCAAACCTAAAATTCCTAAAAAAACGCCGATTACAATATATCCGATCAAGGAGCTAAAGAAGGTGTTTATTTCTTTGAAAAAAATGGTAAGCATTTAAACTAAAATGAAGAATGAAGAATGAAGAATGAAGAATGTGTTTTTGATATTTTTTCATTCTTCATTTTTCATGCTTCAGTGCTTAATGGTGACTTCGTGTCGGTCGACGTATATCAAAAGGAGTCGAAACAATTTTTCTTCTACTTCATAAACCGGAGTGCGTTCAATCGTTTCTACCAGGTGTCGGTCTTCCTGAATCCATTTAAGAAAATTATCGAGGTTAAAATCAACGACCTCTCCGGTTTCAAAGTGCAGCATTTTTTCCACCACCACTTTTTGATCTCTTTCTACTTCCCCTTTTAAATAGGGGCGCCCGGTCAAAGGATTATAGGCTGCGACGGGTATTTTTTTTATCCGGTAGTCAGGATAGGTAAAGTAGCAAATTTTCCCCCTTAATTTTAAAGCTGCAAAGGTGGGCAGTTCTTTATGGACCTCGTTTTGCGGAATTTTAATAAACGGAACACCATCCGAAGTGATGGCCCATATTTTATCGGCATCAATTTCTCTTTCAGCCTTCAGGTGGGCGATACTGTCCACTTGGGTAAGCGACGTCTGCGGGTTGGTGAATGAATGAACGTACAGATCATCCATCAGATAGGATGGGCTGTTTTTTTGAAATTCTTCAAATGACAAATAAATTCCATCCTTAAATTGGAAATTTTTTGTCACAACCTGCTGCACACTATCCTGGGCAGATACAACCAGTGGCAAACAAAAAATGATTGTGCTTAAAACTATTTTCATTTATTTCAAAATGTTTTTGTCAAACGGATGGGTCGACTCACTCAAGCCCAAATTTATGAAAACTAAAAATCACGCATCACTTAGTCAAAACCTGAAAAACATCTTCAACGCTGCTTACCTCTTTTTTCATTTCCAATAAAATGAGGTTATTGTCAACTGCAAACCTGAAAACATCCCCCCGGATATCTTTTTCTACATCCGAAACAAACCGCCACCTGTTTTTGCCGAGGGACCTAACATCTTTAACATTTTTTATTTTTTTCAAAGCCTCGGCCGAAACGGATTTGTGAAACTCTGCGGTCACGGTACTTTCTCCACTTATCCGGTTTTGCAACAACTCAATAGGATCGTTGGCCACAATTTTACCTTTATTGATAATGAGTACCCGGTCACAGAGCGCAGTCACTTCCTGCATGATATGAGTAGAAAAAATAACGGTTTTTTCTTGGCCGATCTGTTTGATGAGGCTCCTGATCTCCACCAGTTGGTTCGGGTCAAGGCCCGAAGTCGGCTCATCCAATATAAGTACTTCGGGGTCATGCAGCATGGCCTGAGCCAGTCCCACCCGTTGCCGGTAGCCCTTCGACAAAGCCCCGATCAACTTATGTTGCTCCTGGCCAAGGCCGGTCATTTCGATCATCTCTTTTACCCTTGCTTTTGGGTTAGCAAGATTGTGCAACCCTGCCACGAACCCCAGGTATTCCCTCACGTACATGTCTTTGTAAAGAGGGTTGTGTTCGGGCAGATAGCCGATCCGCTCCCTTACTTCCATCGGGTGAGTGGTCACATCAAATCCACAGACCTCGGCCCAGCCAGCGGTTTGCGGGATAAAGCAGGTAAGAATTTTCATGGTAGTGGTCTTTCCTGCCCCGTTGGGCCCCAGGAAACCCAAAATCTCCCCGTTGCGGGCTTCAAAGCTCACATTATTAACAGCCTTTTGCGGGCCATATTCCTTTGTCAGGTTTTCTACTGTTACAGACATCTAAATTTTTGATTCATTGGTATGAATGAGCAAAATTACCTATTTCACAGCTATTCCAAGAATGAATAGCACTGCATCATGCTGAGGATCTTACAACCTTTAAACATTGCTAACCTAAAAAATGCAGTTGCTAACCAAAAAATAACAGGATGCTCCCAAACGGCTTAATTTTACCTAACCATTAAAATGAGAACTTATAAAGTTAATAAATGAAACGTGCAAACATCTGATTTTTCCCCTGACTTAACGTATACCAGCCGCCTGAAAGCAATCCAAAAAAGAAAAGAATTCTTTATCCTTCAATTTTCATAACTGTAGAATATAAATGTATTGATTGATAAACATGGGGGACAGCCCTGTAGGTATGGCAGCTCCGCAGCGCCAGACTGAGCCGAGCGGCCGATAGGCCGATTGCGGCACCAACCTAACGAACATTTAACCCTAAGTTGATCAATCAGCACATATAAAAATTAATAAACCACACTTGTGGTTTAAATACCTTTAGTTCTTTAAAATTATTGAAACAACAAAATTCAGCTTAAAAATTAAACTCCGGGATTACACGGGGAAGCGCTTGGCTGTGGGAGTCAAAGAAATTGCTCCCCGTGGTTTTTGACACAAAACGGCAAGGGATTTTTCTCCAATCGCCTTCGTATACGTAAAGACACTTAATTATCATTCTCGCTTCGAAAACAAATAAACACATATTTACATACACGAAAGTTGAGATGGTGCGCTGTTATCTGGATTTCTCACGCATCATTTCAATCAAATACACTAATTAGGTATTATTTTTTAGCGCACCTGGTTTTTCCAGGTGCTTTTTTTATTGAAGCTGTTAATGTGTTGAAAGAAAGTGAAAAAGGATTGAAATGTCTTGAACGTTCACTTCAAAAGGTTGAACCTATTCAAGAGCCTTTCTTTGTAAGTCCGGCCAAGGGGCAATGGCGTGTCATTTACAATGACTTTGTTGGTAGAAGTATCAATGCCCTCAATTTTGTCAAACTGGACAATGTAGCTCTTATGAATCGGGACAAATTGGTCTCCTAGCTTTTCCAGTATTTTTTTGAGCGGCATTTTCAGCACAAACTTTTTCTCTGCCGCAACCAGTACACAATAGTTCCAGTCCGACTCTGCGTAAAAAATTTCACTGCTGTACACTTTTTTTAATACCCCCTTGTCTTTGATCAGAAAATATTCATTTGCGACCACATCTTCTTTCCACACTTGACCGGAAGTACTTTCATTGGACGCTGAATGGATTAATTTTACAGCCATTTCAATCGCATTCCGCAAAGTCAGCATATCAAAGGGCTTCACCAGATAAGCATAATTGAGGGACTTTTTAGCTTCCTGGTAAGTCGCCGGGTCAGTCAGGCTGGTCATGAAAATGACCGGAATATTGAATTTTTTAATTTCCTGAGCCAGGTTAACACCATCTCTCAAGCCGTGGATGTGAATGTCCATGAGCACCAGGTCAGGCCGCTTCCTTTCAATGGCCGCCAATGCCTTTTCAGAATGGCCATAAGTTCCCAAAAAATTATACCCCGATTCTTTGATCAGCATCTCTACTTCTAGGGCAAACCCCTTACTATCTTCAACAATAATTAAATCAAGATTCTTCATTGGAAACATTCTAAAAGTATAAAAATATAAACATTGCTTTTACATCAGAAACAAACGAAGAAGTTTTTTAACTCGATCAATCAAACAGTGAGGGGCAAGAACCGTTTAGGTTCGAGCCCTGTTCTTACTCCACCAGTAATTGGGGTGAACACAGCCGAGCTTCCCCACATTTGTTTCGACTTGTCTTAATGTTCAGTTAAAAAAGTAATGGGGGGTACAAATCGAAACGCAACCTAGAACTTTAGAAAATGAAACAGGTTTATTTTACGTTCTTTATAAAAAAATAGTTATGCGAAAAATCCTTCTTTTTATCCTGATTTTCAGTGCGTTAGTCTATTCATGCACTAATTCACCCCAAAAGCAAAATACTAAAACGGAAACAGCCACCGTTAATAATGAAACCTCCCAACCGATCGTAACAACGGAAAAACCGATAACGACAACACCCCCTGAGGAAGATGAACAAAGTGACACCCCCACAGATCCCCTTCCCCCCAGCGGAGAAGCCGTTGTTACAAAAACAAACACCCCCCGAACCGACGCCGCTACCAACTCTTCACCTTCGCCGGACCGAACCAATGTTTCTCCGGCGAAGGAGGTAGCAGAACAGGAAACCCCCGATGTTCCCCCTAGCACTGCAATCAAACCGAATCCCCCCTCTACCCGTAACGACAATACCCCCTCCGATTCTCCCTCTGCCCCCCCTACGACTAATTCGAAATCAGAAGAAGTGGAAGACGAAAAGGCTTCCGATCCCCCCGCTTCTTCTGATGTAAAAGAAGAAGAGACGAAACCTCAAAATCCCCCCGCTCTTTCTCACCAGGCATGGGATGAGCTTTTAAAGAAATACGTAACTTCTTCTGGCAAAGTGAATTATACCGGGTTTAAAGGTGAATCCGCGAAATTAGAAGGCTATCTCAAAGACCTCCAAAACAACCCTCCCCAAAGCAGTTGGTCCAGAAATAAAACGATGGCTTACTGGATCAATGCTTACAATGCATTTACGGTAAAACTTATTGTAGACAACTATCCGGTTTCCAGTATAACGAAATTAGATGGTGGTAAACCTTGGGACAGGAAATGGATCAGCATCGGTGGGAAATCCTATTCGCTGAACAATATCGAAAACGACATCCTGCGTCCGACCTACAAAGATGCCCGCATTCATTTTGCCGTCAATTGTGCCGCTAAGTCCTGCCCTCCTTTGCTCAACCGGGCATGGACAGCAGACAACCTGATTGCCAATTTTGAAAAGCAGGCAAAATCGTTCATCAACAACTCAACTTTCAATAAAGTCTCTTCCAGCAAAATTTCCGTGAGCAAAATCTTTGAGTGGTACAAAGAGGACTTTGGTAATTTGATTGACTATTTGAATAAATATTCTTCTGAAAAAATAAACCAAAACGCAAAAGTGGAGTTTATGGAGTACAACTGGCAATTGAACAACTGATCATCAGTTCAAAAATATATCATACTAACCAATTTAATTAAGATTAGGCCGTTTCCTTCACCGGAAGCGGCTCTTTTATTTTATGCCGCCCTAAATTTTTGTTTAATCTCAAAAAAGTATTTTATCATGTGAATCACGGGTAAAATGGAATACCTTATAAAGCCAAGGATTTGCATTTTCAAAGGAAAACAAGAAGCGCCGGACAACTTCTTTAACAAAAATGGAATCTGCCTGTCAAACCTCCCCACCTCAACCCTATTTTTGTTGCCATTAAAAAAAATAACTTTGCCTGAGAAATGAATTGATGGTATGGTCCGTCAAAAACGTTTCACTTAAAAGTTTTTTCCTGCACCATGAAGGATATTCGAAAACTACTTGTTTGCCTGCCAATATTCAGCCTGCCATTCATGCTTTCTGACCTGGATTACGAACCAACGGAAAACCTGACCGCTTTTCATACACATCAGGAGATAGAAACGTATCAAATGATGATGCTGGACTCTTTGCCTGAGCTTTACAATGACCTGTTCGCTGCCAGCGGTGTTTGTGTCAAATGCCATGGCTACGATACGATGGGCATTGCCAGTGTCGACTATCTTGGCAACGATGTGAACGTAGTGGACGACTGGCGGGCCACCATGATGGCCAATTCGGCAAAAGACCCGTTCTGGCGCGCCAAGGTCAGTCACGAAACCTTGCTTTACGACCAGCACCGGGATGCCATTGAAGATAAATGTACTTCCTGCCATGCCCCGTTGGGTCATTTCAATGCAAAACATGTTGGGATGGCTTACTACACGATGGAGGACTTGCACAATGACGAAATGGGTCAAGACGGTGTATCCTGCCTCGCTTGCCACCAGATGAGCCCGGATAGTCTTGGGCTGACTTTTTCAGGGCTTGTCCGTTACGATACATTTAATGTGGCGTATGGGCCTTATGAAAACCCACTGGTTTCTCCAATGCTGACAGAAACGGGCTACAAGCCCTATTTCAGTGAACATACGGGTGAAGCTGAGGCATGTGCCAGTTGCCATACACTGATTACCGAAACGATAGACTTGCAGGGTAATTTTACCGGCAATAAATTTGTCGAACAGGCCACCTACCATGAGTGGGTCAACTCCATCTACAAAGATTCTGTCTCCTGCCAGGGATGCCACATGCCCAGTCTTGATAAGTGGCCGGTGCGACTGGTTACCGGTGCGCAAACCAAGCCCCGTTCCCCTTATTATCTGCACGAATTTGTGGGCGGTAACGTGACCATGCTGCAACTTTTGCGCGATAATATCGAAGAACTCGAACTGGGAGCCAATGAGGAGCAGTTCAATGAGGTCATCGCAAAAACCGAGGACATGTTGCAAAACCGTAGTCTTTTACTTTACCTCGATATGACCGCCAGAACGCTGGACACGGCCCGGTTCGTTGTTCAATTGACGAACCTCGCAGGGCATAAATTCCCATCCGGGTACCCTGCTCGCAGGGCATTCATTGAATTCACTGTGCGAACAGAAAACGGGGACACCTTATTTGTTTCCGGCAAAATGGACGAAACTTTTGAAGTAATTGGACACAACGACGACTATGAGCCTCATTACCAAATCATTAACGCTGAAGATGAAGTTCAGATTTATGAACTGGTACTGGGTGATGTAAACGGGGACGTCACCACCGTTTTGGTCAGAGCGGATGAAGCATTGAAAGACAACCGGATTCCACCCAAAGGTTTTACTACAACGAACGCCGCTTACGACACCACCGAAATTGCCGGCAAGGCTTTGACGGACCCCGATTTCAATAAAGAGCTAAACTTGGAAGGAAGTGGATCTGATATTATATTTTACAATATTCCGCTCAATGGCTACTACGAATTGTTGGAGGTGACGGCCAAGGTCTATTATCAGCCAACTCCCCCTAAATGGATGAAGGAGATGTTTGACCAGAGTACGCCTGAGATTGAAAGTTTTAGAAGTATGTTTGATGCGGCTGACCGCTCGCCCGTCCTGATGAAGTCCGCCAGTATGTTTGCAGAACCGATTTCAAACAACCATGAAATATTTGCAACCGAGCCATTTGTACACCTATTTCCAGTGCCCTCACCAGATGGCCGAATAATTGTTCAATCGGAAGAGACACATGGACTACGAATTTTCAACGCTGGTGGCAAATTAATCAACGAGCTGACCAACCAGCGAGGCCAGTATGAAGTGAACCTGGATCAACATGGCATTTACATCTTCCAGTTTACCAATAAAGAGGGGTTGATTCAGACGGAACGGGTGATTGTGGAACAGTAAAATGCCGGTTAAATAATTAACCAATCATGAAACATATTTAGATAATCTCTGTCTAAACTCTGCGTCTTCTCCGTTTCAACTCTTTGTAAATTTCGTTTTGTTACGCAGAGTTGAAACGGAGAAGACGCAGAGTTACGCCGAGCGATTATTTGTTCATATCATTTAAAATAAACCCGACGCAAACGATTGGCCGTCTTCCGTCAGCCGTCTTCCGTCCACCGTTTAAATATGAAAACACGAATATTTATTTTTTTACTGCTCAATGCTTTCCTGATGGATGCCCAGACGGTCAGTTTTACTGACCAAAGTGATTTGCTGGAGAGCTTCAGCGGATTCAGCTACAATGATTGCGCCGTCGATATGAACGGCGACTTCCTGGATGATGTCGTGCGCGTTTCCATCAATCAAATTTACATTGACTACCAACAACAGGATGGAACATTTGAACAACGTTCTTTCACTTTAAACCTGTTAAATGAACCGGACTGGAGCATTTGTGCAGGTGATCTGGATGAGAATGGTTACAATGATCTGCTGTTTGGTGGAGGGAGTGCTGTTTCCTTCGTCATGGCCAACGATAGTGGAACCATGTACACGGAAAAGCCATTTCCTGAATTTATTTTCAGCCAGCGAACCACCATGGCCGACATTGACAATGACGGCGACCTGGATGCCTTCGTCTGCCATGATACCGACCAGTCGCACCCCTACCGCAATGATGGAACCGGCAACATGGAACTGGATCAGTCACTCATCGAAACTGCCGATCGAGCTGGTAACTATGCTGCCATCTGGACCGATTACGACAACGATAATGATATCGACCTCTACATCACCAAATGCAAGGGAGGAGCTTTGCCCGGTGATATTGACCGGACAAATTTGTTGTATCGAAATAACGGCGATAGCACTTTCACAGAAGTTGCTGAAGCGGCGGGTGTGGCCGACAATGCGCAGTCCTGGAGTACGGTTTTTGAAGATTTTGACAACGATGGTGATTTTGATGCCTTTATCGTAAATCACGATATGAAAAACCGCTTTTACCTAAACAACGGGGACGGAACTTTCACAGACATCATCCAATCAACAGGTATCGCCCCGGGTGACCTCGGTGCGTGGGAAAATGCGGCCGCTGATTTCAACAACGATGGCTTCGTCGATATTTTCTCCGAGCTGAACAATCAACTTTACCTGAACAATGGCGACCTGACCTTTACCGGTTATTTTCTTTCCTCCAACGGCTCTATCATTACACCCGGAAGTATTGCCGATTTGAACAATGACGGTTTCCTGGATGTCATTCGCAATGAAAAGCTGTACATCAACGACGGAAACGACAACAATTGGCTGAAAATCAATACCATTGGTGTAGAAAGCAACCGCAACGGCATTGGTGCAAGAGTCGAAATATATGGAACATGGGGCCGCCAGATCAGAGAAGTCAGGGCCGGCCAGAGTTTCGCTCCCATGAGTAGTTTGCAAACTCATTTTGGCATCGGACAAGCAGATTCCATTGAGAAGGTCGTGGTAAAGTGGCCTTCGGGAATCATCAGTACCGTTGAAAACCCTCTAATCAATACTACCTTGACTATTCAAGAGTCAAGCTGTTTGCTGCCGCCCACCGCTTTGACTACCAGTGGTCCGACCGAAATTTGTGAAGGCACCTCTGTCCAGCTAATCGCCCCGGAAGGTTTTGCCGGGTATATTTGGTCCACCGGCGAAACGACCCGGTCCATTACCGTTGATAATCCCGGTTTTTATCAAGCCACCTTATCAGATACGGCTGGTTGTGTTTCTACCTCTGATCAAATTGCCGTAACATTTATCGAAGAGGTTAATCCGGCAATTGTTCTGACCGGAGAAGATATATTCTGCGAAGGCAGTACCGCTACCCTTAGCGTAACAGAGGGCAGCAACCCCATCTGGTCAAATGGCCAAACCGGCGATTCCATTCAAATCACTGAATCAGGCACTTACACGGTTGCAGTGGATGCCCTTTGTGCCGTAGACCCCATCACTTCCCCATCTGAAACAATTACCGTTTTGGATGCGCCACTCCCAATGGTTGATGGTTTGAACATCATTCAGGGAGAAACAGCCGAAATCACGGCAACCGGTGACAGCCTCCATTGGTACGATATGCCAACCGGCGGCACGCTATTAGGTACTGGCAGCCCATTTATCACAGATCCTTTGGATATGACCGCTACTTATTACGTGGAATCTCTCACTGTTTACGCAGGAGAGCAACAGAGTGGAGGAAAAACTGACAATACAGGAGGCGGAGGACTGGGGTCACTTGCCCATTTGATTTTCAGTACCTGGGAACCTTTTCAACTGCAAACAGTGAAAATTTATGTGCTCAGCCCTATCCAGGGAAACATTCTTTTAATCGCAGAAAATGGAGATGTACTTGCCCAAAAAGCAATTGACCTGCCGATTGGCGAGCATGTAGTCGAGCTGGATTTTGATGTTCCGGTCGCTACCAATTTGTCACTCAGGAGTACCAGCCCTCAACTGTTCCGCAACAACGGCGGTGTAAATTACCCATACCCGATCGGAGAGGTGGGCGAAATCACCGGCTCCTCCTTCGGCAGTAGCTGGTACTATTATTTTTATGATTGGAAAATTAAGAAAGAAGACATCACCTGTATTTCTGAACGAGTACCGGTTACCGTAGAAGTCACCGATGCGCAGGAGGCTTTTCGACAGGCCGGGTTCAGCGTGTTCCCCAATCCTGCTGCGGATGAAATATTCGTAAAAATGGAAGACCGGGCCGAAAAACTGGCCATCTTGGATGTGCAGGGCCGTCTGGTTTATGAAAAAGAAACCCCTGGTCTGGCAACTGAAAAAATCACTTTAAAAAATATGGCTCCTGGCATTTACCTGATCCGAATCATGGCAGCCGGGAAATTATACCACGCAAAATTTGTGAAAGAGTAAAATGGATAAAAATTGTGAGTGATGGAATTTTCGATTCCATCATTCACACCGCTCTTTGCAAAAAGGCCAGTATCCAATCATGTATCAAATCCGTGTCTATTTTTTTTTCTAAGCTTTTGATGCCTTCCTTCACTACTTCTGCACCGATCCGTTCAACTCTTTTTTCCATTAAAAACTGGTCATATTCCTTTGAAAACTCAGGATGGCCCTGAATTCCTAACATTCGCTGACCCACCTGGATAATCGCATTCGGACACATTTCCGCACTTGCCAAAACGCGGGCATGTTCCGGCAACTTCACTACTTGGTCCTGACACACCATCAATAGATTTACCGGATTCCGATAAGGCACCATCCAATCGGTTTGCTCACTGACTGTGTATACATGTGCCCCTACACACCAGCCATTTGAAGACTTTTCTACCTTTCCTCCCATTGCATCCCCCAATAGCTGATGACCAAAACAAAAACCGATAAAAAACTTATTCAATGAATAAAGTTCTCTGATCATTTCTTTCGTCTTGTTGATCCAGGCCAGGTTTTCATAAACCGAATGGTGAGAACCCGTGGCCATGTAGACATCACACTCATTTAAGTCCCTGGGAAAACGACCATTAATAATATCGTATAATTTCCATTCGAATTCTGGAAACAACCGGGCAAACATGTCTGAATAATCTCCAAAAGTAGATTGGTACTCAGAGGGAACATGATCACATATGAATAGTCCTGCTGTCACTTTATATTTTATTTCTTTTTAAAATAGGTTCTAAAATTCAAAGAAATACAAAAGTCAAATTTCTAAAATTAAATAACAAGTAAAAACGTACCTGCATTTTCAAAACTACATATTTCAATCATCCTTCTCAAATCGACATGAACGCTACGACGAGCATGCCTGAGCCACTAAAACATAAATTATAAAATCAAAAAATAAAACTATAGATTTACGCACTATAAATGCGCAAAAAATACAATGGCATGAGTACCCTTACCATCAGAAAAGCAAATCAAAATGATGCGTTTTTGCTTCCCGGTGTTTACAACAAATATCTTGGTAAAGCCACCATGGATACGACCCCGCGAGAGTCGGATTTTTTTCAAGAAATGATTCATAAATTAGGAGAAAGAGAAACCATGTTGGTTGCTGAAATCAATGATGATTTCGCAGGCTATGGCATCTTAAAAAAATACAGCTGGAAAATAGGCTATCAATACACCGGGGAAATTTCTATTTTTCTAAACGGAAAATTCACCGGGCAGGGCATCGGAAATAAAATAATGCGGCAGCTAATCGATCAGGCAAAAAAATGGAACTACCACCATTTGGTATCGCGGATTATGGCCATTAACAAAGGGAGTATTTCCTTTCATGAAAAATTAGGATACGAAATAGTCGGTTTTCAAAAACAGGCTGGAAATGTTGAAGACAAATGGCATGATATCGCTATCCTGCAACTGATCATTGATTGAGCAATTTTGGCTTGGTAAAAACAATAAAATGACTGATAAAAATGACATCTTGAACAATCGCCTGGAATTCATTGCGCACCACCGCGACCACAGGGAGACTTTAAACGGCGTTGATTTATTTCACAGTAAAGTCGATTATTTCAAAACCGCATTTTTATTTAATAAAAACGGAATAAAAAAAATACCCCGATCATTTGAACTGTATCTCCCTGAATGGCTACAAATTGACCATGCAATACTGAAAAAAAATGGATGGGAAAAAACCAATTCAATGATCCATATGACATGGGACAATGAGCCGGAAAACTGGAAAATAAATCCGGATATAACAATTAGTAAAATAGAACATGAATCAAGAGTTGAGGAGTTTTGCAAAACCCAATCGAGGGGCTTCAACGGGGAAGATATCGACAAAGACCCTTGTTATCCGACCATGTTGGCGAGTACCTTAAAAAATCTTTCAAAAAGCAACCATCATTTTTATTTGGCATCATTGAATGGTGAACCGGCCGGCGCAATCGTATTATTTTTTCATGAAGCTGGATTAGGCATTTATGCAGTCACGACCATCGAGAAATTCAGAAAAAAAGGCATCAGCACCAGCTTGATGAAAAGAGCACTCGATGAAGGTAAAAAAGCAAATTCTGCATTTATTACATTGCAAACGATGGAAGGCACTTACGCCGAAAAGTTTTATGAAACATTAGGCTTCACAGCTGCATTTCATAGCGATGTCTTCAAACAAAAAACCCAATGAAAAAGCTATTTATTGCCTTTTTAATTTCAACTTTTTATATTGCTTTTTTGAATGCCCACCCTGGTATTGGCATCGTATCGGACGACGCAGGCAATATTTTTTATACCGACCTCAACCATGTTTGGAAAGTAACTCCGGATGGTAATAAATCCATATACATTCCCAATGTCCATACACACGAATTATACATTGACCAAGATAATTATTTGTACGGAGAAAATTCTTGGTATGAAGGAGAAGCGACGGACAAATGGGGATTTACAGTTTGGAAAAAAAAGAATGGGCAGCCCCTCGAATTTGTAATCGACACCACGGAGGGTTTTTTATTTGAACACCCCTTCAGTTTCGTGCGCGATGATTTAGGCCAAATGTACTGGGATGAAAACAACAACGAAAATTATGTTTTTTATAAAAAAATAAAAGATGGCGAAACTAAAAAAATAGCCACCGGCACTTTCGAAAATATTCGTTGGCGTTACTGGCTGAACGGCCATCTGCATTTCATCGATCTGGACGATTTATATAAAATAGAAAACAGTGAAATAATTTTGATAGCAAAAGATTTAAAAAGTACAGCGCTGCCTTTTTCTACTTTTGTTAGAGATATGCACAGCATAATGGGAGCCTGGGACGATAAAAATGGAAACACTTATGTCGCTGTGTACAGTGGAAAAATGGTGAAAAAAATTTCTCCATCCGGAAAAGTTTCCGATTATTTTAAATCAAAAGGAAATTGGTCGCCAAGCGGTGGGTTTTTCGATGATGCAGGCAATTTATGGCTGCTTGAATATTCTTCAGGCAACGAGGCAAGAGTCAGAAAAATTGATGCTAATAAATTAACAAAAACACCTGTAAAAATGGAAGCAACTTTCGACAAAGAAATGGCTGTCATGATTGGCCTGATCGTTTTTTTAGTTATTGGTCTACTTTTCTTAAGAGGAAAAAGTCCGAGAAAAAGGAAATAATACCACTTGGAATTTTATATTCGTATTTAATACAACCAACTTTTCTAAAACCTTCCTTCACGGAATATGATCAGACTAAAGGATTTCCCAACGGAAGCACCTCATAAATTCAATAAAACCAATTCGAAAACAGCGTTGGACGAACTGCAAAAAGAACTGTTCCTTTTGCAAAACGTCCTCTATGCAGAAGGCAAGCATCCTATTTTGATCGTCCTGCAAGGCATGGATACTTCGGGTAAGGACGGCACCATTCGCAATGTGTTTTCCTGTGTCAACCCAATGGGCTGCAACGTCAAATCATTCAAAGCACCGACACCCGAAGAATTGCGCCATGATTTTTTATGGCGGGTCTATCCCAATTTGCCCGCCAAGGGAATGATCCAGATTTTCAACCGATCCCATTACGAAGACATCCTGGTGCCCTCTGTGACCAAGTCACATTCCAAAAATATCATTGAAAGACGCTTTGGACACATCAATATCTTTGAAAAACGACTGGCCGAAGCAGGTACTGTCATTTTGAAGTTTTTTCTCCATATTTCAAGAAAAGAGCAAAAAAGACGCATCCAAAGGCGGTTGAACGATCCTCGACGACAATGGAAATATGACAAATCCGATAAAGCCGCAGCCAAAAAATGGGATGCTTATCATGCCACCTACGAAGAAGTGCTGACCCGCTGTAGTCCCGAAATTCCGTGGAATATTGTTCCGTCCGACGACAAGTGGTACCGCAATTATTTTATCGCCAAAACATTGGTAGCCCAGCTCAGGGCACTGAAATTGAAGTTTCCCAAAAAAGCATTTTAAAAGAATTGAACCTATCCTTCTGTCTCTCCAACCTTTCATTGTAAAACCTGTTACCTTTGCAGCTCAACAAGTTTGTAAGTTATGAACGGTGAGTTATGGGTGACCATAACTCACCGTTCATAACCGATAACTCAAAACTGAATATGTACTATCAAAATATATTAGAAACCATCGGCAACACCCCGCTGGTGAAGCTTAACAAGACGGTTGCGGATATTCCTGCCTTGGTATTGGGGAAAATTGAAACCTTTAACCCGGGCCATTCTATCAAAGACCGGATGGCACTGAAAATGCTGGAAGTAGCGGAAGAGGAAGGTAAGATCAAACCTGGCGGCACCATTATCGAATGTACCAGTGGCAATACTGGAATGGGGCTGGCAATCGCTGCCTGTGTCAAGGGATATCGCTGCATTTTCACCACCAGCGACAAGCAGTCAAAGGAAAAGTTTGACTTATTGCGGGCCATGGGCGCTGAAGTAATTGTTTGTCCGACTAACGTCGAAGCAGACGACCCGAGAAGTTATTATTCCGTGGCTGAACGACTCTCGAAAGAAATCCCAAATTCATTCTGGTTCAACCAGTACGACAATCTTGCGAACCGGCAGGCCCATTACGAGCAGACCGGCCCCGAAATCTGGGAACAGACGGAGGGAAAAATCACCCATTTCGTCGTTGGGGCTGGAACAGGCGGAACGATCACGGGCACTGCCACCTTCCTGAAAGAGAAAAACCCTAACATAAAAGTCTGGGCCATAGACACTTACGGCTCTACCCTGAAAGCTTACCACGAGACGGGCAAAATTGATGAAAAAGAAATTTATTCCTATATCACGGAAGGTATCGGGGAAGATATCATTCCTAAAAATTACGACTTTTCGGTCATCGATCACTTCGAAAAAGTAACCGACAAAGACGGGGCCGTCTGGGCAAGGAGACTGGCCAAAGAAGAAGGTATTTTATTGGGCTATTCAGCCGGAAGCGCCCTTGCTGGGCTGCGGCAGCTGAAAGATCAATTGACCGAAGAGGATGTCGTTGTTATCGTTTTTCATGATCATGGCAGCCGCTATGTTGGCAAAATATACAATGACGACTGGATGCGGGAACGGGGATTCCTGGAAGAGGACCTGACAGTCAAAGATCTGATTGCCATGAAGGAAAGCAGGGAGTTTCTGTCGGTCAATATCAACGACTCTGTGAAAAGCGCTTTTGATACCATGCGCCAGAAAGACATTTCTCAAATGCCGGTCATGGACGACGATAAGGTTGTTGGGTCGATTACTGAAACGACGGTGTTGAAATATTTGCTCGACAACCCAATGGTCAATTCGGAGCAGCCCGTCAAAAACATCATGGGACAACCATTTCCGGAAGTAAACGAAGAATTGCCATTTCGCCAACTTGGAAAATACCTGAACAAAGAAATCCAGGCCGTCATGGCAAAAGACCGGGCAGGCACCTTGCATGTACTGACTCAGTATGATGTGATCCAGGCGGTTTGATTTTGTATTGGGATATTGGGATATTGGGATATTGAAAATTATACTGAATATCCCAATATCCCAGCTCAGTTCCACACAAACAAATATTTAACACCTTCATACAGGCCGACGAAAATCCAACTAATGGGGCCGGGCTTAATTTTTTCTTGAATATTTATGGTAATGGTCGAGTAAGCAACAATTTCATTTAATTTATTTAAATGGCCTTGTAGCCTTTCAATTTTCAGTTGTAACCTTTCCAGTTCTTTTTCAATCAATAAAATATCTCCTATATTTTCAGCTCTTTCCAGTAATTGCAAATAACGTTCGCGGGATTTTTTGGCGTTTTCCAGACGGAGGTTTAAATCCATGTGTTCTTCCGTGACGTCCTGACCGTGGATATCTTGAGAAATGACCTCACCGAATTGACCCGTGATTTTTAGTATATTTTCTAATGAATCGGCCGGCATTCGAAACCGGATTCGATCAACAGAAGTCTCTAAAACATATCCACTATTATTTTTTACAATGGTGGAAATTTCATTTACAATATTTCTTTTATCCTTTACTTTAATGGTTTGCCATGCTTCGTAAACCATCAACCGGTCTTGTTGCACAGGGTCAGTTGGATCGCTTGTAACTTGTTCGGCTTTTTCAAAACTACCCGTTAAATTATTCGGCAAACTTTCCCCTCCCGCCCTTTTCGAACTACCACAAGAAAAAATGAATAGGGGCAACAATACTACAATCAATATTTTCTTCATTCGATTGATTTTTTTTTGAAATGAAAATTAGAATTTTGGAGTAAATGACAGTTTAGCTTGTACATTAATTTCCTCTGCGGACTTTGCTTGCTCTGCGTGATAATGCTGGCGAAGGACACAGCCCTGGGCCAGTGTGAATTATATATCAGCAAACTGGAAAAGATCAAAAATTTTTATTCTCGATTAAACGTTCCTCTTTTGAAAAGAGATTTTTAAAACGGTTAAAAATAAATTTTCTTTTCCAAAGAATAAAAATGGTTAAAAATATTGTCGGCCAAATATTTACCAATTTATT
>JBCBRY010000129.1:0-27006 GCA_039819485.1 Bacteroidota bacterium | reverse complement strand
CGGTATTGGCAACCTGAGAAATGATGTCATTAAAAAAACTTGACAATCGGCTTATGGGAAGGAATCGGTTTGATCGGTAATGGGAAAGAATGTAACGTTTTGTCATGTTCAGGGACTTTGGATTATAATCTGTTTAAAAAAAAAGTATTCAGGGTTTTTAATATTTGAAAAACTAAAATGCAAAAATACTTCCAACATGCTTTCTTATGAATACCTCGTTTTGGGTATATTAAACATATTTACATAAAGCTAAAAGGGCTTGCCCTTTTCGCGTGCCGTTTGGCGCAAGCAAATTATAATCTAACTTTTTGATAAGTTATTATCTCGTGAAAAAAACGAATCTTACACACAATACTCTTTTTAAATGAGTCAAGGTATTAGCCTTGCCACCTCATGTGTGGCGGCTAATACCTTTTTTTGTTTTAAAGGCTTTTACGAAAAATGGCAATTGCTTTATGAAAATACATTGTTTAACTAAAAATTTTTCTAATCTCATGAAAAAAGTGAATTTCAAGAAAGTCTTGATGGCTCTTGTTGCTGTTTTCTCTCTGATGGTTTTCGGGGTAGAGCAGTTGGAGGCACAAGCAATCAACGAATTCAGCACGGGGTTGTATGATCCTGCTCCCGGCACTTTTCTTGGAACTGATGAAGCGGTTAGTGTCTTAACAGACATTACGTCTAGCTACAAGGAAGACTTGGGCACCTTGATGCCTGGCAATCCTGTTTATCAGAATGTTCTTAAGTACTACATCTATTATGACGGCATCATTACAGAGCTGGATAATGGTAAATCTGTTTCAGCAGCGATCGGTGCTGGTCTGACGGCTTTGGATGATTCAAATGGATTTGGATCACTGGCCAGGGCCGAGCTCAAGGAGCTACGTGACGGTGCTATTGATTTGCTGCAATGATCTAATTGAAATTAACTATCCACGAATTATTGAATTATTTACATTTTTCATTTTAAAAATCAAATTTCATCTCATGAAAAAAAAGAATTTTACTAACCAAAGCAATTCCACTGCGCTTAGGTTCGTATTTTCCATGATGTTTGCTGTTTTTGCCCTCATTTGGGTGAATGCTCAAGGCACATTTCAGGGGAACGCAACGAATACGGCTGGTAACAGTGCTATTCCAAGTGCTGGTACTGGAGGTTGTACATTAGCTCCGCAGAATGCAGGAGGAACTGTATTCCTGGCGCCTGTAACCTGTGTAGGTACTCTGGGCGGTGGAGTAGTAGTTGAGAGTGTGCGGATCAATCTTACGCATACCTTCACTGCGGATCTTGAAATATACCTTGTATCCCCTAGTGGAGAAGGCATTGAATTGGTTACAGACCTTGGTGGTGGTGGTGATAACTTCACTAATACTGTATTTTCTGACGGTGCTGCTGGATTTATTGCTGGTGCTGCTCCTTTTACAGGAACTTTCCGTCCGGAAGGTCGGAATAATACAGTTACTTGTAATTCCACGGCTGGTACACTCGGTACTTTCACATTAGCCAATGCATTCACTGGTAGTGCAGATGGTGACTGGCAGCTGGTCATTTTTGATGATGCGGGTGGTGATGTCGGTAATATGCTTGACTGGGAAATCTCATTTGCAGGGGTAACTGTACCCGCATGTACTTTTGTGGGAGGTCCTACTCTTCCTGCTTTGAGTCTTTCTACTTCTGCTACCAACTGTGAAAGTGATCCTATCGCAGTACCTGCTACCACTGGTGATTGCACCGGATTGGTACTTGAGTACAGCGTAAATGGAGGTACTTTTGAAGTGGCCACTCCTGGCGGTACAATTCCTGGCTTGGCCTTTGGCAACAGTACCATTACTTGGAGAGCTTCTAACGCTTGTTTACAAGTATCTACTGCTACCCAAGAGGTTACAGTGGCTGATGCAGTTGATCCACAGATCTTCTGCCCACCAAATACTACTTTAAACCTTAGTCCTGGAGAATGCTCGACTTTCTTCAACTACAATGTAGACTTTACGGACAACTGCCCGTTCGAAGGTCCTTCAGGTACGCTTGGTTCTACTCCAGGTAATTCTAATAACGGAAATGCCGCAGGTGGCCTCGTTTTCTTTGATTTGGTCAACGAGACTTCATTTGATATGATAATCACCGGCATGTCTGCAAGCATTGACGGAGCAACTAATATTGATGTTTACACTAAAAGTGGAACAGGTTTCGGATTTGAGCAAAATGCCGGTGCGTGGACTTTGGCTTCTACCGGTGATGCATCCGCTGGTCCTTTCGGTGGTGGTACTACTACTGCACCTTTTGCAGTAAACTTTACCATTCCTCCTGGAGTGAGTGGAGTTGCGCTTCACGTGATTTCTACTACTTCTAACTACAATGGTGTTGGAACTGCTGGTAGTGGTCCTTACGGTGGTGGTGCAAACTCTGTCTTTACTGATGGTGCACTGACCATTAGATGTGGTGCTTCTTCAAATACATTCTTTGCTTCTGCTCCATTTAACGTACGTAGATGGATTGGTTCTGCAACATATGAGACTGCTGCTGGAGGTAACTTGGTTCAGACCCAAGGTCTTCCTTCCGGTTCTGAATTCCCAATTGGTACAACTACTAACTGCTTTGAAGTGGATGATGCCGCTGGTAACATCGCTTCCTGCTGTTTTGATGTAACTGTTGAAGAATTTCCAAATGCTACTCAAAACCTGACTTGTAACGATAACGTTCAGATTTCTTTGGACGAAAACTGTTCAGCTACTGTTGGTGCTGATATGATTTTGGAAGGTGGCCCTTATGGTTGCTATGAGACTCGTTACACCGTTAACGTTTTGGATCCTCTTGGTGGTATCGTACCTCAGCCATTAGGTGCTTCTGCCATTGGTCCGGTTTGGACTGTAAAAGTTATTGACAATGAAACTGGCCAGTCTTGCTGGGGTAGTATCGTTGTTGAAGATAAATTGCCTCCAGTATTGGAGTGCCGTGACTTGACAATCGCTTGTACTGAGCCACTTCCAAGTGAGCCAGCTCCTGCTTTTGTAGGTCCTAATACAATGGTCATTGAGAACATCAACGAGCCTCTTGGTGAGCCAGGTGCTCCAGTTCCAGATGTACACTCTTATGACTTCGATTATTCTTTCTATCCTCCAGGTACGCCTACGGAAGATGTTGATGTAATCGTTGAATTGATCGAGCATACTTGGTTGCCAGATTTGGACATCGTTGCTACTAACCCAGGTGGTACTCAAGTTGATGTATTCCAGGTGACTGGTTGTTTCGGTGCTGAATTCCCAATCGACTGTATCTTCGATGATGAAGGTTCAGGAGGATTGACTATGTGTGCTGATTTGGATGCTGACGGTGCTCGCCTTCAGTGTTTGGTAGCTCCAGGTGTTCAGCAAAACGATGTATTGGAAGCATTTGACGGTGAAGATGCTGGTGGTATCTGGTCTTTGACTTATACCGACAACGCTACTCCTGACGATGGTATCATCATTACTGCTGGTTTGATTGTAACTGCTAACGCTCCTGCTGTTGTTCCTACTGACAACTGTAGCAACGTGACTGTTGAAGTTGAAGAAAGCTTTATCGACGACGCTTGTGGCGGACCTGCTGGCCAGGTAATCCGTACTTGGACTGCCACTGATGCTTCAGGAAACTCTTCAAACTGTACTCAGGTAATCACTTATGAGCGTCCAGCTGTTGCTGATGTAGACATTCCACAAGATATCAAGTGGACTTGTACTCAGTACGATATTTTCCCGAATGTAACAGAAGCTACTCCTGTTCATCCTTTCATCGTTGATTGCGATGCTGCATCTGATTTGTTGGATGCTACTTGCTACAACCCAAGCTGTGATGACCTTGACTTCTCATTCCAAGATAACCCAGGTCTTAACAGTACTGCTACCAGTGCTGGTGGATGTCCTGGTTTCGGATTGGATGATGCTGATGTATTGGCTATAACTGGTTCTGGTTATCCAACAGTTAACGGCTTCCCACTCGTTTCTATCTGTGAAATTGGTGTTGAATACGAAGACATCGTTGTTCAAGAATGTGTTGGTACATTCAAGATCGTTCGTCAGTGGACCATCATTGACTGGTGTTCTAACCCAATCGACGTACGTCAAGAAAACCAAATCATCAAAGTTGTTGACGAAGAAGCTCCAATCATCGAATTGTTCGGTGTTGATGGTGAAATCGAGTCACAATATGGAAACTCTCAGATTCCTGCTCTTGGAAACTTGGGTAATCCTAATACTACCGGTGGTTGCGGACAAGCTCCTCAAAACACTGGTGGAACTGTTTATACTGCCTTGGTTGAATTACCAGGTTCTGGTGCTCAGTTCAATCCTGACCAATTCACTAACCTTGAGTTGGAAAGCGTATTGTTATCTATCAGCCACCAGCACGTTGAAGACCTTGACATCTTCCTGAAAGGGCCTTCTAACAAAGTAATTGAGCTTTCTACTGATAATGGTATCAATGGTGTTGGTTACTTTAACACCAAGTTTGTTGATGATCCTACTGTTCCTGTAATTTCTGCTGCTAACTCACCATTTACTGGTAAGTACCGCCCAGAAGGTACTGACGAGATCTCTTGTGGAGGTTTCAATGGTACTGTTGCTACATTGGATGACATGATCACCAGCTGGCAAACAGATGCCCTTGGTACTTGGGAATTGATCATCTTCGATGATAACCAAGATAATATTGGTGAAATGGTTGAGTGGAAGTTGAACTTCAGCTTCGGTGACGTTACTATCGACGTTTATGACGCTTCCGCTTCTGGTAGCATCCACACTGTATGTGAAGGTTCTGTACTTGTTCCACCAATCCAGGATTGTGTTGACAATTGCTCTGGTGTAGACCAGTACATCACTCAGCTTTGGACTGTAAATAACGGTACTCCTGAATTCCAGATCGGTACTATCGATGGCAACGGAGGTTACTTCTTTGATGTTCCATTGTTCCAGAATGGTCTTCCTGCACGTTATGTAGTTCGCTACTTCGCTATTGATGGTTGTAAGAACCAAGCATTCGTAGACATGAATATCCGTCTGCGTGACAAAGTTCCACCAGTAGCTATCTGTGATGAAATCACTGAAATTGCAATCACTAACAATGGTCAAGGTACAGGATCAAGCTGTTCTAACCTGCATGCCTCAGATTTGGATGACGGAAGTTATGACAACTGTTCTCCAGTTTATTTCTTGATGGCTAAGATGGACGATAGCTTCAGCCAAGATATCTACAACCGTTGCTACTATCCAACTCGTGACTTCTGTTGTGAAGATGTTGGAGAGCAAACTGTAATCTTGTTGGTATTGGATCAAGATCCAACTCCACTGTTTAATACTACTATCACAAGTGCTTCTTTAGGTTGTGATCAGCCTACTCCTAACACTCCAAGCCTGTTCTTGCCTCCAAATGGTATCAACAATACTATTCCTGGTACTCAGAACTTGGTTCCTGTTAACTTCAACACTTGTATGGTAACTGTACAGGTAACTGATAAGTTGCCTCCAGTATTGGTTAACTGCCCAGCTAACGAGCGCATTTCTTGCGATCTGTATGCTTCTAACTTCGAAACTCAGCTTGCTAACGCTTCTACTCCAGAAGAAGAGTGTGCTGTATTCAACGTATTCGGTGAAGCTACTTACTTCGACAACTGTGTGGCTAACGTTACATGTACTGTAACTCCTAACCTTGACCAGTGCTTGGAAGGAACTATCCGTCGTACTTGGACTGCTACTGATGATGCTGGTAACACTAACAGTTCACAAAACTGTAACCAGACTATCTTCGTTGACCACGTTTCTGACTTCGTTGTTGAGTTCCCACAGAACCGTGATGGTACTCCAGGTCACTTGCCAGCTATTGAGTGTGGTGACGATGTGCCTGACTTTGGTGAGCCAGAAATCTTCTACGAAACTTGCGAACTCGTTGCTGTTTCTTTTGAAGATGAAGTATTCACTGACGTAGACGATGCTTGTTACAAGATTGTTCGTCAATGGACTGTGATCAACTGGTGTGTAGTTGGTGATGAAATCGATCAAGAAGTAGAAGAAGATTCTGAGTTGGCTATGCGTTTGGCTAACTGTTTGTCTATCATCAACCTCGTTTGTGACCTTGACGGTGACGGCGATTGTGATGATCGTACATTCCGTGATAGCTGGGCTATCTGTAACTTGCCTGATGCTGCACACGCTAACGATCTGACTAATCCTGATACTGATCTTGATGATGATCCATGGGATGGTTTCATTACTTATCAGCAGGTAATCAAAGTGAACGATACTGTTGATCCAGTATTTACTAATGGATGTGCAATTCCTGATGTTTGTATCAGCGACAACACTTGTGCTGCTACTGTATTGATCCCAACTCCAGACATCGATGAGTGTAGCGATTTCGTTACCTGGACATATGAAATTGAGATTGGTGGTACTACATTGAACGGTGCTGGTCCTTACCTGAACGTTGCTCCAGGTCAGTACCCAGTACGTTACGTTGCTATGGATAACTGTAACAACCAGACTGCTTGCGAAACAGTATTGAATGTAGTTGACTGTAAGAAACCTACTCCTTACTGTAAAGCGGGTATCGTTGTTGAATTGATGGTTGTTGATCCAGCCATGGTTGAAGTTTGGGCTTCTGACCTTGACGACAACAGCTTCGACAACTGTCCGGGTGCACTGAAATTCTCGTTCTCTGCGGACGTTGACGATATTGGCCGTACTTTCACTTGTGATGACTTAGGTCAGAACGAAGTTGAAATGTGGGTAACTGACGCTGCTGGTAACCAAGACTTCTGTATTACTAGCGTAGTAATCCAGGCTAACATGGAACAGTGTGAAGATGATCCGCTTATCGCTGGTCAGACTGCTACTGAGCAAGGTGAAGGTGTTCAGAATGTAACTGTTAACATCAACAGCCCAGGTGGTTTCGATGCTAACGTTTCAACTGATGCCAGTGGTAACTTTGTACAGGCAGTCCCACAAGGTGGTGATTACACTGTGACTCCAGTTCACGATGTTAATCCATTGAATGGTGTAACTACTTTCGACCTTGTTGTAATCAGCAAGCACATCTTGGGTGTTGATCTTCTTGATTCTCCATACCAGATCATCGCTGCCGATGCTAACAAGTCTAACTCTGTTACAACTTTCGATATGGTTGAGATCCGCAAGTTGATCTTGTTCATCAATACTGAATTCCCTAACAACACTTCTTGGAGGTTCGTTGACAAGGATTTCACTTTCACTAATACAAACAATCCGTTTGCTACTTCATTCCCTGAAGTAATCAACATCAACAACTTGAATGTTAGCCAGTTGGCTAATGACTTCGTTGCGATTAAAGTTGGTGACGTGAACGGATCTGCAGCTGTTAATTTCGCAGATGCTGAAGACAGAACTATGGTTGGCGATCTCGTACTGAACGCTGACGATGCTGTCCTCAACGAAGGTGAGACATACACTGTTGAGTTCAAAGCTACTGAGTTTGCCGTAACTGGTTACCAGTTCACATTGAACTTCGATAATGATGCCCTTACTTTCGACGGCATCGCTCCTGCTCTTGCTGATGCTGCTAACTTCGGAACCACTATGGTTGACGAAGGTGTCATCACTACCAGCTGGAACAGCAATGAAACGAAAACCCTTGCTACTGATGATGTAGTATTCGGTTTGACTTTCACTGCTAAGCAAAGCGGTCGCTTGAGCGACATGCTGAGCATCAACAGCCGCTACACTGTTGCTGAGGCTTATACTGCTGAAGCCGAACTGTTGAACGTGGCGCTGTCCTTCAACAATACAGTGGCTGCCGATGGATTTGAGTTGTACCAAAATACACCAAACCCATTCGCTTCAAACACTGTTATCGGTTTCTATCTGCCCGAAGCAACTTCTGCGACGCTGACTATCAGCGATGTTCAAGGTAAAGTAGTTAAAGTTATCGATCAAGAATTCGTTAAAGGTTACAATCAAGTTGAGCTGATGCGCTCTGACTTGGGTGCAACTGGCGTTCTTTACTACCGCCTCGATACTGATACTGACTCAGCTACTCGTATGATGATTCTGGTAGATTAATCTGCCGTCAATATAGTTGCAAGTTGTCCGCTGATCATGGAGTTCATTCCATATGTGCTCCACAAACGGCGGACAACCTGCCTTCTTTTCGCCAAGGCATTGCAACTGAAAAAAACTAAGGCGATTGGATTGTATGTGATTTAATCAAAAACCATTTTAAAGTTATAAATACTTAAATCGGTTTTTGGGATGGCCTCTCTCCACTGAGTGTTGGAGGGGGGCTTTTTTTTGGTTTTTGGTTCAGTTGTTTTCGGTTATTTGTTGTTTCTACTTTCTTCAACTTAATTCTATCCTACCTGTCAAGAAATTGAACCTAATGGTCCTTTTGAAAATCCGTTAAAACCAAAAACCATTTCCGGCACGGTTTTTACATTATAAAAAATCATAATACAAAAGCTTCCTTCCTCTATTTCCTATCGTAAACAAGCACACCAAGGTTATTTTATCATAAAGTACTACAAGATTGGTTTAAGGTAAAATTCACCTGTTTTGGCGACAGGCTGAAAGCATTTTACTTACCTATTCCTTTCCAAAACACAACACATTAAGGCTGTAAGCACTATCAAACTTTTGAGAGACTACACTCAAGGGGCACTATCGCATTGTGAGAAAACTGCCGATACCCTCCTTTTATAATCCATTTAAAAATCTCAAAAGGTTATTTGTAAACCATTGAAATCCAATGGTTTGATAAAGTTTTGTGACTTCGATGTCCACAAAAGCTCAGGGTTGTTCCCCCAGTCCAAGGTTTTTGTGGCAGGAGCTATATAATCCAGATCTATTAACAAATTTTAATTTATTATGAAACACTACCTGTTCACCCGAATACGTGCGTTTAGCATAATTCTCATTACGTTGTTTTCAACATCGTACCTCTCAGCGCAAACCGACTGTGGTTGTATGGGGGGGGCTACGCCAGCTACGGCAGTAGAGCTTAATCCCGATTCAAATTGTATGACCCAGATCGACTCTACAGATTTAGACGATCTGACAAGTTGTACAGGACCTTATGTTTTTACCGTAATTCAGCATACAACCGGAGATACGATTATTGTAGGTACGGATTCCGTGCTGGTAGACTTGAAACCCTACATTGGAGACATTATCAGAGTGGTTGTCGACCCTACTGGCGGAGGCAATGGCTGTTTTTCCTTTTATGAAATTATTGATGATACTGCGCCTGTACTTACCTGCCCCGATATTTCTATTACCTGTGAGGAGTTTCCGGATAGTGTTGGGCCAGTCGGAGTGGTAGAGGATTGCGGAATAGTCACTTTTGCAACACCTGTGGACAGTATAGGAGATGTGAACTGTGCGGCGGGACCTTATCGAAGTGTTTTCAGGACATATACGGCCGACGATGGAAATGGAAACATAACCAGCTGCCAGCAAGAGGTATTTATCTTGAAATCAGATACAGCAGATGTAGCATTTCCGCCGGATACAACCCTTAACTGTGGTAGTGTCTTTACTGATTCAATAACTGGAAGACCTACTTTGAATGGTGTTCCTTTTTTTAATAACTCACTATGTAATTTACAACTGCTGGTTAGTGAAGATATAGACACTTCCGGTTGTGGTAATCTGACCATACGCCGAGAATGGACATTCATTGATGATTGTGATTCAGATGTCCTGAAACAACGAACTCAAGTCATTGATCTAATAGATACTATTCCACCTGTATTCAGCCCGTGCAGTTCCTTGTTTATTTTTAATGCGGACGCCAATTGTAATGCAAATCCGGTTGTCCCAATACCCAATGTCACAGATAATTGCAGTGACGTGACCATTCAGGCATTTGCCAATAACATGCAAGGTGTACCGACCAGTGGAGGTTTTGTTTTCAATGGTTTCACGGAAGGTACTTATCCACTGCTGTTCACAGCAACGGACGCTTGTGGGTTTGCTTCAACTTGTTCTTCCTCTATTCAGATCGTTGACGTTACGACGCCGACAGCAGTATGTGAAGGGCAAATCGCCGTTACTTTAAATAACAATGGCACAGCAATGCTTTTTGCCTTTGATGTAGATGATGGCAGTAATGATGCTTGCGGCCATCCTTTGGACTATCAGGTCAGCCGGGATGGTCTGACCAATTTTGTGGATTTTATTACATTCGATTGTGATGATGCGCTGGCAGATTCAATCATGATTACACTGCAAGTCATTGACCTTTTGAATCCTTCTTCTACAAATATTTGCATGACTAGTGTTGTCGTAAGTGACAAGGCTGCCCCTATCCTGGTTTGTCCTCAGCCGGATACGGTTGATTGTGGCTTTGACTTTTCTGATCTTTCGGTATTTGGTGATCCACCTGTATTGATGGAGGCCTGTATGTTCACGGTGGAAATGGATTCTACCTTTAATATTTCCCAGTGCGGTACCGGCACCATCACAAGAATGTGGACGGTCAGGGATTCAAGTGGAAATGAGGCGTTTTGTGACCAGGAAATTGTCATTGAAAACCAGACCCCGTTCGACGGCACCGGCATTGTTTTTCCGCAAGATTATACGGTGACCAACGGCTGTACCGACCCTACAGACCTTGAACCGACGGCTTTGCCTTCCGGTTTTGACATGCCAACCTTGCCAACGGATGATTGCGCCATGTTGGCCACGAGTTACAAAGACCAATTGTTTTATATAGATTTTCCTGCCTGTTATAAGATCGTACGGACCTGGAAAGTAATCGACTGGTGCCAGGCCACCGATCCAAATGGAACCGTAGGTGTCTTCAGGGATCAGCAGGTCATTGCCGTGATGGATACTGATCCGCCGACCATTACATCCTGCCCGGCCCCCGATACGGTAGGACTCAATGATGATTGCACATTTGGTGAAGTTTTGTTGTTGCCAGTCACTGCTACCGGAACGTGTTCAAATGAAGACATTACCATCACAAACGACTCTCCCTTTGCCTTTGCTAACGGTGCCAATGCCAGTGGCAATTATCCGGAAGGGGTACATACTATAAATTTCACCGTAACCGACGGATGCGGCAATGAAGCGACTTGCTCTACAACCATTACTGTGACAGATCAAAAAATACCGACTCTGGTCTGTAAAGACGGGATCATCGGAGAACTGGCTTTCATGCCCAATGCTTCACCTCAAATCATGGCCGTAATCAGTGCTTCGCAGCTCATTTACAGTGCAGCCGATAATTGTACTGCATTTAATGATCTGACATTTACCATGCGGACAGTAGGTGATACAACGGCTCCGGTACCTTCCATTGTCTATGATTGCGCTGGAGAGGGATCGCACGATGTTGAAATTTATGTAACGGATCAAGCCGGTAACCAGGATTTATGTATAACCGAAGTTCATATCCAGGACAATATGCAGTTGTGCAATGATGATACACTGGCCGTGGCCAATGGCGTGATCGGAGGAGGAATACAAACTACGAGCGGAGAGTTCTTCCCCGAGGTACACGTTGATATTACCGATATGAACATGACCTATATGACGGATGATCAAGGGCTCTATGAATTTCAGAACCTGAATGTTGGTGGAGATTATACCGTTGAACCCTGGAATAACAGCGATCCGAAAAATGGGGTTACGACCTATGATATCGTGATAATCACTCGTCACATTCTGGGGATCAATGCCATTAACAGCCCATTAAAACTGATAGCCGCTGATATTAACAACAGTGGTTCTGTCACCACCTTTGATGTAGTGGAGCTGCGCAAATTGATACTCGGTATTTATGCTGATTTTCCTGCCAACTCTTCGTGGCGGTTCGTAAAAGCAGATTACACGTTCCCGAATGAAAATGCGCCTTCCGATCCGCCGTTTCCCGAAGTAGCGAATGTTAATAACTTGACGAACGACGTTTTGAACGCCAATTTTATTGGCGTGAAAATTGGCGATGTAAATGGCAGTGCATCAGTCAGTTACGATGGCGTGGCCGACAGTAGAAGCACAGAAAATTTGAACATGCTAATAGAAGACCGGAAAATCGAGGCAGGTGAAATATTCACCGTTCCTTTCCGGCTTGAAAGAGAAAATAACCTACTCGCACTACAGTTTACGTTAGAATTTGAAACTGATCTGGAATTGCAAGGTATTGAAAAGGGTGCGCTGGCCAGCGTTGCAGGGGACAGGTTCGTTACATCCCTCCCGGGGGATGGGATCATGACCGGCACTTGGTATCACACCACTCCGGTTTTAGCAACAACGGAAGACGCCCTTTTCAACCTTCGTTTCCAAAGTAAAACCTCGGGCATGTTGAGCGATCTGATCACGATGACTTCCCGGATCACCGAAGCTATAGTGTACGATGGGCAAGAATTACCGTTTAACCTGAACCTTGAGTTCTCTAATCCTTCGAACATGCAAACGAATCATGCTTTTCAACTACACCAAAACCAGCCAAACCCGTTCAAACGATTTACCAATATCGCATTCACTTTGCCAGAGGCCGGGCCGGCCAAACTGGTCATTTACGATGTGTCGGGTAACTTGCTGAAAACCTACGAAAACACCTATCAGCAAGGCTACAATGAAGTCAACATCATGCGTCAGGAACTCCCAACGGGTGGCGTGCTGTTTTATCAACTGCAAACGTCTTCGCATACGGCCACGAAAAAAATGATACTGCTACAGTGATGAGTGAAAAGTTATAAGTGATGAGCAGTGAATTATAACTCATCATTTATAACTTTTTACACGGATACTACTTTTTATAGAAAATGAAGATTCCTTGTCTGCTTTGGGTGCAGGCAAGGTTTTTTTTGTTTAAGAGTGTTGACACAACAATGCCACTTTTCAAAAAAATGACATTGCTCCTGATGCCGAAATTTATGATCGATTAAATTCTGGTAAGGTCGATACCAGTCACATATTTTGAGCTTTTATCCAAGCGGTAAGGGAATAATTTTGAAACACGGTTGGCGTGAGCATCTTCTGATTGGGCGTATTTTAATTCTACAATAAAATGGTTTAAATGTAATTTAGGAAAAGATATTGGATTTCCTTTTAAATAACTTGGTCGGTAAAATTTAAGGTGCTCGTCAAACGTCAACCTGTATTTTTGATCAGCACTTAAAAAATAGGTACGGTGATAAGAGTTGATTAAGGTGGGGGAGAGTACTTTTAAATCTTCTGCTATTTCTTTTGGTAAATTTGATCTTTGAAGAATATCGAAAATATAATTTTCAGAAAAATTATTTCCTATTTCGAAATCCAATAAATCAAAAGTCCATTTGGTTCCTAACAGGCCAGATTTTATTTTATATTCTAATTTAGGTGAAGTGATTTTTCCATCAATATTTCCGTACCAACGGATGCGGACTTTTTTCCTTTCAGAAATGCCAATTTTATTGTCGTCATAAAATTTTAAGGAAGACGTATCAAAATAAATATTATTAACCTGGCGGGTATAATATATTTCATGAAAAAAAGCAGGGTGAGTTTTTATTTGGGAAATTAAGGGAAACCGGTCAGCACCGGTCGCCGTAAATTTTCTTTCAAATCGATAAGCTCTATTTTTATTAAAACCCAGCGGCATTGTTTTTTTTATTATTCATTGTTCACTTACTGCTTTTTCCAAATTCCTCTCCATACATTTTGTCAATTACGTCGCGCACAGTCTCCATGTTTTTTCCATTTAATTGCAGCATTGAATTAATTTCAATTAAATGAATTAATTTGTTATTATTTAAATCAATGGAGTCGGCAATAATTTCTGCCGGGCCGAACTCAGGCTTTTTTTGGAAAGCGGTAAAGCCCAGTTTATTATTCTCCAAAAAAGCTTTTTTAATGGTAAGTACCGACTGGTCTTTACTCGCCAGTGCTATTTCACTGTTTTTGACTAATATTCGGAAAGCATTGATTTTGCTGTCTTCTCCGGCACTGATGCCTTTGTCGCCGGCCTGGTCAATGGCGACATGTTCTACATTTATTGTTGAGCCTGATACGTCAATGGCATCGTTTCCAATATTCGTAAAAATACAGTCTTTGACGGTGCCCGTTACAAAATCCCCATCAAATGCGTCGGCATGTACATTCGAAAAAACACAATCGCTCATTTCAAAATGGCTGCGTAAAATATTCAGGGCATCTTCACATCTATTGTTTGAAAAAGAACAATGCTCCAATTTTACATCGGCCTCATAAAAATTAACGGCACCCGTTACGGACCAGCCGATACTTGCAGGATTGGATAAATTATTAAACCTGCAATAACGCAATAAAGAAGTGTCGGAAGTATTCATGACAAGTAGCCCTTTTCCCATATTGGTATTCGAAAATATTTCCACCGGATTGTCAGGTGTACCGACAAATTTTAAAGGCGAATAAGAAAATATGGAAGTGTACTGGCTCATAATATCGAACCGTACTCCGGGGCCAGCCACGAAAGTATACCCTGCGGGAATGACCAGGGGACTTTCCAGTTGCCATTGTCCTGGCTCACAAGTGATCGTTTTGTTTTCCTCGTCAAAAATTAAAAAGTCAAATTGGTCGGCGTTCGCACCACGTTGGAAAGGATCTTTTTTAACCACATTATTTCTATCTGAAGACCAGAGCAAAACGCCGTCATATTGAATGAATTTACTGCCAATTGTTTTATATGCTATTTTTATTTTGTCAATATCCGCCTGCGAATTAAACCCGACTTTTTGTTTTCCTTTTTTGGTAAATACTTTTTCGTAATCAATGTCCAATTTGAACTGAACGGCCGTTCGGGATTTTGCCGGTAGAATGGTTTTTTTAACAGGTCGTCCAAAAACTTTTTTCCCTCTGTAACTCAACTCCAGGACCTCCATCGGCATGCGGCTAAAGTTTTCAATATTGACAGAAAAAAAGCCTTTTTCAATGCCATTAAAATTAATTCGTAAAGGGCGTTTCGGGCGAATGGATCCCTGCAGTGTCCGCTGGTTGTGGATCAGCATTTTTCCCGTCCACTGATATTTATGGTAAACCGTTTGCATCAGGGCGATCATCTTTGGCAGTCCTGGCCAGTTGATCAATTGTTGGATATATTCGTCCTCAGTATATTTTTCCACCGCCCTTGTGTAAGCTTCCTGAAATGCAAAATCATTGCGGCTGTTGTAAAACTCCATGAAGCCGAAAACTTTCTTGCCGGCATTTCCGTCAAAACCGATGGGTTCCAATTTAGAGGTAACGGGATTATAATAAACCCGGTAGTTGTGGCCGCCAAGTGCATGGTTGCCTCCGAGCAGGTTTGCAATGGCCGTATATTTAGCCGTGAGTTCCACATCAAACACTTCACTCAATTTCTTTTTCCCGTCAATATAATCGCGAAACAAAGCGGAGCCCGTCAGGAACTGTTTGTACAGTGTGCTGTCTTCCCGGATGCGTTTTTCGGCAAAAGGGACGATGTTCATTTCCTTGTACTTGTGAAAATTCAGATACTGGATGTCGGGTATTTCCAATTGGCCGTTGAGGTAAGCTTCGTGCTCTTCCCACATCAGGCTTTCATCCAGTTTGATAATGACACCTTCCCGGCGTTGGTTTCGTTCAATGAGCTGTTTGTCAAATCCTTCTTCCAACGCATAAATGCCCAGGTTTTTTATTTCGGAAGACATCTCGTCTTCAATCCTTAGTTCTACTTGCACAAAATGGTACTGCAAGTTCAGCACGCCCTCCTTGGCCAATACCTGATGGAACAGCCATTCACCGGCGTAGTTCCTGGTGCCTGGCCGGTGCAGCGAAAATTTTCGCATGCCCATCAGGGTCTGGTCGTTTTCGACCTTCACCCGGAACGACCATTGCTCACCTTGCAAATGATCGACCCAGTCACCTTTCAGGCGCATTTGAATGTCGTAGTCTTGTTCTTTAAAATGCAGGTCTGCGGGTACTTCGTCGCCATCAGCGTTGAGCAGTACCTGAGCGATGATGGCATCGTCCCGCTTCTTTTTCAGTTTTTTATAATGCTTGCCCTTTACGGTCAATACGATTTTCTCCAAATCACCGCCCATCCAGTTCATGGCCGAAGATGTCGGGGTCGCCGTTTCAAAAAAGTCGAAGCACCAGGTCCCGACCAGTTGGTTTACTTTGTTGACAATGAAGAGGTTGAGCCCACGGTTGTCGGCAGTGTGCCGTACGGTGTTCAGCGATAGTTTACTGAAATTGCCGTGGCCGTTTCCTGCGCTTTCCACGGTCGTTTCCCCGTGTTTGATCAGGACCGGGCCGTCGCCGCTGATCGCTTCTTTGAGGAATTTCCCATTTTGAAAAACTGCCGCATATGAGTTTCGCAATGCCAATTGAGCAAGGGAGTCCCCACCCATTTCGGCCAGTACGTCGCGGAGTTCCTGGGGAAATTTGAATGCCGCCTCATCCTTTACGCTGAAGAAGATCAGGTGGTCCTGATAATGTTCGAGAACTTGCAGCAAGGTTGAATTTTGTGTCAAAAAACCAGACTTAGCGGGAGCGGGAATATTGGGGTTGAGCTTTTCTGGAGCCTTTTCCTTGGTTAAAAAACCAATCGATAGCAGCACGGCCAGCAGCCCCAACAGCACGATGGCATTTTTAAAAAGGGAAGGTTGTTTGTTGGATTTTATTTGCATGATAGTTTTGGCCCTGTCCTGGCGACATTTACAGCAATTCTAAAAAGCTAAAAGAGGCAGAGGGGTGTTGTTTTTTCAAATCATCCTTTGCGGCCAGTAATGCCGAATGACTGTCAAAACTAACGACAAAAGCTATTTCCATTTGTTGCCCCTGTTCATCGAGGCGACGGAGTTCGAGTTGAGAAGTATGCTTCTCCAAAGTGGCTATAATCGCCGATGAATCGACTTTCTCTTCTGCGGTGGACAAGCTGATGATCAAATTCTGTGAAAGGTCTTGGGCTTTTTTGCGGTTAATGAACATCACCAACAGGCAGAGGCCCAAGGTGCCCAGCAAGGTGACCCAGATTTGCCCCGCTCCAATGCCCAGTCCGATACCGATTACCATGAAAAAGAAAGCCAGCTCTTCCGGCTCTTTGATGGCCGTTCTGAAACGGACAATGGACAGGGCACCTACCAACCCAAGCGATAATGCCAGTGACGATTTGACGATGGTGATGATCAGCATAGTGGTCACTCCAACCAAAACAAATGTTCTGGCCAGCGCTTTACGGTTCGATAGTGCGTTGCCAAAACGTACGTAAACATATCCGACAATCATGGTCAGGATCGCCGTCAGGACGGTTTGTACTGCAAAAGTTAGCAGATTGATTGGTTGGTCGCTCGTACCGAATAGGTTTTGTAAAAATTCGAGTTCTTGATTCATGCAGCTGGGTGCGGTGTTGTTTAAACAGTGTGCTATTTAAAAAAGAACGGCAAAGGTCTGAAAAAATTAGGTTAATCTGACTTTTAGTCTCAGTTCGTCAGTCCACATTTAGCCAGTCAGCATGATGACTGACGAACTACGGACTGATGAACCGCCGAACTGTAGACTGCGGACTGAAGACTCTTTTCTACCTTTGCTGTCCAGCTTACAGTTTATGATTACCACGATCCATTTCAACGAACAATCCTATCAAGCGGACCTGACCAAACCGCTCGACATTTCCATTCCCCTGGTGGATGAAACAGAACAGACCAATTGTTTCTATGCCCCTCTTTTTGAAACTTCCCCGGTAAGAGCTGGCGACTTCGTCGGCTCGACCGCCGAAGGAGGCCCCCTCAACTTTTTAAACCTGAAACTCAATCCGCACGGTAACGGTACCCATACAGAATGCGTGGGCCATATTGCACAACCTGCAGATTTTGATACGGATAAAAAAATCGTTTTTACGATTAATCAGAGCTTGAGAAGGTTTCATTTTTTCGCCAAATTAGCAACCCTCTATCCAACCCGGCAAGCCAATGGCGATCGGGTCATTTTGCCTGTTCAAATGCAAGAAATTTTGCAACCAGGTGAAACAGAAGCCCTCATCTTACGGACCATGCCCAATGATGACCGCAAGATGCGGCTGAGCTACTCTGGTACCAATCCGCCCTACATTGATCCCAAAGCCATGAAATACCTCGTTGATTGTGGTGTGCAGCATCTCCTCCTGGACCTCCCTTCGGTAGACAGGGAAGAGGACGGCGGACGGCTTCTTGCGCATAAAGCGTTTTGGCAATATCCCGATAATGGTCAGAATAAAGTCAAAATTGAAAATATTGCCGAACAAAACGCTCCCCGTCGGGTTCAAGACTTCGTGCGTAAAAATTGCACCATTACGGAGCTGATTTATGCCACCAATGAAATTGAGGACGGTCTTTATCTGTTAAATTTGCAGATTGCCGCATTGGAAATAGATGCCAGTCCATCCAAACCGATTCTTTATCAATTAAAACCTCATAACTCATAACTCATAACTCATAATGCGTGTTTCACGTCCAACATATCATTCTAAAATCTATCGGGAGTACCGGTCGATCGATGCGGTGGAGTGGCGGACGATTATCCGGTTTTACGAGTTATATGAAGATAAAATGGATGGGTTGGAGTTTGAGGAATCATTTGAGATGTTGTTGGCCTACGCCAATGCCCTGTTTGAAATCGGTGATCATGAAAAGCACATTTATGCCTCTGACCGCATCCTGGAGGAATCGGTGATGAACAACGTGAAATTTTTCAATGGAGAAGATGTTTTTCAAAAAACATTGTTTAAAAAAGCAGCTTCCAATTTCAGTTTGCTCGAGTTAGAAAAATGTGATTACCTATTGCGGGAAATGCTCCGCATTGATCCTTACTTTGAAGATGGGTCTCTGTTTCTGAAAAAATGCCTCCGAACCATGCGCCCCAACCTGATCAAGAAATCAAGGGCACTGTCCGTCCTTTTCTTGCTGGTGAGCGCCCTGATCATCTGCCTGGAGTTGTTAGTGGTACAATCCTTCTATCCTGAACTGTCCAGTTTGGTTGCATTGGTCCGGTCCGCAACTTTGGGCCTTTCCGTTTTCGTATTAATTGGTGGCGAATTGTACCACCGCCTGCGATGTGCCCGCGAAGTCGATAATTTTGTGGAGCATTTGAAAAGAAGAAAGAAGGTAAATGGTTAAGTAATTCTTTATTCTGTTAAATTCTCAATTCTCAATTCTCAATTCTCAATTCTCAATTCTCAATTAATCTCCTTAATCCTGCCAACGCCTGCTGATTTTCCGGCTGCTTCTTCAACACCTTTTCCAATAATTTTTTAGCGTCTTGATTTTTATTTTGTAAAGCTAACAATGCAGCTTTA
The DNA here is from genome assembly GCA_039819485.1 of Bacteroidota bacterium. Taxonomy (GTDB): domain Bacteria; phylum Bacteroidota; class Bacteroidia; order Chitinophagales; family Saprospiraceae; genus UBA6168. The sequence continues at coordinate 7,757 of JBCBRY010000129.1, read as the reverse complement.
TTGATGAGTGCCTGGGCATAATCAGGGTCAAGTGCAATGGCCTGGTCATAAAGTTTTTGGGCCATCGGCAAATTATTGGTGAGAACATGTGCATAGCCAAGATGGCACAAGGCCACAGGGCGTTTGGGGTTTTCTTTTAATGTTTTTTCAAAAACAACTTTGGCTTCTTTTATTCTTTTTAATGCTAATAATGCAATTCCTTTTTTTTCTAAAAAATCAAGATGCAACGGCAGGCGGTCAACTGCCTCGGAAAAATAGTTCAACGCATTTTTAAAATTGCCTGTACGTAAAAATGATTCACCGATACGGTAAGCTGTCCAGGCGTCGAACTTTGTTTTATTGTTTTGCCCATTTAATTCTTCAATTATTTTATCAAAATTATTTTGGGCAAATAATAAATGAATTAAAACCGGGAATTTAATAGTACTTTTTTCCTGCGATATATTTAAGTAATAAAAAGCACTGTCGAGCATGATCGGTGATTCGATATATTTGTCATAAGTTGCCAGGTAGCCGCGGGCCATGTCCAGAGGGGTTGGGTTGTCTTTGGTTAAAATTTTAATGCCTAAAAATTGCTTCGGTTGTTGGTCGCCGGTTGTTGATTGTTGTTTCGGAATGGTAATGAAATGGTCGGTGATGGACACGTGAGGGATATCAGTGCTGCCCGATTTTGGCATGTGGCAACCGGCACAATTATTATTATTATTTATTTCCCTTTCTGCAAGTGGTGCGGAACAATTTAATTTTTCATCCTTATTTGTTTTTTTTCCGTGACAGTTTTTACAGGCATTATTGTATTTTTCTTTTGGTGTCACTTCAATGCTGTGGTGCGGGTGGTGACAGGTCAGACAGGTCAGCGATTCATCTTTTTTAAAACACTCACTCAGGCGCATGCGGTCGGCCTGCGAAGCCATGATGAACTTTTCGTGACTGTCGGAGTAACGGGGTAGAAATACATTCATTATGTCATTTAATTTCATGCCGGGCCTGAAATCAAAAAAAGTTTTGCCAGGTTCGGTGACGGCCACCCCTTGTAAATGGCATCTCTGGCAAATATCCATTTGCAGATCACGGGACAGGTCGCTTGGGGTCACGATGGAATAATCAATATTTGTTGACGTATCGACAAGGTTTCCGGCAAGAGTATTCCGCACATGTGCTTCACCCGGACCATGGCACCGTTCACATTCAATGCCGGTGGGCATGTCTTCAAATTTATTTAAAGAACCATTTATTTGTTTTGGAAAATGGTTATGGCAGGTAATGCATTCCGCAGTCAACCAACGACCAAAACGGGAATTGTTTTTTCTAAAGCCCGGCGCCATGTCCCATTTTTCCTCCTGTGTGTACCACGTTACCGGCGCTTGGTAAACATAGCCATTTATATCTAAAATATGAGAGTTGGTGTGTTGGCCAGAGCCGACGATGTATTCTATTTTTTCAATTCTTTTATGTGTCGTGTCCCCGTTCTCCAATCGGAATTCCATCACGTACATGGACGAATCATTTTTGTTTTCGGAAAAATAAGGGAAATAATAAAAGTCGTTTAATGAATCGTACACCAGCGCATGTTTGCCAAAAACGGCATCCGATTTTTGACGGGTCGCATAATGAAAAGATCGGCCCATTCCCGTATTTTTAAAAGTAGCGTGTACGTTGTTGTGGCAAGAGCGGCACGTGGCCATGCCCACGTATTTTACAGAGTCTTGTAAATTAATATAATTATGAGAAATGTTTTCGGAGCCGCTGGTTTTACAAAAATTAAAACAGCAAATAACCAGGCACGTAAAAAAAGCAATTATTAGGAGAGGATGTTTTGCCATTATTTTTTTTCCATAAAAATTACCTTTCGGTAAATATTTTTTAATGCTACTTTTTTTCCTTCAAATTTAAAATTGCCATCCAGCCCCATGTGGTCCTGGTTGAGCCAAATGTTTTCATCGTCCTTGCTCCGGGTATAAACGGTAACAAAAGGCTTGTGTTGATGGATGTAAACAATGTATTTCAACGACGGGCATTGTTTGTAATTTGGCAGTTTTTCAGTCATGTCGTAACTGCTCGTCCCTTTAGAGAAAACCTCGACCACTGCAAAAGGATTTAAAATGGACCTAAGTGTTTTTTTACCGACTTTATGTTTGATGTACACTGGGTCGGTATTTAAGATAACACTATCAGGTTTGTAATGGGCACCTGTGGCTTTGATCAAAATACCAAGGTTGCTACCGTAAATGCGGTAAGGGCTTTCAAGTGTGATCAGGTTGTTTAAAGCCCAACCAAAATTCATGACGATTAATTCGTGAGCGTCTGTCGGAGATCCCATAGAAATGATGTGTTTGTTGGAATATTCCACTCGGTATTCACACTCCTCCGCAAAGGCCAGGTATTCCTCAAATGTGGCCGGTATGCGGATGTCCCCGTCACCCAACGCAAGACGTTCAGCGAAAGAAAAAGGGAGTTGAAATGAAGCAGCTAAAAAAGACATTTGCTAAAATTTTTTTTCAAAAATAATAAAAATCAAAAACTATTCTCCGTTCGCCATTCACCGCTAACCATTATTTACTTTTGCCAAAAATCAAAACCATGCAAAAAAAATGGGAACAGCTCGACTCCAAAATAATTGCCGACCTCAAATTGTTCCATGCCCGCATTGACACAGTTCGCAATCCACATACTGGAGAAGCGGTCACCATCACGATGCTCACCGGCAACGACTCCGTTAATGTACTGGCGATAACCGATGGTAACCAGGCGGTACTCGTCGATAATTACCGCTTCGGTACCGCCTCCTATGAGCTTGAACTTCCCGGTGGGATGGTAGATGATGGGGAGGATCACCAACAGGCTGCCAAGCGGGAACTTTTGGAAGAAACCGGGTACACCGCTAAGGAGTGGTATTACGCCGGTTGTGTTGCTTCCAATCCTGTTTTTCAGGATAGTTTTGTCCATCATTACCTGGCACTCGGTGCTGCCAAGACCGGCGAAACAGATCTGGATGATGCCGAGGATATTGAAGTGCGGGAAATAGCGCTGGAGGAAGTCAGGAGAATGCTTTTTAACGGAGATTTTTTACATCCGCATACAGTGACAGGAGTGTTGAGAGGGCTTCACCAACTTGATGAAAATGGATCAAAAGCATAATTGGGCCACCTGTTTAAAAAGGGCGCAGCGTTCAGCATAAACAGGTAACGCCAAAAGCAATTTTTTTTGAACCTGTCAAAATAGGGGACAACCTACCTGAAAAATACTACCTCGGCAAACTCAGGAAAAAACCTACCTTAAAATAAGGGCTCAGACCTTCATTAAAACGGTATAACTCTGTATTGCTGTCCACTGCAAAAATGCCCGATTGCAGGGGCATGCTGGCACCAGCTTCCACTTTGAAGCCAATCCACGGCGTGAGTTGGCGTTGGTAGCCGACCAGTCCGGTCAGGTCGAACCTTCTGTACCTGGTTTCGGCAGCAAAATCATTGATGATGGTTTTCGTGCCGAGTGAATAATTACTGCTCGAACCTTTGACCGCAAAGTTCAGCCGGGAGTCTTTCGCCAGGTCCTTTGATACGGCTACCGACCTTGGTAGCACTAGTTCGAGGTTCCAGTCTTTGGCAAAAGTGGTCTGGTATTTAAAGATCGGTATGGCGGTAAAATTTTGGTCATAGGCAAAGGAACCTCCGAAGCCGATCACCGATCCATTGGCCAAATCCTTTTCGAACAGACTGATATTCCTGAATCGCAAAGCATTGGGATCGTCGGTAGCAATGAATTCCGTGGACCGGCTGTCGGCACTCACCACATTCATGAAACGCCATTTTTCGTTTAGCTGGCTCAGCAAGATGATCGAACCTTTAGACTGTTTAAGGTTGAGCTGTTCGTGCCGATCGTTTTCGATAGAGAAAAAACCGTTGATATATTCATTTTTATATTTCAATTCGCCGAAAATTTTAGTGCTGCCTTTTATTTTGACCGGGAATCTGAGTGAAGTCGAAATTTGATAATTAGGGGCAGTTTGCGGTTGTATCACCGATGGGTAAGAAGGAATGACTGGTGAGTTCGTTGCTGATATTGGTCGGATACTGAAGTCGAAAAACCGGGGAGCGGAAATGTCTTGACACTGAACCTTTGGCTTGACCAGGAACAGGCTGGCCAAAAAACCACAAAACATCGGGACAATGGTCCAGGGGTTTCTTCTGCATGACGTAGTATTATTTGTGCTTTTGTTATGGGTGACTTTAATCTCCATATAGATTCTTGTTTTAGATTCTTAGTTTAAAGACAGTTGAGGCACCGCTTTCCCCTACCAGGATTGGCGAGCATAGAGCTTTTTTTCTTCAAAATGAGGTGGTAATACGTTTTTGATTTCGCAGAGGTAAAGGCTGAACGAAAGTTAAATTCCGTTTAGTGTAAAAAATCAGAGGTACTGCTATTTTTTTGCTGCTACAGTAAGAGGTGGGAGATTGTTGTTGGCGGTATTGATCGCTTACCTAATAAATGCTTTAAATCGACTCAAGGTTCAAGTCTTATTCATAAATCATTGATGATAAATATCACTGTCAGGTTTGTTTTTTTAAATACAAGAGACGCGAAAGGGACGCTATTTAACTTAATAAATGGCGTCCCTTTCGCGTCTTTAGTTCCTTTCCGTTTTAGTTGCTGACCCGACCTGCTTCATCCTCCATACCCGTTTTACGTTTGCGGGATTTCACGTTCTGGTTGCCAAAGCGGTAGCTGAGTGAGAGGCTTGCCCGGCGGCTGTCCCAGCGGCCACTGCCCGTGGAAAAGAGGCCGTCGAATTCTGAATAACCATCCCAACCGGTTTGGTAGGCGATATCGTTGACACTCAACCTGACATTGAGCGACTCATTGAAAAACTTACGCTGGAGGCCGAGGTTGAGGCTGTAGCTCGTTTCGTATTTGAAAACCCCTCCCCATATACCAGGACCGGAGAACCAACCGGATACTTCGCCTTTAAAGCCAGCCGGCAGGTCGATGGTATTTTGCATATAAATGTTATACGACCAGGCCTGTAGGTCGACCGTTGCGCCGTCGCCATAGTCGGCCTGGTTGTCCTGGTAGTTGGCGCTGAGGTTGACATAGGCGTTCCAGCCTTTCATCACGTCCATCGGCAGGCTGGCATTGGCACTCCAGATGGTTTGCTCGGCAAGGTTGGCCCAGGTGATGAAGCCAGCCCGTTGATCTTCTTCATCGGGAGCGATCAGGCGGGTGATTTGGTCAGTGGTGCGGCTGTAGGCAATTTTGAAATTGTAACGGTATTTCAGCGTATAGCCCAGCTCGATGTTGTTGACGATTTCAGGACTGAGCCTTGGGTTTCCTTTTTCGTACGACAGTTCACTGATCCGGTTGTTGAATGGATTGAGCACGTTGTAGTCCGGGCGGTTGATGCGGCGCCCATAGTTCAATGACAGTGAGTGCATTGGCTTGATCTGCCAGGTCAGGCCGGCGGTGGGAAACCAGCTGATATAGTTCGAATCCACTGGAGGTTCCTGAAGTTCGGGAACAAAGGCCTGGAGGTCGCCGGTGTATTTAGTTCGCTCTGCACGCAGGCCGGCAGAAAAGTTCCACTTGTCATTGATTGGACGGGCAAATGAAATATAACCGGCATAGACATTTTCGTCATACTCAAAACGGTTGGACAAAGTGTCATTGCGGACGGCTGAACCATTGGCACCATCAAACACGAAGAACTGATTGTCGGTAACGACCTTGCTCAATTTGGTGCCGATGCCCAATTTTCCTCCCCAAATGTCTTCTTCGTAATCTGCTTTGAAAGTATAAATATCAATATCTGTCCCCGTATCAAACGAATTGATGACTTCCGTCAGGACATTGGTCTCGGTGGCATCAAAATATTGGTTGGGCTGGAAACGGTCGCTTGCGTTTTGGTACCTGCCGTAGTCGAGATCGACGTTGAGGGTACGGCCTTTTTTGATTTCGTATTGATAGTTGATATTGTACGTATTGAATTGCCGGTCAAAATTGGTTTGGTTGTCCGCTACCAGAATGCTGTCAATATTGTCAGGGGTCTCCGCACGGGAAATTTCGATGCGGTTGAAAGAACGGTTGTCACCGTCCGTCTCGCCCCCGCTGATGAGAAATCCAAGTGTCTGGTTTTTGCTTAAAAAGAAATCCGTCCCGATGCGGTAATTATAATTTTTGTTGCCGCTGCGGTGGTTGTTGATTTCGTCGAGGATCAGTCCGTTCTGCTCGCTCACGAAAACCATATCGTCAAACCGTTCGCGGTCACCAACACCGAGCTGGCCAAATACATTTGCAAATTTGTTGCGGTAGTTCATGGTGAATGAACCGTTGTTTTGCCAGAGTTCTCCTTTGCTCAGGGTTCCGTTCAGCGAGCCGTTGGCACCGAGGTTTTTATCCTTTTTCAAGCGGATATCAATGATGCCTGCGTTCCCTTCCGCTTCGTATTTTGCGCCGGGGTTGGTAATGATGTCCATGCGGTCGATCTGCTCGGCCGAGAGGTTTTTCAAGTAATTGCTCAGGTCATCGCCGCCGAGCGGCAAACGCTTGCCATCTACGTACACCATGACGCCTGCCCGACCGAGCACGTTGATATTGTCATTGTTGTCGACGGTCACACCGGGGGCCTTGCGGAGCAATTCGATGGCGTCGGAGCCGACACTGTTGATCGTTCCTTCGACGTTGAATACGGTACGGTCGGGTTTTACTTCGACCATGGCCCGCTGGGCAGTGACGGTCGCCTGGGTCAGTTCCACGGTTGGGTTGAAAGACAGAACCCCAAGGTCGAGTTGTTGGCCTTCCGTCAGTTCAATCCCCGTTTTTTCCAAATCGGCCGACCCCACGTAGGTTGCTTTCAGGAAATAGTTGCCCGCTGCAATTCCAATGATGTTAAAAACACCGCTCTCGTCGCTGGTTTCCACTTTCACCAGCGAACTGTCGGCGGAGGCATGCAGCGCCACAGTGGCGTAGATGACGGCTGCACCGTCGGCGTCTTGCAACTGGCCTTTTATACTGGCCGACTGAGCGTTGACCAAGACCACAGAAAAGAGTAAAAAGAATGTGTTGAAAAATTTCATAATAACAGTTTTGTCAGGTGATTTTCGTAGTAATTTAATGACAGCAAAATTAGGCAGGCGAATGCTTGAAGGCTACTTTTTTTCGATGAATGGTAGAATAGAAAGGTGAACGGCGGCGTATGGTATTGGTTTAAATGCCTTGCACATATTTTTTGAAATTATCTAAAATGGCCTGCCATCCATTCTTTTGCATTTCAGCCGAATTTGTATTTTCTGCCGTAAATTCCTCCTCGACCTTGATACCGTCTTCGCTTTCCGTAAAAACGACTTGCACTTTACGCTGGTCATTCAGCTCGTATTCCAGGCGTTTGTTTTGGATGACCGCTAGGTAGGTACCGTTGAAATCAAACCCCATACTCCCATCTTTTGCTTCCATGCGGTAGTTGAATCGGCCTCCTTCTCTCAGGTCATTTTCCGCTTTTGGGGTATGCCATTCGTCCGAAGCATGGTTCCAGTGGATAATGTGTTCCGGCTGTGTCCAGCATCGCCAGACTGTTTCAACAGGAGCTTTGATTATTGTTTCTACTTTGATCTTGATGGTTTCCATATATTGGCGGGTTGATTTATAAACAAAAATAGTTATTTTTAGCCCATTAAAGAAAACATTATGTTTTTATTTTAAATTATTTATGAAAACAATTTATTCCTTCTAGGATGAAGTGCTGCCGGCCACACTTATTGAAGTGAGAA
>JBCBRY010000128.1:0-27511 GCA_039819485.1 Bacteroidota bacterium | reverse complement strand
TATTCCCCTCAAAAATGCCTCGCCCGACAAAAAAATACTTTACATATTAATCGAAAAACTAAATTCAAACAGCTTCTTAGAAAATCGGTCAGATTATTTGCAAGTTACGATTTGCATGAATTATTAGTTGAAAGAAACAGACCTGTGTTCAAATGAATTTGAAGGGCTCGGTTTACTAAACAGTTGACCAAAAATTAGGAGTGCTAAAAATGACACTTTTATTTGGGCAAATGTTTACTGACAAGTTTCAAGAGTCGTTTTCAGGCAAATAAAAAGTGTCATTTTTTCTCCCGTTGAGGCTCGTTTTACGCCAGCCGGCAATTGGAACGATCAATAACAAAAAAAGCCTTTCCTCTCGGAAAGGCTTTTTTTGATTGCGCTTCTGTTTAATGATTTTGACAGGTTTTCTTCCCGTTTTTCGGGCCAAAAAATGTTTCAATCATTGTTTAGATAATAGCAAAATTAACGCCAGATTTATTGAGGGATAAAACCAAGGAGGCCCATTTAAATGGCCTCCCTGGCTTGCCTCTAAAAAGGCTTTAATTTTTGATCAGCAGAACGACTTTTTTCCGCATGGTACTCGTTTCTGTTATTTTTAGAAAATAGGCACCATCAACTAGCTGACTGGCATTGATCTGCGAATGATTCAACGATTGATTGGATAAAACTCGTTGTCCTACCAGGTTGATCATTTCAACGTGAAAGCCGGCCGCTGGGACATTTTCCAGATAGATAAAATCCGAAACTGGATTTGGATAGACCCTGATGCCAAGCTCTGCCAATTCATCCACGTTGCTCGGGTCATCCATTCCATCGCAATCTTCATCGATGCCATTGTTGGGGATTTCGGTGGCATTCGGGTTGATGCCCGGATTGGAGTCATCGCAGTCGTCACTGTTTTCGACGAAGCCGGGAGGGAGATCGCATTCCTGCGCAAAATTGTTGGGATCTCCAAAGCCATCCATGTCGGAATCAGCATAGTAGGTCGTGGTAAGGCCTTCATCGATTTGACCATCGCAGTTGTCGTCCACGCCGTTACAGCTTTCCGTTGCACCGGGGAATACAGCAGGATCAGCGTCATTGCAGTCATCACTGTTGCTGACGTAGTTAGCAGGTGCCGAACAGTCCTGTACAGAGGAAGCGGCATCGCCAAATCCGTCGCCATCACTGTCGAGGAAGAAAGTGGAAAGGACACCCTCGTCGATTTGGCCATTACAGTTGTCGTCCAGGCCGTTGCAGCTTTCGGAGGCACCTGGGTTGATAGCTGGATTTGAATCGTCGCAATCTCCCGCCTGCGTAACATAATTGGCGCCGGGTGACTGGCAATCAAGCACGGCCATTCCAGTACCAAAGCCATCGCCATCGCTATCAATAAAATATTGCAGCGTAGATAATCCTTCATCGATCATGCCATCACAGTCGTTGTCCACATCATCACAGACCTCTGTAGCTCCGGGGAAAACGGCAGGGTCAGCATCGTTGCAGTCATCACTGTTGGTTACGTAGTTGGTGGGAGCTGAACAGTCCTGTAAGGAAGAAGCGGCATCGCCAAACCCGTCGCCATCACTGTCGAGGAAGAAAGTGGAAAGGACGCCTTCGTCGATTTGGCCATTGCAGTTGTCATCCAAACCGTTGCAGGCCTCGTCAGCACCAGGATTTACGCTTGGGTCTGAGTCGTTGCAGTCGCCGCTTTGAAGCACATAATTGGTACCAGGGGAAACACAATCGTTAACGGCGGTGCCAGCACCGAAACCATCCCCGTCGCCATCCAGGAAGTAGTCCTGGAAAACGACGTTTTCATCGGTCATGCCATTACAGTTGTTATCGATACCATCACAGATTTCGTTTGCACCAGGGAAAGTCGTAGGGTCATTGTCGTTGCAGTCTCCGTCGGCAGCGGAAAGTTCGGTTGCCAGGAAAAGCCCCATCGGCCTTTCGCAGGAAACTTGTGAAGTTCCGTCTCCGACGCCATCTCCGTCTCCATCCACATACCAAACCTGGCCAGGAAATTCGTTGACATCCGAATCATCGCAATCTTGATCGTTCGTCACATAGTTGGTCGGAGCACTACAATCCAGAATTGACATGGCTGCATTTCCAAATCCGTCCCCGTCCGAATCGAGGTAGTAGGTCGTCTGTACACCTTCATCGATGTTTCCGTCACAATTGTCATCTAAGCCGTTGCAGCTTTCAGTTTCATCGGGATTTATATTAGGATTGGAGTCGTCACAGTCGTCACTGTTCGTCACGTAGTTGGCAGGGGCAGAACAGTCTTGCAACGACATAGCGGCATTTCCAAAGCCATCTCCGTCACTATCAAGGTAAAAAGTTGAAAGCAACCCTTCGTCAATTTGGCCGTCGCAGTTGTCATCAATACCATTGCAGACCTCCGTGGCGCCCGGAAAAACATTTGGATTATTGTCGTTGCAATCCACATCCACCGTGAAACCGTCCATATCATCGTCGGCCAGGGTAGTTGCAGTAACCAACTGAATGTTGTCAATCAGCCAATAACTGTTGGGGCCATGAGTGACGAACGTGTAAAAGACCATAGAATCAAGGTCGACTGTATCTGTGTTTTCAAAATAGGGAAAAGTATAAGTTGTGTAGGCCGAATCACCATCAATGATGATCGAATCTACCAGATAGTAGGGTAGGGTATCGAGGCCGTTCGTGAAATCCGCCGGAATAGAAGGGGTATTCTGGTCAATTGCACTGTAGATATAAATGGTGTCCTGGTTCTGCCCGACATGCTTGATGTCCAACCGTAAAGAATCGGGCGGTGTGTCACAGGCAATGCCGGAAACCAGATCAGAAAAGCCCGTCAGGTCATCCCCTTGCAATTTTATGGCATAGGTGCCCTCACTGGCATCTGTTGAACGATCGAATCCAAAGAATAGCTGTGGGTCATCCTCGAACATGGTATTCCACGGTGCGAGGTCAAAGTCGGCAAAGAAAATGTTGGTAATCAGCCTGACCGCAGATAAGTGGTTGTCGGGTAGCCATACATTGGAAACGACCCCATCGAATTCCAGCGGGGTCAGCGTCCAGTCTTCCATGTCGCCGTTAACATAATCGCACTGGGCATTGCTCCAGGTGGCACACAAGGAAATGAGAAAAGAGAGAAGTAAAATTTTTTTCATGTTTGTAGGTTTTAAATGAAAATACGTGGTAAGCAGTAGTCAGTAGTAGTGTTTTAGTGTTTGGAAGCGCTAAAGTGAAAAAAACTATTGAAATTTTCTTGGTCATTTCTTTAGTTTGACTCATTTTTTAGACGAAAAAATAGCTTGTTGCTGAGCAATGGGCAAATGGGAATAGGCGGGTTTGGAAAAAAAATACTTCCGGGAGGTTGCCCGGAAGTATGGATTTCGCAAGTTCAAAAAAGGTTGGAACAAGAAATCATCCGGTTCCAATTACTTTTTATCTGAAATTCTTAAACATATTATTAAAAACTTAATCGAATGTTCAATGCTCGTCAGGTACTTCTTTCAGCCGGATCAAGGTCGTAGTCAGGCTGTAGTGTTCCGGCAAAATTGTAGTAATGACGTTGAGGTTCAGGGCCAGGAAGCATATTTCGATTGTACGGATCGAGGAGAATGACCGCCTGGCCGAGGCCTCCTTTGCTGTAGCGTGTCTCTGAACGTTGCGATGTTAACCTTGTTTTTTCATAATAACAATGATTTTGATTGGATGCCTGGGTGAGTTTTATCAAATTTCCCTCTGCTCAAAAATCAGTACGGGTGGTAATAATCATCCGGTGGTTCTAACTCATATTCAGATTGTAAAAAAGTGACAATATCAACCAGCTCCTGCACGGTCATTGATTGATTGAAGTTTTCCATTTTGGAAATCCCCATTTTATCCATCGCTACATCTTTATGTTTTCTGGCAACCTTGTGATTGGGGTGAATGATAGAGGTGACCAGTTCTCCATAGCTCTTTAGTGAAGCCACTTTCCCTCCCAACCGGATATGTACATCTTCATTGTTGCCCTTCCATTCTATCTGGCCTACACTATGGCATTTATCGCACCCAACGGTTGAGAAAGCCAACTTGCCTTCTTCCAGTCCGCCAGGTGGCAGTGTAAAGCCCTGACTTTGCTGTTGACAACCATAAATCAGTGCCAGACCCAACAGGATTATGAAAACAGGTAATTTGTTTAAAAAAAACCAAATTTTAACTGGTCTTTTTTTATTGTTCAGTTTTTTTGTAGGATGTGTCATCACTCGTCAAATTAAATTTGTTTTCTGAAATATTGGAAAAAATACAGCTACAATTTTATTTATTATCTTATTTAAATTGAATAACAAACCTCACATTGTCGCTTGATTATAATCAGGAAATAAGATTGAAATAGAATTATTTTGGTAAAATTTATAAGTGGTCAATTAACCCCACACTTTATACATGCAGGTAGTTGACAAAACTCTTGTCAAATACTGATGAATCTCATTTTAATATTTTTCCCGATTGGTGAAATTATTCGAATTGATTTTTCTTACTGTTTACTTTTTAGTACTTGTTTTGGGTAGTTTTTTTATTAAAAAATAATTATTAAAAAGTGTGCGGCATTAATTAAAAAAAGAAATTAGTCATGCTCGGTAATTTAACTTCTCATGAAATAGAACAACTTCTGCAAAGTCAGATTTTGGGCCGCATAGGCTGCCATGCTGATGGGAAAACTTTTGTAGTGCCTATTGCCTTTGCTTATGATGGTAAATATTTGTACGGCCACAGTAGAGAAGGGATGAAAGTTGAGATGATGCGCCGTAATCCAAAAGTGTGCTTTGAAGTAGATAAAATGGAAAACATGGCTAATTGGCAATCAGTTATTGTGCAGGGTGAATATGAAGAATTATTTGGCGATGCCGCCCGCAAGGCAATGGGTTTTTTTATGACCAAATTAAAGCCGCATCTGGCAAGTCAGACCAGTGTGCCTAAACGTGGGCTTGCCCAGTTTCATAATGAAGAACAATCGAGTATAAGCTCTATTGTGTTCCGGATTAAAGTAAAAGAAAAATCAGGAAAATTTGAAAAGACGATAAAGCGCAGTCGCTAAGTAAAATAATAAAGGCAGGTTTTTTTCAAGATATATTTATAATGGCAGATGCATTGATGCACAAATTATTCATATAAACACAAAGCACACAAAAGAACACAATAAATCCCTTGTTTTAATTAAGGGCTTTTTTATTTCAGGTTGCCATGTGTCCCGTTGTATGCTATGTGTTTAAAAATTATAATAAATATTTCGTGCAAGGATTAGCTCTTTATACCACTTGCCGAAATCAATACTTTACATCACTGTCATATACCACTACTTTGGTCCATTTTTCTTTGTGGTCCTCAACAAACTTCAGGTGAATAGGGTCAACCTGATACGCATTCTGTGCTTCCACATTGTCGAAATGCACCAGGAGCGCATAGCTGTAGGTATTGTCAACTACGCCGCGTGCCTCTGTCGGGGAAGGTGGCCCGATGTAAGAATGCTTGATGTGGGAAATAGCTTTCAATGATTTCACACCTTCCAGAAAGGCAGCTTCTTCTTCGTCGCTCAGGCCTTTGTCCAGCCAGAAAAAGACAGAGTGAATCATGCCAGGTGAGGTTGCATTTGCCTGAGCCTCAGACAATTGCTCCTTTGCTTCGGATAATTGTTTTTCCATGTCATGTAATTTGGTCTGCCATTCTGCATCGTTGCCGCACGATAGAAGCCACAGGCAGCCGATTATAAAAATAAGTTGTTTCATGATTGTTGAGTTTGGTTTGAACCAATCAAAGTTTTATCGGGAATAAAACTTTGATTGGCTCATGGTCACTTGATTGTTTAGTTCAGCCACGATCTTTAAGGGCCGCAATATAGCAGTTGATTTATTAATTACAAGGATTTATTCGGATAGATTAAATAAGCCCGGCAAGCAGTATATTTTTTATGTCCAGACGGATACTATTGCAGTTGAAAAAATCAGAAAGTTTTTTTAATTGTTGAATGACCAGAAGTACTCCAATTAAAATAATTTATTTTACACATTGAACGAACAAGTAGAAAAAAACTTTGTTAAATAGATCGACCAAGGTTGCAATATGGATCATTGTTTTTTATATTTGTGACTCGAAAAAAATGCTTCCAAACAATTAACACTTTTCTTTCATAGACGCTGAATTGTTTAAATAGTAAAATTAAAAACACCTTGCCCAGTCATACCGGCGTCTATCCAGCTTTAGAATTTTGAACACCATTATTTTATGTATTCTGCCTGTAGGAATTTAGGCGGTTAAATAGTATTGTTTCTAAACGGGATTCGTAATGAGTCGTTCGTTAACAGGTTTTCTATTGTTGAAAATTTAGAACTGGTGTACTCGAAAGAAAATCCTCTCTGGCCTATTAGTCATGACGTGCTAAGGGATAATATTATTATTAATAAATAGCAGCATAAAATCATCATGGTCTTTTTTATGAAAAAAATAAATAGGTAATTATTAAAATGCGGAAGCCGAAAAGCATATAGAGTAGGCAATAATTAAAAACATTTTTATCATGAAGAAATTATTTTTTTTAGTACTGCTGATGTCAGGATTGTTTGTTTCAGTTGATGCACAAAACTTTGAATATGTCGTTTACAACGCATCGGCTACCAGTACCTGGGATTTCAAAGTGGCTGATGCCAACGGCAATGTAGCGGAAGAGTTGAATATTATGCCTGGTGAGCAGCGTAATGGCGTGTTTTTCAACTTTGGTTTTTTATTGGAATGGAAAGGGGTAAACGACTCTAACTGCAGTTTCTATAACAATGCGAACGGTGCTGTTCCTGAGACAACAGTTCCGGTTTTGTGCACATCTTCGGCCTCCTATACATACAAAGTCGTTCAGGTCGGTCTAAACGATTGGGTATTTAAAATAGCATTAAACTGACACTACTTTTATTAAGGCACATAATTAAATTAAAAACCACAAGCAACACTGTAACAGGTGTTGCTTGTTTTTGTCTTAGAGGAGGTCGTGGGTCAATCATCATTGACCAGCATGTTCTTGAAAAATCTGTTTAGAATTTTAAAGAATTCATTTCTCGCTGAAGGTTTATTTTCAGAAACACGCTAATTCAAAGTTGAAATAAATAACAACCCACAGTAAATTCCTGGTGGTGCATCCAGTTTTTTTGAATTTTGTGGCATTCATGGAATCTTTGACCTTGGGATTTTAAACTACATTAATTAGGCACCTCTATTGTTTGATATGGATAATTTAGTATGTGCGTCTCATTGCAATAGATTCATCCCCGCTTTTAGGATTCTATAAATAAAATATTATATTTGTCAAACTCGAAAACAATCATTAACCCTTAAAACTTGACTCATGCCTTCCATTACTGCAAGCTTCAAAGGACACCAATATGAAATTGATGAAGCTGAAAACCTTTCAATTAACGGTCAACCCGTAGCTGTCACCAAAACCAAAGATGGAAAATATCTAAGCGATTTATTGCCCTACGGTCATTACGATTCTCTTTCAGAAATGGCCGAGCACATCATTGATTTTTCTCCTGATTATCAGACAATTTCCTGATTTTTCGGGGCACTTCATTCTCATTGGTCTCTCCTTTCCTGGGAGAACCCCTAACCTATTTTATTAACCTCACAATCATTTGAAAAATGGTCATTAGAAAAAATGTCAAAGACCTTACCTCCGCTGAAAAGCAATCCTTTGTACAGGCGTTACTGGCACTCAAAGCCAACGGTCGGTACGATCAATATGTATTGAGCCATGCCACAGCAGTGATGAGTGAAATACACCGCGCACCTGCTTTTCTTACATGGCACCGCCAGTTTCTGGTAGATTTGGAAAAGGAACTGCAAACCGTTTCTGGGAATCCTGATCTCGCCATTCCTTACTGGAACTGGGCCGAAGATGCAGCCAGGCCCGATCCCACGGACGCCCCGATCTGGGCAGATGATTTCATGGGAGGCAATGGAGATTCCAGTGATAACAACATCGTAAAAACCGGCCCTTTCCGACAAGGCCAGTGGACCATCGTCAATATGATGGGCAATCCCGCAGGACCGTTGCAGCGTGCATTGGGCAGTAGCAGGTCGGCCAGCACTTTACCCTCCCAAGCGGACGTTGATGCCTGCCTGGCCATACCCACCTACGACACCAATCCATGGAATACAGCTTCAGGGGATTCTTTCAGAAACAGGTTAGAAGGCTGGGATTCTGACAGGGGGCAACCGGAACTCCACAACCGGGGGCATGTTTGGGTTGGCGGTTCCATGCTGCCGATGACCTCGCCCAATGATCCTGTTTTCTTTTTACACCATTGTATGGTGGATATGTTATTTGCCAAATGGCAGGCCGACCATCCGGGTGCGCAATATCAGCCCCAGACAGGGGGAGGACCGAAGCAAAATTGGAATGATGACATGGCGAGGACTCCCTCAGGAATTTACAAAAACAGTGATACCTGGGACATCACCGCTTTAGGTTATAACTATGATATTTTAGTGCCTACACCACCGCCACCGCCACCGCCACCGCCACCGCCGCCACCGCCACCACCGCCACCACCACCGCCACCGCCACCACCGCCACCGCCACCGCCACCACCGCCACCACCACCACCGCCACCACCACCGCCACCGCCGCCAGTAACGCCAAATCCGCCTAAACCAGGCAACGATTTAGTACCAGGATCTAAGCGGTGCTTTATTGCAACGGCAGCTTATGGTTCTGCACTGGCACCGGAAGTTGAACTGCTAAGGGCATTCAGGGACGAAGTCTTGCTGAAATCGAATTTTAAGAAACAGTTTGGTTATCTCGTCAGGAAGTATTACCAGATTAGTCCTCCAATTGCAGATGGCATGCGGAGCAACCGTGTCTTACATTTTGTAGTAAAATATGGGATAGTCGTACCGGTACTGAGTGTAGCGAAATTGTTTAAAAAGAAATAGTAATTTGAAGATGTTGGAAGTGGCATCCAAGCTGCCTTGTTGGATGCCACACTTTTTGATTTTAGGTAGACCCTTTATAAGAAGTCAAATTTTTTTATTTACTCCTCTGTGTGAAATTTCAAGCAGCGACCGCAAAGCTCGCAGGGAACTACATGGCACGAATGTAATGGTCGATTCAAATTTCTATTGGCATGGAGTTTAACTGAGAATTGAAAATTTTGGAAATAATAGATTTCCAGTTTCTTTAATTATTTACCCCTTAATTATGAATTTGAGAAAAGTAGGTTTACAAATAATTGCAGGCATATTGTTGTTGGCGCTGTTAAGTTGCAACCATCCTCCTCAGCCCACTTCAGAAAATGCGGACCCACCGTCATTTCGTGTATTCGAAAACAAAAGAATTGATCCAGACATTTATTGGCATTTTAATCTGGAAGAAGGAGAGCGGGATGTTTATGAAATTAATACCGGGAAAGAAAAAATATTAATGGAAAGTGCCGGCAATAATTTCGAATTAAATGAGTCAAGCTTTCGGAGCGCCAACAGTATTATTATTTCAAATGATGGAAATGCCTATCTGCCAGTAAGGGGAAATATCCGTATTTCGGGCAAAAAAAATAAACTGAAAGCTGAGATTGATTTGTCAGCCGTTTTTATTAACGACCTTAATCAGGTGGATACGGCCGCTATTAAAAAATCCACTTCTTTTGATTATACGATTAAATTTTCGGGAAATGTAGCAGAAAAAAAAGAGTGATAAATTAAGAGCGAAAAAAAAGGAAATTACTCGGCAGATATAGAGTTTTTGAACAACTTCCTATTTTTCGACTGAGAATATGAAAAAAATAAACATTGATAATTTAAATTCAAACAACCTCCCCCGAACCCCCTCCAGAGGGGGAAATAAATACGTTGTTGTACCCCTCCAGAGAGAGAAATTAAATACGTTGTAGTCCTCCTATGGAAGGGGTAGGAGTGGGGAGTGCTCGTAAAGGTTTTTAAATGAAATTTTGTTTCGTGCTTAGATTTTATTTGGTTTAAATAATTCTTTCAACTCCCCTTAAGAACCCCTCAAATAATTTTGCCTACCTAAGCAGGTGGTCAACAAAAAAAATGACATTTTTCCTTTGCCTGAAAAAGAGTTTTGAAACTTGGAAATCAAACATTTGTCCAAATAAAAGTGTCATTTTTGGTACTCCTTATTTTTGTCCAAGCACTTACTTAATTGTATTTTTTTGCTATTTCAGAAAATTTACCATAAAAGTTTTCGATCATTTTTTGTTTGGTAAATCGTTCTGACGATATAAGTGCATGTTGGCTCATTGATTTAATGTGGCCGGGCTGCGAGATATTTTTAATTATTTTTCTGGAAATATTATTTATATCCATGTCAGTAAACAACAAACCGTTGTATCCATCCTGAACCTGTTCGGGCAACGAGGCTTTGTCCAGGGCAAAAACCGGTTTGCCAAGTGCCAGTGCCTCTAGTACAACATTGCCGAACGCCTCTTGCTCCGCAAAATGGCAGACCACGTCCGATTTCGTGTATATTTCTTTTAAAAATTTCGGATCGCTGACAAAGCCATATGTTTTTATCTGGTTTTTTGAAGATAGCTTTTCTTTGATTTGCAGTACCTTCTGGTACTCCAGGCCATCGCCGACCAGGTGCAGTTCGGTGTTCGGTACGGCTTGGTGCACCAAATCAAATACCTTTAACAATAGCGGGATGTTTTTTCTCGGGTACATTTTCCCCACTGATAAAAAACGGATAATTCCATCGTCTTTTCTTACAATTTCAGTATCAGCGGAAAGCCGGCTGTTGATGTTGATCCCAGTATAAACGACGGCAATTTTTTCTTCTTGCATGCCGTAATATTTTTGGATCATTTTTTTTGCATATACGCTGTTGGAAATAATAAAATCAGAATGGGAAAGATTGACCTGTTCCAATATGCTTTGAAACCAGACAAATAATTTGCTAAATCCTTTTTCTGTATTCGCTACATCCCGGAACACACAGCGCGGCATGCTAACGAAAGGTACCTTGTTTTTTCTGGAAATATTAAAACCGTCGTAATCAAAGCCTACGATTAAATCATACTTGTTGAAGTCCTTGAAATTCAACAACAGGTTTTTTAGAATCCGTCCGAGAGTTGCGAGGTAATAATTCTGCACTCCAAGAAACTGGGGAGTAATTAAATCCACGCGGACCCCTTTCCCCTCCAGGCCCGTTTTTAATTCCTGGATAAAAACGCTGGCACCACTTCCTTTTTTCTTGGAAAGAAACCATCCGGTAATCATGGCTATTCGCATTATGGGTTTAGTCTTTTGTACTGATTTGTTTGCTTTTGATTAGAAAATTTAGATCAAAGGTTTATAAAATTAATGAATGTGATTTTTGTTGAGAATACGGACGAGAAATTTACTGAAAAGAGTTTTGGGTGATGGTGCGATGAAATTTACGATGGGTAGTTCGAACGGCTAAAGCCGCCCTCGCCGAAATGGCATTCAACGGTCAGTGGAGTCCAATTGAGGCCAGTGCTACTCCATTAACTGCCCTCCTTGAGCTGCATTTATGTGTCGCAATAACATTTCCTGCATGCTTTAAAATGTCCCTTCAGGTGGTTCTGCAAATGTGTCCAATTGAAGTTTTTGCGTGCAGTTCACCTGGAAGATGAAGTGATTTGCAAATTATTTCTTACTAAATTGTAGAATAAATAAAGTTTCTGTTATACATTTGTTCTACAATTTAGTATGTTATTGGTCAAAGCTCATTGTCCTGATCGATAAAACCAGCTCGTTGCGTAACTATTTAAACAATCAAATTGCGGAAAAATGAAAGAAACCAGATTAGGCGAATTTGAAGAAGTCATCTTGCTGCTGGTCGGCATTTTGAAGGAGGAGGCCTACGCTTTTAAAATAGCAGAAGCATTCAAGGAACAAACAGGCCGTAGCGTCTCCATCGGAGCTGTACATTCTTCCCTCAACCGGCTGAGCGACAAGGGTTTTCTGGAGTCCAGGATGGGTGAACCTTCTGCCATCCGGGGTGGCCGCCGCAAGCGGATTTATGAAATTACCGCCTATGGCGAACAGGTCTTGATTGCCGCCAGGGACTTGCGTGTGTCTCTTTGGTCACAATACCCAAAACTGTCTTTGATGTTGGGATATTGAGATATTGGGATATTTGGATATTTGGATATTGAGATATAAGAAACTACCTAACTCTATTAACCCAATATCCCAATATCCCAATATCCCAATATCCCAATATCCAAGTATCCAAGTATCCCAACATCAAACTACCGTTTTTCAAAATGAAAAACAATCAAAATACCATCCCGCCCCGACTGGCGCAGCGATTCCTGTTTTGGTTTTTGAGAAATGACCTGGCAGAAGAAGTGGCCGGCGATCTGGAGGAACAGTTTTTTGCCCGGATGGAGCAAGCCGGCCCCCGTCGGGCAAAATGGGATTATTGGTACCAGGTGTTCAATTACCTGCGTCCGTTTGCTATCCGTAATTTTTCACATTTAAAACCATTTTTCATGTTCAGGCACAACCTAAAGATCAGTTATAGAACCCTCGCCCGCGACCGTGGATATTCGTTTCTCAATATCGGGGGATTGGCCCTGGGAATGACCGTAGCAATGCTTATTGGCCTGTGGGTCTGGGAAGAATTTTCCTACAACCGGTACTATGAAAATTATGACCGCATCGCCGCCGTAATGCAGAATCAGACATTTAACGGCGAGATAGAGACCTGGTGGAGCCAGCCTCGCCAGACAGGTGAGACGCTGCAAGCTGAGTACAGCGCTCATTTCGAACACGTTGTCAAGTCATCGTGGACCAGAGAAGCACTGCTGGAGGTAGGTAACCAGAAACTTCAAATCGATGGTTTGTATATAGGGGCTGGTGCGCCCCACATGTTGAGTCTGCAAATGGTCTATGGCAGCCGTGATGGGCTAATGGACCCCAGCTCGATTTTGATTAATGAAACTATTGCGAATACCTTCTTTGGACCGATAGATCCGGTGGGAGAAACCATTAAGCTCGGAGACGCCGTTGACCTCAAAGTGGCTGGAGTCTATAAAGATATTCCTTTTAACGCTTCGTTCCGTAATATCCAATGGCTGGTCTCCTGGGATTTTATGATGGACCGCCAGAACCTGGAGGAGCGCACTGGGTGGGGCAACAGCTGGTTCCGCTGTTTTGTCCAAATCAAAGAAGGGAGGGATTTTCAGGAAGTCACGCAGTTGATCAAAGATGTAAAACTCAACGCGGCATTAAATGCAACCGACCCCGATGACCAGGATGATGCGCGTTTTAACCCGCAAATGTTCCTCCATCCAATGGACAGTTGGCATTTGCGGAGCAAATTTGAAAACGGTATTAGTGTGGGAGGCGACATCCAATATATCCATTTATTTGGGGCCATTGGTTTGTTTGTCCTGCTGCTGGCCTGTATCAATTTCATCAATTTGAGTACGGCCCGTTCGGAGCGCCGGGCACTTGAAGTAGGGGTGCGCAAGGCGATCGGTTCGAGGCGAAGAGAATTAATCGGCCAGTTTTACAGCGAGTCCTTTCTGGTAACCGGGTTTGCTTTTGTCTTGGCCGTACTGATGGTACAGCTCCTGCTGCCGCAATTTAACCTGCTGGCCGACAAGGAGATATCCATGCCCTGGGGAAATCATTGGTTCTGGGCCGCCAGCCTGGGGTTTTGCTTGCTGACTGCCCTCCTCTCGGGCACTTATCCTGCCTTGTTTTTATCTTCTTTTGACACGGTCAAGGTGCTAAAAGGAACGTTCCGGGTTGGCCGTTCGGCAGCCTTGCCCCGCAAGGTGTTGGTCGTTGTGCAGTTCACGGTTTCCGTGGCACTCATTATCGGAACCCTGATGGTTTTTCGGCAAATTCAGCACGTCAAAAATCGTCCGATTGGTTATGACAACAACAATATTGTGATGACTTTCATCCAAACAGAGAAAATGAACCAACAGTTTGAAGCTTTCCGCCATGATTTGCTGCAAACCGGCCTGATCGAAGAGGTGGCCCTGTCCGAATCAAGTATCACCAATAACAACGTGACAAATAGCGGCTTGTCCTGGCCTGGTAAAATTCCCAACATGGCGGATGAATTTGTGACCATGCGGATCACGCACGACTTCGGGAAAGTCGTCAACTGGAAAATAAAAGAGGGCAGGGATTTCTCCAAAGAAATGGCCACCGATTCGATGGGGTTTATTGTCAACGAAGCGGCTGTTGAATACATGGGACTGGAAAACCCCGTCGGCACCAAAATGGAATGGGGCAAGGGTGAGTTTTACCACATCATCGGCGTTGTCGAAGACCTTATTACACAGTCACCTTTTCAACCGGTCAAACAGGCCTTCTTTTTCATTGATCCGGATCGCTCTTATTGTGCCAACATCAAAGTGAAATCCGCAGCCAATATGAGTGAGGCGATCAGGGCTATTGAGTCCGTTTACAAAAAGTATGATGACGTCAATATTTTTGATTATGCCTTCGCCGACGAACGGTACGCCCGCAAATTTCGCGGCGAGGAGCGGATCGGGAAACTGTCGGGCTGGTTCACCCTGCTGGCCATCATCATCAGCTGCCTGGGCGTATTCGGGCTGGCAGCATTTATGGCAGAACGCCGCACCAAGGAGATTGGAATCCGTAAAGTCCTGGGAGCTACGGTTCCGCAGCTTTGGCAACTGCTTTCCAAAGAGTTTATTTACCTCGTTTTGATTGCTTGCCTGGTGGCTATCCCACTGGCCTATCACTACCTCGATGGATGGCTGACCGATTATGAGTATCGTACCGAAATGACGTGGTGGGTATTTGCAGTAGCTGGCCTGGGGGCGCTCCTCATCACATTTATCACGGTCAGTTTTCAGGCCATTCGGGCAGCCACAGCAAACCCGGTGGAAAGTTTAAGAGGTGAGTAGGGAATTGCTGTTTTAGAGACCGTTGCTTGGTACTGGATACAACCTCATTTTTTTAACTATTGCCCTTGGCGACCTCCCCCGGCCCCCTCCGGAGGGGGAGAAAGGAACGTGCATCTCTCCCCCTCCGGAGGGGGCCGGGGGGAGGTCGCCAAGGGGCATATCATGATTCAATCAGTCTTCTTCTGTACCCAGAAATTTCTACCCCAACCTTCTTTCTGTCTTTTATTATGGAGGTTTTAATCTAATGATGTTTCCCTGGTTTTGCTCAGTCCTTTTTACCTACAATTTCATCCGTTGTCTTGATTCCGTTTTCTCCACTGGAACCGACCCAAAGAAGGTACATGGGCTTTTCGTTGCGGAGCAGGTCGATGGCATTTGGGTACTCCTCCATGTGGTAATACAGGTTGAAACTGTCGCCGGACTTCCTGTCTTTCGGTAATTTGACGCCATTGGGTTTGAAGATCAATTGGCCGATCCATTTCTTTCCCTTCTTTAGCCAAATGCGGGGGTAAAACTTGTTCGAAGAGTACATGACGGTGTATTTATCAATTTTGATGAGTTTCATGGATAATAGTTTTAAAGCATTGCGGGCATTGATCCTCATGGCGTTGACGACCGGAATTTAAAAGCTCGCTTGATGCTGCCTGGTCAAATATGAATTAAAAGGAGGTGAAAACTGGTAGTAGGCCTAGATGTCGAAGCTATTGGACATAGGGAGTAGGGGCAATGATATTCGTTATTTGAATGGGTGATATTTTTTAGGCAAAGAAGGCAGTTTGCAGGAATATTATTTAAAAAGAATAAATTACATATATAAAATTGGCATAATATTAGCAATATTTATAATACGATTTAAAAAACGGCAGTTACACCCAAAACCCTTCAAAGCTGCCACTGCTTATAACCATTCCGATTACCGATTACAAACGGCACTGACCTCAGCAGTTGCCACAACAGTTTCATTTTCTAACAAAGAGTATGTGTAAGGTTGTTTAGGCTTATACCTGTCAGGCCAATGGCGTTCCTATTTCCTCTCCTGTTTCCGTTGCCAATTAGCCTGGGTATGTGCTTGTAACGATGTAATGAAAAATTGTTTTCGGAGAGTCATCTCATTCAACAAGGCTACAGCCGTTGCCCCTTTTTACTTAGGGAAAGATAGTGACGAGTAGGTAAAGTCATTGTCAGCGGTTCATCTTATTTTGCACTGTCCCCGCAGAGCGTGAGTGGTATTGCCCTTAAATGAGTTCTCTTCGTGACCCTGTTTTCATGCGCTCCTACCTGCTCCCAATTTTGCTCCTTTCCGCATGAATCATCAAAAGCATCATCAAGGACTGGTGATCCCATACTGGAGTTCTACACTCTTGCTCCTTTTAGGATTGCCATTTTTTACTATTTTTTTTAGTGAAAACAAAAATACGGAAACGACGGAAGCTCCTGCTTTCACTTCCTTCTCCCAAAACCTAAAACCCATCACCCGCTGGAACCGGCTTACCCTCAATGAACGCAGTGCGCTCAATGACAATGATCCAACCACCAATGTGTCCGGATTCCACACTGGTTTCCGGGTGAACAACGGAACTGGCAGCGATCTGCTGGTAGACATCAGTGTGAGCGGTGCGCCAAGTTCTGCTAATCCGGGCTCTATCAACAACCGGTTCTCCAATCGCTGGGGACTGACTTCGTGGAACAATGCACGGGAGGCGGCCGGTGAGTCCGGTACCAAATATTGTTTCGATTTCACGATCCCCATAGTGGTGGAAGTCAACTCGGCCGAGCACCAGTTTTTTTCACAGGGCGAGCGAGTCATCGTTACCGCATTTGACGGGGTGACCCCCGTTAATTTAAATGGCAACCTGAGCCTCAACAATACTTCTGCAACCATTTCCGGCAGCGGAACGCCGCAGGTTGAATTCGATGCCAACTCCAATTATAAGGCCGGACTGTTCTGGTCGGTCAATTCGGGTGTAACCCCGGTCGATCAGCTTTGTGTGGAATATTTCCGCACCGGTACCGGACAAGGCTTCTATGGCCGGGAGCCGTATACCATTTTTGCCTGTCTACCTCCTGGGCCGGACACATTGTTCCGGTTCTTCACCGATGACCCCTGGGCATTATCACATCCTGAAAACCCGGTTAGCCCGGTTAATATCAGAGACAATCTCACGTTAACAAAGGAAACGATCTGTGTTGAACCTGCCAGCTCGAACATTGCTGGTAATATGGATGTGACCTTTCGCATGACGATGGATTATAACGGCAACAGCACGCTGCTGAATTTACAGATTGAAGATGATCTGAGGGACTATCTGCCCGGAGGGTCTTTTGTCAGGGTGGTGGACACTGCTTTCATTGCTGGAACCAATCTCACTACCAGGCCCGATTGGAAGTCCACCTTTGATGGTGTCAATGCCATTCAGTTGTTCGACGGGCAAAGTGGAAGCATGACAAACGGTCAAACTATGATCATTGACCTGACGGTAGAAATGGATCCCAATTCGCTGACTCAATTTGATTCGGTGATCAACCAGGCTTTTGCGTTTGGCATTGACGGGCTGGGCTCCCATGTGACTGCTACCTCCGATGCACCCGCCGGATCACCCGGAGACCTGGGCGACCCCGAAATCGTCGATGGTACTATTCTGTACATTCCTTCTATAGCAGCTGGACTCAATCCCAGTAATTATGTCCAAAACCCCCTTTGTGCTGCTGGCGATGTTGAAGTTACCCTGGAACTGACCATTCAAAATACCGGAAATACTGATTTGGATGAAATAACGGCCAACCTTGATTTGGAAACCGCACTTGGTGTAGCTTTTTTGGGAATTAAAGGTGCGCCGGTTATTACCAGCCAAAGTTTTAACCCCGTCCCGGCCCTTAATGCCAATTACGACGGAACGGCATTGAACGCCAGTTTAATCGATGACCCGACAGTAACCTTTTCAAGAAATGATTCAATGACCGTTGAAGTGACGGTCATGGTCGACCCCAACGCTGGATCTTTTCCGTTGACGACACAGGCGAACGTGAGTGGCAGGGGACTTTCTCCGAACCAGGCCCCACTTCCCGGATGTATCGGCGGAGAATTGATTGTCAGTGATTTAAGCGATGGCGGGCTGGTTGTCGAAAGTCAGAATAATGGTTTTATTGGTAACACTGGAGGAGATGACGATCCGCTGCTATTGAGCCTTCCCAATCTCGGATTGGCCAAGCAACTCGTTTCCTTCGCGCCGGCCAGTTCCAATGTGGCTGGTAACCTGGAAGTGACGTTCAGGCTCATCCTGAAAAATACAGGAAGTGTACCTCTCCGCGATATCTCGCTCACTGATGATATTGTAACGATGCTTGGCAGCACCTTTGTCAACGTCCTACAGTTTCCTTTCGTGAGTAGCTCCAACGCGCTTGCAACACCGGTGATAGGTGTTTTCCCAAATATATTCGACGGCACTTCCGGAACGCTCTTGCCAAATGAAATAATCACGGTGGATTTCAGAATAGAAGTTGATCCGGATGCTGCAAACAGTCCTGTCCCATTGACCAATACTGCCCAGGCAAGTAGTTCCGGACCCGGGTTGAATGGTTTCACTGTAAGCGTTACTGATGTTTCAGATGCCGGGGTTGATCCCGAGAGTATCAATGGAGCGATGTGCGACGATGACCCTTTGAATGTTGAACTGCCAGCTATTCGCATCGCCCAGCAAATTGTTGGTGTGACATCCGCCACCAGCGGAACACCTGGCAATTTTGACCTGATCATGGAAGTAGTGGCGCAAAATGTAGGCAATGTTGATTTACGGGAATTGAGTTTGCTGGAGGATTTAACACAACTGACCCAGCTGGGAAATGCTTTTGTAAACGTTACATCGGCTCCCCAGATATTGGCAGAAGGCTCAAATGGGGCACTTACAGATGCAACAGTCGCACCGAACACTAATCCGGGTTATGACGGAACGAATGATTTATTGCTTCCTTCCGGAGACTTGAAATCAGGCGAAAAATATATTCTCCGCTATCAAATTGAAATCAACCCCGACGCGCCGGGAGCTCCAAATAATTTACGGTTGCAGGTCAACGGCTCCGGTGTTTGGGGGCCGGTCAGCCAGCCCGGAACTGTCAGCGATTTATCTGATGATGGTCTCGACCCGAACAGCAATAACATCAATGCGCCAGGGCACACAGGTGGCTCAAACGACCCTACATTGGTCGGCAATTGTTTTGACGAATTGAGCGGAGGCATTTCCTGCAACGACGGTGTGCAAGTTTCGCTCAATGAAAACTGCATGGCTAACCTGACGCCACCCATGGTACTGGAAGGAGAGGAGGCCGATTGCGCCAATCAAATGATTTTACCACTCGGTACTTATTATGAAATAATGACCGTGAAAACGCTGCTCGGCGTCGTAGTGCCCGACGGTGACCCAACCACTGTAAATGTGCATGAAATTGACGGCAGCTTCATCGGCCAATCCCTTTCGGTTAAAGTAAGGGAGGTCGTGAATGGCAACACTTGCTGGGGTTTTATCCATCTGGAAGACAAAATGGGACCGACGTTCGACTGTCCGGCCGACCCGATCATGGTTGCTTGTGATGCCGCTGTCCCCAGTTCTACTGCTCCTGATTTGATTGATAACTGCGATCCAAATCCAACGGTCAATTTTGCCGGCGAACTGGTCATCGACAGCGATATCTGTGATGGAGTTTATAAAATACAGAGAACGTATACTGGCCATGATAACATGGACAACCCCGCCACGAGTCAGTGTATTATTGAAATTCACCTGAACCGCGGACCCATTGATTTTCCGTCTGATGTTTCTTGGCACTGTGAGCAATATGCCGACTTCCCGAATATCATTGATCCGACTGCTTTGAACAGTAATATTGTCGATACTGATTTGACCGATCCATCGGACATCGACGCTGCGGCCAACCTCAGCAATGCTATTTTACAAAATACTGGCTCAGGCGTGGTAGCCAATACAGAGGGCGTTTGCGGCTATAATGTGCTGACTGATGATGAAATCACCGCTACTTGTGGTGGAAGCTTCAAGATCGTTCGAACCTGGACCGTCATCGACTGGTGTACCGGGCAAGTCATTTCGATGGATGCACAGGGAAATGACAACATTCAACTGATCAAAATTGAGGATAAGGTGGCGCCAGTCATTTCAAAAACGCCATTTGAGGTAAATGCAAATATTGAGAGCAACTATCCGTTCTTCTGCGTTTCACAAGGATATTTGCCACCCCCTGACCAGGTGACCGATAATTGCGGTAGCGACTGGACTGTCCAGATTGTTACGCCGATTGGAGCTGCCGACTATATTGGTACGGACGGTAGTTCAGGAGGTTTTATTCCGAGTCCCGGTTTGCCATTGGGCCAACACGACGTGGTGTACAGCGCCACGGATGCCTGTGGAAATACTGGTTCAGTCGTTGTCCAGATTACCATTGCTGATACTGAAACGCCCGTCGCCGTTTGTGACGAAGTGACGGAAGTGAGCCTTTCTACGAACGGACTGGCCGAAGTGCTGGCATCTACGTTTGATGATGGCAGCTCAGATAATTGCTGTATTGACCGCTTCGAGGTACGCCGCATGGTGGATCCTTGCGCAGATAACCACAACGACCTGGTGTTTGGCCCTTCTGTTACTTTTTGTTGCAACGATGTGGGCGACGGGCCACAGGCGGTTATCTTCCGGGTTTATGATTGCAACAATAATTTTAATGACTGCATGGTTCAGGCGGTGGTCAGCGATAAACAAAACCCTTCGTTGTTGACTTGTCCTTCCACACAGACAATTGATTGTGATACCTATGCAACCGATTTTGAAACGCAGCTGAACAACCTGGCAGGTGATGAAACGGCGCAAAATGAACTCCTCGATGCCGCGTTTGGTACTCCCCAGTTTTATGACAATTGCAGTTTTACATTGACAAAAAATTTCTCCCGCAACATTTCACAGTGTCTCGAAGGCACTATGACCCGACGCTGGAGAGCGGTCGATCCGGATAATCAGCAATCGCAGGAATGTGTTCAGACGATCAATATCAATCATGTGTCAGATTGGGTGGTGGAGTTCCCGGAAGACCTGAATGCCACTTGTGGTATGACTTTGCCAGATTTTGGGGAGCCAACTATTTTTAATGAAACCTGTGAAATGATCGCCATCTCCTTCACGGATGATACCTTGAACGTAGTGCCGGATGCCTGTTTCAAAATCGTCCGTACCTGGGCCGTCATCAACTGGTGTGTGGTCGGTGATGAAGTGGATCAGGAAGTGGTCGAAGTACCGGAGGATGAATTGAACCTACAGTTTCCTTTCTGCGACCTGGATGGTGACGGTGATTGCGATGACCGTACTTTCCGCGATAGCTGGAACGCATCTGATATGCCGGGTGAAAATATGGCCACCGTCCAGTTTGGTCCGGATACCGATCCGGACTCAGATCCCTGGGATGGTTATATCGTTTATGAGCAAACCATGAAGGTGGAAGATTTTACCGATCCGGTTTTTACGGGTGGTTGTAATGTGCCTGAAGCTTCCATTGTGAATGACAGTTGCGACGCTACGGTTACCCTGCCAACATTGAACGGAACCATCATGGACTGCAGCCCAAGCATTACCGTTACCGTCAATACTGATATGCCGAATGGACTTGGTTTTGGACCTTATACCAATGTGCCATCGGGCATCTACAATGTGACTTATACCGCACGTGACAACTGCAATAATTCAACAACTTGCAGCACCACAGTGGAAGTCACTGACCGCAAGAAGCCAACCGTGGTTTGCAAGGACGGAATCGTACTGGTAATTGATACCATGGCGGTGCCGCCAAATGTTACTTTGAATGCCATGCAACTGGACGACGGCAGTTCCGACAATTGTTCTGACATTGTCTTTTCATTCTCACCGGATACTACTTTCACCGATACGACCTTCCTTTGCGGAGCGCAAAGTGACTCGATAGAAGTGTGGGTGACAGATGAATTGGGCAATCAGGATTTTTGTAAAACATTTGTAGAGATTCAGCCCGATACCTGTCCCGATGATCCGTTGGTGGTTTTTGTTGGTGGTTTTATTGATACAGAAAACGGGGAGCCGGTAGAAAATGTAGAGGTGAACCTTAGTGGACAGAGTACTGGCTACTCGATGACGGACCTGACTGGTGATTTTCAGTTTGACAACCTTCCTTTGGGGAATGATCTCTCTGTGTCTCCAGTCAAGGATGATGATCCGCTGAACGGGGTGACCACCTATGATCTGGTGCAGATTACGAGGCACATTTTAGGTGTTCAGCCACTTGATTCACCCTATAAAATGATTGCTGCTGATGCCAATCGCTCCGGGGCCATCACTACATTCGATTTGGTTGAAATAAGAAAACTGGTGCTGTACATCCATGACTCGTTCCCGTCCAATACATCGTGGCGTTTCGTCCCTAAAGATTATCAGTTCCCGAATGTGCAGAACCCTTGGTCCCAGCCTTTTCCAGAGGTGATCAACATCAACAACCTGCCGAGCGAGGTGTTAGACGCTGATTTTGTCGCTATTAAAATTGGTGACGTAAACGGAAGTGCCCAGGCAAATGCACACAGTGGCCCGGAGGACCGCAGCCAAACGGATGCCCTTGTGTTGGAAACAGCCAATCAGCTGTGGCAGAAGGGTGAACTGGTGACGATCTCTCTGACTGCGAAAGAATTTCAGGCCATTGGTTTCCAGTTTACTTTGCAATTTGACCCTGAAATACTGGAATTTGTGGATGCCCAACCATGTTTGACGGATGCCGGGCACATTGGCCGGCGGTTTGCCAACGATGGTTTTTTGACGGTGAGTTGGAATGAATACCAGCAGACTGTATTGCCAGATCAGCCATTGCTTCAGGTGGCCTTCCGTTCACTGCTTCCTGGGCAATTGAACCAATCGCTCCGCTTGTCTGACCGGTACACACCGCCTGAGGCTTATAATGCTTTGGGTGAAATAATGGATATTCATTTGGCCATTTCAGAAAGCCCAGCCGGAGAGTTTGAATTGCTGCAAAATGTACCGAATCCTTTCAGTGAATCAACGACCATTGGTTTCCGTACGGCCGAAAATACAACCGCCGTGCTGACCATCACCGACATTTCCGGTAGGGTCGTCAAACAAGTACTCGGTGACTTCCCGGCTGGCTATAGTGAAATTCAACTGGAGAGGGCCGATTTGCCTGAGTCCGGCATATTTTACTACCGCTTGGATACACCCCGACATACCGACACGAAGATGATGCTCTTGGTTAGATAACGGAGAGAGGTGAACGCTGAACGGTTAATTGTAAACGATTGGAGGTGGATGTTCTGGAGGGGCAGTTTTGAATTAGACTTTTATAGAAAATAGCTTTTGCTGTTTGTTTTTATGTGCTGCTGAAACAACTTACCGTTCACCGTTCACCGTTCACCGTTCAGCACTCACCACTAAAGAAATAGTACTTTATGATGCCTTTTAGAGCAGATGGGAAAAGTCCTGTCTGCTTTTTTTTTATTCACCGATGACCATTTCTTCGGCGTCGAGGCAAAGGATGTCCTGTTGGCCACATACGCTGGAAAAGCGGATAAAGTTTTGATCCTCATCTTCATGGAAAAAGAAATTGTAGTCTTTTTCTTCAATGATGGTCCACTGGGTTTTTCCATTTTCAGAATTGTGCGAAGCGAATGAATGAGTGGAAGGCGTGTAGAACCAGAGCACTTCGTTTTCCCATTTCATCAGGCAAGACCAATTTTCGTGTTTGCGGTTTTTGATGGCTAAAAAATTACTGGGAAGGATTCCTTTGTTGATCGGCTTTTCGGGAGAGAAGACCGTGTAGTCCCAGCCATCCCTGATGGAATGGGTATAGACCCAAATCTGTTTTTCGCTTTCGACCAGGTCGTTGGACTGCATGGGTGGCTCGCTCGCACAGGAGGTGAGGAGGAACAAGGTCAGGAGGAAAAGGTGAAGAGAGTTATTTCGTAGATTTTTTTCAGACAGTCGCATAAGTTTTTGACAGATAGTGCATGGACATTGAGCCCCGTTTCACAACTTCTCAAAGATGCGGTTTTTAAGTAAAAGGGTTGTGTAACTTTGGTTTAAATTTTAAGCCATGCATTACAGGGTAGCCACGACGGGTGATTTCCCGGCGATCCATCAGGTCAGGATGGCGGTTTTGGAAAACCGGTTGTCTGATCCGGGCAAAGTGACCCGGGCAGATTATGAGGAAATGATCGTCCGTCGGGGTAGGGGGTGGGTCTGTGAAATGGATGGCCAGATTGTCGGTTTCAGCATTGTCGATCTGGTGGAAAAAAATGTTTGGGCGTTGTTTTTATTGCCCTCACATATTGGAATGGGCATTGGGAAAAAGTTACAGAGCCTATTGCTGGAGTGGGCGTTTGCAAACGGGACTGATTATTTGTGGCTCTCAACGGCACCCGGCACCCGGGCTGAACTATTTTACGAAAAAACAGGCTGGCAGAAAGTGGGATTATTGGAAAACGGGGAAATGAAATTTGAACGGCATGATAAATAATTTACATCACCTGTGCCTTTAATATTTAACAAACCATGGAGCAATGAATAAATCTGCCCTAAGCCCGTTCCCCTTTTTAGAAACGGCCAGACTTCGTCTGCGGCAACTAAAACCATCCGATGCACCGACCATCTATTCATTTCATGCTGATTCGGAAAATAGAAAATACATAGACAAACCACCTCCGGAGAATGTACTGGCTACCAGAAATTTCATCAAAAGCATTAATGCCGGCATCTCAAAAAATGAATGCGGCTATTGGGGGCTTGAGCTAAAAGCAGACCCACAGTTGGTCGGCACGATTTGCCTGTGGAATTTTTCAGAAAATTTCAACCGGGTAGAAGTAGGTTTTGAGTTGGGGGCCCAATTCCAGCGCCTCGGCTACATGAGTGAAGCGCTGGAAAGTGTGATTTATTTTGCATTTAATAATTTGAAAGCCAGTAAAATAGAAGCTTATACCCACCTTGAAAACAGGTCCTCCCAAAAAATTTTAGAAAAATATAATTTCAAAAAAGAAAAAGAAATCGAAGAAAAATTTGCCGAGAAAAAAGGCACGTATAAAATGGCCGTATATTCATTAAAAAACCCCTAACCAGAAACCAAAAACCAAAAACCAAATTGAGCAAAACGCAACCCCGCGCCACAGCTTTACAAACGAATAATAACCCAGCCTCAACGAATACTCGAATCCCATTTCTTCCCTCCCTTCCCTTCCGCAACTTTGCCAGGACAATCAATCAAACCAGCCTCACAGCTGCATTTTCTTTCACCTAAAAATCTTCAGACATGAGAACCTTTCTGATTTTCAATTTGCTGGTAGCCTACACTTTCTTCTCTGTGGGATGTCAGGATAAAAACGCCGCACAATTGTCACCTGACCAAGTATTTAGTACCCAACTGACCGATCTCCGCCTGGGAGATGGTGTCCCACTGGACCTCAAGGTTTATCTCCGCTGGACGGTGGAAGATCCAACGCTGTTTTACCGGCAATTCACGACGGCCGATTCTTTTAATCATTTGGTACTTTTTCCCCGGGCCATGGAAATGGGAGGTAAGATCGCCAACGAATTCATCAGCGTCGATAGCGTGTTTTCTACACAGCGGGAGGCATTTCTCGTCACGATGAAACAGGCATTGGAGGAGAGCCTTGGCGAGGAAGGAATGTCGATGAAGGAGGTGGTCGTCAGCAGTATCACATTTCCTGTCAGTTACACCGATGCCATGGAAAAAGTTGGATTGCAACGCCAAATGCTGGAAGCCATCGAACAAGAAAAACGAATCGCCATTGAAAGGGCCGAGGCCAACAAAGAAAAAACGGAAGCCAATGCAAAAGTAGCCATCGCAGAGGCAGAAGCAGAGGGCAGGGTCGCTCGCATCAAAGCAAAAACCGAAGAAAGCAATCGCAAAAGTGAACTGGCTAAGGCAGAAACCGCTGCACAAATTACCCGCAAAAAAGCGCAGGCCGATGCAGATCGCAATCGGTTGCTCGCCAAAGCCGAACTGGAGAAAAAGACCGACCTCAAAAACCTTGAGCTGCAACGCCAGCAAGAAATGGATGACCTTGAAATCGCAAAGGCCAAAAAAACTCGGCAGGCCGAACTGGAAGACCAAATTGAATTTGCCAATGTCGTTCAGGACAACCCCAACTTTGCCAATTTCCTGATCAACAAAGAGCTCGCCTCCAAAGTCGGCATCGCCGTCGTCCCCACCGGCTCCAATCCCAATGTTTTCAGCGACTTGCTTAACCAAAAAATAAATAAAGATTGATTTAGAGTGGTTTTTGGTTTCTGGTTCCTGGTTCCTGGTTCCTGGTCAATATTATTTACAAACCAAAAACCAAAATTGAGCGCAGCGAAATCCCGCACCGCCAGGTCGGGAACCAGAAACCAAAAACCAAAAACCATTAATTAAACCCCAGTTAGTTTGGAGATTTGATTGTCCTGCTTTTTTTGGTGGGACAATATTCTCCAAAAAATAAAAAAAATAAAGTCATGAAAAAAATAATCATTAATTGCATCCTGATTTTAGCCACTGCTCAATTGCCATTAAATGCACAGGCATTAAGCTGTAACTGCAGTGATATTTCCTTACGCAAGGTAACCGCAAAGTCAGGGTTGGTATTAAGAAAATTACCAAGTTCCAATTCAGAAAAAGTAATCGGTATCCCATTTAATGAAAAAGTAATTATTGGAATTGATTATGATTTTCAAAAGGAAGAAACCATTGAAAATATAGCTGGTTATTGGGTGCGGGCCAATTACCGTGGACATGAAGGTTTTTTATTTAATGGTTATTTAAGTGGTGATCCATTATACGAGATCGTACATAATGCAGATTGGGAATATGCCGTAGATTTTGAAAAAGAATATATGGGCTTGTTCACAGATGGAAAAGAAACATTCGATCAAGGTAAAATGCAATTCAAGAAAATAAAAATTGATACGATGAAGTATGTTGGTGAAAACGAACCTGAAATTTGTGGTATGGTTGATTTTGAGGAAGAGAATTATCCGTATTATGTTTTTACAGGTCTGAATAGTTACGAAAGAAATATTGAAATAAAATTGTTTGAAATGGAAGAAGGGAGTATTTATCCAGGGGCAATGCGCACAATTTACTATAGTGGTTCTTCATACACTATTTATGCAACCGGGCAAGTAGTGAAAACTAAAGGAGACTCAACAAACCCTTGGGAAACCATGGTTATAAAAAATTATCAGGTGATATTGGAGCGCAGAAGCCCTGATGCCGTTCAACAGCAAGTTATTATGGAATGCAAGGAAATGCCCGTTTCCTATTGGGGCAGCGGCCAACTGGCCAATATTCGCCTGGTCGGTGACCTCGATGGAGACGCTCAGCCTGATTTTATTTTTGAAAATTATTTGATGGAAGGATTCGAAGCCAGTCTGTATTTATCATCCGAAGCGGAAAATGGGTTTTTGGTAAAATTGGTGAGAAAGATATTTGGAGCTTGTTGCTAATAAATGTAATTAATTGATGATTTATAAAGTTGTTCAGAAATTAATAATTGTAATTCGTTCAATCCGTTTTTCCTCCCCCCCGGCCCCCTCCAAAGGGGGAGA
>JBCBRY010000127.1:0-27542 GCA_039819485.1 Bacteroidota bacterium | reverse complement strand
TGGACAAAAATAAAGAGCGCTAAAAATGACACTTTTATTTGGGCAAATGTTTGATTTCCAAGTCTTAAAATTTTTTTTCAGGCAAAGGGAAAGTGTCATTTTTTTTGACCACCTGCTTACCTCCCCCCGGCCCATTTCAAAGGGATAAATATGCACGGTCCTTTCTCCCCCGCCGGAGGGGGCCGGGGGGAGGTAACGCATTAGGCCCCCTTGCTCCTAAACACTTCCAACACTCCATAAAAAAATCAAACCGGGTCCACATCTGTATTCACCCGCACCGTTGAAAACCCAGCTTCTTTTTGCATGTGATAGGTCGCATCGGCGATGGTATCTTTGGCCAATTTCCAGAGTTTTGGGTTGCGTTCCATTTTAATTAGTATATCCAGCAGATATTGTCCGCGTACCCTTCCGACAGGTGGTACCGACGGGCCGAGTACCCTTTTATCCAGTTTTTCCCGCAGCACTTTTACAAACGCCTGACCGCCACGATTGACCACATCCGGTTTTTTATGTTTTAAAGTAACTTTAATTAAACGGGTAAACGGCGGGTATAAAAACGCCCGTCGTTCCATGATTTCCCTTTCAAAAAAATTAGAAAAATCATGGTCCAGAACCTCCTGTAAAACCGGGTGCGAGGTATTCATCGCCTGCACCAATACTTTACCTCTTTTGTTTTTCCGTCCCGCACGGCCCGCCACCTGGGTAATTAACTGGAAGCCCCGCTCGCCCGAACGGAAGTCGGGAAATTGCAACAACGAATCGGCACTCAACACACCGACGATGCTCACATTTTCAAAATCCAGCCCTTTGGTCACCATCTGTGTGCCGACCAAAATGTCGATTCTTTTTTCTTCAAAATCATTGATGATACGGGCCAGCGCTTCCTTACTCCGCACAGCGTCGTAATCCATACGGGCAACGGTTGCCTCGGGCAAATAGATTTTCAGTTCGTCCTCTACTTTTTGCGTACCGAAGCCCAACAATTTTAATTCAATACTGCCGCATGCTGGGCATTTTCTGGCCACCTGTTGCGTATAGCCGCAATAATGGCATTGGAGGTTTTGGCGGTATTTATGGTAGGTCAGGCTCACATCACAATTCACGCATTCGGAGTGCCAGCCACAGGTCGTACAGCGGAGGTTGGGCGCATAGCCCCGGCGGTTTTGGAAGAGGATCGCCTGCTCTCCTTTTTCCAGCGCTGCTTTCAATTCATCGATCAGCACACTGGTGAAATGGCTCTGCAGTTTGCGTTCCTTAGCCTCCTGTTTCACATCCACAACCTGCATGGCGGGGAGTTCGATACCGCCAAATCGTTCTGGCATATTCACCAGTCCGTATTTGCCTGCCCGGGTATTTTGAAAACTCTCGAGGGAAGGGGTCGCCGTGCCGAGCACTACTTTTGCCCCGTGCAAGTGAGCGAGGTAAATACCTGCATCCCGCCCGTGGTAACGAGGCGACGGGTCATGCTGCTTAAAGGACGTATCATGTTCCTCGTCGATGATCACGAGACCCAGGTTGGAAAAAGGAAGGAATAGGCCAGAGCGCGCACCTAACACCAAGTTGGCAGTCCGTCGGTCTGCCAGTCCGCCGGTCTTTCCACTGCCATCCGACTGACGGACTCCCAAACTGGCGAACTGGCGAACTTTCTTCCAAAGCTCCACCCGCTCATTATTGGAAATGCGGTGATGATAGACCGCCACCTGATCGCCGAACACCTTCTGCAGGCGGCTGATGATCTGCGTCGTCAGGGCTACTTCCGGCAACAGGTAAAGTACCTGTTCTCCTTTTGCAATGGCCTTCTTGATAAGTTCGATGTAGACCCTCGTTTTGCCGCTGCCGGTGACACCGTGGAGCAGCACCACGTTTTTTTCTTTAAAATGTTCTTCAATTTCCGAGAGGGCATTGAGTTGCTGCGATGACAGTTCATGTGCTTCGGCCAATTCTTCCTCGTAGCCACCAAGGCGGCTTACTTCTTTTTCATATAGTTCAAAAATACCCTTTTTTTCCATCGCCTTCAGTACGGTCGAGTCGGCGTTTGCCCGTTTGTAGATGTCTTGCCGGCGAATAAATTCTTGCTCCCGGTCTGCTTCTATAAATGCCAGCAACGACTCTGTCTGCCGGACGGAACGGCTGCACATTTCGAAGGCTTCCACGAGTTTTTGCCGATCGGACTGGTAAGGCTCGGCGAGCCGGACACAGGCAATCTTTTTGGGCTTGTATTTTTCCTGTATTTCCTCATAGAGGTAGATCACCTTTTTGTCCATCAGCCGTTTGATGACATGGAAAACACTTTTCATATTCAATATTTTCCGTACATCGTCGATGGTGATCGTCTCTTGGATGCTCAGTGCTTCCGCGATCAAATATTCCTTATCATCCAGTCCAATGAAATTATCATCGTAAAGAGGGCTGAGCGTCAGCCTCCGTTCGCTGGCGAGTTTGAGATTGGCAGGCAGCGCCGCATCCATGACCTCGCCCAGTGAACAGGCATAGTAACTTGACAGCCATTGCCAAAATTTTATAGTTCGGTCATCTATAATCGGCTCTTCATCCATGACGGACAAAACAGGCTTGATCGGGTGTGCCGGCTGCTGGTCGTGCATTCGCAGCACCAGGCCGGCGTACAGCTTTTTGCCACCAAACTGCACCTCTACCCGCATGCCCGTTTGTAACTGGTTCAGCAAATGTTCCGGCACCGAATAAGTGTAGGGCTTCGGCACTGCCAGAGGCAGCACTACCTCGGCATACATACCGGTCGACTGGATAGGATGAAAGGTAGCTGGTTGCATGGATGAAAGGTGAAAAGTAAAATACGAGCCTGCCCAAATTTTTGAATCAGCTTCAATCAATTGATTTTCAAATCTGCCACGCCAATTCAAATGGGCCCGGCGCCCACCAACCAAAATTCAAGATGGGTTATGTTCTACTTCTACCGGGCGAAAGTCGGTATTTTTTCAGAAAAAGGGCATCCGGTAAACACTTCCGTCTTCAAGAGGGTTGTGTAAACGGAAGCATTGCTTATTTTCACGCCATAAATTTTAATTTAAAATAGACTATGAAAAAATTAATCGCCTTCATTTGTTTCGCTGTTTTACTTATCGCTTGCGGAGGTGCCGAAAAGGAAAAAGCCTCCTCAGAACCAACGGCAGCGGCCAAACCCGTCAAGAAAAAAATCGATGGAGCTAAAATCTATAAAACTTATTGTGTCACCTGTCACGGCATTTACGGTGACATGGGTGGCAGTGGAGCCTTTGACCTGACCGTCACCGAGTTGAACCTGGAAGAAAGAATAGAAGTAATCACCAAAGGCCGTAATTTGATGACACCATTTGAGGGGCTGCTGAGTCCGGAAAAAATCAAGGCCGTAGCAGAATATGTCGATGAACTGAAGAAAAATAAATGACTTTTAGTTGTGATTTATGATTTATGTGATTCATATATCATAAATCGTCCAGCCCCCCTTTCCTTTTTCCAAATTATTCATAAGGATGAAAAAAAGCTACCATGCCATCGGCCTTATGTCCGGCAGTTCACTGGACGGGCTGGACGTGGCGTATGGCCAGTTCGATATTGAAAGCTCAGAGGAAGTCTTTAAAATAAATAATTGGAAATTACTCGCCTGTAAAACTTTTCCCTTTTCGGAATTCTGGAAAAGCAGGTTACGTTCTTTGCCAGCTCAAAGTGCAAAAGTTTTAATGGACGCCCACGCAGCATTTGGCAGCTATATGGGCGAAATGGTCAACCGTTTTTTTTCAGAAAAAAAAATCGATAAAAAAAACATCGATTTAATCGCCTCACACGGGCATACCATTTTCCACGAACCTTCCGAGGGATTTACGACTCAGGTCGGTGACGGGGCAGCCTTGGCCATTGCCACCCAGTGTACGGTCATCAATGATTTCCGCTCCGCTGACATCGCACTCGGCGGACAGGGGGCTCCGCTTGCCCCCATGGCGGACAAAATGCTTTTTCCCGGATTTGATTTTTATTTAAACCTCGGCGGCATTGCCAATATTACCTGTAATATAAATGGTCGGTTTATTGCGTTTGATATTTGCGGAGCGAACCAAATATTAAATGCACTTGCAGCAGAATTAAATTTACCGTTTGATGAAAACGGGGCCATTGCATCTACAGGCATTTTGGATAAAGAATTTTTTGACCAGCAATATAAAATTGATTTTTTCAAAGAAAATTATCCTAAATCCCTATCCAACCAATGGGTCGAAAAAAAACAAACCACTTTATTTTCAGCAAATAATAATAAGACAGCGAATAAATTATTTACTGCCGTTGAACTCACCGCCCGGTTAATTAGCGATGCGATTAATTCAGTAATTCAAAAAGAATGTTTGGTCAAAGAAAATTATAAGTTATGGATTACCGGCGGCGGCGCCTATAATCATTATTTAATAAATAGAATTGATTCTTACCTCAACCAAAAAAATATTGAAATCGTTACTCCGGAAAAAGAGATCATCGGCTTTAAGGAAGCGTTATTAATGGCCCTCCTTGGCATAATGCGCATGGAAAATACCCCTAACTGCATGGCTTCAGTAACCGGTGCAAAACGGGACAGCATAGGTGGCGCCGTTTACATTCATTAATTATTTAGCAGTCAGGCCGTTTTGCCGTAAGAGGTCAGGCAAACAAATGGTTTAGCGCATTAGTACCATCTGATTGCTGGTAGTGAAACGGTCTGATTGCTGACCTCTAAAAAATGATTAAACTTAATTACCTGGACCATGTCGCTATCTATGTAGCGGATATGGAAAAATCGGCAGCCTGGTACGAAAAAGTATTGGGCCTGAAAAAACATGTCGTTGAGAAATGGACACCTTTTCCCATTTTCATGTTAGCGGGAAAATGTGGCATCGCTCTTTTTCCCGCAGACACCTCCCAGCCTCCTGTTAAAAAATCTTACAAAGGAGCCAAGATTGACCATTTCGCTTTTAATGTCGACAACGATGAATTTCTAAAAGCCAGAAAACATTATGAGGCATTGGGCATAAAATATAATTTTCAGGACCATTTTTATTTTCATTCCATTTATACTCAAGACCCCGATGGACATACGGTTGAGCTGACGACGATGATGGTGGAGGAAGAGGAATTTTTTGATTAACGATTTAAGAAGACATGATTGCTGATTTAAGATTAATAGCAGCCCATTGGAGAAGCAGCACACAACGGTGACACCGTTGCTCATGCCTGGAATTCTATTTTTAAAATCATTTGATCGATTATTGCAAAAGAACGGTGCTGCCGTCAGCCATTCCAAAAAATAAAAAAGGGAGTCGACAAAGCCAACTCCCGTAAGCGTAACAATTTGGATTGTAACTTATATGAGAACTAAAAATGGTAAACAAAGAGGGGGAGGGATTTTGCCTGGGAAATTTTGAAGCGAGGGGAACGAACCAGCTTTTGGAGTTCACATTGAAAGGGTCAATGTCAACTTCCGATAACAATTTCACGGTGTCTGTTTTCTTAAATTATTAAAAATGATGATAGTAGACCAGGGTGAATGAGAGTTGTCTGAAGATGTTCGTTTGAATGGGTAAGGAGCAAAACGCAGTTCGCATTTAGTTAGCAAAAACCAATCCGAAAGAAAGAATAAATTACATTTTTTATTTACGTATATTTTTAAAAAAATATCCTGTTTTCTTTTTAGCATTTCGCCATTTAAATACATTTTTTACTAATAAAATTTGAGCTTAAATTATAATCGCCTAAAAATGTTCCGGCAAGAAAAAAACAGGTGCAATAATTGAATTGGTTGTTTAAAAATTGGTTGTTTTGCTTTGTGAGAAAAGTGAGCGCCGTAAGAGGGCGAGAATAATTATTTCTCTCACGTCTCTCACACAACCTAGCGTACATGAAAAAACTTCGCCGTCTACTGTTCCGCTTATTTTTACTGGTCATTTTTATCATGGCCATGGTTTTCACGTACAACACCATGACCTTTACTTCACGGCAAATTAAAGTCGACCCGGTAGAACCCGTAAATGTCGAGGACGCTGCTGTGGAACGGTTGGCGGCAGCGATCCGTATTCAGACATTGAGTGACGAGGAACAGATCGACACCGCCGCTTTTCGATTGCTCGATACTTTTTTAGTAGAAAATTACCCTCTGGCAGATTCACTTCTGGAACGGGAACGGGTCAACGAATTTAGCTATATCTACAAATGGCCAGGGCAAAATGCTCGGCTCGCCCCCATTTTATTGATGGGGCATATGGACGTGGTAGGAGTGGAAAACGAAGGCAAGGACTGGTCGGTAGCGCCGTTTGCGGGGGAGGTAAAAGATGGCTATTTGTGGGGGCGGGGAACGCTGGACGACAAGTTGGCCGTACTCGGTATTTTGGAAGCCATTGAATCTTTACTGGCGGTTGATTACACGCCGCAACGAACAGTCTATCTGGCCTTTGGGCACGACGAAGAAGTAGGTGGGGAAAAAGGTGCCATCGCAATGGCCGCTATTTTTAAAAGAAGGAACATTGAATTTGAGTTTGTTTTGGACGAGGGTGGCCTGGTGGTAGAGAATGTGCTGCCAGGTTGTGAGCCGCCCGTTGCACTGATCGGCCTTTCGGAAAAAGGATATGCCACTTTTGACCTGACGGCAAACGTGGAAAGCGGTGGTCATTCTTCCATGCCCGGCTACGAATCGGCCATCAATATTTTGAGTGAATCCGTTATTAGATTAAGGGACTACCCTTCTCCTGCTAAGATTGCCAGTCCAACCAAAGACATGTTCGAACACATAGGGCCGGAGATGAACTTATTCAATAAAGTCATTTTTGCCAACCTGGGCTGGACCGAAGGTTTGATCATCAACCAAATGTCACAGTCAGGTGCGACCAATGCAATGTTGCGCACCACCCTGGCACCAACCATTCTGCATAGCGGATTCAAGGAAAATGTCATTCCTGAAAAAGCAACGGCACAGGTCAATTCCCGCATCTTGCCAGGGGAGTCGGTCGAGTCCACGTTGAATTATATTAAATCAGTGGTGGACGAACGCGTCGAAGTAACGCTCTCGACCAATGGGCACGCCAATGAGCCTCCTCCTATTTCCGGTATGGATCAGTTTGGCTATTCGGTCTTACAAACAACGGTTCGCGAGGTATTCCCGCAAGCGGTCGTTGCTCCGTCATTGGTGGTTGCAACGACAGATGCCCGGCATTATATACCTGTTTCCAAAAATATATATCGGTTTAATCCGGTAAAGGTGGAGCGGTCACAGGTTGGAGGGATACATGGAACGGATGAAAAGATAAATACAGAGGCATATAAAAATACAATTCGTTTTTACCGGCAGCTTTTATTGAATGCCTGCAAATAAATTATTTTTTTTTGTTCTCATTGATTTCAAAATAGTAAAGTTTGGGGTTCGAATAGTCCCTGTCGGAAGAGAAATACCCTCTTTTTTCGTCAATCATTTCCAGGCCAAAATCATCGTGCTCCGAATTTAACTCTTCCCAGTTTTCCGGAAACATCCAAACTCCATTTATTTTCTCGCTCTTATAGATATCTCTTTTACCAAAACCATTTTCTGGGTCTTCAAATGAATAAACCAACAAGCTGTCGTTGATCAATTTTGGAAAGGTAATCAAGTATTCAGAAGCGAGTTCTTCTATTGGTTCGGGTTTGCTCCAGGTATTTTTGATCCTACTCCATTTAGACTCGTACAAATCCCATCCACCATTAAAATCTGCAACAAATATGATTGTTTCTCCGTCCTCGGAAACGGTAGGATGGAAGCAGTTGTTTTCTTCCTCACAGATTGGA
Organism: Bacteroidota bacterium; assembly: GCA_039819485.1. Lineage (GTDB taxonomy): Bacteria > Bacteroidota > Bacteroidia > Chitinophagales > Saprospiraceae > UBA6168. The sequence goes on along the minus strand of JBCBRY010000127.1, from coordinate 19,754 downwards.
ATCAATTTCACATCCGTAACAACTCCGTTTCTAAGCTTTCCAACTCCGATACGATTTCTTACCTTCGTGAACGAGTTCCGATGTCCTCCGAAATCTTTCTTTTTAATATAGCGGCAGGAAAAAAACAATTCCCCGGTATTTTGAGAATATGTAAGGTTATTAACAAAACCAAGTACCTGTTTTTTGTTTGGATAATTATTCTTGGCAAAATCAAATTCAATTTTTGTTGTTTCCCCGAGACTACCATCCTCTCCTATTGCAGAGTAAAACCATTTTACTTCCTCTTCTGTATATAAGCTTTCGTTTTCTTCCGTATAATACATGTACAACAGATATCCGTCCAAATCTGAAGCACCAATTACCTGGTATCCCACATCTGCCAGGGACACCAGTTTGACATCATATTCATCCGATTCAAAAAATAATAAAGGGAAGAACAAGAGGAGCAGTAACTTTTTCATACATGTTTAATTTCAATTAGAGAGGCGCACTCGTCGATCCATCAGGATGACGGGATTATTTTCCAAATAAATCACCTAAACCACCAAGGCCCGGCGGCATCATCTGGGAAATTAATTTTTGTGATTCTGCCGCTTCTTTAATGGAGGCTTTTTCGATCGCATTATTCATGGCCGTCAGCACAAGGTCTTCCACCATTTCCACGTCGTCCCAATCGAGTTTTTCTTTGTCGATAGAAACATTCAATATTTTCCGGGAAGCAGTGGCTTTTACCTTAACGGCTCCGCCACCGGCTTCAGCTTCAATAATTATTTCATCCAATTTGGCAGCCATTTCTTCTTGCTGCTGTTGCATGTTTCCTAATAAGTCTCCGAACATATTAAAAGATATTGGGGGTATTAAGTTATTGAGATATTTTATATTCTGATTAAAATAAGATATCACAATATATTAACACCTTAATTTACACAAAGATAGGCGCTTTGTGTTTTTTCTGAATTTAATTTTGGAATAAAAGTAACGCAATCCACTTCAGCCGTTTCTACAGGATTTAATGAATAAATTTTCATGATTTCTTCATCTGTCAATGCGTGGTCATAAACACGGAGTTCGTCAAGCCCTCCCTTGAACCGGACGGTCCGGCCAGTCGTCAGGCATGGCGTATTTGAAAAGGACAACAAAGCTTCATTACCTATATCCACCCCACTACATCGCCGGCCTTCACGGCGCAGTTCACCATTGATGTAAGTATAGGCACGAATACCTCTTCTGACCAGTGCAAAATGGATCCAGTCGGTCTGGGGTGTTTCTGGTGAAATTTCCTTAAAGTATTTATAAGGTGCCTCAAATAGGTCTGTTTTTATCTCTCTTTTATTGATGTCGAGCTGAAAATCCAGCATATGATTTTCATTACAGCTATCCCGTTTTGACAAAAGACTTTGCTTAAAAATGCTGTATTTATTGGGCTTGATATAAAAACTAACCGTAAAATCCTGTGTATTAAAATAGCGGTTCACCACTCCAGAAAACTCTACATAATCATTTATTCCGTCAAAGAATAAAGCATTGCCCTCTACCCCGCAGTGGCAACCGGGATCACCATAAACCTGACCATCAGGGTTGTTCTCGGAGATGTCCCTGGCATCACATTTATTAAAGGTATAATGGGCGACAAGCCCCTCTTCTGTTTTGGAAAATGGAAATTGGAAACTGAGAAACAAACCTCCTCCTATTATTATACAAAAATATAATTTAACATTCATGGCTGTTTTTTTAAGTGGTAAGATACAGGATTTTGGGAAGAGTTTCTGGCTCGGTTAAGAATTACAAAATTTTATAAATTTAGCCAATCAGGTATTTTTTGATTTAACCCAGCTTATTTTAATAAAAAACAACCCAGGTTTTAAAGTCGTCCGTAAAATCCTCAAAACGATGTTCGATACCGGCAGGTACAAAAATTAAATCTCCCGTTTTAAAAGGTCTTCGCTCACCGTTATTGTAAAAAATTCCACTTCCGGAAATTACCACATAAATTTCGTCCTGGTCATGCGGTTGTTGCAAGTCTACATTTTTGGGTTCATATATTTCGATGTACATTTCGCCGTTTTCCAACAAGGTGACAAAAGGCTTTCCCATTGGGTGGTTTCTTAATTGGCCCAAAGCATATTCGACAGATAAATTCCAGTTTTCCGGTAATTGAGGAACAATGTTTTGCTGCTTGAATATTTGATTTAAATGGTGCTCCAAATGAACGACATAATCATTGATCAAAAATTGTAAATTATTTAATTCACCATTTGGCAACTGTATAGAGATGTCCAGTTTTTCTTCCGGCATATTTTTAAATACTGCCAAAATCTGCCGGTTTAAATTTTTCCATAAAGCCAAAATGTTTCCGGTGGGCAAATTATTGTAATCATTCACCTGGACCAATTCGTCTTGCGGATAGGTCGTTATGACAAACGGCCGGTCAGTATTTTTTGCATAAATAAAGCGCTGCCAATTATGCAGGGCAGAATCGCACAAATGCCCCATGATTTCTTTTTTCGACCATTTACCGGGAGCTGGTTTTTCCGTCATTTCCGCTGGTGAAAATTGGTGGATCAATTTCGGGACTTCTTCAATCAATTGTTGAAGACGGGTGATTATTTTTTCCATAGCCATTAATTTAATCGTTTCATGTCTTTATAAATACCGCTCTTCTAAAATGCCGACATGATGAATTTCGTGCCCTGCTATAATAAATCCAAGTGCGAGGGGCGAAGCCGGAAAATCACTTGCCGTACCGATTCTGCTCAGTGCTGCATCATCCAGATACCGATACAAAGCAAGGGTCGCTTCCCGTACGGCCCGGTATTCGTCAATCAACGATTCGGGCGTTCGTTCATTGGCACGGGAATTTGGCACATAAATATTTTGGTCAAACCCAGGCAAAGGTGTTTGATCACTGCGAGCAATTCTCAATGCCCGGTAAGCAAATACCCGTTCCGAATCGATGATATGTAACAAAACTTCTTTGATCGTCCATTTATCGGGACCATATTTATAGCCCCATTTATCGGCAGGTATATTCTCATAAAAAGCAATGGCATCGTCCTTACCTTTGGTAAGTGCCTCAAAACAATTATCCTTTTTTACTTTACTGATGTAGGTATTGTAGTACTGGCCATATTCCTCTGGCCGCGGGCGTCGGGTGGTTTGTTGCATGTTTTGAAATTTGAAAAATTGAAAATTGAAAAGTTATTTTTCGTAAACATTTTTTACACTTTCCGGAACCGGAATACCGTCCCTTAAAACCGGGTCAGGAATGGGCGGTTCCATGATATGCTTGATGGGGATCACGCCGGCCCAGACGTCCAGTTCATAATCGGGCTTATCATCGCCAGGCGGACCGGATCTGATTTTTGCAGAAGCGCTGTCTATTTCAACAGATAAAACGGTCGTGGCCTTTAGCTCCTTCTCGGTTGGCACCCTGGCTTCATCCCAACGGCCTTTCAGTATATTCTCAGAAATGACAAAAAGAGCCTTTTCTTTCTCCTCCCCCTCCAGTTTCCTGGCCTTTCCATAGACTACGACCGAACGGTAATTCATTGAATGATTGAAAGAAGAGCGAGCAAGCACGAGTCCATCCAAGTGGGTGACGGTAACGCAAATCGGAATGCCTTTTTCGGCATTCATCAACATTCGGCTTTTGGAAGAACCGTGCAGGTACAGTTTATTGTCTTCCCGGCCATAAGAAGTAGGAATCACAAAGGGCTGGCCATCGACTACGAATCCCACATGACATAAAAAATGGTCATCTAGGATCTTGTAAATAGTTTTCTGGTCATAATGCCCTCTCTTGGGCAGCCGCTTGACCTTATTCCGTTCTGTCTTTGGAAATTCTTGCATGATTTGAGTCGGTGATTAAAAAATTAAGCAAAATACAAGACATATATACCTTTGCATAAGAGTTCCTTGCCCCCGGTCCAAGCTTCTTACTTGCCCACTTAGCCTAAGCCGGATATTCTACGTAATTCCTTGGCGTTTCATAGAGCCGCACGGCAAGTTCGTATTTTTCGTCTAAATGTGAACGGAGGATGTTCCAAATGACGTAACAAATATTTTCGGCGGTCGGGTTCAGGTTCCTGAACTCTTCCGTATCGAGGTTCAGGTTTTTATGGTCGAAGCGTTTTTCGACCTGCTCTTTGATCAAATCCTTTAAAATCTTAAGATCGATCAAATAGCCTGTTTCCGGATCGACCTCACCCGTGACTTTTACTTCCAGTTCATAATTATGCCCATGATAGTTGGGATTGTTGCAAAGACCAAACACCTCAGCATTTTTTTCGTCCGACCACTTCGGATTGTGGAGACGGTGAGCAGCATTAAAATGGGCGGTTCGGAAAGCTGAAATTCTCATGTTTTTTATTTTAGTATTAGGTCTTGAAACAACAGGAAAGGTTGAAAGTTTTGGGCTTTTTTTGACTGTCACATCTGACAAATCTATTTTCAAATCTGGTTTGGTTTATGCAACGTGATGAATCGGCCATCCTTAACCGATAAACAGATCCGGGGTTTTAGTGTTAAAGAAAATGTAATTGACTTGACTTTTCCTTTTTAAATCAGGACTTTGCATAATAAAATGGCTTTTTTAGCTAAATTTGCATTCAATTTAAAATAGACGATATGAAGCAACTGTTACCTTTCTTATTTTTTCTTTTTCTTTCATTCCAGATTTCGGCGCAAGGCGAATTCACCGTCGAGCCGAATCCCAATGTGGAGTCTTTCCAATTAGACCTTGGCAATAACGATACGGAAACCTTGATGCACTCTATTTTCATCAACAACTATGATGAATTTAGAAGAGTTAAATGGACGGTGACACTCCAGGGAGCCAATTGCCCCGCCGAGTGGGAGTATAAAGTTTGCGATGCAAACAATTGCTACGTATGGGGAGTGCTTACCAATGAAGGAGGACCAGTAGATGTGGCAGTCGAGCTTATGCCCGGTGACACCTCAAGACTTGACCTGTATTACAAGCCCAATGGAATAAAAGGCTGTTGTACACCTGTCATCCACCTGAGAGACTTCGATGCTCCTACAGATATTTTGGCAACTGCCAGCTACGATGTATGCATTGATGACCTGACCACTTCTGTAACCGAACAGGAGAAGGTCAGCTTGAAAGTGTATCCAAATCCGACCGCTGATTATATTTCCATTTCCACTAATGATTTTGTGGAGGAATTGTGGATATCCAATATTCTTGGCAAACGTGTCCGGAATTTTAAAACCAACGTTGGCAACAGTTATGATGTTTCTATGCTTCCCGATGGAATTTATCTGGTAAGCATGGTCGATAAAAGTAATAAGGTCATGAAAACCGTTCGCATCAGCAAGCGGGCCATCCGACCTTAAAGCACATTCTGCATACAACAAAAGCCCTGCAAATGCTTCATTTTGCAGGGCTTTTGTTTTTGATGCTGACATACATTTTTAGAGAAATACTGATAACAACTTGCACCTAATAGATTTTACACATAAGTTTGTGTTTCCAATTCATTGATTATGAACCTGTATAGCAACAACTTTTATTTTTTTAGCTTTTACTTTTATGCTCCAGCATAAGGGACAGCTAAATTTTGCTCAAGCAGATTGATGATAAATTTGGAAGTCCCGTTCTACGGGATTTTTTTTTGCCCTGATTATTGATAATAACCATGATGCCTAACCAATCATATTTCTTTTTTTATTGCTTTTACTTTTTCCCTCCGGAAAAGGAACTTTAGCTTTTTGCATGCTTTGATGACATCCATTAACTAAAGTTCCGCAACGTCGGGACTTTTTTTGTTTAAAACATGAGCCAAAATGGACACATTAACTAAAACAACTGACCAGATGACCGATTCAGATACGGACCTAAAGGTAGCCATCCAGGGATACCCAGGTGCATTTCACGATATTGCTTCCAGACAGTACTTTGATAAAAACATGGTCGAAATCGTACCTGGGCACACGTTCGATGACCTGGTCAGCCTGGTGCAGGACAAAACAGCCGACGCAGGCCTGATGGCAATTGAAAATACCCTGGCCGGCGGTATTGTAAGCAATTACTACCGGCTGCTGGAAAATAATTTGCGGGCTACCGGAGAAATTTACCTACGTATCAAACAAAACCTGATGACCCTGCCGGGCCAAAAAATAGAAGATTTAAAAGAAGTCTATTCGCATCCGATGGCCATTGCTCAGTGCAAGAAGTTTTTTTACAAATACCCAAAAATCCACTTAGTGGAAGCGGAAGACACTGCATTGAGTGCTAAAAAGATCGCCGACCAAAAACAAAAAAACATAGGTGCCATTGCCAGTTCACTTGCCGCCGAGATGTATGGCCTGGAAATCATCGCTGCGGGCATTGAAACCAACAAACAAAACCACACCCGTTTTCTGGTTTTGGAACGGGACGGAGAATATCAAGTCGATACAAATGCCAACAAGGTGTCACTCTGCTTTTCAGTAAGCCACCAGGTGGGCAGCTTGCACAAAGTACTGAGCGTTATGGCCGCGTATGAACTGAACCTGACCAAAATCCAATCCATTCCGATAGCTGGAAAGCACTGGGAATATTTCTTTTTTGTCGATTTTATCTGTAACGGACAAGTACAATGGCAACAGGGTATCGAGTCGCTCAAGCCATTGGTCACCGACCTGAAAGTATTAGGCGTCTACCGACGCGGTAAACACATCGAAGTATGATCGCAACTGAAAAAATAAACATTCAGCCAGCCTCTCGTCTAGGAGATGTGAAGGAGTATTATTTTTCTAAAAAACTCCGGGAAATCGCCAATATGCGGAAGGAAGGAAAAGACGTGCTAAACCTAGGCATTGGCAGCCCCGACCTGCCGCCTCACCCATCGGTCATTGCTGCTTTGCACAGCCATAGCCAATTGGACAACAACCATGCTTATCAAAGCTACACCGGTATTCCTGAACTTAGAAAAGCGTTTGCCGATTGGTACGTACAGTTTTACGGAGTAGCCCTGGATGCTCGTAGTGAAGTGCTACCATTGATTGGATCGAAAGAAGGCATTGTACACATTGCCATGAGCTTTTTGGAGAAAGGTGATGCGGCTTTGGTTCCTAACCCAGGTTACCCAGCTTATGCAACAGCCACTAAACTGACAGGGGCCGATGTAGTTGAATACCGTCTTTCAGAAAAGAACGGCTGGTTGCCCGATCTGGCCGAATTGGAAAAAGAAGATTTGCACAGGATAAAAATCATGTGGGTCAATTATCCCAATATGCCAACGGGTGCCCAAGCCAAGAAATCTTCTTTTGAACAGCTCGTTGACTTTGCCAGAAAGCATCATATCCTTCTGGTCAACGACAACCCTTATAGTTTCATCTTAAATGAAGACCACCTCAGTATCCTTTCCATTGCAGGTGCGAAAGAAGTTGCTCTGGAGTTAAATTCGCTCAGCAAGTCCCATAATATGGCCGGTTGGCGGGTAGGTATGCTTGCCGGGAAACCGGAATTTATACAAACCATCCTTCGCTTTAAAAGTAATATGGATTCGGGTATGTTCCGCCCTGTGCAACTGGCCGCAGCCAAGGCTTTACAATTACCCAAAGAATGGTACAACGGCCTGAATATCATTTACCGGAAACGGCGCAACAAAGTGTATGAACTATTGGAACAATTAAACTGTCAATGGCAGACGGGTACTTCCGGCATGTTCGTTTGGGCAAAAATCCCTGCGGGTTATAAAGATGGGTTCGAGCTGTCCGACGCAATACTGTATGGAGCAAATGTGTTCCTGACACCAGGAGGCATATTTGGTTCACAAGGCAATCAATACATCCGTATTTCCCTTTGCTCAAAAGAAGATGTATTTGCAGAGGCAATTACAAGAATTAAACATCTAAATCTAAAACCAATTAACCCCACAACCATTTAACCATTCAATTTATGACGGTAACGATCATCGGCACGGGGCACATTGGAGGCAGCATGGCCATCAGCTTGTTGGAAAACGGTTTTGCCAAAAAAATAATTGGTGTTGACCGAAACCAGGAGAGCCTTGACAAGGCGCTCAGGCGGCGGATCATTGACGAAGACATGTCACTGGAGGACGGTGTAAGACAAGCGGACCTTATCATCTTAGCAACCCCCGTCGACGCTATGCTGCAGTTGTTGCCAACCATTCTGGACAAGGTAGATGACCAAGTGGTAATTGACGTGGGGTCAACTAAAAGGAACATCCTTGAATCAGTGAAAAACCACCCCAGACGGAAGAACTATGTGGCCACTCACCCAATGGCAGGCACAGAATATTCTGGTATTGAGGCAGCCATCCCCGATCTGTTCAAAAACAAATACACTGTGATCTGTGATAAAGAAGCCAGCACTCCAGCCGCAGTGGACCTTGTGGAAACAATGTACCGCTCCATGAAGATGGAAATTGCTTATTTAGGAGGTGAAGAACACGACATACACGCGGCATATGTATCCCATATTTCACATATCAGCTCCTTTGCCCTGGCCCTGACGGTTTTGGAAAAGGAAAAGGACGAGAAGCAGATTTTTGAGCTGGCGAGCAGCGGGTTTGCATCGACCGTTCGCCTGGCCAAAAGTTCACCGGATATGTGGGCACCCATCTTCCGCCAAAACAGGGACAATGTTCTGGATGTTTTGGATGAGCACATTAATGTGCTTTCGCAATTCAGGACTTATTTGATAAAAAACAATTTTGACCACTTCCACCAACAGATGGAAGCGGCCAATAGAATCAAGAAAATATTGGGCGAGCAATAAATTGCTTTGCCGAATTAATAAAATCGTACACCATTTACAGAGGGCTGACCGGGGCCGCAAAACCGCCACCGTCAGCCAGCTGCCGTCAACTATCTTATCATGAAATTTCAACCAGTCTTTGATAAAAAGGAGCGACCTATCCTCATCGCCGGACCTTGCAGTGCCGAAACGGAAGAACAAGTCCTGGAAACCGCCCGTGGACTCAAAGGGGCCGGCATCGACCTTTTCCGCGCAGGCATTTGGAAACCCCGAACCCGGCCCGGTGCTTTTGAGGGAGTAGGCGCTCCCGGCCTTAAGTGGCTCCAACGGGTAAAGCAGGAAACAGGGATGAAAGTGACCACGGAAGTCGCAAATACTCAGCATGTCTTTGAAGCCATGAAGCACGGCATCGATGTTTTCTGGATCGGGGCCCGTACTACTGTCAACCCGTTTTCTGTACAAGAAGTAGCTGATGCTATGAAAGGACTGGACATTCCAGTGTTGGTAAAAAATCCAGTTCATGCAGACTTGAAGCTTTGGATCGGGGCCATTGAAAGAATCTACAAAGCAGGCATTAGCCGCATTGCCGTCATCCACCGAGGGTTTCATTATCATGGTGAAAAAAAATACCGCAACTCGCCACTTTGGCAATTGCCCATCGAACTGAAACGTCAGTTTCCCAATTTGCAGATAATCTGCGACAACAGTCATATCTGTGGGCGTCGTGACCTTTTACAGCCCGTGGCACAACGAGCACTCGATCTCAATTACGATGGCTTGATGACCGAAGTACACCCCACTCCCGACAATGCCTGGAGCGATGCCGCCCAGCAGATCACCCCCCATCGTTTTAATGTAATGATAAAAGAGCTGGTAGTCCGGGAAGAAACTACCGACAATGCTTCTTTTCTTAAAACCATCGACTTCCTGCGCCACCAGATTGATGACATCGACAATCACCTGATGGACCTATTCGGCAAACGAATGGAAGTCGCAGACCAGATCGGGGAGTACAAAAAAGAAAACAACATCGCCATCCTCCAGCCAACCCGCTGGAATGAAGTATTGGAACATGCATTTAAAATTGGTGAAGAGAAAGGCCTGAGCCAACGGTTTGTGGAAACTGTCCTCAGGGCGATTCACCAGGAATCCATTGCACATCAGGCGAAGGTGATGAATGAGAAAGTGGAATTTGCAGAGGAATAAATTTGATTTTTCCATTAAATAAAAAATGCCTTTGTTGTGACTCAACAAAGGCATTTTCATTTCAATTACTTCTCTTAAATTATCCTCCTGCTTCGGCATCGAATGCACCAAAGTCAAACAACAAAGAAAAGCGAAGTGTATTATCCAGTGGATTCCGCTGATTGGTCGTTGGCACCAGGTAAGAGAAATTCAGACCAAAAATATTATATTTCAATCCAAGTCCAACCGTAAAATAATGCCGGTCACCTTTGGTACGGCTTTCGGTGAAGTACCCAGCCCTGACGGCAAACTGTTTGTCGTACCAGTATTCCGCCCCAAAGGAAAACATCAGTTCCTTCAATTCCTCGTCAAAACCATTCGGCGCATCGCTGAATGAGCTGAACATCCCTCCCACTGGCGACTGTTCTCTCCAGTCGGGTACATTGTTACCATCCGTATCACATTCGCTACCTGGGATATCATCGTTTTCAAAGCAACGTGTTGGTACGAGCAGCTTATTGACATCTGCAGCGATTGTCAGGCTATTATAATTATCGAAATTAAGTGTCCAGGCACCACCAATACCTAAATTAGTAGGCAAGAAATCCTTCTGCTGGTTGGCAGCATTGGTATAAGTGATCTTGGAACCAATATTGGTTATGGCCATTCCCAACATCAAGTCACTTGGGTTGCCATTGGCTTCAATTTCTGTGTGATAAGTCAAAGACACATCAGCAGCACCAGCCGTACCTGCATCAATGGTCTGGCCATCTACCTGCTGGCCGGAAGCCAGGTTGGAATAAATAAATTTGGCCCCGATTCCCGCTGTCAGGTTTTCTGACAACTTCCGTGAATACGCAGCTGTCACTTCAAATTCGTTAGGACGGCCGGTACCGGTCGGGTTCCCGTTTTCATCCGTGAAATTGATATCCCCCAGTGCAAAATAGCGCAGGCCAAAACCTACGGCCTGCAGGTCGCTCAATTTTTTGTACCCTGTCAAATAAGCCAGGTAAACATCATTGAGGCCCAGAGAACGCAACCAGGGTGTGTAAGTGGCCGAAACACCTAGTGGGTCATCCGCCAAAACCAATTTTGACTGGTTGAAGTGCATGGCATTTGCATCAGGCGAAAGACCGATGCCAACGTCGCCCATTGCACCAGAGCGGGCATCTGAGACAATCCTTAAAAAAGGAACTGCGGTGAGAATGGTGTTGATACATTCGGATCCATCGGGGTTAACGAGCTTTCCGTTTGAATCGTAAAAACACTGAGCTTGAGCATCGGCTTGGAACATGCAGCCAATAGCTATAAAACAGACAATCTTCAGAAGTAAACCTTTCATGAGATAGATTCTAATTTTTTAAAAAGTTTGCAAATATAGGGAGCCAAGTTGAATGAAGGATGAAGAATGAAGAATGAAGGAAATTTTCACATGAATTGGGGATAAAAAACTCATTTTTCATTCTTCACTTTCCATTTTCCATTATTTCAAAATGACTAATTTTTCAAATTCGCTTTCGCCTTCAAGTACGGTTGCTCCCGTTTGGGGGCTTTGAACTTTAACTTTATAAAGGTAAACCCCTTTGGCAAGCGGATCGCCGAAATCATCCCGGCCATCCCAACGAATACAATTATCGTTTCCTAAACGGCGGTCTTCAAAAATTATTCTCTCTTCCAACGTTTTTATCAAACGTCCGGAAACAGTATAGATACTTACAAGCACATCCACCTCGACACCAGGACGCGGAGGATTCATTTCAAATAGGAAACAGGTGGAAGAAGTGAACGGGTTCGGATAGTTCAGCACTTGTTCGAGGGCTGTTTTTTCCGATGAAACAACGACAAACTCTGTCAAGCCTTCTGCTGGGTTGTTGGCGATATCCCATGCGGTAACTTTCATTTCATGACGACCTTCCGGAATATTAAAAAGCGGAAACCTTACTTCTCCTTTGGTATGATCATCAATCGCAGCTTCGTAAAAATCATTCAGGATATAATTGTATTGCTGCGAATTATTGTCCATGACCCCGTTCAGGTCGTGGCCGATAGCATTACCTACTACATTTATGCCATTATCGTCTTCCAGCTTCACTAACAGCAACGGGTTGGAACTGGTAATGCCCCCAAAGACAAAACTTTCGTCGTCCATAAATACCTCAACTTTTGGCCCCTGGTCGTCCGCCAGGGCATTGGGATCAGTTCCACCAAGAATTACATCCTGGAAGTTCCCGGCTGCATCAAGCATCTGTGACTCATCGGAGGCATAATAACTGAGTTTGCTACTACCAAAGTTGTAATCGATGTCTTTTGGCACAACAAAGGTGAACGAGAATTTCCCATTAACTACACTTGCCCGTCCTTTAAAGATGATGTTTTTCTGTAGGGTATAATTCAAAAGTAAGCTGGTAGGATCTTGTACCAGTGTTTGATAAAGGACTTTCTTATCGTAGATCGTTGGGTAAACAATGCCATTAAAATTGGAAATGATGTTCCCGAAGTCATCCTGTACTTCTCCTTCAATGGTTACTTTTTGCAACGAACGGATTGTATCCTGAGCAGCTACGGAAATATCATTCCCATTGATTTTGGTCGTCGCTACCTGATAATTGGGCAAAGCCAATTTTTGAGACGGATCACCGATCAGCAAAAATTTACGGGAATTGGCCGCATTGCCAACTTTATTCTTTGAAATTCTTAAAACCTCCCCAAAAGTAGGCGGATTATTGTTCAACTTGTTGAAGAGCGTATCCACCGATGCCCTGGTGAGTTTTTCGTTGGCACTGGCAAATACTGGACGAACGGTGGTGTATAGGCCAATTGCCCCTCCTTTCTCATTCAAAAAGCACAGTTCCCCACCACTGGTAAATGCCGGATTGTCAAAACCGGTAAAGGAACATGTGGCGGTAATGATCAGCGGCATGCCGTTTTTATTGCTCCAGCTAAGTATATCCTCAATTTTCACTACCCGTTCTTGGGTCCATCCCTTTGGGCCACCATGCCCCAAATAAACCATGGCCAGGAGCCCTTTGAACATGTTAGTGTTGATGGCTTCTGTAGCGAGTGGTATTCTCGTACCGCCCGAAGTAGAAACCTGTGGAAAGGCATCGAGATACACTTTATCTACATTCAGGTTCTTGTTTTTATTGCCAATGTCGTCCGCAATTCCGTTGGCATCATTCGTATGCGTATTGGAGTCTTCGTCATCCCCGATGAAGAGAATTCGGTTTCGCCAGTCCCTTAAATTTTCTGGCTGCTCATCATAGAAAATGATTTTATCGACTGCAGCGCTTGCCTCGTCAAGACTTTTGACGGGCAATCTTCCCACTCCAATATCCAGTGAACCAGAACTAATAGCTGCACCTTCCCCTTCACTCAATAATGCAAAGTAATCGTCGGTCGGGTAAGAAGAAATAGGACTTAATGAACTGGCAGTTTCATAGACAGGAATCAAATCTCCTCCCAGTCCATATACATCTCGCGGATCAAAGGAACCATCTCCAAACAACAGTAAGTACCGGAATTTATCAGGCTGCCGGTTGTGGAGCATAACGGCAAAGTCCCTGATAGCACCAGCATCTTTACTACCTGATGAAAACTCATTGTACAATTGGTCGATTTCAACGGTCGCCACGTCAAGTCCGCTAAAGTTACGGCGGTGCTGCGCCAAACGCTCTACCTCTTCCCCAAATATGGCAGGATAGATAATGACCATGTCCACATCGTCGATACCATGAACATTTTGGTTTTGAAGCCTTTCATTTGATACAGCTTCAGCCGACAATAATCCGCTGCTGGTATTAAAGGTGATGTATTCTCTCAGCGATTGGGTATTGGCCGTGAAGGTAAGTTCTGCGCCATTCAATTGAGCATCTTGTTGCTTTGGGGCCAAAGGGTCCGTGATGTCCCATATTTCCAGGTTGCCGGAAGCATTGCCCAATCGAAACGTGCTGGCAATGTTTCCGATGGTCTGTACGTCACGGAAAATCATTTGATCGCCGGTCATCAACAACTCTCTTCGGAAATTGAGCTGTATGAAATCCAACCAGCCTTCGTTGAACGCACTGCCACCTTTATTGAATTCCAGTAAAATATCGAACGGGCCATTGGGGACAAACTCCGATTCTATCAATTGTCGAAAAGCATAAGTATCAACCGAGCTTCCTGCCGTACGGCTAAATGAATTGCTCGTGTACTTAGTGCCGTTGGCAGTGATGGAATAGTTACGTCCATTATCCTCTACTCTTGCAGCAAAAACAGCCTTCATATGTGCATTGGCATTGGTCACCAGGTTTTCCACCTGAAATTCGTCCGAATAGTCTTCATCCACTTTCACCTTGAAATAATCTCCGTAGAATGTCCTGCCTGTTCCCTGGCCAAAAGACCAATCATGCATGAGGTTTGAATCGTCTTTTTCATACCGGATGAAGTCATTGAAAGTTGTAGAGGTGTAGGTACTCCCAGCCTGAGAGGGCAAGTCACTGATGCGCAGCCCATTTCCGGCATTTATTTTTATGAAATAGTAATTCTTGGTATCATAAAAATTCTGGGGATAGTCGAAAATTCTTTTTTCGGCATCGTAAGTCCAGATATTAGGCCCTTCTCCGTAAAATAAAATATAATCACCGTCATTGAAATTCCCATCCTCTTCTCCCACTATGCGAATGGCGTTCTCGACCAGGTCGTCAGGCCTCTCGGCATCAACCAGTTCAGGGAGTACTCCTCCTCCATTTCCATATAATTTTATCGTCCGGGGGTCAATATTGTCAATATCGATTCCCAGGTCGTTTTTCAAAAAACCGTAATCTAGTTTATAAACGCCTGTTTCGCTAACAGCAAATTTATAGATATCGCCATCTTCCAAGACCGAGTTGTAGGTATTGCCATTCCTAAGGCTGGCAGGCGGAGTTTTAGAGCGATAGGTCAACTGAATATCAAAAGAAACCAGGCGCTCGAATTGTCCGTCGCCAATTTTCCGGATCGGCACCAAAGAAACCCTGCCATAGTATTCGGAGCGGTCCTTTTCGACATCCACTTTGATACGGATCCGATCAGTAAGCAAATTATCATCGTCGGTGACCGTTTTATCATATGGTTCATAAACCGGGTTGGCCAATGTGGCGTCTATATCACTGTAGGCACTCAGTAAAAACCTTTCCGTGAAAATGGGAAGGGTTGGTTGGACTTCATCATAAAACGCATCTTTGAAATGAGAGATATAATAAGTCCGGGCACCTTCTACCGGGATGTAGGCACGCTCATCCGACCATTCAAGATTGCCCTTGATCACGGACGGGCCGTTGGCAAAAGCAGACAATACAAAAAAGAGAGTGAAAATGGATGTTCCTATTTTCTTCATATGTTTCACTTGTTGTTAGTTTTAAAAAGATGAGGCCTTTCGGAAAGTCAAAAAAAGCAGGCCAATAATTTTATCGAGATTATAAACGTTATGTAGAAACAGCTATGATACAGCATTGTTTTTTAACAAAAAATAGGCATTGTGCCGACAAAACCAAGGTAATGAAAGGAATCTTGCAGTCAATCGTAGTTCGCCGTTGTTGTGACAATCATTAAAATTGTTGTTCATTTTCTATGTAGAAACAATACCTTTGGTCACCAACTCTTAACAGTCTCATCACGATTTACGCCCCGGTGCAGTTTAATGCATTATGGCCAATGCAAACTTAACTCATTTGATTTACTGAAACCCAATCTTTGACGTCAATGACAAGACAAATACTTAGCTTCCTCGCAATTGTGCTGATGACGGTATCAGGACTGAATGCACAGGACCCTGTGTTCAGCCAGTTTTATTCCACTCCACTTTTACTAAACCCTGCTTTCGCCGGTACATCGTTCGCTCCGCGTATCTCTGCCAGCTACCGCAACCAATGGCCGAGCGTGACCAATACAGGCATCGCCTTTTCTACCTACGCAGCTTCTTATGAGCAGTTTATCCCTCAAGTAAACAGTGGCATTGGAGTGATGATCCTTTCGGACAATGCTGGGGACGGACTGTTGAGAACAACCAATTTTCTGGCTTCTTACGCCTACCGGATAGCTGTCAATGATGATTTGCAAATAAAACTGGGCATAGAGGCAGGCTTCAGACAGTACAACCTGGACTGGGACAAGTTGGTCTTCCTGGACCAAATTGACCAAATCCAGGGCCCTATCCTGAACACCAACGAGATCAGGCCCGATGCCCTCACCAATACTATATTTGATACCGGCGCCGGCCTGCTTGTGTACAGTAGCAAGTATTATGGAGGCGTTTCACTCCATCACCTTACCACACCGAATGAGAGCTTTTCAGGGGTTAATGAAGGGCTGGTAGAAGGGTTGCCTTTGAGGTTGTCTGTACATGGTGGGGCTCAGTTTATTGTTAAGGAAGGCAATAAGAGGCGGCCTGCTTCGTTTATTTCGCCTAACATCCTCTTTTTGAAACAAGGTGACCAGGGCCAGGTAAATGTCGGTGCATATTACAATCATGGGTTGGTTTTCGCCGGAGGCTGGTACCGACATTCGTTTGGCAATTCCGATGCAGCCATAGCAATGGTTGGCGTCACATATGACATTTTGAAAGTAGGATATAGCTATGATTTCACCCTCTCCAGCCTGGCCCCCACCGGGGGCGCTCACGAAATTTCACTGGTATTCAACCTAGAAAACAGTGAGCGACTCAGGAAAAGACGTTTTGCAAACCGCTATAATGACTGTTTTAATATTTTTAGATAAATGCCTGATACGAGGCATTCTATGTTAAATCTTGCAAACAGACATTGAAATGATGGTTACATTCATATATTTGCAGGCTTAAAATTTTAATGTAAAAATTCTTAATGAAAGTGATGAAAAATCTGTTGAAGTTTTGTCCTATTCTCATCCTTGCCTTGGTGTTGATGACTTCCTGTGGAAGCAAAGAAAAATCGTCCACTACCGGATGGAATTATAACGATACCAAATGGGGAGGCTTTGAAAAAGTTGACTATGACGGTCAGGTCACTGGCCCTAACCTCGTCTTGATTGAAGGTGGTACATTCACTATGGGTGTCACCGACCAAGATGTTACTTTTGACTGGAATGCGGTACCTCGCCGGGTAACTGTTTCTTCATTTTATATGGATGAAACAGAAGTATCCAATATCGACTACCGCGAATATCTCTTTTGGATTTACAGAGTATTCGGGGAATCCTATCCGGAAGTCTATCGCAACGCACTTCCTGATACATTGGTATGGAGGGAAGAATTGGCTTTCAACGAACCTTTCGTTGAAACCTATTTCCGCCACCCCTCTTATGATTTATACCCAGTTGTGGGTGTAAACTGGCTACAGGCCAACGACTACGCCCAATGGCGTACTGACCGGGTAAACGAAATGATCCTTATTGAAAAGGGCATTCTTAACACCAATCCGGAACAAAAGGACGAAGACAACTTCAACACTGAGTCATACCTAGTCGGACAATATCAAGGTGACGTCCGCAAGAACATGAAAGATATTCAAACTGGCGGCGAGCGTCAGGTCCGTTTCGAAGATGGCATCCTTCTTCCTTCGTACCGCTTGCCAACTGAAG
The DNA here is from genome assembly GCA_039819485.1 of Bacteroidota bacterium. Classification (GTDB taxonomy): domain Bacteria; phylum Bacteroidota; class Bacteroidia; order Chitinophagales; family Saprospiraceae; genus UBA6168. The sequence goes on along the minus strand of JBCBRY010000127.1, from coordinate 2,263 downwards.
CTGAATGGGAATACGCCGCCTTGGCATTGATCGGCAACCTCGTCTCCGAAAAAGATGAAAGAATTTCAGATCGTAGGCTCTATACCTGGAACGGCAATACTGTCCGCTACCAGAAGCGCAACAAGTACCAAGGTGAAATCCTTGCGAACTTCAAAAGGTCGAAAGGGGATTACATGGGTATGGCTGGCAAGTTGAACGACAAGGCCCACATTACTTCACCAGTGCGCCAGTTCTTGCCAAATGACTTCGGTCTTTACAACATGGCCGGAAACGTCAACGAATGGACCATGGACCTTTATCGTCCTACCACCAGTTTGACCATTGAAGATGTTGAACAACAAGACCTCAACTCTTTCCGTGGCAATAAATTCAAAACCAAAGTTTTGGATGAAGATGGCAAGCCAGTAGAAAAAGATAGTCTTGGCCGGTTGCGTTACCGTTATGTAGAAGATGATGAAGTAGCTACCCGTGAAAACTACAAAGTAGGGCAGCCTTACAACTTCCTCGATGGCGATAAGCAATCAGAAGCTTTCTATGACTATGGCAAAACAACACTGGTAAGTGACAAAGCAAGAGTCATCAAAGGTGGTTCATGGCAAGACCGTGCCTTCTGGCTGTCGCCAGGTACTCGTCGTTTCAGAGAGGAAGACAAATCTTACCGTGACCTTGGATTCCGTTGTGCCATGACTCGCACAGGTGGACCTACAGGCAATGACGATTCAGGAGGAATTTCCTTCAAATCAAACAAGAGCAAAGTTAAAAGGCGCTATAAATAATTGGCCTTTTGAAAACCAGGCGAAAAGTCCCCACATCATTTTGATTTGATGTGGGGACTTTTTTTTTATTAAACTTGCAAGCATTTTTTAAGAGCATGTTTAAAATCTCTTCTTTCTGAAAAACCAATCGTCCCGGAAGTGGGTTTCAGGTTGGCTCCATCGCTTTAAACAATAAGCTTTTCATAACCCCCAAGCTATCAATTTAAATTATTGCTTTTTACAAAACATACTCTAAGCGACACATTTTCATGAAGCATATTGAAGAATTATATAAGCTTTATTTAGAATCTCGGATCGTCATTACAGACAGTCGAAAAATCGAACCTGGCTGCTTATTTTTTGCATTAAAAGGAGAACGGTTCAACGGAAATAAATATGCGAAAGAAGCAATAGATAAAGGTGCAGCCTTCGCCGTTATTGATGAAGCGGAATACAAAATCAACGATCAATTTATCTTAGTTGAAAATGTTTTGGAAACATTGCAGGCACTGGCCACTTTTCATCGACGACAATTTCTAACCCCAATTATCGCCATTACCGGAAGCAACGGAAAAACCACCACTAAGGAATTGATCAGTGCCGTCCTTGCCAGTCATTACAAATGCCATTTTACCAAAGGAAATTTCAACAACCACATTGGCGTGCCACTTACTCTTTTGGACATGCCATCCGACACTGAAGTTGCAATCATCGAAATGGGCGCCAACCATCAAGGAGAGATTGATTTTTTATGTAAAATAACCGAGCCGACACATGGACTGATCACAAATATTGGCAAAGCACACCTGGAAGGATTTGGAGGAATTGAAGGCGTAAAAAAAGGAAAATCAGAACTGTATAAATATTTAGCAAAAAATAAAGGAGTCGCATTTATAAACCAAGATGAACAATTTCTGGAAGGGCTCTCGAAAAACATCAAATGGAAAATATTTTACAAAAAAGGAAAGACGCCAAGCTCAGATAAAATACCCTTTGAAATTCAGTTACTTTCAAAAAAACCATTTATTAAAGCAGCATTTATTTCTGCTCCTGATTCACCGATAATTATTGAAAGCAATTTAATTGGTCAATACAATTTCAACAATATAATGACCGCAGTCGCGTTGGGCATATATTTTAAAGTACCTGATCATAAAATAAAAAAGGCCGTAGAAAATTATGTACCTACTAACAACCGCTCGCAGGTAATAAAAAAAGGCTCAAACACCTTTATTCTCGACGCTTACAATGCCAACCCAACCAGCATGAAAAATGCATTGCATTCCTTTGAAAAAATGGATGCAAAAAATAAAATCGCCATCCTTGGGGCCATGAAAGAAATGGGGAAATATTCAGAAAAAGAACATCAACAATTAATCAAGCTTGCTCAGTCATGTGGCCTAAAAAAAATAATTTTGGTCGGGAATGAATATCTCCCAACAACTCAATTGATTTTTAAAAATATAGAAGAGTTAAAAAACAGGTGTTTTCGAATGATTGATTTTTAA
>JBCBRY010000126.1:0-27678 GCA_039819485.1 Bacteroidota bacterium | reverse complement strand
TGCACTTTCTTTTCTCCCCCTTTGGAGGGGGCCGGGGGGAGGAAAATATTTGGATTCTTTATTTCTGAACACCACTATTATCTAAATTTTTAAATTAGTTTTAAAGCCAGTCATTTATGAGACGTGTTGAGGCCAAATACGTAAAAATACATCCGGACTTGACCGTTCACTCCCTCCCCAACACCTCCACCGGGTTCGCCAGCGCCGCCCTCACCGACAGCCACCCCACTGCCCCAAAAGTAATCACCCCCACCAATCCCATGGCCCCAATAAAACTCGAAATGCCCAACGCTTCATGGTAGGCAAAATGTTGAAGCCACTGATCCATGAGATAATAGGCCAGCGGCCAGGCGATTAAATTGGCGGCCAGGAACAGGCCGAGCATTTCTTTTGACAGCAGGCCCACCAACCGGCCGACCGAAGATCCCAATACCTTGCGGATACCGATTTCTTTTTTCCGTTGTTCGGCTGTAAAGGCGGTCAGTCCCAGCACACCAAGACAGGTAAGGAAAACAGCAAGGATCGCAAAACAGGACAAAATGGTCTGCAACCTGGACTCCTGGGCATAATGCGCGGCATAAAGTTCGTCCATAAAATCGTAATGAAAGGGTTCTTTGCTGGTGGAATGTTTTTCCCACGTCCGTTGGACATGGGCGACCGAACCGGCAACATTATATGGGTCGAGTTTGACAAAAACCATCGGGGAAAATTTGTTATAGACCATGACAAATGGGAGGATGCGGCTGTGCAGGCCCTCAAAATGATAGTCTTCCAGTACCCCGATGACGGTGCCTTCCCGGCCATCGTAATGGAGGGATTGACCTAACGCATCAACAGGGTCTGCCCAGCCGATGGCTTTTATGGCCGTTTCGTTCAGGATAAAGGCCCCGGTCGCATCTGAGGAAATGTGCGGTGAGAAAGAACGCCCGGCCAACAGGCGCATGTCAAAAGCCTCAAGGTAATCATAGCCCACTTCAATTTTACGCAAAGCCATTTCGGGCTGGACCATTTCTGTCCCAACTTCCGCCAAGGTTGGCGTCGAAGGGAAGTCCGTATTCATATCGTACAGAGGCCGCACCACTGCTCTTCCGACATAGTGGATATTGGGGTGTTGCAGCAGCTCTTGTTTGAATAGTTCATTTCCACTTGAGCGGTTGCTGGGAATGACGGTATAAAGCACCTGTTCTTTTTGAAAACCCAGGTCTTTTTGCTGGATAAATTTTAATTGCTGCCATACGACGCCCGTGGCGATGAACAACAAGGTGGCAATGGCAAATTGGGCAACGACCAATATTTTCCTCAAACCAACACCACTGCGGCCGGTTCCCAAGCGGCCCTTGATCACATCCACGGGCCGAAAAACCGAAAGGTAGACAGCAGGATAGGCCCCTGACAACAATCCAAGTACGGCGGCAAAGCCCAGCAACAGGTGCCAGCTTTTCCCATAGTCAATCTGCAGTTCTTTCCCAGTAAATGCATTGAACCCAGGCAATGCCAATTCCAACAATAAAAGACCAACCCCCAATGAAACCAGGGTGATCAATACCGATTCTCCAAGGAACTGGCAGATCAATTGCTGACGCTCGGCACCGAGGGTTTTTCGCACACCTATTTCCTGCATCCGCTCAGAAGAACGGGCGGTAGTCAGGTTCATAAAATTAATGCTTGCAATACCAACTATGCCAATGGCAATCGCCAACAGCAGGAGGACCAATTGCCGGTTGCCCCGTTTTGCCCGGTCCGAATCAAGGTGGGAAGAATGGAGATGAATTTCGGACAGGGGCTGCAGGTGGAGGCTGCTCTGGGCAACCGCTTTTTCCCCACCCTGTTTTTCCATGAAACCGGTCAATTGTTTTTCCAGTTGGGGAGCCGCCCCTTCTTTATTGAGCAGCAAGTAAGTAGCTATATTTTGTTCCTCCCAAGATGGGTTGCCCTGGTAGATGCTCTGTAGCGTTGCAAAAGAGACCAGACACTCGAAATCCAGATGCGAATTCGCAGGCACATCGTTGAGGACGCCCTTGACTTTAAGCCCTTGCCTTTCCTGGCCATGTACCTGAAAAGTCAGTACTTGATCCATCGGATCAGAATCGCCAAAAAAACGGTTGGCCAATGATTCGGTGAGCACAATGGAATAGGGTTCTGACAAGGCCGTCGACGGGTGGCCTGCCTCCAACGGAAAAGTGAAAATTTCAAATACATTGGGGCTGGCATAATAGGTTTCCGTGCCATTTGGAACAATGTATTGATCTTTGTATCCGAGCATCACTGGAGCGGTTATTCCAAATTGAACCGTCTGTTCGATACTCGGGAATTCATCTGCCAAAGCCGGGGCAGTAGCTGGACTGACGTAAGGCAAATTGGTCTGTCTGCCGGGTTCGCTGTGTTTTTGGGTAAGACGGAAAATGCGGCTTCTATTTTCATGAAAACGATCAAAGGAAAATTCGTCAAAGACATATAAAGCGAGCATAATGGCACTGGCGATGCCAATGGAGAGGCCTATTAAATTGATGCCAGAATAGGTCTTGTGGCGGAGCAGGTAGCGGACGGAAGTGGTCAGGTAGTGTTTTAGCATTTAGGACAAATTATGATAATGGAAAACATCGATTGATCCGACCCAATATACTGATATTAAATGCAACAGAAAAATGAAGTTGCCACCTTTATTCGGACAGAAATTTTAAGGATCTCTGTTTACAAACAGATATCTTAGAACAATGAAAAAGCGATTTTACCGTAAGGAGTTCAAGTCGGAAGCGTTCCGGTTGAGCCATCAGCGAGGGCATATCAAAGAGCTGGCAGGTGAAATAAATTTTTATAACACAATCCGACCTTTAACAAAAAAACCGACGGTAAGAACATATCTCATTTAATATTGAAGTTGTTTGACAACCCCCATTCATAAAAAAAGATATCGATCGTATTGCTTATACTTTTCGGCAAGTGGGGAAAAGGCCGGATCGAAAATGTCCCCTCTAACACAACTCAGCTATCAAACAACAAGGAAAATTTATGCTCGCCCTCTTCGTGCCTGTAATCAAGCTGAAATCCATAGAGTTCACATATTTTTTGGTTGATGGCCAGGCCCAGGCCCAATGTATCGGTAGTGGTGTTGCCCCTTTGGAAACGGTTGAACAGATGGGCCGTTTCTGTTTTCAGCACTTCCCCGGTATTTTTGATTTCGAATTGCTCTTCATCCAACCTCATCCATATATAGCCGCCTTCCTGGTTATGCTGGATGGCATTTTTGATGAGATTGGTGAAAAGGATGTTGGCCAGGATGGGATCGCATTTTACTTTGACCGGATCAAGCTTGACTGTCAATTGGAGGTTTTTGAACTGGAGGATTTCCTCCATGTTACTGATGATATTGTCGATCGTTGCACGTATATCAACGCTGTCCAAACGGGTAAATTCCTGGTTTTCTATCCTGGAAATCAAGGTCAGGGATTTGCCTATTTTTGACAGTTTATTGACCTCCTGGTAAGCAGCCTGTACCCAACGCAGCTCTTTTTCACCAAGACTCTGGTTTTCTAGCAGCAAGACCATCTTATTGCGGATGATAGCGAGCGGGGTCTGCATTTCGTGGGAGATGTTTTCATTGAACTCCTTGAGGTTCCGAAAATCTTTCTCTACCTGGTTCATCAGGGAAGTAATGACCTGGTTAAGTGCTTCAAATTCACTGATATCGGATGTATCGAGATGCACCGGATTTTTTTGATTGATGTCGTAGTTTTTTAATTTCGATAAATTCCGGTAAAACGGCTGCCAGGCCCATCTGGATAATTTATGGTTGATGGAAAACATTCCGATGGTCATTAAAATAAAGATAAGAGCGGTACTGATAAAAAGCCAAAAGATTAATTTTCTAACCTCCATGAGGACATGCTTCAGGGTCACCTTCATTTTTTGATCACCTGCCTCAACAATGAACTCATGCTTCCGGTAAGGGATGGATTTATTAGAATAAGCGTCGAAAATCATGGTATCCCGAAATCGAGGAATCAGGGGAATAGCTTTGTCTATCGGTGTGATTTCATAAATATAGCGGGAATAAGGAAGCTCCCCTGTTGACTGGAGGTGGTATTTGATCCGCTCACTTTCGTGTTCCAGGATTTCGTTTACTTCGGTAAAAACAAAATACCGGATCAGGTAATAATCCACCGCAATCATTATCGGAGACAGTAAAAGGAGGAAGATGAGATAAAAGCGGTTGATCCTGGTCAATAATTTCATTCCCTGTCAGTGAATTTATATCCTACCCTATAAATGGATTTGATGTAGTCTTTGCCGCCCAAACCAGCAATTTTTTTCCGCAAGTTAGCCAAATGGGTATAAATAAACTTAAAAGAGTCCACCATTTCTATGTGGTCGCCCCAGAGGTGTTCAGCAATGGCCTCCTTGGTCAGCAACCTGTTTTTGTTGGCCACAAAAAAATGGAGGATATCGAACTCTTTTTTGGTGAGGGACAAGGGGTGGCCATTTACAAACACTTCATGCCTTTCGGGTTTTATTTTTATTTCATTGAAGATAATTTCCTTGCAGCCTCTATAAACCTTCCTCCGGTAGAGCGCATTGATTCTTGCATTGAGTTCCGGCAGGTAAAACGGTTTTGTCAAATAATCGTCGGCCCCAATGTCCAGTCCTTCTATTTTGTCTTCCAATGCATTTTTGGCGGAAATTATAATGATGCCCACATCAATGTTCTCTTTTTTTGTTTCCTTGATGATGTCCAATCCATTTCCGTCCGGTAGTGTAATATCAACCACCAGTATATCATACGGGAAAATGCCCACTTTCATGTAAGCGGTTTCGTAATCTTGGGCAATCTCACAGACGTTCCCTTCCCGTTCCAAAAAACCTTTGATATCATGCAACAGTTCGACATTGTCTTCAATGACGAGTATTTTCATAACCAGCGTTGTTTATTCCATTTTAAAAAAAAAGAAACAATCTTCAACTGGAGAGGTATAGCCATTCTAACAAATCTAACCGAACAATCTTTAGCAAATCTAAAGACAAACTGCTGCTCGATAAAGGGAAATCTGATTATTTGTTCAGGCCATCTGCCCAAACCGGTCCGACACCTTAAAATTTCCTAAAGAATTGACTCATTTATTTGGGTGGAACAAGACCCTTCAAAAATGACAGAACCTTTAAATGTAAGGGCCGGCCTTCACCACCTTGGGGTCAATGCAGTATTTGAAACCTTGGATAGCAGTCCTTCTGGGTTGACTTCACTTGAGGCCAACAGGAGAGCGACAAAATACGGCCTGAATGAAATCCAGCGGGGCCGGAGAAAATCAGCCCTTGTTTTTTTTCTGGGCCAGTTCAAAGACCCCCTCCTCATCCTGTTGATCTTGGCCGGGGTGCTGTCTGTTTCCATTGGTGAGACCGTTGAAGGCCTGGCGATGTTTGCCATTGTTCTGTTGAATGCTGTTTTGGGCTTCGTGCAAGAATACCGGGCTGAAAAAGCAATGGAAGCCCTGCAAAAAATATCCATGCCGATGGCCGTGGCCATTCGGGACGGGGAAGAACAAAAAGTCCCGGCCGGCGAGCTGGTGCCCGGGGACATTATACTGCTGGAAGCTGGGGGCATCGTACCTGCCGACTCACGGCTGATAGAAGTGGCCAGCCTCCAGGTTGATGAATCCCCCCTTACCGGAGAGTCCCTCCCCGTTCAAAAAGAACTGGTACTTTCCGATGCCGATGCACCTATTTCTGACCAGCACAACATGACTTTCACGGGTACCATAGTCACGTATGGCAAGGCTAGGGCAATCGTAGCCAGAACGGGTATGCAGACGGAGTTTGGGAAAATCTCTGCCTCCCTTCAGGGCACCAAAAAAATCAAGACCCCTTTGCAGAAAAAATTTGACCAGCTGGCCCGCCATATTGGGATTGCGGCTACGGTACTCATTCTTATTGTCTTTATATCCGGTATGTGGTTGGGTACGGTTTCATTTTGGGAAATGCTGGTCTTCGCCCTGGCCTTGGCAGTAGCCACCGTACCTGTTGCCCTGCCTACCATTGTGACCATCGGACTTTCGATGGGCAGCAAGCTGCTGGCCCGGCACAACATGCTGGTGAAAAAACTCCCGGCAGCCGAGAGCCTGGGTGCGGCAACGGTCATTTGTTCCGATAAAACCGGGACCATTACCCAGAACCAAATGTCTGTCACCCACACTTATTTCAATGAACAAACCATTCGTATAGACACTTCCGGCAATTTTAGAGTGGAAGGCAAACTCTTTGACCCGGCAGCAATGGAGCCTTTTTTTCGAATTGCTTACCTATGCAACAATGCCAAAGAGAACAACCGTGGAGCGGAGAAAAAGATGAACGGCAACCCCACCGACGCCGCCCTGTTAGCGGCCTGTAAAAAAGCGAAATTTGGACGCTCCGATTTTGAGCCGCATTTCAAATTCCAGGTGGAGTTGCCATTTGATTCCGACCGGAAGATGATGTCGGTTATTTTTGAAAACATGGCGGAAGAACGCAAAGAGGCCTACGTGAAAGGAGCACCTGATTTCTTATTGGAGTCCTGTACCCGGATTTATGACCACGGGACGGTAAGGGATTTGACCAAATCGGACCGGAAAAGGATAATAGCTGCCAATCAGGCTTTGGCCGAAAACGCACTGCGGGTAATTGCCCTTGCCTACCGGGTAATTCCCAACGGTTTGGCGCACAAAATTGGGTTGGTGGAAAAAGGACTCATCTTCGTTGGCCTGGCAGGTATCATTGACCCGCCAAGGGATGGGATAAAGGAAGCCGTTGCCCGTTGCCATACGGCTGGCATCGAACTGATGATGATAACCGGCGACCACGAAACCACGGCAGCGGCCATCGCCAGACAGATTGGACTGTACAAGGAGGGGGATGTCACCCTCACTGGAAAAGACATAGAAAGGATGCCGGAAAAGGAATTAGTGGAAATCATTGATAAAGTAAGCGTGGCGGCGAGGGTGCTACCAGTCCAAAAACTAAAAATAGTGGAAGCCCTCCAAAAGAAAGGGCATGTGGTCGCCATGACCGGAGACGGCATCAATGATGCCCCGGCACTCAAGAAGGCGGACATCGGTATCGCAATGGGCATTACGGGCACGGATGTTTCAAAAGAAGTGGCAGATGCCATTCTCACCGATGACAATTTCACCACCATCGTCAATGCCATTGGGGAGGGACGCAATGTATACGACAAGGTGATCAAGTCGGCCAAATATCTGCTGTCCTGCAACACCGGAGAAATATTGGTCATCTTGCTCTCGATTTTGCTACAGTTTCCCCTTCCATTGATTCCACTTCAGATTCTGATGATAAATCTTTTGACCGATGCCCTCCCCGCTTTGGGGCTGGGCTTTGAGACGGCCGAAGACAACATCATGGAAAGGCCGCCCAGAAAGCCTACTGAAAAGCCCATCAATGGTGACCGGTTCGTTTCTATTGTTATCATGGGAGTTGTCATGGCCCTGGGCACCTTGTACCTGTTTTATGAAAATTTAGACACTGGGTTGGACCATGCCCGAACAGTAGCCTTTACCACCTTGGTATTCGTCCAGATGTTCGCAGTCATGAGCAGTCGCTCATTAACGCCTTCGGTCAAAAAACTGAATCCTTTTACCAACCTATGGCTGCTGGGCGGGGTGAGCCTGTCCGTCCTCATGCACCTGGTCGTGGTTTACTGGCAACCGATGCAGGCTATCTTCAAAACGGTCCCGCTCCAATTGGAAGACTGGTTGAAAATCATCGCCGTTTCCAGTGTCGGCCTGATCGTTATGGAATTGAGCAAGGTGGCAATCCGGCCTGAACGATGTGATTCAAAGTACACTTAATGACCGTTTTGGCCGGAAAGGCCAACACCATATTTTGAACAATAAAAACAAAGCACAACGATGAAAAGAATTCTTGTCCCAACTGATTTTTCTCCGGTAGCAGATAATGCCTTGAATTATGCATTAGGGATTGCCGATGCTTTCAAGAGTGAACTTTATTTATGTCATGTTTTCGCTTTTGATAGGTTTAATTACAACTTCGACCTACCTGATGATAAGCAGCCTTATCCAGTGAGATTGGAACGTAAATTAAAAATGACCACACAGAAATTCTCGGAAAAAATCAAACAGGCAGGACTCACCGTTCACACTATGGTCGAAGAAGAAAGTATTTTCTCCCTGTTTGGAAGCAAGGTAAATGAGCTTAAAATAGATATCATAATAATGGGAAGCAAGGGAGCATCAGGGATAGAAAAGGTTGTTTTTGGTACGGTGGCAGGAACTGCGTTAAATTGGGCTAAAGTCCCTGTCCTCGTAGTCCCGCCCCAACATCCTTTCCGCCCCCTTGAAAACATTGTGCTGGCCAAGGACAATAAAGAGATCCTCCAGGAAGTGCTGTCGCCCCTCCGGCAACTGGCCTTGGTTTTTGGTGCGGCTGTGACCATTCTCAACGCAAAATCAGGTACCAATAAAAAAGGATACAAGAAGAATGACCATCACCTCGAAGGTGTCAAAACAACCTACCGTGAAGTTACGATACTCAATAGCATCAATGAGTCCATCAATGATTTCGTGGATAAAGAAGGTTGTGACCTCTTGTGCATGGTAAGAAGGGAAAAAGGCTTTTTTGAAAGCATTTTCAAAAAAAGCATCACCAAGGCACAGGTTTACGACAGCCAGGTTCCGCTACTGGTATTGCCTGAAAAATACAAGAATTGACGGTTGTTGTCTTCAATTTACGTTTTAAGTCTCATAGCTGTCAGCCCTGCCTTAACTGTCAAGAGAAGATTTTTGCCATCATGGTCATTAAACAGGACCAATGTCGTTACCTGATCGTCGGTTGCCACCAGTCAAAATTTATTGTCTTAAAGTTTTTTATCAACCATCGCTGTTAATGGATGGCTCGCCCCAATATCCTGGTCGCTAAGATGATTTTTTTAATTCCCGCACATCAACTCCTAAAGTCGAAGCCCCAGCAAATTGATCTATCGGCCAGAGTAAAATAATTTCACATGACCGCTGGCGCGGCACAAAGTCCTGTGCCGGCAGGTAGGTTTTGTCATCAACCTGTTGCTGGCAGCCCCGTCATGGTAAATATCATCACGAACAAAGCCACGGTCTCCACAATACCGATGATCATGATGTACTTGGCGGTGTCATTAGCCCCGGCAGCAATGGCATCACAAGCCCTCGCTCCAGCCTTCCCTTGAAAGATGGCCGAGCCTCCCATGGCTGCCCCCGCTGCCAGTCCAATCATCATTTGCCAGAGGTAGGAGTCCGGGGCAAGGTTGGCGTCGGCAATGGCATTTTTCAGAATCATTCCATAAATGACCTGCGAAAGCGGGGCACCGACGAATATCAGCAATACGGTTGCTGCTTTTTGCCCGCTGGTGATCATTTTTTTCCAGGCGCCGATGGCTGCCATCCCGGCTATCCCGGTCCCGATGGCCGAGCCGATTGAGGCAATGCTGAGGGACATGCCCATGTCACCCAAACCAGCCACTACCGTTGCAAATATTGTTGTAAATCCCATGGTTCTATCTTTTAAAGTTTTTCAATTTTATTTCATAATTTTTTTTCAATCTATCGGTTCTTTTCGGGCCCCATCCAATTTAAATGGTTGGTACCTCTCACCTGAAAACTGTACACCGAGGTGCCCTGCAAATTCGAGCATGTTCAAGCGGATGCCGTGTACCATTACCGCCATCAGGGCGAGGACAATGTTCAGTCCATGCCCTAACAGTAAAGCCACCGCCGCCATGAGGAGTTCCAAAAAAGAAAGGTCCATCATCCCCTGTGGCAAGATCATGTTGTTGAAGCTGGAGGCTACCGTCGCTGTGGCCATTCCAACCGCAAAAAGCCTGACGTACGATACGATATCCGAGAAACCGTTGATGAGGTTCAGGGGTAAATTACCGATAGAAGTCAGTATACTGTCCAAGAAGGTTTTTCCCTCTTTCGAAAATAAAATCACCAGCAAGGCACCTGCAATGAAAAGCCAATTGTTCCATTCGGGCAATGCCTTGCCAAGTACCAATTTTTCGGCGACGAAAAAGAGCCCCCAGACAAGCGCAACCCAACCCACTTCACTCAGGGCACGCGTGGAATTGATGAACTGAAAGCCCCGGACGAGGTGTGCCACCGTCAGGTGAATGGCCCCAATCATGAACGAGAGGTGCATCATAAATGAAATGTTGTCTGCCCCAAAACTGGCGATGTCCGGTATGATCAGGTTTTTGCAAAAAGGAATAGCGGCGATTTGTTCTGAACCGAAATAAGTACCACTCAAAATCCCCCATACAATGGTTGCTCCACTCAGCACATAAATCAGCAGCCGCACCTGCGGCGATAGTTTTTTTCGAAATAAAAAGGCCGCCAACAAAAACAACGCACCATACCCTGCATCACCGACCAGCATGGCGAAAAAAAGCGCAAATGCAATTAAAAAATAAATGGAAACATCCACTTCTTTATACCCTGGCACGATGTCGATAAATTTCAGGACCGGGTTGATGATGCTCACCCATTTTGGATTTTTAATATAGACAGGGACTTCATCAGCGGCTGTCGGTTCCGTAATTTGAAAACCCCATTTTTTTTGTTGGGCTTTATTTTTAAAAACATCAACATCACTGTGCGGTATAAAGCCCCGTAAATATTTGATGCTGCCTCCAATGTCGCCCATTCCGCCCAACACCTTCCGGGTATTTAACCGGTCTTGTAAATAATTTTGGTAATCATGCAAGAGTGAAATACCTTCTGCTTGGTCGGTAAGATAATAGGCTACCTCTTCCAATTGCCTTCTTTTTCTGACAATTTGCCGCTTGACGTCTGAGAGCGACAAGGCAGGTAAAACCTCTTCCTTGAAATTCAATTTTTCGGAGTCGGAACGGGTGAATAGTGCAACGGGTATTTTATTGTCTTTTTCTGGGAAGGTCTCGATATATTGATTTTTTGGCAGTAAATTTAAATCTGACTTTTCCAACAAATACAAGTGAATATAAATACCTTTTTTTTGCAGGCGCTTAAAATCTTTTCGGTCAATTTCTGCGCCCCACGTTTCGTACCATTTTAATTGCCGTTGGAGGTCGTCAAGTTTTATCTGGCAATGCTTCCTGAATTTGCCAGAAATCATAATCCGGTCAACAATCCTTACCGGATCAAAAGAATTATATTTTTTTCTTTTCTCGTTCCCATTGTTTTTTTGATGGTAATTTTCGAGCATGGAGATGGCAGTCTCGACACGTTCGACTTTTTCCGAAATGAGTTCTATTCTTTCTTCAGTTGGCGGGTTGATTTCTCGTATTTCCACCACGCCCAATCCGCCCAACTCCTGCACGGTTTCTTCCACCTGGCTGGATAAAGTAAAAAGCAATATTTCCTTCATCTTGACAATCATCCGGTCGCCATTTTTTCCATTTTTTTCTTTTTCACCAATTTGGCACAGCCGATGGCCAGCCGTTCGACATCGCCCAGATAAATTTCGATTTTTCTGATGGTCTCAAGCGTCTCCGGGATAAAAACTTCCTTCAGTGCATTTTTCATCCTGCGGGCTTCGGCCAGTTCTTCCTGCAAGAGTTCCAGTTTCCTTTGCTCAATGACCAGAATGGTGTGTTTGGTCTTTTGGCTGACCACTACCTCAATAGCAGCATCCGCCCATAAAGGAGTTGTAAAATAATCCAGTTCGGCCTCGGCAAATTCGATGTCAATGTATGATTCAACTACTATCCCGGCTATTTCCTGCTGCTCTGTCCTCACTTTTTCTACCTTTACCATACGGCCCAAGTCAACCCCCTCTTCAGCCATTACTGCTACCCAACTTTTTATTTGTTCGTTGGTCTTTTTTATATCTCCCTTTAAAATAGAAATTCCATTTTCAATACTTTGTACAATTCCTTTTAACTGTTGTTCTTTCATCTCAAAAACCGGTAGGGCACCCCTGTACTCGACCAGTTCGGCCTTCAGGGCAGCGAGGGTATTTTTGTTCATTAAGATTTTATCGGCCATGCGTAATTAATTAAAGTAACTCTTTGACAAGTTCCGCGACAAGCCGTTAAAATGGCTGAGGCCAGCGTGGTTCTTTTTTTAATCCACGACCTAAGCCGTGGGTTGATCCATTGTCATTTTGCTGAATTTTGCATATCCCTTTTTACTATCAAAACTCCACCAGCGCAGCAATATCAACAGTTTAATTTTATAGGTAAATACGGCTTCCAAATCGGAAAAATGTCCAGCAGAAAATTCCTCTAATTTCTGCCATTGGTATTTCATGATTTGAATTTCTTGTTCCAATGGGGTCCCGCCCATAATTATTTTTCCAGGGTTATTTTTTTCGGCCTTTTTCTCACTTCTATTTTTTGAGGTTCGCCATGTTTTAAGTTCTTTTTTTAATTCAAAACTGAATGTGGAAAAATTGGACAGGACTTTACTTTTATTTTTTTGAAACCTTTCTTCATGGATATTTTTCAGATTTATTTTTTGAAAAATATTAAATGTTGAAACAGGTAAAAATTTTTGCGCCTCGCTATCCAATATCTCTACAGCACTTAACTGTTCCAATGGGCTGCCCGCATATTTTTTTAATAGGTCTATCACCTTCCTTTTTGACTCTTCCGTATTTTGAAAAGACAAATCGGGCAGGCTGCTTATCAAATATTCATAAGTGCCTCCAATCATATCATGCCTCTTTTTTTAAAATGTTTATCCAATTTTTATTCAGGTATTTTTGCAATGCGGTGGCCACTTCTTCCGGCGAAACGGCATAACTCCAGCCCTCTTTTTTCAGGGCGATGGTAAAACCATGTAAAACGGAATTATTTTCAACAATGGAAACTATCTTTCCGGATGATTTTAAACGGTCATGAATATAGTCGGCCAATTCTTTAGCATTTTCTGGAGAGAGTGTTAATTCCACATCACCACCTATGTTTTCGATGACTTTAACGATGGCGTTTTTCATTAAATCCGGGGTAAATGCTTTGCGGGTTTCCGCCTCGAGCAGGGACTGAAAGATATCGAGTAGTTCGTTCCGTACCGAAATGCTATAATCCCTGCCTGCCTGACGAAGAGCGGCCTCGCCCTTTTCGAGTATGGCTGCTGACTCTCGTTCGGCCTCCACAATCACGGTGGCCTTTTTTTTCTCGGCCGCTTGTACAATTTGTTGGGCTTGCTGTTTGGCATCGGTCAATATTTTTTCCGCTTCCTTTTCAGCATTGTCGATGGCCTCCGTTTTCAGCGAATTAATCAACTGGTCTAAGTTTTTTTCACTCATGAGTGCCGTCATTTAATATTTTAAACTGACCTTTTTCCGGCCAGTATTCTTCAATTAATTTGGAGGACAGTCCGACTTCCTCCTTTTTAAAATGTTTTGCCAAAACCTCCCAGCACAAATCAAGCGCATCCTCCAGTTGCAGGAAACGGAAGGGGTTCATTAGCTCCCGCTGGAAGGTCTTTCGGTAGTCCAGCAACCTTAAGGAATAGTCGTCCTTGACCGAACCGAACTTTTGTGCCTTCACCCGTTCTTCCGCTTCGGAAAGCAGACGGGCCATGGCGTTCATGATACTACGGTGGTCGGAGCGGGTTTTGTCGTTCACTTGCTGCTTGAGTCGGCTTAGCGAGCCGAACATTTCCAGGTAGCCATCTTTCATGTAAAACTGACCTTCGGTGATGTAGCCTGTATTGTCCGGCACGGGATGGGTCACGTCGTCCATGGTCGTCACGCCAAGGATGGTCACGCTGCCCGCCCCTTCGATATCGGCGGCTTTTTCGTAGCGGGAAGCGAGCTGAGAGTATAAGTCTCCAGGGTAGCCCTGGTTGGCAGGAATCTGGTCCTGGGCATTGGCGATTTGCCGGAGGTAGTCGGACCACTGAGTCATGTCAGACAGCAGGACAAAAATGTTTTTTCCCTGCATGGCGAATTTCTCTCCAACTGCCAGGGCCAAGTCCGGCACCAATAGTCCTTCCACGATAGAGTCTCGGTGAGTATGCACGAACATGATGGTCTTGCTCATACTCCCTGCTTCCTCAACCCGTTGTCGGAAATAGTGGAATTCGTCATATTTCAAACCGACCCCACCGATGATGATAACGTCAGCGTCGGTTTGTGTAGCGATGTTTGCCAAAAGTCGGTTATAAGGTTCGCCCGCTTTAGCAAAAATGGGTATTTTCTGAGAGCGTACCAAGGTGTTGAATACGTCAATCATGGGCACCCCCGTACGGATCATTTCCCTGGGGATGAGCCTTTTTGCCGGGTTGATGGATGGCCCTGCCACGCGGATCAGATCTGCCAGCAGTTCCGGACCACCATCAATGGGCCGACCACTTCCGGAATAAATCCGCCCCAACATCTCATCGGAAAAACCCACCTGGAGAGGCCGGCCGAGAAAACGGACCTTGCAATCGGTAGAGACCCCGTACCCCCCACTGAACAACTGTAGGGTCACCTCATCGCCATTCAGGGCGATGACCTGTGCAAGGGCTTTTTCCCCATTCGGATAGAGGACTTCCGCCAGTTCCTTGTTGTGAACGCCACTGGCCCTGATGCTAAGGATGGCCCTGCCGATGGTGTCTATATTTTCATATGTTTTCCTGAGCATGGATTCCTTGCTTGATTAGGTTTAGTATCTTGTGTTTTTGTTTGTCAAAAGTTTTTTCGTCGGGCCGCATGGTGTTCCAGTCAATGAAGGCCTGCCGCAGGAAGTTGAAATGCGAGCGGATTTCATCCTTGCGGTGGATGGCGACCGGGGATTCCACGATTTTCCAAACCATGTCAAACATCATCCGCAAGCGCTCCGGATTGGTCACGCCGTCCACTTCGTGGAAACTGTTTTGTTGGAGGAAAACGGCATCCACCAGCTCCGATTTTTGGAATTGGATATAGGTTTCATCTGTAATCCCTTTTTCTCCCATTAGAATGATATTGGTAGCGATGGTCTTGCCTTCCCTGAGCAATGCTTTCATTGAAAGTACTTCATCTTGGGTCAGCAAGGAAGGGTAGCTTGAATTACTGTCGAGGCGGTCAATGGCCGGGTATTTACGGGCATCTGAAAGTGCCCGGGACAATCCCCAAAATGACCCTGTACTCAGCAGGGTAGCCTGGGTGACTGGTTCGTCGAAGTTTCCACCTGCCGGCGAAACGGTTCCAATGATGCTGAGGGACCCCGATTTGCCATCTGGCAAAATCTCCACGCCAGCCCGGTCGTAAAAGGCAGAAATGAGCGTGGAAATGTACATGGGGAATGCCTCGGGGCCAGGGATTTCCTCCTTGCGGCCGGAGGTTTCCCGGAGTGCTTGTGCCCAGCGGGAAGTTGAGTCGGCCAGCATGAGCACGTTCAGCCCTTGTTTGCGGTAGTACTCGCCCACAGTAGTGGCAATGTAAACAGAGGCTTCCCGTGCAGCTACGGGCATAGAGGAAGTGTTGCCCACGATGTAAGTGCGGTCCATCAGTGATTTGCCTGTTCGGGGGTCTTCCAGTTTGGGAAAATCCTTGAACACTTCCACAGCTTCCCCCGCCCGTTCACCGCAGGCCGCCACGATGACCACGTCCGCTTCGGAATGTTTCGCCAAACTGTGTTGAAGCACCGTTTTTCCGGCACCGAACGGGCCAGGGTTGCAGGCTGTTCCGCCAAAGGCTATGGGAAAGAGCGAATCAAGGATGCGTATGCCTGTGGGCATCGGTTTGGAGGGCACGGAGCGCTCGTAGAAAGGCATGGGTATTTTCACGGGCCACTCGAAAGCCATTTTCAAGGGGATGATCTGGCCAGCGGCATCGCGGATTCTGGCAATCTCATCGGCGACAGTGTAGTCCCCCTCGTCGGCGATGTGCTCCACGGTGTATTTGCCCCGCATGGAAAAAGGCACAAAGATTTTATGCTGAAATATTTTTTCCGGCACTTGGCCAAGGACGGAGCCACTGGTCACCTGGTCACTTTTTTTTACCTGCGGGGTAAAATGCCATTTAACAGTTTCGTCGAGTGGGGCAACTTCCAGCCCCCGTTCGAGGAACCATTCAATTTTGACCAGTTCGTAAAGTGGGTTTTGCAGGCCGTCCGTTACCGAACCGAGGATGCCAGGGCCGAGTGTTACCGTCAGTGGCAGTCCAGTAAATTCTACTGGGTCACCGACTTTTACCCAACTGGTATCTTCAAAAACCTGCAGGTAAATCATACCGCCGCGCTTGACGTCGATGACTTCTGCTTTCAGCCTTTTGCCGTCTTCGATGGTGATGTAAGCGACTTCTCCATTCATTACTGCCCCCTTAATCTCTCCAGCCCCCACGAGTGACTCATTGACACTTGCCACCTTGCCTATTGTTTTTTTCATTGTTCCTCTAGAGTGTTTAGCGGCTTCTCAATTTCCGGGCTTCTTGTTCAATTTTCCGGTCCCATATCCGGTCCAGAATTTCCATCCCACTGTTTCTGTAGATTTTTGCCTTATCTGTTTGGTTCATTGTTTCGTACACCCTGGCGATGCCATAGTGGGAGGGCACATGCATATTGTTGATGCTCAGGCAGAGTTTGAACTGCTCGATGGCTTCTTCAAAAAAGCCGTCTTCGGTCAATTGTAGCGCAGTGTTGTAATGGTTCTCAATGTCCTGGATACTGGTTTCCAGTTGCAGGGAGATAATGTCCTCCGATTTAAGCGTCAGGAAAGAGCAGGGCACTTCCCGTATCACTTTTTCAGTCACACTGCCGATGACCAGGCGGTTCAGGCCTGTCTTGCCCGAAGTACCAATGACCAGCAGATCAATCATCTTTTCGGAAACAACACTGAGTATTTCTTCAGCGGGTTTTCCTTTCCGGGTTTCTTTTTTCCACTTCAGCCCAACAAGGTTGAATTCATCCAGAAACTTTTCAAAGCTGTCTTTGTGCTCCGCGCATCTGCTGTCATTTTCCATTGCCCGGTCACTTTCCGAAGTGAACCAAAGTGAGCCTTGCAGTTCACAGACACTGAGAATGGTCAGTTCGGCCTTGAACCGATGGGCCATCGTGATGGCATTTTTCAAGGCCCGTTTCGAGGTAACTGAAAAATCAACCGGGCAAAGGATGTGCTGTGCATTGAGAGCGACACCTTCTTTCACCACCAATACAGGCTTTTCACTTTTCTGGATGATTCTTTCTGCAGTATTCCCCAAAAGGAATTTTTCCCCTTTCTGCGTTTCGCCGGAACCAGTTAAAATCAAGCTGGCATTTGCATCCACTGCAGCCTCAATGATTACATGGTGGGGAGAACCGAAAGCCAGTATTGGTTCTCCGGTTTTCACGCCTTCGCCTATCAGCCTATCGGCTGTTTCCTGTAGTTTTTGGGTGGCGGTCTCATGCAGTAGGTACTTCACTTTTTCGTTTTCCAGGTCATCGGGGAGTACATGGATGGGAACGACCTCAGCATGGAATATCCTGGCAAACTCCATCGCCGTTGCCACAACATTTTCCGAGGACCTGCTGAAATCATTGGCCAATAAAATCTTTTCGATGAGTTTCATAATAATATTTTTGAGTGAAAATCATATCGTGCCTGATTACCAACGGCGTAACGGCTGTTTTTTTTCGCATTCACCAATAGCCATCGGCATTTGGACAAATCTACCTTTCAATTCTTTAGAAAATCTTAAGCGGCCGGGCTGTGTCAAAGATTCTTTTTCCGGGAAGGAAACTGGTCTTTTTCCAAACCAATTTTTGGATTGTAATTCGCGTCCAATGCTCAGAAGGAAGTTGCACCTTGTGTTCGTCTGAGATGTCAATAAAATTTCCTTTTAAAACGCCTCCATTCTATTTTTCTAAAGATTTTCTAAAGATTCTGTTCAGATGTTTGCATAGGAGCAGGAGTAGGCTGTAAAAAACAGAAACCTCCTATTTTCAAAAGTGGCAAGGCCAAACCATTGGTACTGAAGCCACACCCCATTCAAAGGATTTACTCACATTAAATAAAATGGACAATGAATAGGATTCTCATTCCCGTTGATTTTTCTGACACTTCCTTAAACGCCCTGGACTATGCCACCAAATTGTTCGGAGGCTCTGCATTAGAGGTTACAATATTGCATACTTACGAAGTAAGCTCGAGTGCTTTCCGTATGAAATCAATGGACAGGATCATGGAGGTTGATGCCCAGCATGAAATGGATGCCTTGTTGAAAAGAATGCGGGAAGACCGGCCGGATATTTCGGTGCAATCCAAGATTATGAAAAGCGATGCCGTTTCTGCCATCACTTTCCTGGGCAACAGTGGCACTTATGATTTCATCGTCATGGGGACCAAAGGAGCGAGCGGGTTGAAGGAGGTTTTCATTGGCAGTGTGGCCGGAGGAGTTATTTCTAAAACCAAGGCACCGGTGCTGGTGGTTCCCGGCGGTTCCGAATATCGTCCCTTGCAGGAAATTACCTTTGCCTTCAGTGGCAATACCTTGTCCAATGACAATATTGTGGAACCATTGCGGAAGCTGGTAATGCTGCATACCGGTAAAGTCAACGTCCTGCACATTTCAGAAGGGGAAAAACCAGACGTGGAAAATGCCCTGGGCCCCATTGCTGATTTAGACCCTACGGTGACCTATGTCTTTGGGGCTGGCGATGTAAATGAGCAACTGAATAAGTACCTGAAGAAAGAGACCCCCGAGTTATTGTGCCTTGTCCGGGGTAAGAAAGGATTTTTCAGCCGGATATTTGGCGAGAGTGTAACAATGAAGCAAACTTTCAATAGCCCTGTCCCTTTATTGATCCTGCATGGTTAACCGGGAAAGTCCAATTCGAGTCAGATTGTAATTATGAAACCATTCAAAAGGATATTGGTCGCACTTGATTTGTCCACTATGGATGAAGTTCTGATTAGGTATTCGTTTTGGTTCGGAAGTGCAGTCGGAGCCGAGAAAATATACTTCATTTATTGTGCGCGAGAACTGAGAGCCCTGAAAGAAAACTCTCAGGAAGAAGAGGACGAACTGCCCCGTGACGAAAGTATTCGGCAACATCTATCAAGGGAAATTGAAAAATACAACCCTGACTCAGCCTTGGATTGCGAATTCATCGTTGACCAGACCAAGCCCCTGGAAGGGCTGCTGTATTGGCGGGAAGTTAAAAAAGCAGGTTTGCTGATCGTTGGCAAGAAAAAATTTTCGTCCGGCAGTGGGGTCGTATCCAGACAGTTTGTGCGCCAGAGTGACTGCCCCGTCCTTTCTGTTCCTGAAACGGCAAAAAAAGAAATGGGCAACATCCTCATTCCGGTTGATTTCTCCGAAAATTCCCGGTTCGCTGTTCAAATGGGAACGGAACTGCAGCCCTGTTTCAACTACCCGTCAATCATATGTTTAAATGTATATTTCGCTGCACCAGAATTTTATGGTGGCCACGAAACCAATGCCTATTCCCTGCTTCGGAAAAAAGCAACTGCTGAAAAATATGCCCAATTTATTGCACCATATAAAAAGAACAAGAAAATAAGACCACTCCTGATTGCGGATAATGACTTCAAGACCACCAAAATCATAAATGACACTGCCAAAGAGAAAAGTTCCGGTCTGATCATCATCGGGGCCATTGGCCATTCCAAACTTAAATTACTGACAGTGGGCAGCACCGCAGAGAAAATGATGCTGTCCGACCTTAGCGTTCCTCTGATGATCGTCAGGTGAACGAACTCCGAGTCCAAACCGACTTTTTGCAGCAAGTCCAATATTGATTGATGCCGCCTTGGTAAACAAAAGTTGTTGGACAATATTAAAATGGAGGGAATTTAACTTGTTGTATTATGGGGAATTATAATTAAATTTCTTCTTCCGTTTTAGCGACGAAACAAGGTCTAAAAGGATGTGCGCTTTTGGCGCTTGGCACCAATTACTCATACCACTCCATAAATAATTTTCGGTGCAATAATTTGTTTCGTAGTAGTTACTTCCCGATGCAGTAAGCATGATACAAATGTAAACATCTGCTCATCAAGATTTTACAGCATTCATTCACCAATGAGGTACAAAAAGGGTATATACGCTGCCCACAGCAGCGCAAATTTCTCTTGGAGGGAGCTATTAAAATCATAAAAAGCTCATTGACCTGTTGGATTTTTTAGAATTGTATGATCCTCTTACTTTTCGATAAACTGTCAAAGGTTACTTCACTTTATAACCACAAAGCGTGAAGTACCGATGAGTCCTCTATCAGATACATATCGCACCAAATAAAGTCCAGCCTCCCATTCCCACACAGGCACCTCCAAGACCTGTTGGTAGGTACTCACTTCATTCACATATAATTCCCTCCCGGAGACATCGGTGATTCTGATACTGTAATTAACATATCCCTCCATTAGTGGCTCTACCTGTATATACAAATAGTTAGATACAGGATTGGGGTAAACAGTCCACGAAAGAACCGGTGGGGTAGATTCTTTGGTATCAACCAAGAAATCTATACAAAAAAGATCATTGTCCGAATCCCTGTCAATTTTCTGGTTGGGTAGTGAGGGCCATATACATACATTAAATGTTTCTGATGGGGCTAAAGGAAAAACGGCCGTATAATCCTCCCAATAGAGATCAATTGATTCTCCCGGTAGCAACGAAAGACCAGTGTATTTCTTATTAGGCCGTTGATATAACCTGAAACAGTTATTAAAGTCCCCAAAATCGAAAAAGAAACCATTGAGTTTCAGGCTGTCAACGATATTGTTCCCAAAATTTTGGACAGTGATCTTCAAAGAATCGTAGACAAGCTGGTAATCTCCGAACAGGGGGTCGGATATCGAGGGAGAGCTTATTATTTCCACGCCTGTTACCCCGATATCCTCTGTATCTTCCACAACATTTCCATCGTAGGGAATACCTTTCAGGAAGGGCGCCCAGGTCCTTCCCGTATTCCCTCCAAAAGATGTTGTACCGGCAGCAACAATACCCTGCAGGCCCGATGCTATATATTCCAGTGGGTAGTTCCCGCCCACTTGAAATGAATTTTGCAGGTTCAGGCTATCGTCAAGTACGTAGATGGTGTTATCAAATGTCAAAACGGCAAGAACACTGTCGAACCGGTCAAAATCCCTGACAATATCCGGTAGGCCAAGGCTTTTTAGCGGGTCAAAAGTCGGTGACAACAAAAACAGGGAGTCGTCATTATGGGCATAAAGGTTTCCGCCGGATGCAAGCATGACCTTGTCAAAGCCCTGGGGGTGTGTCCCTATGATATCACCCTGGCCGTCCAGGACATAGGTACTGTCCCTGGTGGCAATGACCGTTGTATCCCCCGATACGGTCAAAAAATCGCTCAGGATGGTTACATGGTCGGGAAGGTCCCTTGACCAGAGCAGTCCTCCCAGGGCATCCCGTTTTTGCAGTTCATCGGACTGGTCGGACAGCACCAGGAAACCACCGTCCGGGAGAGGGGCCAGGAACTGCATGTCATATGAGTATATGACAGGTATCACGGATACGTCAAGGTTGATTGGGTCCCAGTTCCTGTCAAACCTGAGCATGATGTAGTTGATATCGAAGTCATTGGGATAACAGACCAATTCTGCGTAAATGAACAGGTAAGAGGAATCCACCAGCTCCGTAAAATCCAGCATTTCCAGTATCTCGGCCTGTCCTCCGGAAAGTGGGTTGGGGTTGAAGTCGTATGGGTCGGAGTAGCTAAAGATGAGGTTCCCGGTACTGTCCACCACTGAAAACCCAAAGTCGTCATTTGCTTCCCGTGCAATTATGAACTGGCCGTTTTTTGTCTTGTAAAAACCG
Source organism: Bacteroidota bacterium (assembly GCA_039819485.1). Taxonomy (GTDB): domain Bacteria; phylum Bacteroidota; class Bacteroidia; order Chitinophagales; family Saprospiraceae; genus UBA6168. The sequence goes on along the minus strand of JBCBRY010000126.1, from coordinate 5,973 downwards.
CTGGTACGGCTCCAGGCACCATGATCCCCGACCCATTCAACCTGGGCAGTCAGGGACAATACGGTACAGGCTGTGACAAGGAGGATAACTATTTTTTTCATGACAAACGTCTTTAATTTTTGATGAATTTCTTGGAAATGATTACGGTCGCTTCCGGGTCAATCAACTGTAAAAAATAAGCACCCATAGGCCATTCCCACACCTGCACCACAAACGTGTCCCCTTCCCGGATGTCTACAATAAACTCCTTCATTACCTTTCCATCACTGTTGACAATACGGAACATTCCATCATTTATATCATTGTTGCCCCTTAGCTGAAAGTTCAGGTAATCAACGGTCGGGTTGGGATAGATCGCCAACTCTACCGAATTTTCCGGCACCTCTCCCACATTGTTGGGCAGGTGGCAGCCGGGAACCAGACAGCCATGCTCGTCCAGTTTGAGCAGCCATGCCTGTTGGGGCGGAATGGACTGCCAGGTCCCGTCCTGTGATTCACCAGCGAGGATGTACCCGCCGTCAGGACATTCTTTCAGGTCGAAAATCTCGTGCTTGGGGTCTTCACTGTCAACCCCGACAAAAGCCCTTTCCCAATCAACCTGTCCTTGATGGTTGACCTTGCTGACCCACCCACGTACATGGTGATAGGTATTATTGACATAGTCTCCCTGTTGGCCTGCCACAATGAAACCGCTCCCATCGGATATTTCAACGACGTTGGTCAGTTTGCTCTGGCTGTTAAAATCAGGGTCAGGAAAAGGGGTTTCCCATAGTATTTCCCCATCGGGTGATAACTTGAACAACAGTTTCTCGAACCAGATGGTATTCCCGGTAGGGCGCTCGATTTCCGTTCCTTCACCTGATGCAATGACGAGACTGCCATCTCCCAACCGTACCATGTCATTGGGCGCATCCCTGAGCCCGATGCTTTCGGAAGTGGTATAGTCCCAAAGAACCTCTCCCGAAGGGCTCAGTTCTATCAACCTCACCTGTGACGAGTAGTCCTGCCATACCTGGTTAAAATTGGTGGTCAGCAAACCGATAATGGCATTGCCCGTCTGGCTGTCCACGACCATTGAGGTAGGTTTGTCATTCTTCAGGGAATGGAACGTCCTGCTCCAGATTGTATCGCCGGACGCTTCCAGCCTCAGTATGTATACATCCTGGCTCTGGGCATTCTCCGGGCCATTGTGGAACCAGTTGGACACCAGGAACGTGCCGTCCGGCAAACGCTCCATGCCTCCAGTGGGCTGCATGACCTCGTATTCGGGATAGGCCGGATTGACAAATTTCTTCGTGAACAGGGTGTCCCCGTCAATATCCATCCGCAGGAACATCGTTTTTTCCAACGAATCATAATGTGTAGAGGACAGTACAAAAGTGCTGTCGGGCAACAGTGCCAGGGTATTGAACCATGTCCCTATTTCAAAGGAACTGCCCTTGATGGTATTGAGAAAGATTGGATGGCCATTAAGGTCTGTTTTTGTGAAAAAACACCCAAGATTATATGGTGCAATGGTATCGGAAACAATCCCGGTCATGTAATAGCCATCTTCCACAGGCACTACGCTTGAGGCCACGGCCCCGAGGAAGTCAAAAGAATAGCGCATGTTGAAAGTAACCTGTGCCAAGGCAAACGTTGACACCGAGACCATAAAGAAAGTATAGAGACTTCGCATATCCCGAATATTTCGGTCAGCAGCAGGGAATGCCCCTGCTGCTGACCGTAGTTTAATTTATTTCAATACTACAATCCTTTCGTTGTGCACCTTTTGGCCATTGGCCCAGAGTGATGCAATATAAACCCCTTTGCCTACTTGACCTGCATCCCATTGAACTTTCCCCTTGTTCCCGACAAATTCCACTTCATCGACGATCTTTCCGTCAAAGGATGTGATCACGATCTTTCCATTTTCCATTTCATGGGGCAACTGGTAATAGAAATCCGTTACACTGTGGGTCGGGTTTGGAATGCCCCTCAGCATGGTGTGTTCTGTAGCCGTTACAACCCGTGATGGAGGTTTGATCCTTCCGAGCCCATCGGATGTTTCAGGCAGATAGACCTCGGGCGGGTACTGCTCCCCTAAATATTCATTGATCAATGCCCTCGCTTCACCTGCGGCACCGTACTCAACGGCACTGGCTATGTTGTTCAGGACAGTCTGGTTCTGTAAGACCATCTGTTCTTCTGTATCCCCCCTTTGCAGGGCGTTGATCTGCAGGGTCTTTAGGCTGTCGAAGAACTGGTACTCCGTCAGTTCCCCATCGACCAGATTAAAAATGATAGGAATCGAGTCCAGTACCGTTTGGGCCCCTGTTGCATCGTTTTCTCCGATATAGGTATTGACTATTTGGAAATGGTCCCCTATTCCCCCTTTTTCGGCCAACCAAAAACGGGCCGAGTCCAAATTGTACTCAATTGAATCGGTCAGGAAGTGGTGAACCAGCATGTTGGCAGCATTGGATACCTTGCCGATTTCACTGTCATTGTAGAAATCATCCCGAAGCTGTTGCTTTTCGGTCGATGAGATATCTCCGTCAAAATCTTCAAACAGCTTTGATTCGCATAAATTGATATTGCTGGTTAAAGTCCTGACCACGAAAGGGGGAGGCGAAGTGCTGTCCGGCCTTTGTCCGGATGAGAAAAAGTACTCTATTTCAATTGTATCGTTCTTGATATTGGAATCTGAGAACGGAGGGGAGCCTGTAAACAGGTTTCCGGCAGCGGTGTTGGTACTGCCTTGGTTACGCCCGATACTGCCCACTACATTGGGCGTTGAGCCTGTAACCGCTATATCGAAATCATTGCCGCCCAAGCTTTCATTGCAGAGGTATTGAAGGCCTTTATTCGGATCAAGGCTTCTGTTTCCATTGTTCGCCAAATTGGCCACGACCATGTCCTGAAAATAGTTCTTATAAATTTCATTGTAATATGGGCCGGAGGAAAAAGAAAGGATCCCTACCGGGTTTTCGGTTCCCAATCCGGCGTGGCGGGTGAACGTGTTCTCCTCTATTTTATATCCCCTGCAGCGATATAGGGCAATCCCCATGTTGGCCCGGTCTATATAGGATGGCAGTTCAAGAGGAAGGTTACTTCCGACATCAAAATCATTGTCAAGTATCGTGGCATTGTTACAGGAGTTCATGTAGACTCCGATCCAGTTGTCTTCAAATTTGTTGTGGTTTACCTTGATGGATGTGTTGTACGAACTGTTCGCAAATACACCCCGTCGAAAACCGGTAATGGTAGATGGCAGTACAACCGGGCCTCCGTTCGGCAAAGCAAAACCTTGTAGCGTGAATCCCGCATTGATCCCCTCGATACAATCATTTCTCGCCTGTATGTTGGCAACGGGATATGAATTGGAAAAGGTACATCCCACAAAACGGACACCACGGACGGCTTTAAGCCTTACCATGCTCTGGAACGTGGAAAGACTGTCCATCCTGCTTCCGTCCTCGATAAACTGGCAGCCCACGAATTCGTTTGCGTCTCCCGTGGCCCAATGCGACGGCGGCTTGACACCTCCAAAAGACCTTATTTCAACAGCGTGTTTCCGGCAGTTCAAAAAACTGGTAAAGTTGGCCCAGACTATCCCGCCCCAGGTATTGGCACCAGGGACTCCGTCCTGGCACCTTACCCCGATATGGGCATTTTTAATAGTGGCAGAGTTTAACCTACAGAAACCCTGAAAGTTGGTGAAGTCGCCTAAATTCGGATCACCTTCCACAACAATGCCGTCCCAGTATGAACCATCACAATTGTTGTAGATCATGGCAGATTCAACATTTAGCTGCCCTCCGGTTTCCACCGTTATCCTGCCATCTTCCGGCATGCCGAGATCACAAGTGATGGTAAGTTTTGCCCCCGGTTTAACAATAATGTTCGACCGTAATTTTTTTGGCCCTGCCCAAACAATGTCCGCCCCTGTTGGGACGGCGATATCGGCATCCGTTAAAAAACAGTTCTGGTCCGTTCGTGAAAATATTGGTTGGCCGTTTGAGTCATAGCCAACCAGGAACCGTTCAAACGTCGGTGTATTCTTTTCCATGAAACGGTGCATGCGACCGATCTGGCATTGGGTAAGGGCACACACCTTTCTTCGTATTGGCATCCTGTGAGGTTGAGGCTCTCTATGCCCAGTGGGGTATCATAGCACCCGTCCGCCGAACCGGGCAGGTCATCATGTCTGAAATGGGCCTGCAACGGAGAGAGGTGGTCGACGCTCAACAGGTGGTAAATCTCCCCTAATATTTGCTGCCCCAAAGCAGCGGTATCGTTTCCCGGAAGGTTTGGAACCGCACAGGGCAGGGTTGTGTCCCCCAATGCCTTGAATACTTTATAGTTTCCATAGATTACCGACGCTGGGGAGTTCAAATCACAAAACTGGCCACCTTCAGTATAGCCCCCTCCACATTCGCTGTTGTCATGATTGTCGGCTATAAAAACATGGTGGGCATTTAAAACATCAGGATCGGTCAGGGATTGGTAGTAGGCACTTCCAACGACGCTGGGCTGCGGATTGGTTACATATTTTGTTTTCATAAAAGACAAATTCCCGTTCCAACCGCTATTGTCCGGGTGAAAAAAAACATCATACCCCTCTGTTCCCGTGTTAACTACCCTTATCCGTGCATCTGTCATGGTTGGCACTACCTCGGGGATGGAGCACATATCGCTCCATTGGTTGTTCGTTCCATTGGGATCGGTAAACCACGACTGGATGATATCCATGTGGTCTTCAGCAGTATAATTTGCCGGATCAGTAGGATGTATCTGCCCTGGGTTCTGTGGGTCTTCTTTCTGAAATATGTGCAAAACAACCTTTATGTACCTTAATGGCGTATGCTCTGGAAAATCTGGATCGGGGCCATAATTTGTGAAGTTTTCACAGGGGCTGATCGTAGAAAAATCTTCTTCCGGCCAACAATCCTTTAATGGTTGTAAACATAAAGGATTACAAGGGCAGACAGAGCACTGAGACCAGGTAGGGACTGTGTTCCCTGGGTTACCTATGGGGTCCCATTCCCACCCAGCGTCAGGGTTGTGCAGGATACAACCGTCATTTGGGTCTGTAAATTCTGCTGTTACATCAAAATCAACCCCGTTTAAAGCTTGGAATTTTACACTGTTAAAAACATGAACCCCAGCAGCCGGAAGGGCCTGAACATCAATTTCATAAACGTCGGCCGGATCGTAAAAAAGAGGGCTTGTCAACTTTAGTATGCCACTATCTGGCCTATTGTTGTACCAGACCTTAACGTTAGAAAAAGCGAAATCGTCATCTGTGTCAGCGGTTCCGTTATCTCTACAGGTATCCCTTGAAGTAACTCTTATACTGTCAATGGAACACATTAGCCCATCCAGTGTGGAGATATTCGTAGGAACACCTTCATGGTTCTTTGTATCCCATCCTGGGAATCCCGAACATATAGTCCAAAATAAAAGGAGTACAAATCCATAGAAGCAATAACCTGGTTTTCTTTTTCGGAAATGAAGAAGTGAGCCAATGAAAAACAAAAGTTTTTTCATAAGTTTAATTGATTTTTGGGTCACAGACCTAACTCAAGGCGGAGATTGTAGCCGCAATGCTCCGCCACTTTTCAGCTACTCCTGTGACGGGTGAGTGATGATTTTATTAGAAAGAATGTACACGAAGACCGTTAAAAGCCTTCCTGTTTAAGTACTAATTCCAAAACAGGGTTTATGAAAACAGCCTATACCTGGCTGTAGTAAAGTAGTTTTGTACGTCTGTGAAATATTATATAGGGACTGGGTGTGGTGATTGACTGTCTATTACAAATAATATGGTGATAAAACCGAAAAATTTCTCTTTATCGGTACAGCAATCTTTTATTAAAAAATCTTCAAATTGATATGCATTTAAAGTATCTAAATCATTGTTGAGTGTTTTGGATTGCGTCAAGCAGTGGGTGTTGGCAACAAACCATAAAGAAATGGATAAAATAAGGC
>JBCBRY010000125.1:0-27684 GCA_039819485.1 Bacteroidota bacterium | reverse complement strand
ATAAACGCCGAATGCCAGCAAAACCAATAGTGTTCCAACAAATATCGCCTTTTTTGAAAAACGATTTTTCCAGAGAATAAATAAAGAAAAAACCGGAATAAACAACAGCCCGGGTTGGCGGATATAAAAACTGGCACCTGCCCAAAACACAGCCAGTACTAAATATTTATTTTCGTTTGCTAAAATGTATTTAATAAAAAAATAAATAGAAATAATACACAAACACAAAAAAGGAATATCCGTAAAAAAAGTAAAAGACAAATAATAAAAAAGTGGAGAAAAAAAAAGCAGCGCAACGATTAACAGAGAAATACTTTCTTTCACTTTTATTGACCGCATTATTTTATAAAAATAAATTAGTGCTATAAAAGCAGACATTAAAGTTGAAAAACGCAGCCAGGTAAAATCAAATCCGCCTCCTATTGCACAAAATAAATACCCCCATGCCACCTGTAATAAAATATTGGGTGCAAAGACCCCTTTGTACTCCATTGTACCATTCTCAACCCAAGTCATCACCGGATAACCATATTGCCAATCATCACCAATCGGAAAGTTCCCGACCGGGCCGGTAAACAATACCGCCAAGAAAATAAAAACAATAAGCGTAACTAAATTGAAAGCAAAACCTCTGCCGGAGAGTGTAACCATATTTAAAGTTTAGACCCAAATATATTGTACCGCACACAACTGAACAATTTAGCTATCTAAAGATTTCCTGTAAACAACCTAATTATCATGCAAAAAGGAGCCCCTCTCCTACAAACGGAGAGAGGCCATCCCAAAAACTGCTCTTTGATTAAGCCTCAAGGCATTTAACCCCCACCTCAAGACTTACTTCTTTATGTAGCTGTATAAACTATATCAAACTAAATAACCCATATCCAAATCAAGCGACAGATCGGCTGGATCAGATGCAGGTATTTTATGATAGTGCTTCTATAGTCAGGGTTGGTCAACACAGAATACAGGAATCTTTTCGCATGTAGAATTTAATCCTGTTTTATGGTAGAAAGCTGTAATTGATTGGATCATGCAAACTTGACCAGTAGGTGCAAATTTAGTGCTGGCCATTTCGAGGATAATACCCTTCCGGGTATAAATTTGTAAGTTAAAAAAATTATATCATTAAAATACTATTTTGTAAAGCATTTAAAAAGAGTCATTTAAAGCTTTAATGTCTACTGTTATACTGGTGGGCAAAGTCACTGTAAACACTCGAACCGTCCTTTATCTCTCCTTCAATTTATCCCTGTTACGGTGAACTCTACAGTTTCAGGCTGACTGAAAAATGAGATGACACAACAGAGAATAAACAATATAAAAGCGATTATTTCATCTTGCTGGGGTGTTGATTTATTCGTTCTCATGTGGGAATCATGTTTTTGGTGAATGAGGAATCTGATGGCAGTAGCCTTTATGTTTATTTTGGGTAATACCGACTTATGTAAAGGTGAAGTTTGTCTTAGTGAGTTTTCAATTTGCGGGGCAAAGATACTGATTATAGCGCAAGGTTGCAATCTGACATTTGTCAACTTTGTATTAAATGTAATCCGTATTCACTTAACACTATCGATCCAACCATGCCTTGAAATTATTCACCCGGTCACGGCTCACCACAGAATTGGTTTCGTAGTGAGGTGATAATTCGAGTTTCAGGCGGCTGTTGAACCAGGTCGCAATTTTTTGGATAGCCTCTGGTCGGACAATGACCTGCCGGTTGATGCGAAAAAAAACGGAGGGGTCCAGCATGTCCTCCAATTGGTCGAGTGTATACTCTATGATATGCTTTTTGCCGTTGGAGTTTTGTGCGAACGCAATCCCATCTTCTGAATAAAAATAGGCAATTTCCTTTACTGGGACAGAAAGCAAATGTTGCCCTGACTTGACCAGGAATCGTTCTTTATATTGTTGCTGCTTTAGTACCGACTGCAGCATCTGTTCGATGCCTCCCGAATTGTAGGTGCCGGGTTGCTGATGGAAAAGACGGTACTTTTCGATTGCTTTTTTCAGCTCCTCCGGGTCAATTGGCTTTAATAAATAATCGACACTGTTCACTTTGAAAGCACGGAGGGTATATTGGTCGAATGCAGTGGTAAAAATAACCGGGGCCGTTACTTCCGTATTGGAGAAAATGTCAAAACTCAAGCCATCCGCCAACTGGATATCCATGAAAATGAGATCGGGGGCAGGATGCTCGTTGAGCCAGGCGGTGGCCGTTTCAACAGAATCTAAAAAACCGATGATTTCGCACGTCGGGCAATGAGCCTGGAGCAGTTTTCCGAGCCGTTTGGCCGCAGGCTGCTCGTCTTCTATAATCAGGGTCTTCATGTTCAGATGATTTTTAAAAATAACGGCAGGTTATAATTTCCATTTTTGCAGTCGCAGCCGCAAATTTATTCCTCTTTCAGCTACCGCAAATTTAGCGTCTTTATAATAAGGCGGCCGCCATTTGGAATGTCCTTCGCCTGAAAAGCAGTACGGCTCTGTGGGAATTCCTAAAAAATTGGTTTCCAGTTTATTGTTTTCATTTACATCATGAAAAACCGCAATAGCGTATTCACCTAAAGCCACATTTTCCAACGCCGCTTCCATTTCGCCTTTTTCACTTACCTTGAAGCTATAGAAAGCAGCTGCATTTTTGTCATCTAAAAAACTATCTTCCGAGTCATATAAGGCCAGTTGTATCACCCCTTTTGCGAATTGGATGTTTTCAAAAACAATATTTATTCGGGTTTCGCTTTTTCCTACTGATTGCTTTACCGGGCCATTATCTGGAGAATAAAAAAATAGAAAGGAAACAATGCAAATAACTAACCGCATATTTAATTTTATTCAAAATTTTTAAACAGGAGATTTGAACATCAACGAACCGTTAGCTTTTAATATTTCATTAATCTTTAATTTCTATATTTCCAATTACCACCTACCTGTTTTAAACAGGCTTAACTTCCGCCAATTCTTTTTTTATTAAAGGTAAAATAACGATAAAAAACTCACTGGACGAAATCACTTCCACTTTCTGGTCACATACTAATCGGTATCTCCGCTTTATATTTTCCAATCCTACTTTCGTAGAATTCATGACCTGGTTTTTACGTTGCAAATTATTTTTAACCACCAACTGGTCACCTTTCTCTGCCGAAACATCAATGGTCAAAGGATACTTGGAGGAAATGATATTATGCTTGATGGCATTTTCAAAAAGCATCTGCAAGGAGAGCGGAATAATTTTTTGCTGCAAAAAGCCATCGGGTACTTCGATATTTATTTTAATATTATCCCCAAATCGCTCTTTCAGCAAACAGGTGTATGAATCCAGAAAATTTAATTCATCTTCCAGCGGCATTAATTCCTGTTCCCTTATTTCTAAAATATAGCGGTAGGCTTTCGACAGTTTTTGTACAAAGTTTTCGGCTTTCACCGGATCTTCCGGAATTAAATACGCCAGTGTATTTAAACTATTAAAAAAGAAATGAGGATTGACCTGGTTTTTCAAACTCTCCAATTGGCTGTGCATGTTTTCTTTCATCAACCTTTCTTTTTCCAACTGGGATTTTTGCAATTGGAAATAAAACATAGCTGTTTCATAAACACCCAAAACTAAAAAGGTCACGGTCAAACCACCAATCGTCATGCTCAGTCCATGTTCCCTTGTATCTGAAATCAAACCATCAACCGAGGGGTGCAAAATAGGATCTAACAGCGCTTTTAAAATAAAATAAATAATAAAAACAATGATGATCTGCACGACAAGTCGACGGCCATAATTTTTGGTCAACGGAAACTTTATTCGGGAAAAAATCAACAACTGTCTCAAAACAATCCAGTAGATCACGGTGTAGACCAAACCGGTGGTCAAACATTTTCCAAAGAAACTATAAGGATCCTCTACCAATAATTCTGTAAAAATCAGGGCATTGATCAGCAATGAAGCCATGGGTATGCCGATCAGCATAAACCAACGGTCATTAAATCCTAATATTTCTTTAGCTTTTTTCATTGATCAATTCAATAATCCGGTCGACAATCAAGTCTCGATGTGACCAAAGTATAAAATGATTTTGGTCTTTTAAAGTATCAATCTTGATTTGCGGACTGTTGGTCAGCATGCCTTCTGCAAAATCAACATTTCCGACCGGCACCAGGTTGTCTTTGGTGCCGTGTACCAAAGTGACCGGGCAAGTTATGTTTTTCCATAAAGGCAACATCTTCTCCAATTCTTCCGGCAGAGGAATTATTTCCTGGTTGCACACCCTGGCTGCGGGCGGCAGCATCCAGCGGAAGCAAAACCAGTCCAATGGTTTTTGATACCATTTTTCAGGTTCCAGTTCTGGGGCTACCGACCCCGCCACAATCACCAATCCATCCACCAATTGCGGATAGTCCATTGCCATCCGGGCGATTACGGGGCCGCCAAAACTATGGCCCACCAAAATTACTTTCCGCCGATTGGGAGGCATGTGTTTTTCCAGTATTGGCATGAAGGCCGCCGCCTGTTTTTCCACCGAACGCTCTGCCTTCCCAAAACCTGAAAAACCGTACCCAGGGCGATCCACCGCAACGACTTGTGCTGCCGCAGTCAATCTTTTGTCCCTCAGATAATCCGTCATGTTGTTGGCCGAACCAGGAGCCCCGTGTACCATCAAGACCAACGGCAGGGTATCCACTCCCACGTGCACATAGTGCATGTCACGGCCGTCTTTTTGGTATTGATGGAAGTGGGGTTCGTACTGCCCATATTTCATAATGGCCGTTTCCATTTCTGCTGCACTACTCCTGAATTCAAACATTTTTGATTGGCAGGTCAGAAATAAAACTAAAAAAAGGACAACGCCCAAATACCGTTTCTTGAACTTCATGTGGAGGAGGAAAACTATTTGGTCAAACAAATAAAAAGGAAACGGCGGGAAAAGGGAAGTTGTTTTTGGTGAGTCGTTGAAAAGAAGGCATGGATCGGGGAAAAATGAAAATCAAAAGTGTATTTATTCAGTACCTTTCTCTGGCAAGCGCCCGAGTCGCTCCCCGAAACGGGTTCGGATTAAAAGCTACACAGCGCCGGGCGCTTGCCAGGTAATGGCGACTTTTTTGAACGCTTAATGAATACGTAATAGCGTTCATTTAATACGTCCACAAATCATGTTCGTAATTAAAAATATCCTGTTTGATTTTGTCCGATTCCAGTAAAAGGTCGACGCCCGAATAAAGGTCTTCCAACCGGTTGTTGCGTACATTGCCCTCTTTGGTGATGTAGCTGGAAAACCGGCGCATTTCAAAAAGATCCTCCCAGGTCATGCGGGCCGCTTCGTTGCTTTCAACGAAGACAGGTTCCCTCGCAAGCACTTCCCGGGAGGTTGGATAGTGTACCCAGAACAAGGGTTTTTCATATCGAAAGTTGCCGTCCTCGCCATATATTTCCTGTAGGGGAGCGATGCCAAGAATGCGGACTTTCATTTGTGAATCGTGACTGTCGAAATACCATATTTCTTTCAGCCGGAAGCGTTTGATGTCTTCGTAAAAAACTTCAGTCTGCACAATCTGCCAGGACATTTCCAACTCGTTTTCCCAGATGGGAACCGTGTCGGTCCTAAACAGCGTTTCATTCATATCCTCCTCCGTCATTTCAACCGAAAAATCATCTTTGATCGGATGGTACAAGTTCAGTTCTCCTGCCTTGGCCGCATTGACCAGCACATCGAAAAACGGCATTTCGGGATAGGTGAATTCATGGTTCATTTTTTCCCGCACATCAATCACTCGCCAGATGGTTTTTTGAAAAAAAATATCCCGTTCGTGGGGGAGGTCCCAGGCCAACATTTTTTTGTCCGGAACGACCTCCCGGTACGTGATGTCGTTTAGAGGTTGAGCAAAAAGAAAGGTGGCGGCACCGAGCAGCACCGTTAGCACAAATAGTTTTTTCATAAAAAATGGATTGTTGGATAGTTGAATGGCTCCTGGTTAAGCTGATTGTTTGTTGCCCCCGAAGCGAGTTCAGGGCACGGCGCAGTCGGCCCACCGGCCGCTCGGCGCAACACAATTTGGTTGGCTATAAATTAGCAGCCATTTAAACCATTATTTTAGCGTAAACATGAGGCCGGGCATTTTACGGTCGTGGTCGTCACCGGGGCAACGGACTCTTATTTCATCGAAATAAAATATATCGCCCCGCTTGGCATTTTCGATGAGGCGCTTCGCATCCCTTTCGTACCCACCCCCTCGGTTGCGGGCAGTCGCAGCATCTCCCCTACGGATACGGACCAGTTCGTAGCTTTTGACCCTGGCTTTGGCCTCAAAGTCAAAATTCAACAAATGGGGGATCAGTCCCTTTTGGGCCTTGAAATGCGATACGGGGATTTTGCCGCCAGTCAGATTGCCTAGTTTCATCACCGGGTCTGGAATTCTTTTCACGGTGTAATCGAAAGAGGTCGGTTGCAAGCTACCACCACTGATGGTGATGCTTGCCCGACCGGTCTTCTGGGGAATAGCGACGTATTTACCATTTCCTTGTTTGGCCAGGTCAACACCTGACGCATTTACTTTTAATAAGTGTGACGGAATGCCCGCTGCTGAAATAGAAACGGGGTTTTCAACTCCCACGTAGAACACATTCATTTTGTCCAGACTCACTGCCACGGAGCGCTCACCTACCTCGTAAGTGAATTGTTTAGAGTAGGTTTCTGTCTGGCCTGTGAGCGGGTTGGTCAGCTCGATCGACATTTCATGCTGGCGGACGCCGATGGAGGAAGGGCTGCTCGTAAAAACGGCTTTTCCCTCGCGCACCTCGAGTGGCCGGCCATCCACTTTTACCGAAATGTTATCGGCGGTGCTGCTGTAAGCAGCAAGAAAAATTTCCCCTTTGTACTGCTCACCGCGGATCACATAGTTCTTGTCCGAAGCGATAACGGGCGTAAACTGATCGGGCTTCACGGTCGTTACGTTCAGCTTCTCTGCGAAATGGTTCAGGACGGCTGTTTCTGCCACTCTCACATCGTTTTGAAATTTGGTGAGCATCGGCATCACAGCGGCCACGGGCATTTGCTGGAAATGAAACTGCGCCCAGTCTTTTTTATCACTCTCAGGTGGCAACTCTTTGATTTTCAAGGGTATGGCCTTACCAATATTTGCCCTGGCGGCTGGTTCTTCAATCAGGGACAACAGGTTTTCCCTGGTTTCGAGTAGCTTTTTTTTCAGGTTGTTACCTCTGCCCTCCTTCACCAACAGGCGGGTCGTTACATCTTTGTCGGCTTTGCGCAGCGGCATGCCGTCATCACCGATGCCGCCGGCCGCTTCCACCATTTCAACTTTCATTTTTTCTACTAATTCAAAAAACTCGGAGGCGATTACCTGCGCCTGCTTAGCCTTTTCTTTATAGGGTTCAAATTGTGTGTAGGCGTCGGCTTGTTCGCTGATGGCGTCGGCCAGTTTTCGGTTCGCCCCATCCATGAGTCGGTTGCTTTCGCTCATGCTGTCGTCCATACTGAAAAAGGCATGCAGCACTTCCGCTGACACGTTGAGTGCCAGTATGGCAGTTAGCACAATGTACATAAGATTGATCATGAGCTGCCGGGGCTCTTTAGGAATTGACATAGCACAAATAGTTTTGAGTAGGCGAGTATGCAAGTAAGCTTGTAGGCATGTAGGTGTTATGCTACTGCTCTTTTACATGCTCGATTTTTTAAAATAAAAAACAGTGTAACGAGGTTACGGTCGATAGAGAAGAATTTAAATTGAAATAATATCTGCGAGGGAATGATTTATTAATGCAGGGGAAAGAAAAAAGAAACAGGTTGATTTTTATTTTTTTGAAAATTATTTTTTCAAACGTTAAAAAATAAATTTATAGAACAACAAAAAAAAATAACTGTTAACTCAAAAAAAATAACTGCATGAAAAAAATTATTTTACTGACATTCCTTTCTCTTTGTTTAATACAATGCCAATCTGACAAAAATCAGGAAGCACAACCTAATTCAAAAGTTGCAGTAAATAACAATGATAAATTCGACACCGTACCCAGCAACGTAAATTATGTGATGGCCATTCCAATTGGAGACGATATACGTACCTTAAAAAATGAATTAACATCGTATAGTACAGCGAATGGTTATACTGATTTAAGGGTCGGCCATATATTCCTGGAGGACAATAAAAAAAGCGTTGTACCGATCATTATTTACCGCCGGTTTGAAAATATGGAGTTAGCAAAAAACTACAGTGACTTTTTAAAAACATATAATGCCGGCAAAGCATTCAAACAGGCTTTTCCTATTTCACAAGCAAATTATCGGGTGTTGTTGAAAAATAAAAACGTGGAAAGCTATTTAACCTTTTATGAAAAAAATATAGTTGCTGAATAATACTTGATTTCCCACAGTGTTGCACAAAGTTTTTTTTTAAAATGAAATTCTGTAGAACATCGCGGAAAACTTAGCGCCACTTTGCGGGAAACCAAGTCGCTTAAATAAAAAACGGAGCCCCCAACAAATGGACGCTCCGTTTTTTTTATCGAAAAATTAATTTCCGCAATTAATTGCTCAACATCACCGGCATCACCAACATTAAAATTTCTTCTCCCTCTGTTTCTTCCACCGGCAGTAAAATGCCCGCCCGTGATGGCGTCGACAACTCCAGTTTTACTTCTTCCGACTGCAGCACATTCAGCATTTCGATTAAAAACTTTGCATTGAAACCAATGGTGATCGGCGAGCCTTCATAATTGCAGGAAAGCTGTTCGTTGGCCTCATTGGAAAAGTCGAGGTCCTGCGCAGATACCGTCAGGCTATCCGGTGAAATATCTAGGATGACCTGGTTGGTCGTTTTATTCGCATAAATAGCAATCCGTTTGAGCGAGCTCAGCAGATCGGTACGTTTGATCGTCAGCAGGTTTGGGTTATCCACTGGAATGACCGCATTGTAATCGGGGTACCGGGCATCGATCAAACGACAAACAAGATGCGTGTCGCCGAACGTGAAGAATGCGTTGGCCTTATCGAAAGACAGGTTTACTTCGCCTTCTTCCGGCAGTGCATTTTTCAACAGGTTCAGCGCCTTTTTGGGAATGATAAAAGATGTGGCCACTTCACTTGGCACGTTGGTAAAAGTATAGCGCACGAGCTTATGGGCATCGGTGGAAACGAAAATCAGCTTATTGAAATCGAGCGAGACGTAGACGCCGGTCATGGCTGGCCGCAGTTCATCGTTGCTCGTAGCAAAAAGTGTTTTGTTGATGGACTTGACCAGGGTGCTGGAAGGCACCTTTACGGAATCCACCTGATCTGCCTCTGGTATGCGTGGGTAGTCCTGTCCGTTTTCTCCGGCCAGCCGGTATTTACCATAAGCAGAAGTGATCGTGATGCCATAGTTTTCTTCATCAATTGACATGGTGATCGGTTGATCGGGCAGTGCTTTCAGGGTATCCAAAAGAATCTTGGCCGGAACCGCCACGGAGCCATCACCATCCGACATGACCTCTATTTCATTGGTGATCGACGTCTCTAAATCGGTAGCGGCAATGGTCAATTTATTTTTGGCAATAGTGAACAGGAAATCGTCCAGGATAGGCAACACCGGGCTGGAAGAAATGGCCCCGCTGGCCACTTGCACCTGTTTTAATAATTCGGAGGAGGATACACTGAATTTCATAGTAATTAGGTCGATAGATGTGGAAATAAAATTGAAATAATTTGAGCTGTTGTTTTTAACCATTAATTGCTATTTCAATTCATTTCATTCCGGTTTGCTTAATTGAATGGTCAACGTGCAAATGTAAGCCATGACAAACATTTAACATACCTAAATAACTAACAGAATGTGGATAACTTTACGAAGCCGGCAGCAACGGGCAGCGGGCAGGCCCGCAGGCCAGCTAACCTTTGATAATCAGCAAGTTATTTTAATGTTCTTAAAAGAATTGTATTTTAGCGATGGAATTAGGGCTTCCATTTTTTCAAGAACAAAAACACTCCGTACATGTATTTCCCGAAATGCCCTGTTTCCCTGCTACTGCTATTACCCTTTTTCCTCCAAGCTCAATTATCTGATGACTTTTCTGACGGTGACTTTTCCAACAACCCATCATGGCTCGGTGACGCAACACATTTCATCGTCAACAGTGATCAGCAACTCCAACTAAATGCACCTGCCGCAGGTACGTCCACCCTTTATTTACCTGCTCTCATTACCGACAGTGCAGTTTGGGAAATGTACCTTCAAATGGATTTTTCGCCTTCTGCTTCGAACAGTTTGCAAGTCGTGCTCCAGAGCGATCAGCAGGGTTTATCCAACGGGAATGGTTATTACCTTTTCATAGGTGAAACAGGGAGCGATGATGCCATCCATTTCTACCGTTTGGACAATGGCGTTGCTGATTTATTGGCGTCGGGAACGTTGAGTGCAGTGGCCAGTTCGCCAAAGTTGCATATCCGCATGGAAAGGGATGCCGAAGGCGTATGGACCCTATTTGCAGATTATGCAGGCGGCCAAAATCTTACAATGGAATTTACAGTAGTTGACGGAACGCACGGTGGTGGGGATCATTTGTTTTTTGGATTACTGTGCCAATATACAGCCACCCGAACGGACAAATTTTTCTTTGACGATTTTTTGATCAAAACGCTGTTACCAGATTTAGAAGCACCGTTTTTGCTTTCGGCCAACGCTATTTCAGAAATGGAAGTCGAGGTATTGTTTAATGAGCCTTTGGACGAGACGAGTGCCACAGAACCGATGAATTATTTTATAAATAATAATATCGGGCAGCCCGCCGCTGTTTTCCTGGACAATGTTGATAAGGCGTCGGTGCATCTTATTTTACAAAATGAATTGCTGAGCGGAACAGAATATAATTTAATATTGGAAAACATTGCTGATGTAAATGGAAATACCGGCAGCACGCAAAATTTATTTTTTAATTTTTTCAAAATCGAAACACCGGATGAGTTTGATATTTTGATTAATGAAATTATGGCCGACCCAACCCCTGCCGTGGCGATCCCGCCAGTTGAATTCATTGAATTATACAACCGAAGCAATAAGAGTTTGAACCTGGGAGGATTTGGCTTTTCAAGTGGCAGTTCGCCACAAATTTTCCCTGATTATTTATTGTTGCCAAAAAATTATGTACTCGTTTGTGATGAAGAAAACATCGACTCGCTGGTTTTATTCGGAGATGTGATTGGCCTGGCCGACTTTCCCAGTTTAGTAAACAGCGGAGATGAATTGACACTAACAGACGCTGACGGGAACATTGTTCATTTCGTCAGTTACACTAATATTTTATACAACGATCCACAAAAGGAAGCAGGCGGCTGGACGTTGGAAATGATCAATCCTAAGGCGGTCTGTCAGGGTGCATTAAACTGGAGTGCATCGGTTAGTTTATTGGGCGGTACGCCGGGACAGCCCAATTCCATTTTAAATGAAATACCCGACACACGAGGGCCGGAATTAATTCGTGCATTCGCAAAAAATAATCAACCGGATATTTTAGATTTATTTTTTAATGAAGGCCTGGACAAAGTATCGGCACAGAAAATAAATAATTATTCCTTTTTAAATGGGCCCGATATAATTGCCGCTGAATTAATTTTACCAGAAAACAATATTGTCCGGCTTCGATTAAATACACCGTTAATTCCAAGTATTATTTACGAAATAATTTTAAATGACTCTATTGCAGATTGCTCGGGCAATTTTATTTTAAAAAATTCGACTACCATAGCTTTGCCTGAACCGATCCAAGAACTTGATTTGATTATCAATGAAATATTATTTAATCCAAATATAGGTGGTGTCGATTTTTTAGAAATATTCAATCGTTCTGAGAAAGTACTGAATTTGGGCGATTTGGTCATTGGCAATTTACAGGAAGAAGTGGACACAGTAATCCGGGAAGTAAAAAACAATAAATTAATCTTTCCAAATGAATATGCCGTTCTCACCGAAAATCCGAGCCATTTAACGGCCAATTATTTCATCGAAAACGAGAACGCTTTTTTGATAAATGATTTACCCTCGTTTAATAATGAAAAGGGGAATGTGACGTTGTTTCGCGGAGGTGCCACAGGAGTTGTGATCATAGATGCATTTAATTACCACGAAGATTTTCATCACCCTTTACTGGACGACCCCAAAGGCGTTTCTCTCGAACGGCTCGCCCCTTTCGGACTCACAAATGACCCGAACAACTGGCACTCCGCAGCGTCCATTGCTGGCTATGCCACACCGACTTATAAAAATTCCCAAAACGTCGCGGTTGTTGACTCAGTCAATGATTTTTTTGAAATACCTGAAGTAAAGTTTTCTCCCGACGGGGACGGCTACCAGGATTTTTTGCAGATCAATTATAAAACCAGGGGCCCCGGCTTTGTGGCGCAGGTAAAAATATTCGACATCGAAGGCCGTCCGGTCAAAACACTTTCAAACAACGAGCTCATCGGCACTGAAGGATTTTTGCGGTGGGACGGGGATATGGATAGGGGTGGCAAGGCACCTATCGGCATCTATATAGTGCACGCAAGGGTTTTTTCGCCCGAAGGGGCCGTAAAGGAATTCAGGAAAGAGTGTGTGGTGGCCGGGCAGCTGGGGAATTAAATACCTTTAACAAGTTGACAGATAGGCCAGACTTCCGTTAAAATCCGTTAAGCCCTGGTTAAAAACTTTTAAGCGGCAAGTCCGGACACTTAAAAACAGGTTAAAATGTCGTCTTTAAATAAACTACAGTCTAATTTTACTGGTCATAAGTGAGCTACTCCGTCTTATTCTCTGACCTCTGATTTCTGACAGCGTAGCGGTCTGACTTCTGAACAGTTTTTAAAAATCTAAATTTATGAAAATGTGGAATCCGGCGTTCATGTGTACCGATTGACTCCTGCCACCTGAAGCCTGGCTCCAAAAAAAAATCTGAATATGAAAGCGCAAAACCTTTTGATCCTATTTGTTGCCAGCCTTTTTCTTTTTACCTCTTGTGCCAAGTTGACTTATTTTACAGAAGACCTTTACGAACAGCAGGGTTGGTCGGAATCGGAGCTGAAGAAAATCCAATTTTACCTATCGCAGGACATCGTACTGAAAAGAGAACTCACGGGCGGTAAATCAGAAATCATTTCCGGAAAAATAAAAGTAGAAAATGGAAATAAGATCGAAGAAGTGATCATCCCTAAACGCACACCCGGCACCTTTGTATTCAGCCCTAAAAAAGATCGTTTTGCCATCGCTTTTGAGGAAGGAGACAAACGCTATTTGATGTTTGGTCCCAGCCCCAAATACAGCGACCGCTTTGTGATGCTGGCTTCCGAATGGAACCGACGCAGCGGAAAAGTCACCTATGACGGCAAGCAGTGGCGGGTCAGTTCTGACGATGCCTACGCAGCCCTCTTGGTCGACCTGAAAAAATTCAACCGTTTCGACAAGAGCTCCAGAACAGCTAAAGGTCGTCGAATTGGCGATTAAAGGACATTCTTTGTCATAAAAAAGGCGATGCCGGCTTCACCGGCATCGCCTTTTTTATTTGGACAACAAATACGTTTTTTGTCAACGCCCTACACAAATCCCACAAAGTCATTGCCCACTTTCAAATCTTTTTTAACTTGCGCACCCATTAGTCACCTTTTCCCTTCTAATCCAAGAAAAACAACAGACCTGACCAATTAAAATTGCTTGGCCACTTTAAGGCCAAAGAGACAAAACTTTATATTCACATGAGTAACATCAATGGAAAATGGCAGAAAAAGAATACATACGACGCCATTGTGATAGGCAGCGGTATCAGCGGTGGCTGGGCCGCTAAAGAGCTTTCCGAAAAAGGGTTAAAGACACTCGTTCTTGAAAGAGGCCGCATGATCGAACACGTCAAGGACTATCCGACCATGAATTACAACCCCTGGGATTTTAAAGTACCTGACGGCAAAGTCTCTCCAAGGGAAATTGAGGAACATTACAAAAAACAGAACCGCACGGGGTATACCGTCAATGAAGCCTGGAAACATTGGTTCGTGAAGGACAGCGAACACCCCTATACCGAAGTCAAGCGGTTCGACTGGATCAGGGGCTACCACGTCGGGGGGCGCTCCATTACCTGGGGGCGCCAGAGCTATCGCTGGAGTGACCTCGATTTTGCCGCCAATGCCAAAGAAGGGGTCGGGGTAGATTGGCCCATCCGCTATAAAGACATTGCCCCGTGGTATGACTACGTGGAAGAATGGATCGGCGTGAGCGGCCAAAAAATGGGGCTCTCCCAGTTGCCCGATGGTAAGTTTCAGCCACCAATGGAGCTGAACTGTGTCGAAGTAGACGTTAAAGAAAAAATTGAGTCTACCTTTTCAGAAAGGAACCTGACCATTGGCCGGACGGCGCACATTACCAAGCCAACCGAATTGCAGAAAAAACTGGGCCGTGGCAAATGCCAGTTCAGAAACCTATGCATGCGGGGCTGTCCGTTCGGTGGCTATTTCAGCAGCAATGGGGGCTCGTTGCTGGCGGCGAAGGCAACCGGCAACATGACTTTACGGGCCAATTCCATTGTGCATTCGTTGGTTTATGATGCACAAAAAAATAAAGTGACCGGCGTTAAAGTGTTGGATGCTGAGAGTAGGGAAGAGTTGGAATTTTATGCAAACGTTGTTTTCGTCAATGCATCCGCTTTCAACTCTACCTGGATTTTGATGAACACCGTCAACGACCGGTTTCCGAACGGGCTCGGCAACGAGAGTGACCAACTGGGACGCAACGTCATGGACCACCATTTTAAAGCAGGCGCAGAAGGAGATGTTGACGGCTATACCGACCGTTATTATTCGGGGCGCCGGGCAAATGGCGTCTATATTCCTCGCTTCCGCAACCTGGATCAAAAGACGAAACAAAAAGACTTCCTGAGAGGCTATGGTTATCAGGGAGGTGCCAGCCGCCGTGATTGGGAGAGCCTGATCGCTGAAATGGGGATCGGCACCAGTTTAAAAGAAAACCTGCAAGAGCCGGGCCGGTGGCGCATGGGCATTAACGGCTTTGGTGAAATGTTGCCGCACCCCGACAACAGAATCACCTTGAACAAAGATGTCCTTGACAAATATGGAATGCCTACCCTGACGATGGACGTTGAAATAAAAGAGAACGAAATCAACATGCGCAAAGACATGCAGGCCGCAGCAGTTGAAATGCTGGAAACAGCCGGCCTCAAAAATGTCAGGCCCTACGACAAGCCATACGGCCCTGGCCTCGGCATCCACGAAATGGGTACGGCCCGCATGGGAAATGACCCCAAAACGTCCGTACTCAACCGCTGGAACCAGGTACACGAAGCAAAAAATGTATTTTTGACGGACGGTGCCTGCATGACATCTGCCAGTTGCGTAAACCCATCCCTCACTTACATGGCACTGACGGCAAGAGCTGCCGATCACGCCGTAAAGGAATTGAAAAAAGGAAATCTTTAAATTCGCTAATGCTTACAGTTGGGTCCACATCAGCTAACTGCTTACAGCTAATAGCCAACAGCTAAAAAAATGAACAGAAGAGACGCCATAAAAAGAACAACTTTATTACTTGGAGGAACCCTTTCCGCCAGCGCCATTATGGGCGTGATGAGCGGGTGTAAGGCGGAGCCAGTTTTAGATTGGGAACCTTCCTTTTTTACACTGGAAGAAGGTGACATTATTGAAAACATGGTTGACCGTATCCTTCCGGTTACCGATACTCCGGGCGCAATTGATACTGGCGTACACGCATTTATCGACCGGATGATGGATGAATTTTATTTGCCGGAAGATAGTGCCTCTTTTAGAGCGGCCCTCGCACAAGTAGATCAGGACGCCAATAAAGATTTTGGCAAAAACTTCACGAGCCTTAGCGACGACCAGCAAGATGAGTTGCTAAAAAAATACGACGAGGCTGCCTATGGGGAAAACGGCAAAGATCATTTTTTCAGAAAAATAAAAGAGCTGACAATCCTTGGTTTCTGCACCTCAGAGGTCGGAGCTACTGAATTTTTGGAATACGACCCACTTCCCGGCGATTACAAAGGATGTATTCCATATGAAGAAGTGGGCAAGGCATGGGCGACTTAGTTTTTTTATTTTCAGAAAAAACACCAACGGTGTTAGCGCTGACAGCGCTAACACCGTTTTTTTTATTGAAGTTGTTTGAAAATTCCTGTTGAGTCGAAAATGTTAGGATTTTGAGGAGAGCTGGTTGATATTTTTGAAGGGATAGCAGCGCTATCGCTGAAAAAATATCAACCAGCTCTCCTCAAAAGACTGGATTTGCGGCCAACAAGGAGTTTTCAAACAACTTCAAAGAATAAAATCCACTTGCAATTGCCTTGTCTATACTCTGTCTTGTCCTCCGTTTAAGCTCTGTGTTACAAATTTTTGTAACACAGAGCTTAAACGGAGGAGAAAACAGAGTTTAATCGGAGCTATACTTCTACTCCACCACTACCTTCCTTGCAAAGCTCTCCATGTCCGTAACCACACGAACGATGTAAAGTCCCGCATTCAATTGCTCCAGGTTCATATTTTGTTGGAAGGTGCCTTTGAACCCAGTAACAGACTGCTGCTGCACGACCCGGCCATTGGTATCCATGACCAATATTTGTGCGGCTTCCGCACTTTCGGTATTGAGGGTGATTTGCAGGTTGCCATTGGTCGGATTCGGATAAATGGCCAGTCCGCTTTCCAAGGTAGAAAAGTCGAGCAAGCGGCCGCCGGTATCCAGTCCCGATCGACCTCCACCGTTACCACCGCCGCCGTTACCGCCACCGCCGCCAGGACCGCCGCCGCCGCCGTTACCTCCTCCATTGCCGCCGCCGCCATTGCCACCACCGTTGCCATTACCTCCTCCTCCGTTGCCGCCGCCATCATCGTCATTACAATCATCCACCATAAATACGTTACCTGGCAGGTCGTCGAGATCCGTATTTCTTTCAATGATATCCGACAGGCGGGTACCTTCGATGCGGTTTCTGTCCTGGTTGTTGAACCAGTCGTCTGTTTCATAATAGAAAAAATCACCGTCGCGTAGCCGTTCAAACTGGTCGGACAAAATGCGGTCAATGGTAGCGCCGACTGATTTGCCCGGCTGATGAACTTCGGCTAACATGCCGACCCAGGGATCCATTTCATTCGGGTGGTCGTAAACGGAAGCCAAGGCTTCGTACACTGCCGGATCGGGGTTGATCTGTGGAAACGTCTGGGCAGAAGAAATACCAAAGGCATTGCGGATTCTATTGTAAGGAGGCAGCCCGTGGTCACGACCCCGTTGGAGGTTGAGGGAGGCAAGGTCAAGGCCAAAAACCACGGGACTGCCCGGTACGGCAAAAAGGAAATTGCGCAGTTCGTCGACTATGTAATTATCGATTTCCATTTGCCTTTGCAATGATAATCCCTTGAGAAAAGGTGAAATATTGTGTTCCCGAATCGGGTCAGCACTAAAAAACGCATCGACCAATGAGATGCTCCCATCCCCTACTTCTTCACAGTCATTATTGCGGAGCAAGAGTTCCTCCGTCACCATGGTATGTCCGATTCGGTAAGCGGCAGTAGCAAATACATTGGAGATATCAGGACGGACGTTAGCTCTGTAGCCATTGTAATCATCGAGTTCAATTCCCAACGCAGGCAAAAATTCTTCATACGTAATCACCTGCATGTAAGCACCTACCCACTTACGAGCGATCTGATACATCTGTTCGTCATTGTTCAGTCCATTTGCTTTCAGCTGGTCGCAAATGCGGTTGTGTTCCCGAACGAACAGGGTGTGCAAGGAGGTGAGACCGACCTGCTCGTTTGCCCGGACATCGCCGGCCACGAAGAGTTTAGTCGTTCCGTCCTCACCGGCCATACTGGGAGCATTGGGGTCAATGTCACTGGTGTACTCGCCATCAATGGTATTGAACGGAAGACGGTTACCGTCGGAGGTCTTCAGCTTGCCGTCTTCGAAAGTACGCAGCCAGTTGGCTCGCTCCTCGTCCGAGCCATAAACATTCGACGCATCGATCCAGGAGGTAATCAGGTTGGTCTGTTGACGGGGGTTGTTTTCGCCCGTTCCTTCATGTACTGCGGACCGAAAGAATGGAATGTCGGAAGAAAAAAGTGGTTCATCCGCTGGCAGTAGCACCGGCTCGTATTCAATGTGGTCTTCCGGTGTCAGGTCGATGTCATGGTCAAGGAACTGACCCCAGGTAAAAACAAATGAACTTAGCCCCCTGCCACTTTCTCCGTCCTCAATTTGGGCGACACAAGCATTTGAAATAGCACGGGGAGAGGGGAGGTCCTGTCCGGCCATATCGTTGAAATTGTCGGGATCGCCGTAATTGGTCAGTACCGCCCTTCTGAGCCGAATATCCGAAGCCCCCCATTCCATTCGGTTGTTGTTCGATTGGTTGTTGCAGGTGCCATCGATGGTTCGGAAGGGGCTGTCCTCACAGTCCGCGAATGATTTGTTGGGGTCGCGTTCTACATGCTTGATCGTTCTTCCGTTGACACGTAGCTTTTTCTTTTTACCGGATTGGGCATGCAGGGGGAAGGAGGGCAGTAAAAGAGTAATGAGTAACAGACCAAACAAGTGGGTCATGAGCTTTGCAAGCATGGTTCTTTTCATAATTAAAACTGTTTTGAATGAGAAAAATTGGTGATAGATCGGCATGCCAAGATCGGTCGGCAAGGTGCATCGGCACTGCCGGACGGCCTGGCCCGTTCTGGTTTGGGTTAACAAGAATCAGGTGTTTGTTAATTGAAATTCAGATAGGGCCCCCAACTGTAAAAACTTAACACTGGATAGGGAATCCAAGGTAATTTTTTCAAAATAGGGTAATTCGTATTTTTGGGCATCATTGAGTATCGGGATAAAGACAGCCATATTTTTGAAAGACCTACCTCGACGGTATTTTTTTTGAAAAAATGGCCCTGTAACTCGGATTGTTGATCCGAGAATTTACTCGGATCAACAATCCGAGTTACGTAACCCACTAATCACTGAACCTTATGCCTTCCATTTGCGAAGAAAAAATATACACCGGCATCTTTCGGGAATACTCGGAAACACTTCACAACTACTTGTTCTACAAAACGGGCAACCGTGACATGGCCTACGACCTGACACAGGAAGCCTTCACACGGTTGTGGTTGAACTGTGCCAAAGTGCTGTTCAATTCTGCCAAAGGATATGTTTTTAAAACAGCCAATAACCTGCTGCTCAACGAGTATGACCATCAAAAAGTAGTGCTGCGGCACCAGCAAAAACCAACCACTTCTCATACCAATGAAAGCCCTGAATTTATTTTGGAAGAAAAAGAACTAAAAGAAGAACTAGAAGCAGCGATTGCCGCCCTGCCCGAAAAACAACGGGTTGTTTTCTTGATGAGCCGCATCGATAAAAAGAAATACCGGGAAATTGCGGAGATTCTCGGCATCAGCAAACAGGCCGTGGAAAAACGGATGTACAACGCTTTGGACGCACTGCGGAAAGTATCGAAAGGAATTAGGTGAGGTGGTAGAAGGGCGAAGGTGTAGAGTTGAGGAATTTGTTCCTCTACCCTCTTCCCCCTACCAACAAAAAGTAGGTCTTTTTAAAAGTTGGCTGTCTTTAGGGTAGTACTTTGGTTATGGCGGGGTTGACAACCAACCAGCCATTTAACCAACTAACCATTTAAAAATGATAAATGACGAACTACTACATAAATGGATAAACGACGAACTAACGGCCGAGGAACGGATATTATTTCAGTCCCGCCCGGAATATGAGTCGTTAAAAAATTTATACAAACACACAGCGCACCTCTCTGCTCCCTCCTTCGACCAGGAGGGCATGTTGTCCCATATTTTAAAAACGGAAAAAACAAATCCGGTTTCAGAAAAAACGGGGCGGCGGGTGTTCATGAACAATTGGATCAAATATGCAGTAGCAGCAACGTTGGTCTTATTGGCCGGTTGGTTTTTATTCTTGAACGATACACAGGTTGTTTATGAAATGGCCAATGGTGAAAAAAAAGAAGGCGTACTGCCCGACCAATCCATGTTTCATTTAAATGCGGACAGCCGTTTGAGCTACCACGAAAAATCCTGGAAAAAAGAACGAACCCTGCAATTAAATGGAGAGGCTTTTTTTTCGGTCAAACCCGGCTCTACTTTTACCGTAGAAACCCCAACGGGCAGTGTGCAGGTACTGGGCACCAAATTTAATGTATGGTCAAGAGGTGACGTACTGGACGTACAATGCACGCACGGCAAAGTGGCCGTACTAAATGCAGCGGGCACAAAAATTGGGGAATTAAACCCGTTCGATGCACTGAAATTGGAAAAAGGAAAGGCACCGGAAAAGTACCGCACCGCAGAGGAAGAAAAAGCCGGTTGGACAATGGGTCTTTCTAAATTAAGAAATGTTACTGTCGGCCGGGCATTGGCAGAATTGGAAAGACAGTTCAATATCAAAATAAATGCTGGCGAGGTCGATCTAAATGAAATTATTTCCTGTAACTTTCAACACAGTGATTTGGAGCTGGCCCTGAAAACGGCCTTATCGCAATTGAACATTAATTATGAAATAAAAGATGACGAAGTTTTTTTGAAACAGTGAACGACGAACAGCTTGTCCCGGAGCTACTTCGGGCGTGAACGGAATTTTAAAATAAATTTATGCGCATAAAAAAAATCTTTGGTGTTCTTTTTTTATGTTTTTTTTATTTTACTGCGCTCGCTCAGCAGGGTGGCATATCTATAAATACCAATAATACTTCGCTCGAAAAAATATTCAGCCAGTTAGAAGCGGAACATAATTATTTATTTTCATTTAAAAAGGAAGACATTGAAAACATACGTGTCTCCATAAACGCAGAAAAAAAAGATATCCATTCTTTATTAACGGAATTATTAATAAATACCAGACTTGAATTTGAAATTGTTGGCGACAATTATATTATTTTAAAAAAGTCAAAAAAACCTGACCCAAGAAGCGTCATTCCATCATATACCGACCATTCACCAGGCAATTACATAAATGAACTTTGCGGCAGTGTAGTGGACAGTTTTACCCAGCAACCACTTGCTTATGCAAGCATTTATTTTAAAAAGACAAACCGGGGAAATTATGCATTGCCCGACGGATCTTTTAAGTTCAGCAGTGATCTCCAGAAAAACGACACCGTAGTAGTCAGTTATGCGGGCTATAAGGAAAAATATTTTCCGGCAGATATTTTTTTTAAAAAACCTTGCCCAAAAATTCAATTAAATTATTACGACTTTGGCGATGATTTCATCGTAGTCACCGATTACCTGACCGACGGCATCGACCTAGGTGACAATGGTGCCGCCACCATTTTACGGCCCAACCGAATCGGCGTTTTACCAGGACAGGCCGAGCCAGATATATTCACGACCATACAGTTTTTACCGGGCATTAATTCCTCCCGCGGAGAGTCCTCCAATTTTAATGTAAGGGGAGGAGCGGCCGACCAGAACTTGTTGCTTTGGGAAGGAATTCCGATATACCATGCCTCCCATTATTTTGGGATGATCTCTGCTTTCAACCCATATATCATAGATAAAATAAAAATATACCGGGGAGGTTTCGGCCCGGAATACGGAGGGCGGGCATCAAGCGTGATCGACATGGAGTCGGCGGATAGTGATCTAAAAGAATCGTCATTTGGGGCAGGCGTCAATTTCCTGAACGCCTACACGCACGGTCAAGTCGCAGCTCCCAATAATAATTTAACTTTCGTTTATTCATTGCGCCGTTCGATTTCTGACATGTGGCGTTCCCCCACTTTTGAGAATATCACCAACCGCAATTTACAAGGCTTTGTCAACATCCCTCCCCCCTCCCCCAATGGCCAGAATATTCCAAGGGTAAGCGATGCATTTAATTTCGTTGACAGTCACTTTAAATTGGCTGCACAGGTATCTTCCAAGGATAAAATAAGCGGCTCGTTCTTTTATACCGTTAATGATTTTGACGATCGAATCGTTAATCCTAACCGGGAACAGGAACAGTTGGATATTTTGGATTTAAAAAGTAATGGCGGCAGTATCAAATGGGAGCGTAACTGGTCAGAACGGTTTACAAGTGAAGTGCTGGCCGTCAGCACCTTGTACGATTATGATTATAGTTATGAAATAAACGAACTCGAAAGCTCCCCCAGCTCGAATCGTTTTGGTCATAAATTCAACACCCTGAAAGAAAGACATTTAAATTTTTCCAACACCTACCGGTTTAAAAACAATCACCGAATCAATTTTGGTTATCAATTTATCAATTACGATGTTTTCTATGACATCAATCACCAAAAAGGCAACCGGACTTTGGAAAGTCAAAGGCGTGATGTGAATTCCAATACCAATGCCCTATATGGTGAATTTAGCAGTTCACAAGAGCAAAGAACCGGGATAGATGTAGGCATCCGCGTCAATCGTTTTGAGAAAAGAAATAAAAATTATGCGAGTCCCCGTCTCCGCTTGTGGCATAATTTATCCGACGATTGGCGGTTGCAATTCAATGCTGGTAAACATTACCAGTTTGTCAGTCAGTTGGTGGAATTTAAAGGGGACATTTTGGGAATAGAAACGCCTATCTGGGTAATGGCCAACGACAAGTCCGTCCCGGTGCTGGATGCTACCCAATATCAGTTGGGCCTCATTTACCATAAAAAAGCATGGGTTGTCGACTTACAGTTTTTTGCCAAAGAAACGAGTGGCCTGACTTCCCTGGCCACCGGTTTCGACCCGAGCCCACGGAACTTCGATATCGGGACGGCCTCTTCCCGTGGAGTAGACCTGTTGGTAAAAAAACGCTGGAAAGATGTTAGGGTCTGGGCGAGTTATTCCCTGAGCAAAACCGAATATAATTTCCCCACCTTCATGACGGACTCCTTTTTTCCTTCCCCTTTTGACCAACGGCACGTGTTCAACCTGGCCAGTCAACTAAACATTGGCGACTTTCAATGTTCGCTTGGTTTTTCCCTGGCATCCGGCACACCTTATTCTGTCATGAATGATATCAATAAAGGAGAAGATGCGCAGGGGGATGAACTGTTCCTTCCAGTTTACGCCAATTTCAATGACCAAAACCTGCCCCTCCAGCACCACCTCGACGCCTCTTTTCTATATAATTTCAGGTCGAAAAAAGATAAAAAATTTAAAGCTGTGGTAGGCATTTCCTTTTTTAATATCTACGATCAGGAAAATTTGTACAGCCGGGAATATTTTATTGATAACCCTCCGGGCGGCGGGCTTAATGATGTGAAGATTTCGATCGATGACCAGTCGAGCCTGGGCTTTACGCCGAATGCGGTAGTCCGGTTGGAGTGGTGACGCCAGGAAGTGCAATGGACGCAAAAGGAACGCTATTCATTATTTTTATAGCATCCCTCTTGCGTCTCTGGTGATTATGCAAAGGCTTTTTCCACTACTTCCAATTGCTGCTGTTCGTGCTTCTTCTTATATCCCGTGGCGGGCGATGCACTGGTTGGACGGCTCACCAATTGAATGCTGTATTTTTCATTTAAATTAAATAAAATATGCATCCAGGCGCCGTTGTTGGCAGGCTCCTCCTGTACCCAGCGGATCTTTGCTTTGTTGTATTTCTTGATAATGGCGTCCAATTGTTTTTCTGGCAAAGGATACAATTGCTCTACCCTTACAATGGCGACATCTTCCCTTTTGTCGTTGTGTTTTTTGGCCAATAAATCATAGTAGATTTTTCCCGTACAAAGCAACAAAGTCTTCACCTTCGTTTTCTTCGCGGTCGGATCATCATATATTTCCTGGAAACGGGTGCCGGTGGTAAAATCCTTTATTTCCGAAACAAATTCTGGGTGGCGCAGGCCACTTTTTGGCGTCACCAATACCAGTGGTTTCCGGAACGGACGGATCAATTGACGGCGGAGCAAGTGAAACAAGTTGGCGGGCGTTGTCACATTCGCAACGGTCATATTGTGATTCCCACAGAGCTGCAAAAAGCGTTCGAGCCGGGCACTGGAGTGTTCTGGCCCCTGGCCTTCGTAGCCATGCGGCAAGAACATGCAAAGGCCGCTCATCCGCCGCCATTTGCTTTCCGCTGCCGCTATGAACTGATCGACCATCACCTGGGCACCGTTGAAGAAATCACCAAACTGCGCTTCCCAGATGATCAGCGCATCGGGCCGGGCAAGCGAGTAGCCATATTCAAAACCCAATACGCCATACTCACTCAATAGGGAATTGAAAATGCGAAACTTGCCCTGGTCTTTCTGCATCGTATTCAGGCGGTTGTATTCGAGGTCGTGCTCCACATCTTCCAGCACCGCATGACGGTGAGAGAAAGTGCCGCGCCGTACGTCCTGCCCGCTGAGGCGGACGTCGTTGCCTTCCAGCAGTAAAGTGCCATAAGCAGTCAATTCGCCCAGTCCCCAATCAAGTTTGCCGGCATCTACCACTTTTTTCGATGATTTTAGAATACGCTTTATTTTACTGACCGGGTTAAAATCGTCCGGTAAGGTGTGCAAGTGCGTCAGTATCTTTTCGATCACTTTTTGATCGACTCCTGTTTCGGGCGAAGTTTCATAATCCTCATCGGTGGTCACTTTTTTCAGTTTCCGCCAGGCCTCCTCACTTTCCTGATAGACGTACGGCAACCTGTTCTGTTTCACATTGTCGAGGCGGGCCTGCAATTCGCTCCAGAATTCCTTTTCCATTTTTTTGGAAATGGCTTTTTCCAGATCGCCCCGCTCGGCCAACCGCTGGCTGTACACTTCCCTTGGATCAGGGTGTTTGTTGATCAAACTGTACAAATGTGGCTGGGTGAACTTAGGGTCATCCCCTTCATTGTGCCCATGCTTGCGGTAGCAGACCATATCGATGAATACGTCATTATTAAAATGCTGGCGGTACTCAAATGCCAGTTTGCAAGCAAACACCACTGCCTCCGGGTCATCACCATTTACATGGAAAACAGGTGCATGCACCACACTTGCCACGGAGGTACAATAAGTGGAAGAGCGGGCATCCTGCCAATCGGTCGTAAAGCCAATCTGGTTGTTGATGACATAGTGAATGGTTCCTCCGGTATAGTAACCTTCCAATTGGCTCATCTGGGTCACTTCGTACATAATACCCTGGCCAGCAATGGCTGCATCACCATGAATAAGGATCGGCAAAATGCGATCGTAATCCGACTCATATAGCACATCCGCTTTGGCTCGCGAGAAGCCCTCCACGACCGGGTTCACGGCTTCCAGGTGAGAGGGATTCGGCACTAATTTGAGATAGACATTTTTGTCTTCAGGTGTTTTGACCAAAGAAGAAAAGCCAAGATGGTATTTCACATCACCATCGCCAAAGCTCTGATCTTCAGGCATTTCGCCTTCAAATTCACTAAAAATCTGCTCATAGGTTTTGCCCATGATATTGGCCAAAACATTCAAGCGGCCCCGGTGGGCCATCCCGATCACAACTTCTTCTACCCGGTCATGCCCGGCAGCGGTAATAATGGCATCGAGGGCAGCTATGGTCGTCTCTCCACCTTCCAGTGAAAAGCGTTTTTGACCTACATATTTTTTACCTAAGAACTGCTCGAAGATGGTCGCACCATTGAGCTTCTCCATGATGCGTTTTTTCTCTTCCAGCGTCAAATCAAATTGCCGGTCAGGTGTATGGCCTTCAATATGCTTGCGCAGCCACCGACGCTTGTTACGGTCCTGGATATGATGGAAATCAAATCCGATATTACCGCAGTAAACCTCTTCCAGGCGGGCGATGATTTTTTTCAGCGTGGCGTTTTCGAGCCCGATTTCCTTACCTGCTTTATAATTTTTCGAAAGGCTTTTTTCCGTCAGGCTAAAGTCTTCCAAGGCAAGGAACGGCTTCCGGTCTTTCCGCTTCTTGATCGGGTTGGTCGTTGATTTGAGGTGCCCCCGGTTGCGGTAGGCAATGATGAGGGCCAGTACCCGTAGTTCGTCCAGGTCAATTTGGCCAGGGGTGATGGCAGTTCCATTCGTTGCGGTTGCCCCATTCAGGTCTTCTTTGAAACCATAGTCAAAGCCACTAAAAAAGAGTTGCCAGCTCTCATCGAGGGCATCGGGGTTATCCTGGTATTGTTCGTACAGAGAGTCGATGTACGTAGGATGGGCATTCGCGATAAATGAGTAGTCAGTCATGGTCCAGTCGGCAGTCAGCAATTGGCAGTCGGCAATCAGCAAACAGACAAAGCAACCGCACTTGGTTTTTTATGAATTTAGAAAAGAAACGCTCTTGCGCGCAAGAGGTTGGAAAATTTCGGCAAATATCGGCAACTAACTACTAATTTATTGATATCTGTGCGAGCTACTTTATGGCCTAATCACTTTTGAAGAAATAATGACCTTCTCGGTAAAAACCTCCTCCCCTATTTCCACCCTGACCAGATAAAGGCCTCCTTGGAGGTTGGCTATATTAATTTCTTCGCCAGCCTGGTAATTTTCTTCTTGATGCACTCTCCTGCCCCCCACATCGTACAGCACCACCTTCGCCGTTTCAAATGATAAGCCATTGGGTGAAATAGAAAAATAAGTACTGGCCGGATTAGGGTACAAAACAAAAGGCCGATCCACTAAATAGTCCTCTCCTACTTTGGTGAAATATTTGAAAATGGACCTGCTGACCAGATGCCTGGTGGTATCATCATAAATTTCGTAGCTGTAAATATACTTTTCCCGGCCATGAGCATCGTAGGTATATTCAAGCACTTTCGTATAATCCCTATCACAACTGGGATACGTCTTCCTCACCAATCGACCTTCCTCATCAACCTCGCCAAATACCTCGAAATCCAATACCCAGTCATTGGTCGTGGCATCCCATTTATAGCTTTTGCGGTGCAGCACTGCTTCTCTTTCGTTTTTAGTGGTAATATCTTTTTTCTTCGGCCTCAATTGACTGCTTTCCCTACCGGAAATTGCTATCGTTTTGGTGTTGCCATTCTTCAGATAAATATATTCGGCATAGCCTTCGTTTCCATTGCAATCCGTTTCTTTGGAACGGCAGCTATAAGTCATAACTAACTGCCCCTTTTCATTATATCTATAATAAGAATCATAATTATCGGACAGGACTCTAATCAATTTTTTTTCGCCCGCAAAGGTTTGATAAACATATTGAGCCTCCCCGTTTTTTTTCCACTCGCCGGCTTCCCAAATTTGGGAAGATTTTTTTGTCAGCAGGGCACCTTTTTTTTGTTCTTCGTACTCATATGTAACGCGGCACTTTCTATCAAACACTGGCACTTCGTAAATATAAGAGAGCAGGTTGCCAAATTCATCGTACGTTTCGTCAATCGGAATATTTTGGAAGGTCGCCACTTTTTCCCCATCTATCCACTCGAAAGCTTCTTTCCCTATTTTTTTTCCGTCTGAGGAAAAGTGGGTTAAAGAATTTCTGTCGGGAATCCACTCCCCTCCTTTTGCGTAGCTGTAATTGTACGCTGTTTCATTTCCATTCTCATCAAAAATGCGGTCGCTTTTACCGATGGTCAACCAGGCTTTCCGGTAGTCGTCCCATTCCTCGTTAATCACCTCCGAGGCAGTGGACTGGGCAAATAATAAGGTGGGAAAAAAATAGATCAGCGTAAAAATAAGACGTGTCATAATTATTAATTTTTATTGAGAAGAGGTGTTCAGAAATAAAGAATCCAAATATTTTCCTCCCCCCGGCCCCCTCCAAAGGGGGAGAAAAGAAAGTGCATTTC
>JBCBRY010000124.1:0-27818 GCA_039819485.1 Bacteroidota bacterium | reverse complement strand
CATTTTATTTTTTTTAGAAGTCAGATCGCTGTGCTGTCAGAGGTCAGCAATCAGACGGTTTATTTTAAAATAAATTTTAATTCAAAAACAACATTTTTCATTTTTCATTTTTCATTTTTCATTTTTTAAACTCTCTTTTTAAAATAATAAAAAAAGCGGAGCAAAAAAACGGCAACAAATAAAATTACCAATGGTAAGTATTCTATTTCTGTCGTTAATCTTTTTACGTAACTTCGGATAAAAATATACCATATCCAGTAACCACCAATTATATGCAGTATTGTCCATTTTTTTTTAGATAAATATTTTGCAAAAAAGGGAAACGAAGTCAGCAACATCGTTACCGCAAAAAAATAAGCCAGCCCTCCTCCAAGGATTGAAATCGTTTTTGCTTTAAAAAATACAGGATGAAAATTCAGTTGCAGCAAAATTAAAAAACCAAGGTGGACCAAATGCATAATGGCGAAAGAAATACCAAGGTATCTCCGGTTCATCCGCAGCCACCATGAGAAAGAATTTTTTACAAAATGATGAAAAGCAGATGCCATAAATGCCAGGCTAAACAAAACACCGCTGATTCTGGCAGACATGCGAATCGCCTGCCGGTTAGTTGCTTCATCGAAGCCACCGAAAAAGAATAATTGAAGAAAGTACAAAGCACTTATTGACAGGACAACCTGCACGAGTTGCCAATCCCATACACCTCTTCCTTGTTGTTGAACAGTTCCCATTTTTATCAATAATAACCTATGCGAAAGTTAAAAAAATAATTGATTCCCTGCAGCTAGGATTGTTAATCCGAATACTTCCTTTTCGGATTAACAATCCTAGCTACAAAAAAAGGTGCCTCCAGTCATTGCCGAAAGCACCTTTTTTATTTTTTAAGATTCAATTATTTATTTCCCCGATTATACAATTGTCCTTCCTGGTATTCCACTTGTACCGGCTCATCGATACGCATGACCTTGACTTCTGTCCGACGGTTGAATTGGTGCTCTTCGTCAGAGCACTGGACGCCGTTGCGGCATTCATTCCTGATTTGTTGCTCGCCATATCCAAACGCTTCGATGCGGTCGCCGGCTATACCTTTCTGAATTAAGTAACGTCGGGCAGAATCAGCCCTTTTCACCGAAAGGTCTAAATTATAATCATCGTCGCCCTGTGCATCAGTGTGGGCGATCAGTTGAATTTCCATGCTTGGATACCTGCGCATCAGCTGGGCCAGAGCATCCAGCTCCTCAGCTGCTCCGCTGCGGATAAAGTACTTATCGAAATCGTAATAAATATTTTCCAGTACGATGATACTTCCTTCTTTGATCGGCTCGGTCACTACACTTTCGGCCAGTGGATCAAGACGGACGGTCACATCTAAATTCCGGGTATTTTCAGAAGCGGTGGAAATGGTTGTCATGCCATCGGCGTACCCCTCTTTCTTGGCCGTGATATCATATTCATAACCAATGGGCAGACAGTAATCGAACTGACCACTGGAATTGGATTGAATTTCTTCTTGTGCCCCGGTGGTTTTGTTCAAGATTTTAATAATGGCATTGGGCACGCCATTGCGATATCCATTGACGCTTACCAAACCATTGACGGATGCACAGTTTTTTGAACGGAGCGCCACCCGGATGGTCTGGGGGCCAAATTGGTTATCGGTAGAGTGCATCACTTCCCCACTGTGGTAACCATCCTTGGAAACCAGCACCACATAGCTTTTGTCTTGGATCATGGTAAAGATCGCTTCGCCGTTCAGGTTGGTAAAAATATCCGGGTCCCTTAACTGATCGGCGTCTTTCCTAACCAGTTTCATCATTAGTTCCCCACTCTCCGAGGGTGTCATTTCCACATCGTATACATCGTCGCCATCCACGAACCCGTTTTCGGTACGCTGCAATATCCGCACGCCTGCATTGGAAAGTCGCTCTCCTGTTTGCTCGTCATATGCAACGACCATCGTATTCAAAACAACTTCTTTCATTTCAATGATGGGTTCGCCGTTTGCCTCGAACATATAAATATCATCTCCACCGTAACCTCCCCTGCGGGCAGAAGAGAGATACCCTTTGGTAGCGTCCTCGTTCAGGATGAAGCCCAGATCGTCCTGATCGGAATTATAGGGTGTGTCGAGGTTTTCCGGTTCGCCAAAATATTCTCCCCCGGCATCGACCATGAACAGGTCCAGGCCTCCTTTTCCCTGGTGGCCATTGGAAGAGAAAAAGAGCAGGCCGCTCTCATGTATAAACGGGAAGAGTTCATTCCCGGTGGTATTGACACCTGAGCCCAGGTTGACCGGTTTGGACCAGGAATCAGTTTTTCGATCGGCATAATACAAATCGTAACCGCCATACCCACCCGGCATATCAGAGGCAAAAAACAGGCGGCTCCCATCAGAGGAGAGACTTGGATGAACACAGCTGTATTCCTTGTTGTTGAACGGCAATGATTTGATCTCCTGCCAATCGTATTGCCCTCTGCGGGCTTCGTATATCTTGAGTGTTACTTTATCTTTTTTAGTATTGGTTTTTGGAATGCCGCCTTCCAGGTTGTTCCTCGTAAAATAGAGCAAATTTCCATCACGGCTAAAAGAAACGGGCCCTTCATGCACTTGCGAGTTGATTTGCAGGGAAAACTCACGGGCCTTCTGCGGGAGCCCCATGGCATCAGTTTCAGCAAAAAACAGTTCGAAAAACGGTTTGCCGGTTCGGGGGTCTATTTTGCCATTTTTATGATAAGAGACATATACAACCCCGTTTTGGTAAAAAGAAGGAGAGAATTCATCCTTAATGGTATTAATGCCCAATGCACTGGCCATACTGACCTCGTGTTTGATACCACCTTTCTCATAGAGCTTATCGGCACTCTTTGATTTGGAACTCTGTTGCTGTGCAGGCAAAAGAACAGGTAAAGTGAAAACACAAAACAGGAATAGGATGTACTTCATGGCAAGTTGGTATTAGTTGGTTTCAGAAGGGTCGAGCTCTGAATCTTTTATGTTTTAACAAAATGCAAATTGAATTTATTGTTGATACCGTGCAAATGTTTACAAAAGATAGACAGTCAAAAACCCCGATAGGTCACATTTCCGCTAATTATTTTAGCATTCTTTAACGGGTTGATGAGATCTATGTGAAATGGGAAAGATGTCATTTTTCAAAAAAAATGACATCTTTGATTCAAACCGTCTTAGAAAAACCGTGGGTTTTCAAATTCACTGTTGGGCGAAACGGCCCCAAAGCAATAATGCAAAGAAGCTTCAATGCTGCCCGAACTGAAATCACGAATATCCGACAGGGTAAAATCATAGGAAAACCCAAACATAAGACTTTCTGAAATCTGTACTCCAAATAACAAATCCAGTGACTCCCCTGTTCGGTTCTCCACCTTGTTTCCACCAAGGCGGTAGGTCAGGCCAGCCATGAATTGATCCTGAATCAGGAAATTGACGTTGAAGTCAGCATCGACCGGAGCATTGTCCACATATTTTAACAACACTTGTGGCCGTACCTTAAGGTCATCGCTGATGGTCGCAGTATAACCACTCATAAAATAAATATGCTGCACTTCCCGGGAAACGACGTTGTCGCTGGAATTGAAGTCAATACTGTTCTCTAACAAACGAGGCGCGCTCAGTCCCAGGTAAAATTTGTTGGAAGTATAATAAATACCTGCCCCAAAATTGAAACTGAACTTGTTCTCATTGTTGCCCGGGATGGTCAGGTCATCCGGCTTGGACTGTATCGCAATGGTTTCGTTAAAATCATTGGTCAATGAACGGATAGTGCCCTGTACCCCGATGCCCAACATGCCCTGCCCCAGTCGCAGCCGGTAAGCATAAGCTACGTCTACATCGTACATCGTTGTAATACCAATGGAGTGCCGCATCAGGTTGGCGCCAATACCTACCCGTTGGTTCATCAACGGCATATTGAAGGTAATGGCCTGCGTGGAAGGAGCCCCTTCCAGCCCCAGCCACTGTTCACGTACAATACACGACACACATGGTGCTTCCTGACTTCCGGCAAAACCGGGATTGTATCCCAATTTATAGTACATAAACTGGGTGTTGTGCGGCTGCTGTTGCGCTTCGCAAATGAAAGGCAAAAAGCAAGCGGCGAAAATAAAAGTGGTAATTAGATTTTTCATCATATAAATGATGATTGATGATTCATGATTGATATCAATCATGAATCATCAATCATAAA
The DNA here is from genome assembly GCA_039819485.1 of Bacteroidota bacterium. Taxonomy (GTDB): domain Bacteria; phylum Bacteroidota; class Bacteroidia; order Chitinophagales; family Saprospiraceae; genus UBA6168. The sequence goes on along the minus strand of JBCBRY010000124.1, from coordinate 23,613 downwards.
TAATTATCGTTGAATGATTAAGTAGCCAGACATGGGTTTTTCACCGTTGCCCAGGTCGATCACGTAGAAATAAGTGCCGGCGGGGAGGTCTTCTCCATCGAAGGTACCCTGCCAATTGTTTTGGTAAGGAGCGGCGTGGAAAACCTGGTCTCCCCATTGGTTATAGATTTTGACCACGTTGGCAGGGAAACCATCTTCCTTTCCAAAGCAAGGAATAACAAAAGCATCGTTCATTCCATCGCCATTTGGCGTAATGATGGACGGTGCCATACATTCGGCATTTTCTCCCACCGTCAAGGTGACGGTTGCAGTTACGCATTCACAGCCTTCTGAGCAGATTTCATAGATGACGACATCGTCACCGATAAAATTCACATCGGCCTGATAGGTCAGGTTGCCGTCACCATCCAGCTCTACTTCACCATGCAAGGGTGCCTGCAATATGTTGAGGGCAAAGAAACCGGGGATGATGTCATTTTCAATTACATTGATAGTCGCCGTACCGGCAAACGGCACAAAGGCTTGGTCATCGATCCCTTCCGGCAAAAACTGGTACTCAACAAATACTGAATCCGTGGAGAATGCGCCGCAAGCCCCTTCGTCAATCGTCCAAACAAGTATATTGGTGCCCTCCTGCAAATTGGTAGCCACCGTCATAGGATCGGTTGGTGTGGCAAAAAGGATATCCGGGTCAGGGCTGCTCCACATTCCATTTCCACTCAGTGCATCAATGGCGCTCAATTCCGTTTCGCCTTCCCCACAGTCCTCGTAATCACTTCCGGCAAAAGCATTTTCATTGGTCACTGTAACAATCACGGCATCAGAAGAAGAACCACATCCTCCGTCAATTGTCCAGGTGAAAATATAGTCGTTTCCAGGTTCCATTCCGGAGATTACAGTTGTCGACTCTGTTGGCGTATTGATAACAACACCAAGACTTTCCTGGGCCATTGGCTGCGACCATGATCCAACGTTCGAGGTAGGGGTATTGGCTTCCAAAGTGACCGCTGTTGTCTGGCAAGCGGTAATGTCTTCACCAGCATCTGCCTCTTCGAGCATGTTTACAAAAATCGTCGTTTCATCGGATGAATAATCTTCACATGCCCCATTGGAAAGTGTCCATTCAAAAATATATGTTTCGCCTGTCAGCAGTCCTTCCACTTCAGTATCTGCCTCGTCCGGATTGAAGATGGTTACTCCGGGCGGGTTGCTCAGGCTGGAGGTCCAAAGACCCGTACCTACAGAAGGGGGAGTCCCGGCAAGAAAGATGTCATCGCCCTGGCAGGCATCAATGTCCGGGCCTGCCTCTGCCACATTCGCCGGAATGGTGTTAATGACAACCTCGGTGAATGATGACAAATCTGATTCGCAACCATCCAACGTAGCTACGGCCCTGAACGAGTAAGTAGCTTCACTTAAGGTATCCGCATCTGGAATAGAAAAATTGAGCGTCGGAGTGCTGTTGCCAATCGGGTCATTTGCGTCGAACCACTGGTAAGTGGCGCCAGTCGTTGCGGAACCATTGGTAATCGATACCATGACGTCTTCCGTATCACCACAGAATGGTCCATTGTTAAAGACAACTGGTGTGGCAGGTTTATCTTTGATTTCTACGGTGAGTGCCTGCACATCTGACCAACAGCCATCAACTTGTTTGCGGATGTTGTAAGTACCAGCATGAGCGGCTGGGTCAGCACTCAATATGGTAGGGTTGCAGGCCGTAGCACCAAAACCAGAAGGGCCAAACCATTCGTAATCGGCTCCCGCCGAGCAGTTGACCGTAAAATTGATGGTTTCACCTTCACAAACCGGCGAGTTGACACCCGGCGTAATTTGAGGGATAGGATTGACCTCCAAATTCATTTCTCCCGAAGCAGCAGAAAGACAATTATCAACGGAATAGCTGACTGTATAGACTCCTGCATCGGCCAGTTCCACATCATTAATCGTGAGCGTTGGCCCGACCGTTGTTTCCATACCATTTGGTGTAGTCCAAACGTAGGAAGCATTAGAGCCACCAAATGGGGTCGCAGAAAGCGTCACGGATTCATTTTCACAAAGTGACGGCACGTTAGCAATAGATGGAGTCGGCAATATTTCAGGAATCTCCACATTTAAAGTAGCTTCCAAAGAAACACATCCATCTGCATTGGTCACTCTTAGAATATAAGGTCCACTGTCATCAGCCGTTGCCCCGGAGATAATGGCCGAAGCGTCTGTCGATGCAAAGCTGTTTGGCCCCGTCCATAAGTACTGATAAGTGCCGTTGTCGACAGGGAAAAGCGTAGACACTAATTGAACATTAACAGGCCCTGAGACGCAATCTGGCGCATTGCTGCTGACGGCGGTGATTTCAACCCTGTCCAGCACCTCTAACTCAACTGACTCCACTGCTGTACAGCCAAATTGAGTAGTAACTGTCAGCTCGTACATGCCTTCGTCATCAGGTGAAACATTGGATAAGATAGGGTTGGACTGGGCACTCGTCTGATTGGTGGGATACAACCACTCGTACGTCACGTTTGGGGTAGCGGAAGAAGCTGAAAGTTGCACTTCCTCTCCTTCACAGGCCGGCGATGGTGTGATGGCAGAAGAGACGGCTTCGGGCAGAGGTTCAATGTAAACGGTCGTTTCATTGGATTGCAGCGAACCACAGGAGTTGCCATTTATTCTGACCGACCATTCCCCAGCGTCCTTGTTGATGTCGGAATTGAGGATGGTCAGGAAGTTCTCGGTGGTGATGGTCGTTGTAAACATCGGCGAGGTCCATTCATAAGAGACAGCACCAGTCGCCGAAGTAGCTGTCAAAGTAACCGTTTCACCATGACAGGCCGGGTTATTTACAGATGTGGTATTTGAAATAGAAGGTGTTTGCGGAAGCGAAATCACGTTGACAAATACCGAATCGGGTATGGACGGACAGCCATTGTTTGTGACTACCAATTCGTAAATGCCTCCATTGCAGCCGGTCACGTTTTCAATCGGTGGTGGATTGCAGATAAACGACTCGTACCCACATGGCCCCGTCCAATGACAAGAAGCTCCCTGTGGTACATTGATGGCACTGAGAATGACCTGATCACCTGCACACTCCTGAATATTGGTTTGCAGAGCAGTTGCCGTAGGGGCAGCATTTACCTGGACACTTATTTCATCAGAAAATTCCGAATCACATCCATTTCGCTCAACGATCACGTAAAAGCTATAAGTGCCTGATGCTGGTGGGGTGAAGGTGTATGACGGGGTAGTCGTTGTCGTCATCAGAACCCCCGGAACCGGTCCAGTATACCATTTGTACATAACTCCGGCCCCGCATACTGCGTCAGTGCTCATTTCAATGGATTCACTGGCGCAAATACTATTGCTGGTTGCCTGGAGCAGTGGTTGTTGGAGCGGCAAAATATCACAGGTAACCTGTACGGAAGAGGTAGAAACACAACCTGTAACGCCCTCAATTTCAACGGTATAAAAACCGACATCATCAAGATCTGCATCCTGTATGATCGGATTTTGTACAAAGGCAAACGGAATGCCCACAGGGTTTAACCAGGTATAATTGTAAATAATATTTCCTCCTGCTGATGAAGCAGGCGGGTTGGCAAACAACTGCATTTCTGAACTGCCGCAATTGCTATCTGCCGTTGGGGCAGGCTGCTGCGTAGTGACATTTACGAACGTAGAACAAACAGACGAGTTGCCTGAAGAATCGATGACCGTCAATGTGACTGAATTCGTCCCCTGATCACCACAATCAAAAACGGAAGGAGTGACTACCATTGAAGCAATAGAACAGTTGTCTGAACTTCCAAGGTCTATTTCATTGGCATAAACCGTATCCACATCAAAACCAGATGGATTGATGTCTACAAAAGCTGGCCCACAAAGTGCAACGGGTGGTTCGACGTCCATTACACTTATCTCAAAAGTACAATTACCATCGTTGCCAGCTAGATCCGTTACTCCGTAAGTAAAGGTGGTCGTCCCCTGAGCCAGAAGGATCGTATCCGCCTCAAGTGGTGGGGTCAAGGTAGTATTGGCAATTTCAGTAGCGCCAGAAGCCATGAAGGTCGGCATTACACTCTCGTAACTGAAAGTGGCGGTCATATAACTGCCATCTGTATCCCCATCCGCATTCACCAATGAAGTATCGCAAGGGTTGATCCCCCAGGTCGGGCCAGCAGGAGGGATCGGAAAACTCATGAAAGAGATGGCTTCTATAACGATATCTCCGCTGGCCGCCCAATCATTAAAGGTGGAGGCCGGTACGGTGAAAGTGGCGGTACTGGGTGAATTACAATCGCCGGCAACCACGTTGGGCTGGTTTCGGGCAGTCGTTCCGAGGTCTAGGCCATTGGCGAAAATTCTAAAATATTCGCCTACAGAATCTACGTCAGCCTGTAGTTCAATGATCAATTTTACGCCACCAGGCGTTGCATTTCCCTGTAGCCCACTAAATGTAAATGTTTTATCATCTGCCACAAAGTCTCCCAGGTTTGGATTAAAAGAAAATGAAATCAGGCTTGATAACGAATCGGAAGGTTCAGTGGCGACGCTAGGCGTCGTCACCCCGCAGTTGTCTGTCACATTCGTAAACAAAGGGACGATAACTTCTTTGCTACATTCTCCTGCATCCAGATTAATTGTTTCGTTGGGAGGGCAGGTGATTACAGGTACCTCATTGTCCGTAACGGTCACATTGAAGTTACAATTGGCCTCATTGCCCGCACAATCAATAAAATAATAATCGACTGTATTGGTGCCTTGCGCAAAAGCTTCATCGAAAGGAGCCAGCGGAGACACGGCATTTCTCGTACCACTATTCACGGAGTATTCAAACCTAAGTCCAGTTGGGAAATTAGCTGCGTACGACAGGGTCGCAGTCACTAAATTGTTTGGACAAATAGGGTTCACAGAGAATCTTCCCGGCAAACTTGCCGGTATATTGGGTTTGACTGTTATGGTCAAAATTCCATCAAAGGCCCATGCGTCTATCAAATTGGCAGCGATGGTAAAGCTGCTCAAAGTATCCCCGCATTGTCCGAGGGTATTGGCGACAGTTCCCAATAGGTCACCATCTTCCCCATAAACCAATAAATATTCAGTAGGTGCCTCTGCATCTAATTCTTCCACTTCGATGGTCAAGGTAGCATCGCCCATGGTAGAGTACGGAGGCCCGTTTACGTTAAAATTATACACGAGGTCGTTGATGGGCGTTTCCACCGGATCGTTTCCTGCCGGTATGGTGGGTGTTTGTGCAATGGACAGGTTGATGGGCAAGGTAGTGTTGCCGCAGTTTTCCATGACCACTGGCAACAGCATCGTTTGTATGCTTTCACATTGTCCAGCATCCACATCGACCGAAAGGTCATCCGGACAATTAATAATGACTGGCTGATCATTGTCAGCCACCGTAAAAGTGGCCGTAGTCGTATCACGGTTATCACATTTATCGCTCACCACAAAATCTACGGTTACTTGCGTAAACACGCCGGAGGTAGGATTCATGCAATCGGGGGGTGGCAGCGTAGCCAAGGTGGAAGTTCCAGTTATGTAAGCATCCCACTCTAGGCTGTCACCCGGCACAACGCAATTATCAGTAGCCGTAGCCGCACCGTGCATGTTGATCCAATTATTAAAAGCAGCCGCAATATCCACATCGCAGGTAATGGTTTGATCAACCGCCACACTTCCGACCACTGGTGCAATGGTATCTTTTACAGTAATAATTTGAACCTGAGAAGAAATATTCCCACAAGCATCACTAACCGACCAGACCCTTTCCACTGTAAAAGTATGATCACAGGGGCCCGCTGTAATGACGTCGACCCTGGAGGTTGTGGGATTAGCCATACAATCATCATCTACCATCGTGGGTATGCCGGTGGCACTATCATCTGTATCATCAAAACAGGCAACCGTAATGTCTGCTGGAAAGACGGCCGTAGGCGCGACCGTGTCAACAACGGTTATAGTTTGAGGTTTGGACAAACTGTTACCACAGGCATCGGTTACCTGCCAAGTTCGGGTAATGACCATTTCCTGCGGGCAAGCGCCACCGACGATGGTCTGGCTCATGGTGGTCGTCAGGTTTGTCGAGCAGTTATCTGATACATTGCTGATATTACCGGTAGCTGAGGTATCCGTGGACATATCGCAAGAGATCGTAATGTCCGCAGGCGCATCAAACGTTGGTAAAATAGTATCATCTACCGTGATGACCTGTGTAGAGTCGGTGATATTGCCGCATCCATCGGTTACCCGCCACGTTCTTCTGATTTCGTACTTGTAATTGGCACAATCGCCAGTTCCTATGTCCACGGTATCAGCTCCTAAATAAACAGGTGTTACCAAAGCAGCGCAGTTGTCATCGGCCACCACTGTTGCCACAGTCGGAACAGCATCGCTACATTCTAAAGCCTGATCTGCGGGGAAAGTAACAAAGAAGGGAGCATCGCTATCCGTAATAGTGTAGCTCGCGGTGGTAAAGATGGAATTCCCATGCACATCCACTACAAAAAAAGTATCTACGAAAGTACCGCAGTTGTCCACTAGCGTATCAGCCTGACTATGGAAGATCGTATCAATGCCACAATTATCACTGGCATATAAGGCAAGTGTATCCACTTGATCTTCCCACCACTGGGTAAAGTTTGCCATTTCACAATCCACCGAAACATTTGGAATGGTTGTATTCAATACTGGTGGCAAAGTATCTAAATAAACAAGGCTGAAACAAAACGTATCAGTCATTGCCACCCCGTCCAAATAGTACTTAAAGGTCACTGTATCTCCAGCCATTACCATATCGCCCAATGCAAAACCTTCTGTGATAACAAAATCAGGATTAGATCCAGAAGGGGCATTGATAGTAATGGTTCCTGCCTGTGTACCGGGACCTGTTTCGAGAATTTCATCACAAGAATTCCCTACATAAATCAGCCCTGTTCCGTTATAAGACATGGACCATTGGTTAGTTAAATCTTCACAAAGACTGCTATCGACAGTGACACAGTCGCACTGAGCGCTAAGACTTGACGTCCATGGAAATAGGCAGGCAATCAATAACAATCGCCATTGCCAAGGTAAGCGTAATCGGTTTGTCATACCTTAATTTTTTAATTACCGGATTAATAATTTGTAGGAAGAACTACACTTAAAAAGCAAGTGCTTGATTCAAGGTAGTTTTCCTGGTGTCATGAAGGTTTGTCCGTAGGATTGCCTCTTGCTTGGTTCCCCAAGGGGCTTAGTCTTTACACTTCACTTTTGTGAATGAATGGGGATTCCAGGTGTTGGCAATGTGCGTAGGGAATGGAAAATTATAAGATCCCGGATACCTCGAATGATGGAGATTTAATTGAAAGGTATTCTTAATCGGCTTCATAGGACAAATGTTCATGGGATGAATAAAAACGACCTTGAGCCTGCCGCAAAGCGACGAGGCTCAAAATCGGGTGCAAATTAATTATTTTTACCCAAAACGGGGACAAATTTTTTTTGCCAAATTTATAATGAATTGATATTCAAATATCAAAAATTATTTTATCCGTATTTTCTCTTTATGTTGTTTGCTTGATAATTGTTCATTTCACAGGTGTTCAGAAAATCTCTTTTCTAATCGGCCCGTTCAAAGTCAGCCACAGGGAGCGGAATGATCGGCCGGATTTTTACTTTTCGAACATTCTCCTTTTTCGTTGGTCGTGTCGTAAGCTGCTCATCTGTAGCTGCTGTTGCTTGCGACTCTTGGAGGTCGTACTGAAACAGAGGCAATGCCAATATTGGTTCGTCTGCCACTTTGTTTGGATTCGGTTGAGGTTCTGGAAATTCGGTCATTATTTCACCTTCCGTATGGGTTGGCCCTGCGTCTGTTTCGCTGGGTATTTCAGGGGTATCGATCACTGCAAATTGCTGTGTACTGATCGCAAAATCATAGATCCACAGGCCATGGGCTTCTACCAGTTCAATCAATTTATCCGCATAGTTGCCCGCCGTGGCGTAGCCACATTTTTTTAATCCTTTTGCCCATCCTCTGAAATCCGTTTTTTCCAGTTCAAACAGGGGCTGGTACCGCCGCCCATCTCTTAAAAAGATTGAATGGTCTCTAAAGGATTCATGAACAGTTTCATATTTGCGAAAGCAGGAAAGCCCAGGATCGTCGTCTTTTGCGTCGAAGGTTTTGCCTTCCCAGCCGTTGTTACATTTTATACAGAAGTAGTTGTTAGCCCCCTCAGCCACTTTGCCTCGTCCCCATCCCGATTCCAAAATAGCCTGAGCCAAGGTAATGCTCGCCGGGATACTCGAAAATGCCATCTCGTCAATGGCAAGGGAAGCGTAGGTATCGATAAAAAATTGTTTGTCGTACTCATTAATGCTGTTATCGGCCTTCAAAATTGCAAATGCCAGCATAGCACTGAATAGCAGGTGTAGTCTCTTCATGTCCAGGGATTTTTAAAAATGAAAATTTTAGGTGTGTAGTTTTTAGTTCGGTATTTTCAAAGAACTGTAAGTCGTTATCTGGGTTATACTTTTCTCGAAGAAAACATTATAGTATTTTTATTTATTATATATAAATACAATAAGAGTACCAATTTTCACATTGCGATAAATATATATTTAAAAAAATCAACAATTGTTTTCAGCTATACAGCATCCGTTTAAACATAATTTTTTACGCCATAAAATATACACATACCAAATTTTACCACCTGTATCTTTTTGTCAATCAACTAAATAATACACTATTTGGCAAATAAATTGCTCTTGTCATATTAGAGAAAATCAAAATACTACACAAAATCATTAGACTTTGAGAAACTTATCCACCGCTCCTGCGGCCATGCTTTTATGGCTATTCTCCATTACCGCTGGCCATTCCCAGTCGGCCATTTCAGCTGACTATTCGTGTACTCCATCCGCTGCTTATCTATCGGGATCGATTCAATATGATAGCAGCGAATGGGCCGAAGCAGCCCATTGGTTGCGCAAAGCCGTTGATGATGATCCCCAGATGGCAGATGCATGGTATAACCTGGCCCTCACTTATTATAAAATGGGCGATTTTCTGGAAACGGAAAGGCTCATCGAAAGAGTTTTATCCATCGATCCATTTTATGAAAGAGCACACAAGGTACTCGGCATGGCACTCTATCAACGGGGTGAGTACCCGAGGGCCATCAAAGCATTTAACTACGCAATCGAAAAGGAAGGAGCGTCGGCGGAATTAAGGCTATCCAGGGCAATCTGCTTCATCGCTGACAACAGGCCGAAGTTTGCCCTGCCCGACCTGGACGATATACTTCATGAAGATCCGGGACACCCGCGCGCCTGCCTCGCCAAAAGCGCTGCTTTGATCGACCTGGAACAGCCTGCTTACGCCATTCGATTTTTGAACCGTATGCTTGAAAATGACCCTGCCAATGTCCAGGCACTGACCAACCGGGCCATCTGCCAGTATCAGCTGGGGCACCAGGAAAAGGCAGCGGCGGATTTCGTATTGGCGATTGCGATTCAGCCCACTTTGTCAACTTTAATAGCTCGGGCCAAATGCTCGCTCTCCAGCGGGCAGTTTCAGGCAGCTTTGGCGGATATCAGGAAAGCAATCCAGCTGGATGCCAACGCACCAATGGCCTATTATGTGTTGGGTGAAATAGAAATGGGACTTGGCAAATTCGAAAGCGCGATTGAAAGTTTTGACATCGCCCTCCACCTCGACCATACCTGTTTGGACTGCCGCATCCTAAAAAGTGAAGCAGCAGCTAATTTGACTAATTTCACAACCGCTATTTCCGATATCTACTCCATCCTGGCAGAAGAACCTAACAATGAAACAGCGCGAGATATGTTAATTTGGGTCTATGCAAAAATGGATGAAGAAAGGAGCCTGAACCGGTAATTTGACGGAACTAATTTTTGTTTAATTGACTCGATTTGCGAACAACCCGGTAGCGGATAAAAGGCAGGAAGCAGCAAGGCCTTTTCTATCGGTATTGCCTATTTTTTTTAGGCTCTTGAGCACTTATGCCCTTCTGGCATGCACCATCTATTCTCTGTCAACAGCTTGGGCCAATTGAAATTAAAAAAAAATTGTATTTACATAAATCAAATTGATAAAGTTTTGATATTGAACTTTTGATTATTAATGATAAAAATTATATTTGCCCATCCTTCCGTGAAACACTTACCCTTGAACGAAAAAAAACTTGTTTACTGATACTTTATTTTTTGACAAACTGACTTACTGATACTACGGAATGCTGATCGACACCAAACCCTCGATACAAACACTGACGAACTGACCATTTAAGCTCTTTCATTCAAATTTTGCGCACTGCAAATGATCTCAGGAGCATCGGTCGTTTTCAGGTTCAGAGGGAAAAAAGTACAGCATTCGTCTCCCAAAAATTCGGGGGATTATTTTTAAAAAAGTGATTGTATGCATACAATCACTTTTTTGTTTTTGAAATGTTGAAACAATTTTGAACTTTGTCTCTCTTAAATTTGAACTTAAGGGCAGGTCAGGATTTTAGCTTCCGGCGAAAAGTCATCCCTTTTTCACTGACACTTCGTTGAAAAATTGGTCACGTAGCTTAGGCTACGCTTTCAATTTCCCTCCTTGTTTCAGCAAAAAATTGATCCTTTTTCCCACGAAAACCAAAACCCTGACCTGCCCTAAGCGATAGCGACCCATTCGCTGCAAAACATAAAAATTTTGAAGCAATCAGTAAAAGTTGCCATTATCATCATCGGAGTCCTCATTATCGACCAGGCCCTTAAATTCTGGATCAAGACCAATATGCACATCAACGAAGACTCCTTTCAGGACTGGGACTGGTGGACAGCCTCCTGGGGGCGAATCCACTTCGTGGAAAACGAAGGAATGGCATTCGGCATCGAACTGCCCGGTGATTATGGAAAACTGGCGTTAAGCTTGTTTCGGATCGCTGCTGTCGGATTTCTTTTTTATTATTTGAAACTCCTCATTCAGGCCAAAGCCTCTTTCGGCCTGGTAGCCTGCTTTGCCTTGATCCTGGCCGGAGCCCTCGGCAATATAATCGACAGTGCTTTTTACGGGGTAATCTTCTCCGACTCCCCTTTCCATTCCCGAGAAGTGGCTACCCTCTTCCCTCCCGACGGCGGCTATGCCGGCTTTTTGCATGGAAAGGTGGTTGATATGTTCTACTTTCCTATGTTCTCTGGTACTTTTCCTGAATGGTTTCCCTTTTGGGGAGGCGAAGATTTCCTTTTTTTCCGCCCTGTATTTAATGTGGCCGATGCCTCCATCACAGTCGGAGTAATCAGTTTACTGCTTTTTCACCGTGATTTCTTTGCCGGTGATGAAATGGAAAACAAGGAGGAAGAAAAAGAAGAAAATACTGCGCAAGCAGAAAATAGTAACGACGAGGAAAAAGTTTCAGATGTATTGGAAGCCGAAGAAAACGAGGGCAACGAAGTTGATAAGCCCAGTGCAGACCCACCGATTACTTAAGGGGCCCCACTAAAAAATTCATTTACTATCGATATAAAATAAACGGAAAGACTTCCCCTTCTGAAAACTGATCCCTGCCGTTTGGCAGTTCCATAAACGCATCCGCATCCACCAGGTTGGCGAGGTCGCCAGACCCCTTTCCTTCGATAGGCATGGCCCTCAACCTTCCATCGTCAGCAAATTCGATCCGCACTTGCAAAAAATAGGTCAAGGCCGGCTTGAAATTAAAATCCTTCCCAAGCAATGCGTATTTTTTTTCAAAAGGAGCAAGCCCAAGACTGGCACGGAGCCAGGGTCGAAAATACCGGTTGAGGCACATAAAAGAAGAGACGGGATTGCCCGGAAAAGCAAAGACAACTGCTGCTTCCGATTTGCCAAACCAAAAAGGTTTGCCCGGTCGTTGTGCTACTTTGTGGAACAGTTTTTCCACTTTTAACTCTTCCAGTACAACGGGTATAAAATCAAGTTTACCGGCAGAAACACCGCCACTCAAAATCAGTGCTTCATGGTTTTCCAAAACAGTAGACAATACTTCCTTTATAGCCTGCTTCTCATCAGGCAAATGGAACAGGTTGGCTGGCACGCCCCATTGGCGAACGGCAGAAGCAAGGTTGTGCACATTCGATTTTCTGATTTGGTGGGGCAGAGGCTTCTCCTCTATATCGACCAGTTCATCTCCTGTAGAAATGATGGCAACTTTGGGCATTTTTAGAACTTTTACTTGCGGTTTGCCTATAGTTGCTGCCACACCTATTTCAGCAGGAGAAATGAGGTTTCCTCTTCTGACAATTATTTCTCCAGCCGCCCGATCGGTTCCTCTCTTATGAACGTTCTGGCCTTCTTTGACTTGTTCAATTTGGATGGTTGCCATGCCGTTTTCAATCAATACGTCCTCGTACCGCACTACTGTATCTGCTCCATTTGGCAATACGGCGCCGGTCATCACTTCCAGGCAGTTGATCGGATTATCCAATGTCATTTGCGGAACTCCTGCTGCCTGCAGCCCTTCTATTTTAAATGAACGATTACCTGCCGCAAAATGGTCAAATTGAAAAGCAATGCCATCCATGCTCACACGGTGAAAAGGAGGAAAGTCCCGGTCAGCGATTAAGTCTTCCTGCAAAATTCGGCCGGTGGATTCAGGCATCGAGATTATCTCTTCGCCCAGGCCAATGGTGTGGGAAAGAATGATTTGGGTGGCTTGTTCTACTGAGATCATTGAATAGTATTTTTTGTATGGTCTGCCCCTTTGGGAAGGAAAGGGTTTAACAAGCACAAATGTAGCATCCATGTACTAAAAAAGCCCCGGTAAAATCATGTATACCGGGGCTTTTATTTCGATAAGCTATGTAATATTTACTCGAGTGAGAAACGGACAGTAACCCCACTCCTGATATTGGTGGTCGGATACCCCTGGGTAGTCTTTGGTTCCTGGTGCCGATAATCAAAGAAGAAGGTCAGTAGGATCTGCTTGTTCACCTGATATTTCACCTGCGGTACGATCGACACTGCCCGGTTTCCTCTCGTAGGGAAGCGACTTTCTTCTACGATGGAGTACTGGTTGGTTTCATCATCCCGTATAGAGAAATCGAAAAGGATTTCCATACTGCCGGGTTCGTTGGAACTACGTCTTCCTGCACGCCCACCTTGCTGGTTCCCAGGTTTTTTATCATCCTTTTTGAACCTGCTGCTTTTTTTCTTTTTGTTTGATTTCAAAAAGGCAAACTCTACATCCTGTAATTTATACCCAAAACCAAGAGTAATACTTTCTGCCAAAGTTTCATTGATGTTGCCTTCACCGAGGTCTAAGGTCAGGTTTCGGCTTTTGGCATATTCTGCTTTGAAAGACATATCATTTTTCAGCCTGGCATCAAACCCTATCAACGGAGCAAATTGCTCCTGAATAGCAATGTCCGGCACCCTGAACCGGACAAAGTAGTCCAGTTTGCCATCCGGCCGCTCATCGTCCAATGTCAGTGGGTTATCGGCATCATACAAACTATGGGTTCGATAGGAGCTGACCCCCATCGTTGACCGATATCCATGGCTAAATGAGATGCTTTGGAAATATTCTTTAAAAGGTGCGAGTTTAGACAAACCATTGTACGTCAGTCGCCAGTTTGGATTTGGCAATGTTTTCTTCAGCACATTGGTCACGTAATCATCGCTTACCTCAATCGTTTCTGCATCTTTTCCTGTGTAAGCTGCGATAAAAGCAGGGAGTACGACATCGCCTTGTTCAGGGCCATAACCTAATGGATATCCTTCTGAAGCATAAGTTTCATTGCCATGTGGAATTGAAGGGTCCACTGCCAAACGGTTGGCAATGATCAATCGGTTGTCCTTAAAGGTTTCAAACAAACCGAATAGATCTTTATTGAACAATGTGTTCAAACCAGCCAGGTAGGAAACTTCAAAAGATCCAAAATCTACAATGTTTTGATGCGAGAAATCCGCACGTGTTTTATTTTCAAAATTGTTTGGATCGACCGGATCAGTGAAACGGCGGAAGTCTTCCTCATGGTTGTCCTGAATCGTTCTGCTCGCTTCTACATCGATCCTGAAATCCTTGAAAGGTTCGACGGTTAGTTTACCATCGATTCTCTGCGACTTAAACTGACGAACCAGGCGGTTCAAAAGCGGATCACCTGAAATCCACTGATAATTATTGAGCAGCCAGTCTTTATCGGTTCCGTAATCACTTTGGTTGATGTTCGGTTGCAGCCCTGCCACAAAATCCCATCCGGGTGCTGAAAAGTCCTGCATGCCAAACAGCTCAGTCGTCGGCAAGAACCCAGGGACTGTGGTACCAAAATCTTCCTGATAATTGATCCGGGCCTTGCGCACCAATAACAATGGGCGGATGATTGCCCGTTCTATTTGTGAGGGCTGACGGTTTTTCTTCTTCTTGTCATCCTTTTTATCTTTCTTGTCTTTTTTCTTTTTATCATTTTTGGATTTATCATTTTTTGAAATAGGGTTCCTACCTCCGGTGCGGGAATTTCCTCCCCTGCCCCGGCGCGGGCGGCCATTGACTTTTTTCAAATAGGGTACATAATTGTATAATTTTTCAAAGTCAATATCTCCGTTTATTTGCCGGGTCTGTGTGTTGGAAATGATATTCCCTTGCGACTGTGCAGAGGGAGTCAAACTGGCTGCATCCCAATTGTAGGTAGATTGATAACTGGCCTTGACGCCAATCCAGTCTAAAAATGGAAAATCATTCAGTGGCACTTTGTAGGTTACGTTCAGGCCATGCTGGTAACGCTTGTTCCGCCCAAAGTTCCTTATTCCAGACCAGATAGAATCCCTGCGGTACCGGTCTATGTCATCAATGTAACCGACATCCCCCGGACTAAGGTCATTGTTGCGGATGTGCATGTTGATCTCATCGGGTTCATCAATAATGGCATTATTGTCGGCATTAAATTGAATCTTCAGGTTTCGGGTTAAATCCCACTGCACATCATAGGTCCGGTTCCAAAGAAACTGTTTGTTAAAATAGGTATTGAACCGGAACTCGTTCCCTGCAAACCGATATTTGGTTTGATTGAACCGCCGGTCGAGGTCAGTGCTGAATGCAAATGAATTTGGCAACGGGTTGATGTTCATGTTGGCCAGGAATTTCAGATGCTTGCTCTTGATCACATTTTTCAGTGGCTCGATGTAAGTTACGTTGCGCGAATAGTTATAATCTATAGCGCCGCGCCGTCGGGTCGTGACATCGCTTTCCACGATCGGATCGCGTTCTGACGTTTCATCAAAAGCATAGGTGAAACTAAAGTTGGAAATATCCCAAGGCATGGGAGGTTTGTCATTGCGGGTCCGGTTTTTCCGTACATTCGTAAAGTTGTAGCTTTTTATGGTTTTGACAGTCTGAGCAGCTTTCTTGATGGAGTCCCGATCAGCTGCGGGACTATTGTCCAATTTTTCATCCAACTCCAAGTCCAGGTCATAAGGATCGAACTGGGGAGTGCTGACTTCCTGGGAATATTGGAAGTAAAAAGGGACGGAGAGGCCGGCCTTCTCCGGTAAAAATTTCGACAGCTCAAAGTTTCCGGCAATATCGTAGGCCGCTTTACGCTCCCGCTGGCGCTCTGCCAATTGCTGGTCCAGCCCACCAAAACCAATACTGCTGGCCTGGCCGGACAGGCTCAATGTACCTAAATCGGCAATTTGCAAATCTAAACGAGCCAAACCTGCAACCCCTCCTCTTTCATCAAGGCCAAAGGCACGTAGCTCGTTCACCCAGATCTCAATACTTTTTTTATCATTGGGATCACAGTTACCGTCCTCTGCGAGTGGGTTGCGTACCCCGATCATAACTGTTTTTACGAGGCCTAAGTTCGGATTCCCCTTAATGCGCATGATGGCATCCGGACGGTCCGGATCTGTGGTGGTTTCAGCTCTAAATACTCTGCCCAGACTGACTTCCGCCCTGTTCCGCTCGGACTTGACGTCTTTCAGCAAATCAAAGTCAATGGAGATGTCGTTTTCTTCAGGCCATACGATCCTTGGATAAGCCCTGTCGTTGGAGGGGATATTCTCTTCATTCCTGGAAACCTTGATGGGCATTTCATATTCATAATAATTGCTGTTGATATCGCTTCCCAAACGGATAAAGATATTCAGGTCTCCGTCTTGTAAGTCTTCGGTAGCGATACTACAATTCTTAGCTTCTTCTGCATGGAGAAACATTTTCAATTTTCTCAACACCCGCAAATCCAGCTGGGTATTTTTAAAAATCCCCCTTGCATCTCCATCCCCCAACTCACAAATACGGACTGAAAGGGATTGCTCATTTTGCAGTGCATTCAGGTTGACGCCCAATGCCTGCTCCCGGCTGATCCCCGGAGGTAGTGTATAATCAAATGGATCTCTGTTAACGTTTTCTTCAATATTGACGGCATTGATATCAAAAGTCGTTTCTTCTACTTCTTCCAAATCAAAGCTTGGGCATGCTTCGTCCGTCAGCGTCCGGGAATAGCGGCGCCATTGGCTCCTGACTAATTCCAGTGTTGCAAAACGCATATTGATAGGCTTTTGAAAACCCCTCAAATACATCCGCATGAACCGAATGGAGCGAAAATCCCGAATGCCTCCGACTCTTCTGAAAAACGGATCGGAATCAGGCAGATTCAAAGGCACCCGAAAACGGTAGTAGACCCTGCCACCGGCACCGACACGAGATTCCGTGATAAACGGGTTTTCACGGATGTTCATACCACGGCCGCCCTCTTCTGACTGATCATAAACGATGGGCACCCGGTATTCAAAATAACTTTCTGTTTCATTGACGGTACGGTCACCATCCAAATCCTCACCATCGGGTACGGTCGTAGCTGAGCGAGTCAATGTTTCTCCTTGATTGATCGGTGTATTTCCTTCAAGTCCGAAATAGCGGTCGTACCTGGCAGAAACAGGGGTACCGTCTGGATAGGGCGTACCGTCTGGAAAACCACGGAAGTGGCGGAAGTTGTCATTGGAGGGGTCTTCTCGAATAGCCTGAAAAGCAGCAGAACTTACGCTTTGACTCACTGCGTCAAGGAAGTAGTCGTATTTGATACGCTCCAAGGAATCGTTAAAACCATCTAAGCCGACATCCTGTGCTGCCCGGTTTGCCGGATCGGTATCAAAGTTATTGGTGATCTGTGGAGTTAGTGGAATGCGCCCCCATCCAGTTTCAGTTACCCGCAGGCCCTGGGTGTTTGGCCCGGGCAAACCATTTTCAAAAAACTTACGGGAATCGGGCATGATGTCCTCAGAAATGTTCCCAAAGTTGATGACCAGTTCGCCGTCCATTTCTCCATTTACTGCGTCGGGGTTTCCTCCTTCCATTCCAGTAGTGTCCAAATAAGGGCTCATCAACCAAAATTCCAAAAACTCAATATTGGAGGACTGAAAGTCATTCGTCGTCATCTGGCGCATAATCCCACCCCAGCGTGTTTCGGGTCTCTCCAGTTTTGCCTCGTTGGTGAGCCCCGCTGAATAAGGCGTACCGTTGGGCATATCAAAGTTGTAGGGCCCTCGCCGGGTAGGGTCATAAGCCATATCAAGAGATCGGACCAGGTTGGCTCCGAAATTATTGGTATTGGTCAGGTTGGGAAAAATCTCCTGTTGCGGGATCACGACTGCATAAGGGTTAGGATCTCCCCCGTTGATGCCTTGATCGATGCTGTACCAACTCAAGTGTGCCCGGTTGACACCTGACAAAGTCGTATCATTTAAAAAAGCTTCTGGATATTGTGGGTTGACTGCGTCCTGGTTGTCACGCGGTACACTTGCCATCATCCAGCCATTTACACCTACAAAAGGGTTGGTCAAATTCAATGGAGTGACAGCCCCCTCAAAATCATCGATGTAAACGACCCCACCTTTTTCATCGTCGTTCCCAGATGCTGAATTTTCATTAATAGCCCTCGCATGCCCCGGACGTAGCAAGGCCGTCTCCGCCGTAAAATTGATGGTTGACATTTCCTTGGTAGAATAAAACGGTAATTTGTCCGCCATGCGGGTCAGCCATGGGATGTCATTGCTATAATTGATATCGAAGCCATAGATCCGGTTGTTGATCGGATCATCGCCGATATTCACTTTTTGAGTAAAAGGTCTTTCAAAAAGATGCAGGTACGTTCCTCCCAGTGTCAGGTTCTTATTCACAGTATAATCGGCTCGAACCCCTAACATGGTCTTGGTCTGAAAACCAAACAAGGAGTTGTCCTCAAATTCAATCTTAATCGGGGCACCTGAATTTAGATAGGCATCATTCGTGATCCTTACGCGATTCCCTTCTATCACATAATCCCTGCCCAACACCAATAAAGAACCTCCAGAAAAAACCTGAATTGATTCTTCTGGTATGTTGAAACCAGGTAAGGTGATTTCAGAGGTAACGCTTGATTTGTAACTACCTCTGAGCACAAAACGATTCAGCTCCTGGAACTCCCTTGCGTTGAATAATGTCAGGTCATAGAGTTCGTTGTAAACAAATCTCTGCCTGTCCGCCTCTTCATTCAGCTCATTCTCCAAGGAGCTGCCAAAAGGCTCCAGTACAGGAAACATGATCCGCCCATTGCGGGTATTAATCGTGAGCCCTTCCACAAAATCGAACACCCCATCGGGGACCGGATCATTCTGGACGTTGAGTTGATCTAAGTTGAAAATTCGCAACAGTGGTTTTTCAGATATCGTTTTTTCGACGGCCGGAAGAAACTGTTTAATGCCTTCCCCTGGATCTTCGTAATAAATCCCCAGTTCAAAATCCTCTCTGGACACATTATATGCCCCGACGTTGTAAATATTCTTCATCATCAAATCCCACGTTGGCAAGTCTACTGGCTGAATGGTACTCTTCAACATTTTTACAAACAACACATTCTGTGTAACGGAATCTGTAGCACGGATTTGATCTTCCGCTATCTGCCCTACCTGATAAATCTTGTCCCGGTAAGAATATTCGAATGCCACGCCCACCACCTGATCCGGCTGAATGTTCACGTTGAGTGATACGTAACCGAGGTTAGGATGAAAAGTATATTCGGTAGGAGACAACAGACGGGCAGTTACTTTTTCAAAATCCCGGCCTTGTTGTAATCCTTCGTTTCTTAATACATTGACCACCCGGTTGACCTCTTTTGATTTTGGATCGGAAAAGATCCGTTCATACAGGTCATTCGCACTATTGTCGGGCAATGCCTCACCCTCAATATCGGTGGCAAAAGGGGGGTTCATGGTAGGTTGGTCGGGATTTCCAAAACGGGTCGGTTCCGCTAAATCCGAAATAGCAACGATGTCCCGTATATTTTCAGTTGAGTTCCTGGTATCTGTTACCCAAACCTGAAGGTTCTTGATCGTGAACAAGGACTTGATCAGCGGAAGTTCTGTCAGCGATTCTTCAAAATTATTACGGTTGTAATGGGTCAGGAAGAAGTGCCGGTTCTCGTCGTATTCATCGGCCTTCACTTCAAACTCCTGAAACTGGCTGCCTCCTTCCAGTGTGATCGACTCCCTCTCGGATTTCTGCTGTGAGGCAACTATGTTCAGCAACAGCCGGCCAAATTGTAGCTCCGTCTTGATACCAAAAAGACTCTGGCTGCCCTGAATCAAAGTTCCCCGCAAAGGGAGGCTCACGTTACCTGCCTCAATTTTCTTAATGATGTCATCCTCCCCGAACTGATCGGTATTGTAATCGAGCTTCATGGTATTGTCGAAGTCGAAAGTAGCCTGGGTATTATAGTTTGTATTGAGTTTTAGCTTCTCCCCGATCTGCCCATCCACGTTCATTTGAATGGCCATATCAAAATCGAAACCACCTTGTCGTTGTGCACGCTGAGGAAGCGTTGGATTGAGGGTATTATTGAATTCGACCCCAAAAGTGAGGTCAATGTTTCCCTGCGGGTTGATATCGACTTCTGTGCCACCGAAAAGCCGTTCGATCATCTTGTCACCGATATCGACTTTTGCCAGTGGATCGAGACGTCCGGTAGTGCCCCGGCCAGAACTTGATCCTGACAGTGCCCTGAAGTATTCCTGCTCTTGTTCTTTCCCTTTATGATCCATATATTCTTCAAAAGTCATGAAACTGGGGGGACGGAAATAATCATTTCCGATTTTTTCGGTAATGATATACTCCCCCGTTTCCGGATCATACTCCACTGTTTGTTCCACTGCTGCGGGGTCTTGCAGGTCAAAGGGATTCTGAGAAGGGTTGTTCAGGAAATCGTCCTTCCGGTCTTCAAGTGGAATGGTGTCCTGTGGCGGGGAGGCCAACCCTTCAAATGGATTTTCTTCGGATGGTGTGTTAGTCGTCGCATGGGAAGCCAGCACATATTTCGGGGCAAAAGGGCTCTCTGGCATGTTCGAACTCCCCATCATCTGAACAGTCAAAAAAGCCATCAAAGCCGCCATCACACTACCAGCAAGTAAAATTCTCTTCTTCATAATTAATTAAGAGTAAGACAAAACCTTCTAAATTGGGTATTACTCCTTTTAAAAACAGTAGCGGTAATGACCGCCGCCAGCGGCCGTGCCGCTCGCCTGATTTTAATTTCAGAACAATCTCTATTTTGGTATTAGATATTGTAAGGTGTATTAGTCGAGTAATTTTTTCAAACCAATCAAACATCAATGCCTGATACCTAACTTTTTAAAACGGAACTGAAACGGATGCGCTCTGACGCATACATAGAAATGAATCCTTTACGAAAGGGAATGAGAATGGTTGGACTAAGCCTTAATAAGTTTATTGTTTTTCGTAAAATGTAATCAAATCTTGTTTTTAGATCCGTTAAAAAAGGATGTTTCAAAAACGTCGATCCGTCAGTAGATTTATAGCAGCCTCAAAATTTAACAGTTCTCCCAGCGAAGAATGGAAAATTCTTTCCCGAAGCGAGTTCGGGACTGGCTATTTTCCATCCTTCATTATGAAAGCTGCTTCAGCGCCATCCGGATCAAGTCCTCAACACTGCTCACCGAAGGGTCTTCTTTGAGCACCCTGTTCAGGGCCTTTTGCGCCTGAATTTTATTGACCTGCAAGGACATCAGGGCTGATAACGCTTCCTGCCTCATTGTATTGTTTGCAGGAGCCGACGGAATGGTCATTTCCCCGCCTGATTTCATTAATTTGCTTTTCAGGTCAAGAATGATCTGCTTGGCCGTCTTGCTGCCAATGCCTTTTACTTTTTTCAAGGAAGCCTCATTTTCAGCAATGATGGCCATGCGCAGTTCGTCCGGCATCAGGGTGGAAAGGATAACCTGAGCGGTGGAAGGTCCCACACCTGAAACAGAGATCAAATGCACAAAAAGGTTGCGTTCATCGTCGTCGGCAAATCCATAAAGTGTCTGCGAATCTTCTTTTACGTGGAAATAAGTCAATATTTTAACTTGTTCCAGCTTCTCAACCCTTGTGTAGGTATTCAGGCTCACATGAACCTGGTAGCCAATGCCCCCTGCCTCCACAACGATGTAGGTAGGCGATTTAAAAGTTATCGCTCCTTTGATGTAAGTGATCATTTATTGTGAAATCGAAATCGGAAAAGCAGATTCCTTTGGTGAACAAAGCTGCGAAAGTACACATTTCGCAAATGCTGTGTCAATGCCCAAGGTTGAAATTGTTTTTTGTACGAATTCCTTACAAAAAGCGCACTTTTGCCCTCTGATCTTTACTTGCCTTCTTGAAAAGGAATGCTCGCGCCACAAGTGCTATCTGCCAAAACGTGGGCAGATCTTTCCAGGGAAACGAACATTCAGGCAACAAAAAATGCAATACAGCATTCGTCAAATAGCTACCATCACGGATGGTTCGTTTTTAAACACCCCGCCAGAACAGGCAGATATTGAACACATTCTTTTTGATAGCCGCCAAATCACTTTCCCGGCCAGTTCCCTTTTCGTTGCCCTGGAAGGACGCCACTTTGATGGCCACGATTTTATAAAAAACGCCTTTACAGGAGGGATCAGAAACTTCTTGGT
This sequence comes from Bacteroidota bacterium, assembly GCA_039819485.1. GTDB lineage: Bacteria > Bacteroidota > Bacteroidia > Chitinophagales > Saprospiraceae > UBA6168. The sequence goes on along the minus strand of JBCBRY010000124.1, from coordinate 1,661 downwards.
TTCTAAAGAAATAAACAGTACTGCATTTCGGCACGCCAATTTTATACTCGTGCAAAACACGCTGGCCGCCTTTCAAAAAATAGCAGCTTACCACCGGTCGCAGTTCTCGTTTCCAATAATTGGCATCACCGGCAGCAACGGCAAAACGATCGTAAAAGAATGGCTCTTTCAATTGCTGAACGACGATTTCCACATTGTCAGAAACCCTAAAAGCTATAATTCGCAGATCGGTGTCCCAATCTCGATACTCCAGATCAAAGGGCACCACGACCTGGGCATCTTCGAAGCAGGCATTTCACAAATGAGGGAGATGGAAAAACTGGCCTCCATCATCAAGCCTGACATCGGTATTTTCACGACCCTGGGCGAGGCCCACAGTGAAGGCTTCCCCGATAAAGTAACCAAACTCAGGGAAAAACTGCATTTATTTAAAAATGTAAAAACTTTGATCTACCGGCGTGATGATGAGATGGTGCACAGGGAGATTGGAAATTGGAAATCGGAAATCGGAAAACACACCAACTTGGTTTCATGGTCAACAAAAAATAGGTCCGCCAGTTATTTTGTCGAAAAAACAAACAAGACAAAAACCGGCACCGAAATAACCACCAATTATCAACTGGAGCGAAGCGAAATCCCACACCAACAAATCGGGATACCAACATTTAATAAGTCTCTCACCGTTCACCACTCGCCGTTCACCGTTAATTTTACCGACGATGCCTCCATCGAAAATGCCATCCATTGCCATGTACTGATGCATCACCTCGGCTATAACGACGACATTATTTCAGAACGCATGGCCAAACTCGAACCTGTAGCCATGCGACTCGAATTAAAAGAAGGCATTAATGGCTGCACCATTATCAATGACAGTTATAATTCCGATTTAAATTCGTTAAAAATAGCCCTGGACTTTTTAAACCAACAAAGTACAGTATCAACCCATACTTTAATTCTTTCCGACATTTTACAGTCCGGCCAACCAAAAGAAAAACTTTATAGCAATATTGCTAAATTAATTATTGAAAAAAACATTGACAAAATAATTGGCATCGGCAATGACGTAGCTACATTAAATGATTTATTGCCAGAAAATTTCAATAAATTATTTTTAAAAAATACGGATCTTTTTTTAGAAAAAATAAATGCGGATTTCTTCAACAAAGAAGCCATTTTATTAAAAGGCGCCCGTCTTTTTCATTTTGAAAAAATTGCGAACCAGCTCGCCATAAAAATCCACCAGACGGCCCTGGAAGTGAATTTAACATCGCTGTTAAATAATTTGCGCGTTTACCAACAACATTTATTACCGGGAACCAAAATGATGGTCATGGTAAAGGCCAGTGCCTATGGCAGCGGCAGTGTGGAAGTAGCTAAGCTATTGGAATTCCAGCAAGTGGATTACCTGGCCGTAGCTTATGCGGACGAAGGCGTAGAATTACGAAAGGCTGGCATTCAACTGCCCATCCTTGTTTTAAACCCGGAGGAAGTCACTTTCAAGCATTTAATAAAATATCGTCTTGAACCAGAAATCTATCATTTTAATTTATTAAAAAAATACCTGCATTTTTTAAAATCATTTTCAAAAAAAGAAATATTTTATTCAGGTTGGCATTGGAGGAAGCTCTCTTGGACCAGAGATGCTGATCAAGGCCTTG
>JBCBRY010000123.1:0-27835 GCA_039819485.1 Bacteroidota bacterium | reverse complement strand
GTCCGATCTCTTACCGGAAAGCGGGGCTTTACATCCCGAACGGCCTTGAAGGACTTATGACTCATCGGCCTTTTTCCGCATTCCAGCTTTTCAAATTTAAGTATCTTTCACCTTTTTGGTGATCGCACGCAATGTACGATGACTCATGTTTGTAATCAATTTTTTAATTGACAACTAATTACCTCACCACACTAACGGTCATGTTGCCATCATAATCTCCTTTGATGAGAGGGGATTGGCGGTTCATGGTATAGGCCCGTACATTTTCATCGACAAAGCTGAACAGCTCCTTTACCGTCACTATTTTATTGTTGTCCATATCTGCTTCGCCTTTCAGGCCACGGATGAGGAAGTGGCTGAAAACACCCTGACGTAGTCCACTGCTTTCAAGTGAGGTTTCATCTGATTTGGAAGACATGATAAGGGCCGTTCCGCCATCGGCCTGCGCCAATGTTTTGTAATAATCTTCAAGGATGTTGCGGGTCTCTCCGCTTTTCATGGCCAGGAGGCTGCCGGAGTGGCAGGCATCCGCAATGACCAGTTTATACTTAGCGGGGCTGCTTTCCAAAATTTCGTTTATTTCACCGTGTTCCAGTTTGTTTTGATAGCCATCAAAATCAATTGGCAGGAACGATCCCCGGAGGCCGTGGCCGGAGAAGTAGATCATGACGAGGTCGTTTTCTCCTGCTTTCGCAAAGGTGGCCTTCATGGCCCGCATGATTTTTTCTTTGGTTGCATCTTCGTCAATGAGAATGCTGATCTGGTTGTCGGCCAGGGCGCCGCCTTCGGGGCTTTTGAGGAAGGCGTACATGCGGTAGGCATCGTCGTCGGTGTATTTCAGTGCCTGCATGTGGTTGTAGGAGGAAATACCAACGATCACTGCCCATACTTTCATGTCATTGGCTTTGCGCACTGCGATGAACTCGTCCGGTGTCATGGAAGGAGATTCTGGTTCTTCGTGTAAGCGGGGATCTTCCCGGCCCATGTACGAGCCGTCTTTCCAGTAGCCAACCACTTCCGTACCGTCAGGCAGGTAAAGAATGCCTTCTCCGTTAAAGCTGCCGAGAGCCCATTCACCTTTGTAGCGTTCGCCATTGGCATAGTAGATGGTACCGTTGCCGTCGGGCATATTGTTGGAGAAAGAACCGGTATACTTGGCGGCTCCGTCTTTATAAACGTAGGTTCCGTATCCATTTTTGCAATCTCCTTCGGTGCATCCGACCTTTCCATCTTCAATCAGTGAATTGCCGATGTACTCTCCTTTGCGCCATTCACCGGTACTCTGGGTATTGTCGGCATAATGCAAAGTTCCTTTGCCATCTTTGAGGCCATTTCTAAAGTATCCCCGGTAGTAATCACCACTTGCATAAGTGAGAATTCCCTCGCCATCCGGTTTTGAATTTTGAAATTCACCTTCATACTTGCTGCCATCGGGGTAGGCGTAAAGCCCCTTGCCATCTTCACAGTTGCCTTCCAGGCAGCCCGACTGGATCACCGGTTCCGGATCGGGAAAAAGATCTTCGATTACGACCCCTTCTTCATTTACCGGAAGTCCCATTTTCCATTCACCTTCCCAGCTACGACCGTCCTGCAATGTCTTGATACCGTTCCCCTGCGGATAGCGGTGGGCCCATTCACCCCGGTAAACACTACCATCGCTGTAGTAGCAGGTCCCGACACCGTGGATTTCACCATCTTTGAACTGGCCGATGTATTTAGCCCCGGATGGGTACATGTAAATGCCCGTTCCGTCTTTGCAGTTACCGGAAATACACTGGGCATTTGCCTCATTTTGCATGACAAAAAAACAGAAGAAAAGCAAACTTAAAATTGGAAGATACTTCATGTGCAGTGGATGGTAGTTGTTAATTGTTAATTGTTGGTTGTTTGGCCAATTGACCCTAAGTATTTATAGATACGTTGGTTTTTATGAAATAGTAACGTCTTTGATTTTAAAAAAGGTATTTCAGGGTGTTAAAGTTTTTTAACATTCGGCAAATATGGTGCTTTTTGCCTTTTTACAGGGGCCTTCTCAAAAGTCTTGTGTCTTGAAGCAGTACTGATTTGCCAAATCTCCAAGATTTACTAAATCTAAAACTGTATGCTTAGAGATTTACTAAATTTTGAAAATTTAGCGAATAGGATGTTTTTGATCACCTCAAAGAAATCTGTCGATACCCGCTGACTTGCTAAGTCAGGCCACCAACTCGTTCATCCGCAGCAGTGGCAGTTCAACGTAAAAAGTCGTTCCGATGTTCTCTTCCGTTTCGAAGTAAATATCGCCACTGAAGCCCTCCACGATGCTTTTACAAATGGCCAGGCCGAGGCCGGTGCCAGAGTTTTTTGTAGAGAAATTAGGGGTGAAAACCTTTTTCTGAATTTCCGGTGGAATGCCGGTGCCGTTGTCTTTTACCTTGATCATGGCTTTGTGATCTTCTTGGTACAAGGTGACGTCGATGTTGCCCTTGCGGTCATCGGGGACGGCCTGGATGGCATTTTTAAACAAATTATTCAAAACCCGTGTCAAGTGGTTGCGGTCGGCGAATACTTCGAAGTCCTTGTCCGGCAACTGCAGTGTGATGTCCATATCCGTCCGCTCATTGGCGAACAAATGATGGACAGAGGCCACCAGGTCGTTGATGGAGAATTCGATGTTTTCCGGTTTTGGCATTTTGGCGAAATTGGAAAATTCCGTTGCGATGTTGGCCAGTGAATCAATCTGTTCGATGAGGGTCTTCGTAACCCTTTTCAAAAGCGGCTCTGCATCGTTGGGGTTCGACTGATAAGCATGGAGCAGGTATTGAATACTCAGCTTCATGGGGGTCAGCGGATTCTTGATTTCGTGCGCCACCTGTTTGGCCATTTCCCGCCAGGCGTCGTCCCGTTCCTGTTGGGCGAGCAGTTTGGAACTTTCCTCGATTTTTTGGGCGGCATCATTGTAGGCGTTTACCAGATCGCCGATTTCGTCCTTTCGGGAGTAGGGGAGACGCTGGTTGCTACCGAGGGTGAGGCCTCCCAGGTTTTCTCTCAGTTCGGACAATGGCTTGGTGATCGAATTGGCAATGACGATGGCGAGCCCTCCGGCAATGAGCAGCAGGAAGACATACACATTGAGCAAGGTACTCATGAAGTCAGTCACGTCACTGCGCAACTCCCGCTGTCGGGCGTAGTACGGGATGCCCATGATGGCAAAATTTTCACCGACGATGTTTTTCAGTGGCAAATAGGCAGCCGTGTACTCCAGGTCGCCGATGCTTTCGTTTTGATCGCTGCGGACGTAGCCCAGTTTGGTCAGTTCCTGAAAGGCAAAGGCGCCCATTTTGGGAGCGACGAGCCCTCGTTTGAAAATATCTTTTTCCGAAGAGGTGATGAGGTCACCGTTGAGGCTGTAAATGTTAACGTCGAGCCGGTGTACTTCCGAGATGAGCGGGATGAGCGAGGATAGTTCATCGGCGGTAATCCCGGATTTTTCACTTTCATCTTCCCAAGTGGCGAGTTCAGGAATTTTATCAATGCCCAGTTCCGTTTCGAGGCGGTGTGCTACCCGTTCTCTGACTTCCCGTTTTTCCTGGTGTTCCCGTTGCCATGCTTCGATTTCATAGTTCACGTTGGCCAGGGCTGAAGTCACTTTGCGGTCGAGGCGGCCTTTATGGTAATCATTGGAAGATTGCTGGAAATACCAAACGGTCACAAAACCAATACCGAGGAACGAAAACAGGATCATGCCGATGATCCAAAACTGGAACTGGTTGCGCAACGAGGGTTTGGTAGTGCGTAAAAAATTGAGCGGTCCGGGCAGGGCATTGGTCAAATAATTGATCAGCCCAAAGATGAGCACTGCAAAGGCCAACAAGGTGAACACATAAGAAAACAGCGAAAGTGGTTTGATGTATCCGCCGGTATCTTTTCCAATTTTAATAACGATGTCGGCCGGCGCATGGTAGAGCAGTTCCGAGCGTCGGCTGGTATGTTTGACTACACTGGTCTCACCCACCGGAGGGACTTCGTCGGTAAGCTGTTTGCCATAAAGTTTATTGCGTTCTTCTACCAGTTTGCCGTCCTGATATATACCGTAGTCGTAGTCATCCAGTTCATCGAGCCGTTTGTACTTGGTTACCAAAAGCAGCTCGGTGTACACTTTCGATGGGGTGGAAAAGGAACGTTTGAACTTGGCAAAGGCAACGGTTGGTTTTTCGGTAGGAATGTTCAGCCGGATGAGGTAGCCGGGATCTCTGGTCTCTTCCGAGAGAAAACGCAATGCTGCCTGCTTGGTCGGCATGCCCCGTTGAAATTGCGATTCCAGTTTGCCCATCGTCGCTGTCTGTTCGGCAAGGATCGGGCTGCCATCTGCGAGGTTAAAAGCGAACAGTTCAAAGTTGTAATTGTGCAGGATGTATTTGTTATCATCCAAACGACCCTCCAGAATATCTTTGGCAAATTCCAGAGGAATGGCATCGGGGGGGAACTCTCTGACGAGTTCTTCCCATTCGATGATCGCCTTTTCACTGGTAAAAGAAGGAACCACTTCATTAAGGACGTCCACTGCGAATTCATCGCGGTAATCGCTCAGTGCCTCTGCGTATTCCTCCCGCCGGTTAAAATCCTTGTCGCCGTTGTATTTGTACAACAACATAGAGGTGAGGCCGGAGTAAAGCATCAGCCATCCTACCAGCCAGCCAAGTGTCATGTTGGGAATTTCGATAAAAAACTCAAACACGACGAGGTACAAAACCGCCGCTGCCATAAAATGGGTGAGCGATAAATGCAGGTCTCCCAATTGTACGACCGGAATGGTCAGCAATAAAGCTACCGCCATGCCTGCCAACCGCCAGTTTTTGTCCATCCCGATTTTGTGGATGGCCGTCATCATGCGGTGACTGAAGAGGAACAGGGCCAGCAGCAGCAATACCACCCCAATCATGGCGAGTACACTTTGTGAGTTGAGGTTGAATACATTTTCAAAATCGAAAACTATGGAAGAGTCCAATACAATGCTTTTGAAAATGCTGCTGACCATCAGAATTCCCAGGTTGATGGCAAAAAAGTTGAGCGTTGTCAGTCCGAACCGTATAGCCTTGGAAGGATGGATAAACTCTTTGACCAGAAACTCCCGGTTGAAAAATACCATCATCCACACCAAAAGAATGATATTGATGAGCAGTTCGCCCAGCGAGTTTACCCCTTCCAGAATGGGTTCGGTAAAGACCTCGGAAAAAGTTTGGAATTCATGGAAATGTTTGGTGAAACCGAGTTCCACCGTCACCCAGCGGATACCGATCACCGCCGCCAGCATAAAGGCTGCCCCGACCCAGGGCTGAAAACGCCGCACCAGGGCCACGGCCAGGTCGTTGACCAGCACCCCGAGTGAAATAAAACCGAGGATGTAGATAAAAAATACCAGTTGCAGGTGCTTCTTGTCCTTGGCCGGGCCTTTGGCATCCATCCAGGCCAATTCCTTTCCCGTCATGGTTTTAATGGGAAAAACCGTGGGGGTTTCACTTAAAAATACATCGCGGGGAATGGGAAAGTCATCGGTCTCGAAAATATTGACCAGAAATTCACTTTCCTTGGTGTATACCCGTTTGATCGGGAGCAATCCGATGGCAGTCACCCCGTTGGGCATGTCTTTTTTGATAAGTTCGAAATAGCCGTTTGGCAACCGCATCAACATCGAAATTTCACCCGGCTGGGCTTCCAGTTTCCGCAAGGTCGTGGAATCGATAAAGGCCCCGTTGTTGAGCCAAAAGACGAGCGAGTCGCCTTTGTACATCGTCAGGTTAAACTTTTTCGATGAATATTCAAGCAGGCGGGTAAGGTCAGCATCCTGCTGCGGGGAAGGTAAAAGGTCGATGCCCCTCAATTGCCGGTTGATGAAACCGGTGTCCGACAACAAAGCATAAAGTTCAAACTCTTTATTCTGAAGGCTGCGTTCTACCCGGTTGACATAAGAAGCCAGATGATCTTCTTTTGAAATCCCAAAGTCGAGTAGTGCCCCGCCACCGAAAAAAAGCACAATGGCGCCAATCGCGTAATAAATCCGCTTTTTCATGGTAAATATTTCTTCCTGCAAATTGATTGGATTCTTTTCTTGTGCCAACAGATGGGAGTTTGGAGGAGTCAGGTGTCAGGTTTTTTCCGATGTCTGACACCTGACTCCTGATTCCTGACACCTGACTCCTCGTAAGTGCTACAAACTTATAAACATTTTGAGGATCAAGCCTTTTTTAATTAAGATTTTTTTCTATCTGTTTGTAAATACCCCAACAGAAGGCAGTCATTGATTTATGGTTTTTGCCGCAAATTTGAAGCCAGTTAAATAGTTGGATCGTTGAATGGTTTATTCGTCATAAATATCTTCGGAACCCAACCTGTTTTTTCGAAATACCCGTCTTCTAAGATAGTAGCAATGATGGACGCACCATATTTGAACAGCAGGTGCCCGTGTCGCTTCGGGGGGCTAAGCTCTCATCCCGATTTGCGGCCAAGCTGACCTGTCAATAAAGGCGCTTATTTTAGCAAAGTCCTTGTTTCTGAGTTCTCTACAGTGACATTTTTCTGTCACTTCATCTATAAACAAATCAATTAATTGTTCGATTATGAAAATTACTAAATCTCTCTTGAAAGCCATGATGATCGGTGTTACCCTCAGCACTGCCAGTTCTTGTTCCGGCTTGTTTGAAGAAGTCAAATCCGAAGATCTCCTACATGAATGTGACGATGAATGTGAAGCAGAGTGCAAAGAAGGCAATAAAGTATTTACCGATACCTGCCCTGCCTGTGGCATGGGGTAACCTTCTGATGTTTCATGACCAACATTCTACCGGCCATTGCCTGCAACCTGGACATCCATTTGTTGCAGGCGTCCATTCCACTGTTTGCGGAAGAAAAAGTACAGGCCATTGAGTGGTCTTTCGATACCCTTTTCAAAGTCAGGGACATTCCCGGTTGGTTTGTGGAATTGTTGGAGACCTTCGGAAAGGAGGGCCGGCTGGTGGGACATGGTGTTTTTTTTTCCTTGTTTTCCGGCAAATGGTCACCGGAACAAAGTGATTGGTTGCGCAGGCTGGAACGCATGTCGAAGCATTTTTCGTTCGACCATGTAACCGAGCATTTTGGGTTTATGACCGGAGCGGATTTTCACAAAGGCGCCCCGATCAGTATTCCTTTTAACGACACGTCATTGGCGATTGGCCAGGATCGGTTGAAAAGAATATTTAATGCTTGTCAATGTCCCGTTGGGCTGGAAAACCTGGCATTGGCTTATTCACTGGAAGAAGTAAAAAGACATGGAGAATTTTTGCATCGGTTAATAGAACCTGTGAATGGGTTTATTATTCTGGATCTCCACAACCTGTATTGTCAGCTCCACAATTTTGCGGTCGATTTTTCTGAAATAATTGAACTGTACCCGCTGGACAGGGTCCGGGAAATTCATATTTCAGGCGGAAGCTGGGAGTCGTCCCAAATTTCCCCCGGAACAATTGTTCGCCGCGACACGCACGATGAACAGGTGCCACCCGAAGTTTTTGAATTGTTGAAAAAAGCCATCCCGCTTTGTCCGAATTTAAAATTTGTGGTTTTGGAACAATTGGGCACTGCCCTGACAACTGCTGAAAACCAGGAACGGTTCCGTACCGATTTTTATGAAATGGAAAAAATTATTGCACCTTTCGATCCAGTGAAAAAAACGATGAATAATTTTTTACCAAATGATATTTTTGAATTGAGCGGCCCTTTGGAAAATATCCAATTATTTGAACAACAAATGGAATTGTCGGCGATTTTAGAAAATTCGACTAATTATCAGGAAGTACATGAAAAAATGCACAGCTCATCGTTGGTAAACTCTGATTGGGAAATTGGAAAATGGGAGCCAAAAATGTTAGAAACAGTGTACCGGATTGCACAAAAATGGAAAAGTGGTTTTTAACCTGAAATTGAAATAATATTTTTTTTGCGTGAAAAAAAATCATGTAGAGAAGCGCAGAGTTCGCAGAGGTCTTTTTTTATTAGAATAAATTAAATCAACAGCCAATATCTTTACCTGCTTTTCGAAGTGCTACTGCACGTTCAATAAATTCGTCGATTCGGGTGTCCGCCACAATGTTTGATTTTTTAAAGCGGATACAGCCTTTTCCACAGTCGATACCTTTTAGCAGGCTTCCGTCCCCGTCTATTTTTTTTACATTTCCGATGTATAAACCGACAAAGTTTTTTTGTGCGTTTAAATGAAAGACGGACCCTTTTTTATCTTTGTAACAAAGCATTTTATATTCGATGTCTTCTTTTAGGTGAGGAGCTTTCGTTTTTATTAAAGCTCTCAACAAAAGTAATTTTTCTTTTCTCCAACCTTCTTCAAGAACGGTAAAATATTCAGTGGGTGTTTTAACCTTGTATTGCATGAATGTAGTTTATTTATTTTTCAAAAATTCATCCGTAAAATGGGTTCGCTTTTTTTCCTGCGCAAATTTTTTTGCATTAAATTCTTTTGATTGGCCTTTCGGTATGGAGAGGCTTTTCCATTCGTCGCCTTTTATCATACGGCCAATAAATGTTATTTGACCGATGTGGTAGGCATAATGAGCGAGTTGCCGGTTAATGGCTTCCACGATGGTGTGGCCCTGGTTGCGGATATAAATTTCGGTGTTGAAATTATTTTTATTTATGGAGTTCAGGGCGGCAAAAACACAATGCCAGCCCGCTTCCCATTGGTTCGTTAATTCTTTTTTTGATTTAATTATGTCCTCAAATTCCTGGTCGCGGTTACGCCATTTTTTTTCACCATCAGCCGTCAGAAAATCAGTCCATCTCGATTTCATATTGCCTGATAAATGATTGACAATAACTGCAATCGAGTTGCTTTCCGGATTAAATTGCCAAAATAAATCCGGTTCTTTTAATTGCTCAAATGTGCGCTCGCCGAGCATTTTATAATATTTAAATTGTTTGAGGATGCTCTCCAGATAATTTTCTTCCATATTATTCTAACTTAAATTTAACGGGCAAATTAAAACTGGTTTTAACGGGCTTGTTGTCTACTTTTCCGGGTATCCATTTGGGCATGTTTTTTACAATTCTTAAACTTTCCTCTCCCGCTCCGGCACCGATGTCCCGAAGAATTTCCGGGTAAATAACATTGCCTTCTTCGTCCACAACAAACCGGATCACAACAATGCCTTCTACTCCGTTTTCCCTTGCAATGGCCGGGTACCTGATTCTTCGATAAATATAGACCAACATCATTTCATCGGAACATAGCCTGGCCTCTTCTTCTGTCATGGCAGCTATGTCACAACCAGCAAAATATGGGCGTACATCGGCTTCTAAATAAATTATTTCTTCCGGCTTTTCGAAATTAGGCTGACCATTTTCAAAAAGGCCCCATGCACCATCTTTTTTTATGATAAATGATTTTTCGTAGCCGGGCCTGAGGTCATCATAAATAATGTCGATGAAAGTCTTGCCCGCTGAATCCAGAACACCATGCCGGCCATCGATCACTGTTAAAAAATATTCGAAGTGTATGATCGACATGGTATCACAGGCCAACGAAAATGAAACCCCGCCTTCGGGCAACAGCGATTCATAATTTTCACCTTTTTTACCACAGGCATGCCCACGTTTAAAAGTGGTCACAAAATCGTATTCTATTGGAGTTATTATTTTTCCGCTTCTATTGATATGCCCCCATTTGTCATCTTTTTTTACGGTGCATAGTCCATCGGAATAATTGAACGACGCTCCCGTTTCGTCAAATTGAAAATCGATGATGGTTGCCCCGTGCTTATCAATAAAGCCCCATTTGTTATCTTTTTTTACGGCGCAGATGCCACCTTTCACGTCAAAGGATTTCCAGATGTCGTCATATTGTAAAGGGATCGTTAGTTTGCCTTTCATATTGACAAATCCCCATTTATTGTTTTGGCTAACTGCGTACAGGCGGTTTCGCCAGTCGTAGGTGCCAATTTCATCGTAAATAGGTTTTATTCTAAATTTCCCCCTATTGTCAACGAACCCCCAAAGGCCATCTTTTTCGGCGGGTCGGAGAGATTGAGCGTTTGCCACCATAAAGGCAAATTGGAGAAAAAAAGAGAGAATGATAATGCGCATGATCGGTTGTTTTTTTTTAAGTTCAGTATGGAACAGAGTGGTGCGGATCAGGAGATTCGCGGCGGTTTTTATTCGATTGAAGTGCATAATTAAAAATGTTCCGAGGATCATTTATGATTTTAACAAAATAATAATGGCTTTTTATTTTTCAAACACTTGTGTCCGGTCTCTGTCAGGATCTTTGGTGTTGAATATTTTTTCAGCAAAACCATCTTTCAACAAAGATGAAAAAGGAAGGCGTAAATGTTGTACTCACTGTTCAAAATCAATTTTTAAAAAACCTGTTGGAAAAATGACGGCCGTCTTTATTTTAATTGTGCTAAGCAGGTGGTCAAAAAAATGATATTTTTCCTTTGCCTGAAAAAGATTTTTAAGACTTGGAAATCAAACATTTGCCAAATTAAAAGTATCATTTTTAGCGCTCTTTATTTTTGTCCAAGCATTTACTTGCCTATTTCCTTATACTAAATTGGCTTGCCCAAAATCCATTTGAAGATATTCGGCTCTATTAATTCTGCATGCTCGTTTACATATATCTTGACGGTTACTATACCTTTGCCGCGCACTTGAGCAACGCCCTCACCAAAAATCAAAACCATGAAATTCAGACTGTTTTTTTTACTCCTTTTGTTTTGGGGCCAACTACCGGCCCAGCTTACTTTATATATCACTGATGTCCCCAATAATACGCCAGTGGATGCCGATATTTATGTGGCGGGCAGTTTTCAGGGCTGGGACCCGGGCGACCCTGATTATGAGTTGACCAACAATGGAGATGGCACTTACGAAATCGTGATCAATCCTCCTGCCGGGCAGCTTAAATTTAAATTTACCCGCGGTGGCTGGGACTCCGTGGAAGGAAATGCGAATGGAGAATATCTTCCCGACCGCATTTATGATTATGATGGAAACGGGACTTCGCTCGACCTGACCATCCTGAGTTGGGAAGATACCGGTGGTTCGGGTTCTTCCACTGCTGCCGATAACGTTTTTATCCTCGATGAGGATTTTTACATGCCCCAACTCAATCGCAATCGGCGCATCTGGATGTACCTGCCTCCTGATTATGATGTTTCGGATAAATATTATCCGGTACTGTATATGCACGATGGCCAAAACCTGTTTGACATGCAGACCAGTTTCACCGGGGAGTGGGAAGTGGACGAGTCGTTGAATGAGCTGTTTTCGCAGGGCGATCACGGTGCCATCGTGGTGGGGATAGATAATGGGCAAGGGGTCCGGGCCGATGAATATTCACCCTGGTACAACGACAATTATGATGCTGGCGGGCAGGGGGCGGCATACCTCGATTTTATTGTTGAAACGCTTAAACCGTTCATCGACGAAAACTACCGCACCCTGGTCGGTCGTGAGCATACCTGCCTCTTTGGCAGCTCGCTCGGAGGTCTGATTTCGCAATTTGGACTGATGGAGCATCAGGATGTGTTTGGTAAGGCAGGTGTGTTTTCGCCTGCTTTTTGGTTCAATCCTGAAATTTTTGACCACAGCGAGGATACTCCTAAAAATGAAGCCATGAAGGTTTATATGTTGGCGGGCATCCCGGAAGGAAACGGCTCCGTCGTGGATGATGTGAACCAGATGGAAATTGCTCTGTTTAACAACGGCTTTGCCGCGGACGAATTCAATAAAGCATTCCATACCGACGGACAACACAGCGAGTGGTACTGGGCACGTGAATTTCCCTGGGCCTATCTCTGGCTCTTCAATGGTATGGATTTGACCGATGCTTCGGAACAACAGGCTGCCAACATCCGCATTTTTCCAAACCCCGCTGATACCATGTTGTTTTTGGACAATATGCCGGATTTGAGACGACCAATGGTCCGTATCTTTTCGGCCGATGGAAAATTGGCACAGAAAGAAAGGCTGAATGGCAATTCGGTCGATGTAAGTAGCCTGCAACCAGGTGTTTATGTGCTGAATGTCCGGGCGAAGCGGAAATTTAGTTACACCCAACAGATTATCGTTTATTAGAGGTGAACGATAAGCGGTGAACGGTGAGTACCAGTATGACCAACCGTTCGCCGCTTACCGTTCATCGTTCACCGTTACTATGGCATTACACGGAAAAAAAGGAGTCCTTCTGGTAAATCTCGGTACGCCCGATGCGCCGACCTGGAGCGCTGTTTATCGTTATCTGAAACAGTTTTTGCTTGACGGGCGGGTCATTGATTATCCTTGGTTGGGGAGAAACTTGTTGGTGCGGGGCATCATTTTGCCGTTCCGTACGGGCAGTTCGACCAAGCTTTACAAAGAATTGTGGTTGCCGGAAGGTTCGCCCTTGAAAGTTTATGGAGAGCGATTGACAGATGGTGTGAAAGAGCTTTTGGGAGAGGAGTATGAAGTAGAATTAGCGATGCGTTATCAAAACCCTTCGATTGAATCGGCGATTGATAAACTGATGGCCAAGCAGGTCAGTGAGCTATTGGTTTTTCCGTTGTTTCCACAATATGCCAGCGCTACCACCGGATCGGTACACGAGGAAGTGATGCGGATCTTGCGCAAAAAACAGGTCATTCCGGACGTTAAAATGGTCAATTCCTATCATGACCTTCCGGCGATGATTGACATTTTTGTCGAAAATGGCCAGAAACACGATTTAAGTAAATATGATCATATCCTTTTCAGCTATCACGGTCTCCCACAACGGCAACTGAAAAAAGCCGACACCTGCAACCACTGCCTGCAATCGGCCGATTGTTGTCAGACACTTTCCATCAAAAATCAATTTTGCTATTCGGCCCAGTGCCATGCCACCACCGCAGCCCTGGCTGCAAAACTGAACCTGAACAAGGACCAATACACAACCTGCTTTCAGTCCCGCCTTGGCAAGGAAGTTTGGGCGAAGCCTTACACCAGCGATATAATTGAAGAGCGGGCGGAAAAAGGAGATAAAAAACTGTTGGTTTTTTGCCCTGCCTTCGTATCGGACTGTTTGGAAACGACCATTGAAATTTCAGTGGAATACCAGGAAGAGTTTGAGGAACTCGGTGGCGAGCACGTCCAATTGGTCGAAAGCCTGAACGATAACCCAAAATGGGTAAAGGCCGTGGCGGATTATATCAGGAGTGAGAGCTGACAGGCCCGGATAACCGAAGTCTTCTTCGGTTTCCAGAAGAAAGACGCCCGGTGCCGACATTGATCGAAACAGGATTTCGATGATTCTTTCCTACCGTAGTGTACGACCAGAAATCAGATAAAATGCCCATCTTTGGTTTTCAAAAAAAAAATCGAACGATGGCCACTCCTTTACTCCAGCCCACTACTTCTGCCGAACGTATTCAGGCACTTGATTTCTTGAGGGGATTTGCATTGCTGGGCATTCTGATCGTCAATATCCAGAGTTTTGCGATGCCCGGAGCTGCTTACCTGAACCCCACTGCCTTTGGTGATTTCGAAGGGCTTAACCAGTGGGTTTGGATGTTCACGCACATTTTTGGGGATCAAAAATTTATGACCATTTTCTCCATTTTGTACGGGGCTGGGATCTTATTGGTAACGCAAAAGGCGGAGCAGAGAACAGGCAAGTCTGCCGGGCTGCATTACCGGCGGACATTTTGGCTGCTGGTCATTGGTTTGATCCATGCCCATTTGATCTGGCACGGAGATATTTTGGTGCCATACGCACTATGCGCACTGTTTGTCTTTTTGTTCCGAAAAGCCAAACCGACCACCCTGTTGATCGTCGGGATCATATTTATGGCTGTTCACACCTTGATCTATGTTTTTTTCGGAATGACTTTGAGCCAATGGCCTCCTGAAGCAGCGGCAGAAGTCAAACAAATCTGGATTCCGACCGAGCGGGCCATGCAAGCTGAGGTGGCCGCCCTCACTGGAAGTCTTTCTGATCAAATCGGCCGTGTTTCTTCCGAAGCCACAGTGATGCAAACCTTTGTGTTTTTTATTTTGATGCTCTGGCGAGCCGGCGGACTGATGCTCGTCGGGATGGCCCTGTACAAATGGGGTGTACTGACTGCCAAGCGTTCTGGAGCGTTTTATAAAAAGGGAATGTTGGTTGGCTGGCTGATTGGGTTTCCGTTGGTTATTTATGGCGTCTATAAAAATTTCGATGCGGGATGGACTTTTGAGTATTCGATGTACCTCGGTTCGCAATTTAATTACTGGGGCAGTCTTTTCGTGAGCTTTGGTTACATCTGCGGCATCATGTTGATCGCTACATCTCAGGTGCTGCCCTGGCTACGAGACCGTTTGGCGGCTGTCGGGCAAATGGCCCTGACCAACTACATTGCGCAGTCAGTTATTTGTGTCTTTATCTTTTTCGGTATCGGCTTCGGCTTGTTCGGGCAGATCGAAAGGGCCGGCCAGTTCATCATTTTCCTCTCCATCTGGGCATTGCAAATCGTATATTCCAGGCCCTGGCTGAACAAATATCGTTTCGGCCCCCTTGAATGGGTTTGGCGCTCCCTCACCTATTGGCAAAAACAACCTTTTAGGAAATGAAGAATGAAGAATGAAAAATTCTTCATTCTTCATTCTTCATTTTTCATTTTTCATTTTTCATTCTCGCTCCCCCATTTTCCTCCCAGCCATCCCATCGGGATATAGGCAGCGGCGATGTCCAGTATATTGAACCAGGCGGGGCCTGGAATAGACCTGACCATCATGATACCTCCGATCAGGAAAAAAGCTCCGATTCCGATTGCAAATTTCATTTTATGGGTGGCGGCGATTTTAGCGGCTACAAAGGCGCCCGCCAATGTACCCAGAGCATGACCCAAGAATGGAAAAACAAAGTTCATGGGTTTGAACAAATGCATGGATTCCTTGAGACCTTCCATGGTGGTAATATCTGCGCCTTCCGGGGGTGGAATTACCATAGGGCCTAGGTTGACGAGTGCTATGTTCACGACCGACCCAACGACGAGGCCAGCGATCACGGCCAAAATGTTTTTGACAATAGGATGCATGATGTTTTGTTTTGATGAAAAAAGGTTGCCCAAAATAAAAAAATAACATGCACCGCCAGTTCATATAAAATTAAAGTAGAATATATTACTTCAATAAAAAAGCCGGACGGGCACCCCGTCCAGCTTAAAAACCTCTAATATTATTAAAATCAAAAACTTATTCTCCTTATTTTATAACGTTCAGTTTCTCGGTCTGTACCATTTTTCCTGCCTTTGAAATGACCAGGTAGTACAACCCATTTGTGAGCGAACCGGAAGCATCTATTTCATGCGAACGAGATTGGCTAAAATCCATGTCCACTTCCATTACCTCCTTCCCGACGGCATTGAAAACCTCTACGCGGTGTTCGCCCTTGCCGTTGGCATTTTTAATATTAAAAACGCTGGAAGCAGGGTTGGGATAAACGGAAAAGCGTTCAGCTGAAATAGCAGTGTTGTGCCCATTCGTATTCGTCGGCCTGAAAGTTGGGGCAGGAGGAGCGTAAGGCAACACCCCGCCAGGAATGTCAACCCTCATTACAATTTCACAAAATGTAGTCAACTCCTGAAAATGGATATACAATTCTGTTACACCCTGGACAGCAGCGTCTGCCACAAAAGTATTGGCCACCGGGTCATACACACCAGCTGAGGTAATCAGTGTAGCTTCCCTGTACCAACCAAGCGAAACGTAATTTCCCCAATTGACCAGGTTGAGGGCGTTGGGCGTGGCAACTCCAACTTGTACCGGCCCTGTGAGTGGCTCAACGAGTACGCCATTATGGGTTATCAGGCCAGATATGTTCAGTGGGTTGTCTTCGATGACACCGTTATTGATCAACGTACCGATCAGCCGATGTGTGCCCGTATGGTTGTTTTCCACCCAGCCATCGTTGTTGAAAGTGCCGCCTGCGTTATTATGCAGCCGGCTGTCCAAAATGATGTTTCCGCAAACTTCATTGGTCAGTATGCCGCTATTGGTCAGTCCGCCATTGATATTGTTTGGGCCGGCGTGGATAAGTCCGCGGTTCAGTGTGACGGCAGTCCCATTGGCATCAAAACCGAACGATCCGTTATCGATGAATACCTGCCCGGTCGATTCATTCAGAAAACCATCTCTGAGATCGATGCCAGAGTGGCTGGGGCTTGCATCAACATCGATCACGCCACGGTTGATCATTTGTCCCGAGGTGATCAGAATTCCGTTTGAAGTCGGGTTGTCAATGTCGATGGTTCCGGTTTCCAGGTTGTCGACAGTACCGCTGCTTACGTATATTCCATTGGTTACATTTTCCGTGTGGAACGAGCCGCCGTTGTGAAAGCGTGCAAACGTAGTGTTCATGCCGATTGCTTCGGATGTGCAGTTGGTGATGGTCATGTTGCCATTGACATCATTGAGCAAATCGTTGCTGCTAAAGATGCCATCGCTGCCTGAAAGGTCAACTACCAGGTTGCCTTTGTTGACGAGTGTACCCGTGCCGGTAATACGGATGCCTTCCGAGCTGGTATTATGTACTTTGGTGGTACCGCCGCTCTCGACGGTCAGGGTGCCATCCAGCCAGATGCCGACTCCGGCCAGCACATTTTCGATGTTCAGCTCCCCGCGCACATTCATAACGCCGTCATTCTCAAGGCCGCTGTTCCCGGTGGCTCCACTGATGAGCAGGGTTCCGGTGGTTTCGACCAACATGGAGCTGTTGTAGTCAATGAACAGGGACAATGCTTCGGCATTGACACCATTGTCGATCCGTACCTGGCCAGACAAAATTTCAACATCATTGGTGAGGGTGGGCACACTACCGGAGGACCAGTTGCTGGCCACGTCCCAGTCTCCTCTGCCACCGTTCCAGGTGACGAGCTGGGCGAAGGTTAAAACGCTGGAGCATAAAAACGAGGTTAATAAAATAAACTTTTTCATTGGTTGTTTTGGAGCAGGGTTCAATTAATTCTTGCTTGGCAAAAGTGGTCTTTTGGGCATTACGAATGATAATTCAACTTGCTCTTAATTTGGTTTAAAAATGTGGGGCAGGCAAAGCAGTTGCCTGCCCCGTTTGGTTATTGATTAAATTTTATTTTTGAATAATTAATTGCTGTGTGAGTATTTCATCTTGTTGAACCATGACGACTTGATAGATACCGCTTTTTATCTGTCCATTTCCCAAATCAATTTCCATCCTGTGCTGGTCTTTTGTCAAATGCTGCTGATACACTGTACGGCCGAGCAAATCTTTAATGTACAGGTCGGCTTCCTGGCTTTCCCGGTAATCAAAAGTGACATTTACCAGTGTAGCAGCCGGATTGGGAAAGAGGTTCATTTTAGTGGTGGATTGCCAAGAACCAGGGCTGGCCGAAGCAGAAGGGGTGGCCATTCGGTTTTGACCGGCAAGCGGGCAGGCAGCGGTGATGGCCGCTACACTGTTGCAATGTGACCCAACGGCATTAAAAAAGATCATCGTTATTCCGCCGATGCCGCCGCTTTCCAGCAAATCATCAATGGCGCAGCAATCAGCAAGGAGGAAATTATAGTAGAGGTAAAAATGGCCGTTCACATCTGTCAAGCTATTGAGGCCGTCCAGTGACGACAAGATAGCATTTGAGATAATGGTCAGGTTGCCGGTCACGACTTCCAGTTGGTGCAATGGGGTCAGGTCATCTATGTCTGTACCCATGATGGTTATATTTCCCTGCACCGTACTGTAGCAGGCGGGCCATGCATCGACTTGAGATTGGGTGGCGAAAAACACGTTTCCGACAAATGTTTCTCCAGCAAGGTTTTCATCCACCTGTCCGTTGCAGTCATTATCAAGGCCGTCACAGATTTCCACGGCTTGCGGATGAACCGAAGCATTATTGTCATCACAGTCACCTTCGCAAATACGGAAGCCATCACCGTCGGCATCCAGTTCATCAGCTGGGATATTGCCATCACAGTCATTGTCCAGTCCATCACATATTTCCGGTGCACCGGGAAAGCACGTGGCCAAATTATCATTACAATCTATGCCGGTATGAGGAGCGGCAATGTAACCTGCCGGTTGGTCACAAGAAGTCAGGGTGTTGCCGTCCGTGTATCCGTCGCCGTCTAAATCTTTGTACCATTGGCTGGGTGAGTTCCCTTCATTGATCAATTTGGAATCTGTTTTTTCACAAACCTCTGGGATGCCAAAAACTTTCACCACAATTTCATACTCTCCGGGAGTAAGGTCGGTAAAAAC
Source organism: Bacteroidota bacterium (assembly GCA_039819485.1). Classification (GTDB taxonomy): domain Bacteria; phylum Bacteroidota; class Bacteroidia; order Chitinophagales; family Saprospiraceae; genus UBA6168. Next base: position 9,582 of record JBCBRY010000123.1, on the reverse strand, counting down.
GTTGCCAAACTGGAAGTTAACACCTCCGTCTACGGAGTAGCCAATCTGGCCACTCGGTGCCGTTGCAACAATCGTCAGGCTTCCATCACCTGCTCCGATACAAGACTCATCCATTGTGATGCAATCTATCAATTCCAGAAAAGGAAGGACGCTTACATTCGCCTGGCAAGTAGCGGTGTTGTTGTTATCATCGGTCACGGTAAGCACGGCACTTTGTGTTTGTTCATCGTCTTCACAGGTGAAAATGCCAGGAGTGACGGAGAGTGGAGTCACGTTGCTGCAATTGTCGGTGCCGCTGAGAAATATTTCCGAAGGGCTCAGCAAATAGTCGCCGTTGCTGTTCAGGGTAATGGTGATGTCCATGCAGGTGGCCACCGGAGGTGTTTCATCGAGGACATTGACGGTTGCTGTGCAAACATCGCTATCATTGTTCACGTCGGTTATGGTCAATTGGACCATTTGAGGGGTGCCGAGGTGCGAACAATCAAATTGGGTCTGATCAATGATCATGGATTGCAGCCCGCAATCCGCCGTGCTGCCCCCATCGACATCGGACGGGGAAATGGTCACATCGCCGTCTGCGTCCAGAACTGCATCAAAATCCTGGCAAACTGCCATCGGCAGGTCACACGGGTCGATGATGGTGAGGTGCCATTCTACGATACTGGTGCAGCCGCCCGTAGGGTCTTCTATTTTTACAAATAAAATATGTAGTCCCATTGGCAAGGGTGGGTTAGGGGTAAAGGTGTTGGTATTTGCGTCAAAGTTACCTGCGGAAAGCGTAGCGGCCGCATCGGTAAAAATGCCCAAGATGCTGAATGTCAGTGGGTTGGTGTATTCGAAAGCCGGGCTGTAGGCTATCCCGGTGGCGAATGTGCCTGGGGCGATGATGATCTCATTGTTGACTAAACTGCCTCCGAGGGGAAAGTTGTCCTGGGCATCCTCGATTATTCCATTATTGATAAAGTTGCCGGGCACGTGTGGGACGGCACTGTCGAGGTACAAGCTTCCATCATTGGTAAACGCTGAAGAACCATTGACCAGGTTGTCGAACAAGAAAATCTCCGCGCACGGGGCGTTGGTAAAAGGGGCTGAATTGTCAATGCCGTCTCCATTTGGTTTTTTATTGGCGCCGATGGTTATTTTATTCAGGTTGAGGAAATCGCCGGTGAACGAATTGTTGATGCCGTCTATGAGCGTTTCTTCAATCGTGATCTCTCCCGTGGTGGAATTTTCAAAAACACCATTGTTTTTCAGACCTGAGGAACCGGTTGTTTTATTGATTCCGACAAAGATCTGCCCGTTGTTCGACATAATGCCTGCGCTGTTGAATATCCCGTTGCTACTGGTTTCTTCTATCCAGATTTGACCTCCGAAGTGGTTGTCGAAATCCGCCTCGTTGGCCAGGCCTGTGAAACCGGTCTTCTTCTGGCCACCGATCGTGATTTTGCCTGAGTTGGAAAAACTGCCGACCGCGTTCTTAATGGCTTCGCTGCCTACTTCATCCACCTGGATGTCACCGCCCACCTCATTGATAAAATCATTTTCGTTAAAGATACCATCGGAGTTTACCTTTTTGTCAGCGCCGATGGTGATGAGTGCTGCATTGGTAAAGGTGCCTCTGGACAGGTTGATAATTCCATGGTTATCTACTTCTTCAATCTTGATTTCGCCGCCGGGACTGTTGGTGAAGATAGCATTGTTTTCGAGCCCGTCTTTTGATATTTCTGTGTTGGCACCAATGGTGATTTTTGCCTGGTTGAAGAATATTCCGCTGGGGGCATTGTTCTTGATCGCTTCCTGGAGGGTGCCATCAATTTGAATATCTCCGCCGGTCAGGTTGTTGAAGGTTCCCTGGTTGGAAATACCTTCAGACAACGGGCTCTTGTTGGCACCAATGATGATTTCGCTCATATTGGTGAAAGCTCCACTTCCACTTAAGTTTGTAATGCCGGTGTTTTTCGCTTCGTCAATATGGATTTGACCTCCTAAACCATTCGTGAAATCACCTGAATTAAAGATACCGATGCCAAATACTCTTTTGTTCAGACCGAGGGTCAGCACGCCCAGGTTGTCAAATGTTTTGAAAGTTTCATTGATAACGCCGTGGTCGCCTGTTTCTTCGATCTGGATATGGCCACCTATTTCGTTCAGGATAATTCCCTCGTTGTTGATCCCTATACCTCCTGTTTTTTTATTGACTCCGATCGTGAGAACGGATTCATTGAAAATCTCATCCAAATTGAGGATACCATCGCCAACTGTTTCTTCGATCTGGATCTGCCCGCCGGCCTGGTTGATAAGCGGCCCACTGTTTTTAATGCCAATGCCTCCTACTATTTTGTTCGTTCCGATGTTGATCGTTGCCAGGTTGCTAAAAGTGCCGCTATTGACCAGGCCGTTTTCTGTTGTTTCTTCAATTTGGATGATTCCTCCGGAAGTGTTGCTGAAAAAAACATCACTCATCAAGCCATTTTTACCGGTTTTTTTATTGGCTCCTATAATAATCGTACCCTCGTTGCTAAAGACATCACTGTTAAAGATACCTTCGTTTTCGGTTTCGTCAATCTGGATAAGGCCTCCGGCGTTATTGTCGAACCGGTCTGTGCTTCTGATGCCGTTTCCTCCTGCTTTTTTGTTGGTGCCGATGGTTAGCGTTGCTTCGTTGGTAAAAGGCCCGGAGGATCTTACACCGTCGTCTCCGGTCTCTTCGATCAGGATGGAACCACCCGGATGGTTATTAAAATCAAAGTCATTGTCGATGCCATAAAGACCTGTTTTTTTGTTGGCCCCGATGCTGATCAGGCCATAGTTGTCAAAGATGACGGAGTTTAAAATCCCGGAGGAAGTTGTTTCTTCGATATAGATTGTCCCGGTTGTGCTATTGTTAAAAGTGGAGATATTGTGAATGCCGTCGCTGTTGATCGCTTTGTTGGCTCCAATGATGATGCTGGAATGGTTGGTAAAGGTTCCAATTGAGTTGTTGAGGGCCGCACTGTTGGTGTCATCAATTTGGATATTGCCGCCAATTAAGTTGTTGAAGGTCGCTACATTGTAAATTCCGTAAAAACCAATCGCTTTGGTTGTGCCGATCAAGATGCTGCCGGCGTTGTTTAAATTACCGCCATTGACGATTCCTTCTCTAACAGTTTCCTCGACCTGGATGGTGCCACCGAAAAGGTTGACGAGGTCACCATTGTTCACAAGGCCCCGGTCTTCTATTTTTTTGTTCAGGCCGATTTGGATCAGCCCTTCATTGGAAATAACGCCGCCGATGCTATTGAGAATAGCTCTGAACCCAATGTCATCCAGTACAATTTCACCGGTAGGCTCATTAAGAAATGTACTTCTAACGAGTAGGCCGTCCAATGACAGTTTTTTGTTTGCCCCAAAGGTGAGGAGGCCTTCGTTGGTAAACGTGTCGCTTGAATGGAAGATGCCTGCATCATTTGATAATTCCACCTGTATTTCACCAGTGGGCAGGTTGTGAAATGGGCCATTGTTCTGGATGCCGTTCACGCTATTGGCGGTAATCAGCCCGATGATGATTTTACCTGCATTATTAAAACTGCCTGTGTTCATAAGGCCGTGGAGATCCGCATCATCAATATTGATTTCCCCGTCGGGCAGGTTGTCAAAAACACCATAGTTGTCGATGCCATTCCCTCCGATTGGCGCATTCGATCCGAGCGTGATTAGGCCGTCGTTGGAAATGTTCCCTTCGTTAAGAATACCGTTTGAGGTTGAGTTGTCGATCGTCAAAGTAGCTCCATTTTCAATGGTCAGCAGGGCATTGACCTCCACGGTGACGGACAGAGGCGTAGCATTTGTTCCATTAAAGATGACGGGGTCGTTGGTGACATTTGGGATCGTTGCATCATCGAGTACACCGGGTACGCCTGCCGTCCAGTTGGCGGCATTGTTCCAGTCAGTATCGACAGTGCCAGTCCAGGTAGATTGCCCGTTCGAGCGTAATGACAAAAAGAGTAAAAACAGGCATATTAAAATGTGTTTGGCCAAAATGGCGGGGTGATGGTTAAGGGGGGCACTTGCTTTGAAGTGGTTTGTGGGGTTGATTGCTTTCTTGTACATTTTTTTTAAAAGTTTTAATCCCAAAAACATGGGAAGAACAAAGCCGGTGGCATACATGCAATTGCCATTTTACCCGGCTTTGCAGAAAGCAATCCCTTTGTGTCACTGTTTGTACAGCGCATTAAAAGGACCGCTTTCGATGTGAAAATTGAAGATTGATGGTAATCAAATGAAGATGAGGATGTGTTTAATACGCCTCAAAATCGAAGGACTGATAGTACTCCAGGTCTCCCTGTTCCAATTTCAGATAACGTTTTAACAAATAAGCGGGAATCGGACGGTCGGAGGCAAGATGAAAGGCTATAATTTTCCGAGCTCCAGTTTTATTGGTGGATTTCAAGCGAAGCGCGAGCTGGCGATGCTTTGTTTTGATCAATTGCATGGTTGTTGGTTTTATGGTGGTTAAATGATGTAAAGATCACTATGGGGTTACAAGTTTGTTTCGGAATGGTTTGGGTGGCGAATCCGCAGATGCGCAATGTTTTTTATGTGACGACCATTCGTTCAGTGGCCACGGCGATTCCTTCCTCCATCACCTGCAAGGCATAAATCTCCGTAGGCAATTTGTTAGGTGGTTCGATTGAGAGGTGGGGACTTCCATCCCTTTGGTAATTTTTTTCAAATAATACATGTCCGTCCATGTCGAGGATGATGACTTTGCAATAATACTCCGCACGTGAAACCGTGCGTTGGATGTTGATATTGCCACCTGTACTGCGGGCCTCATCCAGTTTTATCGTTATCACTCCTGTACTGGCAACTGCATTTGAATATTCAATATCATTGTCGTTATAACCATCTCCCAGTAGTTTCGCCGTACTGCCATTGTGGTTTGGCAAACAACAGCTCATAGGTTCTGGCAGCGCACGGGCGCTACCGCTGCAAAAGCCTTCGACCAGATTAAGACAAAACAGGCACAGGCACAGGACGTGGGTAATGTTTTTCATTTTCCTTTTGATTGATAAGGTTGTGAAATGAGTCAGCGATGATTTGTGTAAACTGTTGTGGTAAGCGTAACTTGTGTAATTAAGACGGTGCAAAGATGCAGGCTGGAGCAGGGGACAATCTTCCCCGAAATCATAGGTTTGGAAAAATTACCGGAATTCCTGTACCTAAGATTAGGTAGGTGGCGAAGGTGGGCAGATTGGACGGACATGTCAAATATTCAACATTTAGTCAATCTAAACCAGCTCTGTAAAATTTTCTAAACCCAAAAGGATTGGGTCAATGACAAATCTACCAGGCCCGGCTAAACGGGCACGTGGATATTTACCGTAGTACCTTCGCCGATCACCGAGTCCCAGTCGATTTCGCCTTTTAAAAACTCAACCCGCGACTGCACGCTCGTCAGGCCGAGACCTTTTTTCTGCAATGCTTCTTCCACGTTAAACCCTTTCCCGTCGTCTTCGACGATAATGGTGAGATGCTCGGAGTTTTGTAATAACTGGAGCAGAATGTTTTTTGCTTCCGCATGTTTTAAAATATTGTTGGTCAATTCCTGGACCAGCCGGTACACCATGACCGACTGAGTGTGCGGCAGTTCTTTTAAGCCCATAATTTCCAGGTCGCATTTAATACCCTGCCGGTTGATGTTTTCGGCCAAATCCTCCAATGCGCCCTCCAGCCCAGACAAAGTCAGGGCACGGGGCATCATGTTGTGAGAGATGCGGCGCACTTCCACACATGCTTCATCAATTAAATAATTGGTTTTTTCAAACAATGTATTTTTTTCAATGCCTCCATTTAAGGAATTAAAATGAGACTTTACGGAAGTCAGTAATCCGCCAAGACCGTCGTGCAGGTCGTTGGCTATGCGCATGCGTTCCTGCTCCTGGCCTTCGATCATGGAGTTGAGGGAGAGTACTTTTTTTTCCTGTTCGAGCTGCTGGATTCTTTGGCGCTGTATTTCTGATTCCTGTGCGGCCAGTTTTTGGTTGGTCCGGATGCGGCTGCGATAATTAACAAAAATGGTCAGGGCCAGTAGTGCCAATAAAATGGAACTGGCGATCAATAAATTATTCTGTGTGGTTTTTTGTTTGATTTCCAGGGCTTGCATTTTATTTTCCTGAGCTACTTTTTCGGTTTCATATTTTACTTCCAGGTCGCTCAGGTTTTTCAGCATTTTTTCGTTTTGGATTTTTTCATATACCGAATGGTATTTTTCGAGGTATTTAAATGCTGTGGGAATATTTTCCAGTTTTTTATTTGTATCGTAAATGTAGCGGTAAAGGTGTAATTGATTGACTTCATCGTTGGTATCGATGATATATTTTTCGCTTTCATAAAATGCATTTAATGCGGGGGCGTATCTGTTTTGGCCATAATGTAAAATTCCCAAATCCATTAATAGCATAGCCGTCATAAAAGTATTGCCGTTGTTTTTTTGGAATTCGATTGCCCCGTTCAGTTTTTCTACTGCCCGCAGGTCATCCTGAAAGAAAAGGGTAAAAGTGCCTACGTGCAATTTGTCAATGGATTCGGGAGATTTATGCTTGGATTGTTGGTTGAACTCTTTCCATTTTTGAGCAAAGACCCCGAATTGCTCATAATTCTCAGCGGTGAAATACAAGTTGGCCATGATATAAATTGTGTAGCCGATATCAACCCTGGAATCTGATTTTTCAATGACCTTCCAGGCCTTTTGTAAATATTGCTCGGCAATTTCTACATCGAGCTTTTCCAGGTACATTCTGCCAAGGGCCGTGTGTACTTTGGCAATTGCAAAATCATCATTAATGTTTGCAAATTCTGTCTCTGCATTGGTGTAGTGATAAAAAGCGGAATCCAACTGGCCAAGCCTCCTGAAAGAAGTTGCCAATTCAGAATAGGCCCATCCCCGGCTTTTTTCATCCAGGTGTTTTTTAGCAATGTCAAGGGCTTTCGTTTTCCATGTTTTTGCATTTTTGTAATCACCTCTCCAATGAATAAAAGCACCTAATCGGACGTATGCGTTGAATAACCATTGTGGGTGTCCTACTTTCTCTGCAATATCTACTGCCTGCCGCATAAAAAGGGTTGCGCTGTCCACATCGCTATATCGGAGTTTCCCTCCAATGTTGAGCAGTTCCTTGACTTTTGCAGTGTCATCATCCATGGCGAAGGCACTGGTAATTAAGCTGTCCAGAGAAGTTTGTGCCTGACCAAAAAAGGATGAAAAAAATAAGGCAATGAAATATAGAATAGATTTGCTTTTCATGTTGGTTGATTTTCGAAATTGGTGGAATGAAATTGCTGTTCGAATTAATTGATGGATCAAAAAAAATAACATTTTTCCTTTGCCTGAATCCGGTTTTGAGAAACTAATTTATCAAATTAAAAATGTCATTTTTAGCGCTTCTTATTTTTATCGAAGCACTTAATTCTTTTAACTATCCAACAATCCATATTCCAGTGCGGCCCGGACCAGTCCCGCCGTATTTCTTGCATCTAATTTTAATAATAAATTGCGGCGATGCGTTTCCACCGTACCAAAACTGATAAATAATTTTTCGGCAATTTCCCCGGTCGTATGCTCGTCGACAATTAATTGCAGTACTTGTTTTTCTCTTCTTGATAGTTTGGGAAAAGGATTTTCTTTGGCTGTATTTTTCTTGCCCGAAAAACTGTTCATGACGATGTCCAAAACTTTGGTTCCAAAAAACTGCTCTCCGGCATATACTTTCCGGATGGCTTTTACGACCTCCTCTTTTCCTGCATTTTTTAATAAATAACCCGATGCGCCATGTTTGAGCATTTTTTTGATCAAAGAGGCTTCCTGTAACATGGAGAGTACAATGATCTTTATTTCAGGATGATCGGCCTTGATGAGTTTGCAGCATTCCAGCCCATCCATGCCGGGCATGTTGATGTCCAGCAGGACAATGTCGGTGGGTGTGTTTTTTAATATCTCGAGAGCTGCTGCTCCGTTGAGGGCGCTGGCAATACACTGCAGGTCGCTTTCTTCTGCCAGCATCAGTTGGATACCGTCAATGACCAATTGGTGGTCGTCTACGATGATGATTTTAATCATGAATCAGCTTAAAATGTCGTTACTGGATTTGCAGAATAATCTTTGTGTTTAAGGTGGGAATTAACAATGACAAACAAAGCTAATTCATTTTGGCATAAATAAAGAATTTGGGGAATACAGGCCGCGTAACAGTTTTAATTGAAATAGAATTGTTCGTTCAATGCCAAGGGGAATACGCTGATTTTAATTTAGTGACTTAATGATTTGGCAAATTGCCATTTTCGTCGGGCGAAATAAAATGGTTGGCCGTTTTTTGGCCAGCATCTTTGGTCTTTCTTTAAGCTGATGAGAACTAAATACCGTCTAAATAGTTATTCGTTCTCATTGCGGGTTTCCTGTTTTTATGCTCGTAAAATTTATTGCAAGCCTGCACTGTATTTATTTAATAGCACCCATTTTGAAAAAAACATTAGTCATATTCGATGTCGACGGTACACTGGTTTACTCCAACAAAGTGGACAGCCAGTGTTTTGCGGAAACTTACCAAACGATCTATAAGCGAAAATTCCCGTCCATAGATTGGCGCCGCTATCCACATGTGACTGACCATACGATTTTCAATGCGGTGATTCGGGAGCAGTTTGATCGACCGGCCGAGGAAAAGGAAATCCAGTATTTTCAGGATCATTTTGTCAGTTTATTGGAAAAAGGGAGGCAGGAGCGGCCGGAAGAATTCATGGAAGTGCCAAATGCCAGGGCAACTGTATTGGCATTGTTAGAAGATGCTGACTTCGCCGTCGGTATCGGAACAGGTGGCTGGCGGCGGCCCGCCTGCCTGAAATTGAGGCATGTTGGTATTCCGGTTGAGCCATTGTTCATGAGTGCAGCGGATGGTATGGAAACCCGTGAAGATATCACACATGATGCCATTCGGCAGGCGAAAGAGGCACATGGCGATTTTGGCCGGATCGTATATGTCGGGGATGCAGTGTGGGATGTGAAGACCACCCGCAACCTTTCCTTAAACTTTGTAGGCATTCGCCGTACTGGTGACTGCCATGTGCTGCATGAACTGGGAGCGGAAATCGTGCTGAAGGATTTTAGCGACCAAACAGCGTTCCTGGAGGCCATCCAGCGGGCCACTCCACCAAAAAATACTTGATTCCTTGAACCATTCTGAGAGAACCCTGTTTCTTTCACTTTGACAATCAAATAATCACGTATTTTTTTTTAAAAATGTATTCTTTGGTTGGGAATTATTTTTTACGATAGTATCTTTGCAGCCGCTTTAAAAGAAAAGCGTTTCTAAAGTAGAAAAACCGATCCGGTAGCTCAGTTGGCAGAGCGTCCCGATTTTACATCGAGATGATCCTGGGGGCTTCCGAAGATACACATAGGCCGATCCGGTAGCTCAGTTGGCAGAGCGTCCCGATTTTACATCGGGATGGTCCTGGGGGCTTCCGAAAGATACACATAGACCGATCCGGTAGCTCAGTTGGTAGAGCGTCCCGATTTTACATCGGGATGGTCCTGGGGGCTTC
>JBCBRY010000122.1:0-28024 GCA_039819485.1 Bacteroidota bacterium | reverse complement strand
GGTTTAAGCCACAGCGAAAAACCAGAAACCAAAAACCAGAAACCAAAATCCAGAAACCTATAAATAATAAACTGGGTTAGTGGTCATTTTTGAAAAATGGAGCGCAAAAGTAGGAAATTTTTTACTGATAATTTCACCTAAAAGCTCAACTGTAAATTGCTCAGATTCAAAGTGTCCGATGTCGGCGATGATGATTTGGCCGTCGGCATCAAAAAACTCGTGGTATTTGTAGTCGGCCGTTACAAAAACGTCTGCTTTTTGACGCAATGCATGGGGGAGCAGGAAGCTGCCGGCGCCACCGCATACGGCGATCTTTCGGACTGGCTTGTCCAGTAGCCGGGTATGCCGAACACAGCCTGTTTTCATGGTGGTTTTGAGGTTGGTCAGGAAATCGAGTTCGGGCATGGCCTCGGGCAGTTCGCCGATCATACCGGAACCAACCTGGCTGCTGCGGCCTTCCATTTCCTGCACCTCGATATAGGCTTCCGGAGCATATTTTTTAATTAAATGAGTTATGGTCCCTTGTCGGCCGGATGGGAAAGAAATTTCCAGTTTTTTGCTTTCACGGAAATATTCATCCTGGTCGATCATGACCTGATTTTCGCTGGAATAATTCACATTCGTGGCCCCTGCTTTGGGCAACTCGGTCAATAAATTGCCCATGCCCGCCGTAGGGACGTAGGCCCGCATTTTTTTCATTAATTTTTTCGGTGCCAAAATGCGGGTATTTTCTAATCCAAGCACCTGTGCTATTTTCGTATTTACGCCTTGGTGGTAAACGTTATCGAGATTGGTATGGATGGCATAAATGGCGATATCATGTTTGATGGCACTGATCACAGCCCGCTCCACATAATTTTTACCATTTATTTTTTTTAACCCTCTGAACACAATGGGATGATGGGCGATGACCATATTGGCTCCCAATTGAATGGCTTCCGCTACCACATCTTCGGTGGCATCGAGGCTCAAAATGGCACCTTTGGCTTCCCAGCCAGGATGGCCGGTGATCAGGCCTGCATTGTCATAACTCTCCTGATAAGAACTGGGGGCGATGGTTTCAAGATGGGCAGTTACTTCGTGAATCGTCGGCATATGTGCGATTTATATTTTTTGAAAAACAAAATTTCCGCAAAATTAGGATAAAAACTACCTTGGGGGGAGATTGAGATATTGAGATATTGGTGTGAGTGGGGGCTTTTATTTTATTTGTCAAACGCTTCAAGATTGAGCAATGAGGAATTTGCGATCCAGTTCAAGGCTCGCATCAAGCAATTTGTGAATAGGCCAACTAATTTATAGGGCTCTTCCGAAAAAGGAAGAGGCCCAGATTTTTGGGAAGCAATTTTTAAGGTCTGCTGCTGCTGTCGGAGCCAATTATAAAGCAGCTTGCCAGACGAGGTCAAGTGAAAAATTTTAAGCAAAAATGATTGTCGTAGTTGAAGATGCTGATGAAGCATGTTTCTGGATGGAATTCATCATTGAGACTAAATTGCTTCCAAAAAAGACAATAGCCGCTCTTTTGTAAGAAGGAAATGAAATTACCGCCATATCCGTAACCATCAGATATAATACCCCCGCCAAAACAAATAAAAGCTTTCACAACTACAAATAACACAAAACTCAAAACTAATTGTACATGAAAAGAACATTACCCTTTTTATTCCTTTTTTGTTTTTCCTTTTGCCTGAGTGCCCAGCATACGCCTCACATTACGGAGCCTGTGATGGAGCCTCAGCTGCCATCACCTTCGCCATCGGGAACGTACAATGAAGTGGGCGTGCCGCCGGCTGACTCACCTGTTGAATTTAGGGACGAGGAAGTGCGCATTGGCATTACCCGCTATGAAACACAAGCGGTGGCCAGCCTGGGACGAAGAGTAACGGTTTTACCAGACGGACGGGTTTCAGCGGCATGGCTGCATGGCCTTGACGAAAATGCCGGCTGGCCAGACCGAGGTACTGCCTACAATCAGTTTGACGGAACGGAGTGGGCAGATGAACCGGATGTTAGTATTGAACAAATCCGCTCTGGCTTTCCCAATTTTACCAGCACACCTAACGGCCTGGAGGTCGTTTTATCTCATAAAAATACCTCTGCTGTTGACTGGCGATTACAGGTACTCACCAAAATGCCCGACGAGACCACCTGGACGGAAACGGAAATACCGACCAATACGCCGAACGGGTTGGTCTGGAGCAAACTGGCCGTCGGCGGCACCGACGGAAAAACCATTCACGGAGTGGCTCAAACCCTGGCGACCGGCTTTGACGGAGCAATCTATGAAGGAATAGACGGACATCCGCTCTACTACCGCTCCACTGACAATGGATTGACCTGGGACATGTTTGATGTCATCATTCCGGGTTTGGACAGCAATTTTTACAATCAGTTGGGTGGAGAGACCTACAATATTGCAGCCAGAGGAGAAACCGTAGTCATCGGAGTATTTGAGGCCTGGGGCGATGTCGCTATTTTTAAATCTACCGACAATGGAATGAACTGGGAAAAGACCATCATTCTCGATCATCCTTTGGATAAATATGATGACAGCGGATACGGTCCGGGCGATGTTCCTTTTGATCCGGCCGTACCTGATTCAACTTCGATCCTTTCAACTGACAACTCCGGTTCGCTCATCATCGACGACAACGGAAATGTGCACGTGTTTTTTGGCCTGATGTACATCAACGGATCAGCGGGGGCCCGCAATTTAATTGTCCAGAATACAGATGGAACTGTCGTCTTTGACGGGATCGCCTACTGGACAGAAGGCTATTCGACTGGCCAGTTTGATGTGATCGCCAACTCACAGGATATTGATGGCGATGGAGTGGTGTCGGTGAGCCTTTACGCGGATATCCGGTATGTCAACGCAAATTTCACGTCGAGACCAACTCCTGCTTTGGATGATGATGGCAACATCTACGTCGTTTATACTTCCATGCGTGAAGACCTGCTCAGTTTTGAACAGACCACCTACCGGCATGTGTTCATCGTAAAATCAGAAGACGGGGGGGCGACCTGGTCGCAGCCTTTTGACCTGATCAACCCTGATGTGTCTGAGTTTTATGATTTCATCGAGGCGAGTTATCCTTCTATACCGGAGCGGATCGGTGATAAAATTGACCTGATCTATGTCCAGGATTTCGAGCCCGGATTGACTCCAATGGGCATCATGGTGGCTGAGCACAGCATCATGCATGTTACATATGATAAGAATACTTTTGATCCGAGCTTCACCACGACTATTCCTCAGCTTTCGGGCGAGGTTATTTTATCACCGAACCCAGCAATCGAAGCGGTGACGATGCAGTTTGAACTGAATGAACCATCGGATGCTTTGTACCGCATTTTTGACAGCCTTGGCAAGCAGGTCTTTTTGAGTAAAAGAGAAAACCTTTTGACAGGTTTGCACCGGGAAACCTTCGATGTGTCCAGCCTTGCCGGGGGAATGTATTTCGTACAAATAGAAATTAATGGAGCGAGCATAAGCAATAAGCTCGTAGTCGATAAAAAATGATGCAAATCTGTTTGTAGACAATCAATCAGAGGTACAAACCTCTTGATATTTGTATTGAAAAATTTTAAAAGGGCACCTGTAAATTTCAAATATTACAGGTGCCCCGTTATTTATAGCTCAGTCAAACTTTGGAAGCCATAAGTTTCATCCCAAATTTTTTGAAAGCAAAATTTGAGACCCAAAAACCAAAATTGAGCGCAGCGAAATCCCGCACCAAAAGGTCGGGAACCAAAAACCAGAAACCAAAAACCAGAAACCAAAAACGGATACCTTTCAGCGTCTTCACCAAAGCTATGCTCGTCGTCTCTGTTTCCCGATATCCGGATCACGGGTTCAAGTTCCTGTTAATTGTGCCCCCCAGTTCCGCAACAGGCGTATTTGGCACTTATGACCAAACTGTTATTATTTAAATGGGGTGGCTCTACCGTGTAATCCGGGCAAAAACACAAAGCCGTATAAATTTCAAATTCAATGGATAAGAGGGTTTTTCGGTTACCATTGGGGCACAGTGGCAAATTGTCGATGTGATCTCTCGCCATGGTTTCTGCTTGGGCTATGTAAGCGTCTTGTTGAGCTACTGAAAAGGAACTTGGAATGCCTCCAGGAGAGCCGTTGGGTATAAATGAACACCAGGCATCCAAGGGAGAAAAAAGGAATTCTACAGTCTCGTGTTCGGAGGTAGTTGGGCAGTAGGGAACCGAAGCACAAATACCACCCGTTACAAATCGGTTTAGCTCCCCCCCTCTTTTTCCATAAAATGCCGGAGGGTCGTTGTATGTTGCCAGGTCAGTAAGGCTGGTGACTACGCTTCGTGTGCAATCAATACCGACCTTTTTTTCGGCGGATATTTCTTTGGGAGAAAGATCTTCTTCATTACAACCAAGAATGGAAAATAGGACAAGGGTGCATAGTAGCAAAATGTTTGATTTTTGCATGATAGAAAGAGTTTGTACCTACTTTGTCAGAAAGAAAATTAGATTCTGGATTTACAAAAAAGGAAGCATTATGGAACAATTTCTAATTTAACTAAACCAACGGTTCGGGATTTAAAAGAAACAAATATAACGTTTTTCTTTCATTGGATAGGCTTTGTAAAATGCACATATTAAGAGGGTAGGTAGGCAGGAAAAGGAAGTTAATCGCATGAATGCAAGTCAAAAGGCGAGGTTTTTTCTTCGGGGTTAGTACGATTTCAATTTTAACAATGCTGAAAAGAAGTGCCACTGTTTGGGCCGGAGGAGAGGAAGAAAGAGGAGAGTGGTACCGAATTTCGATTTGGCGTGGCAGATTGCCACACCAAATCAAAATTAAACGGGATTTTATTCAAACAATTACCCTTGCATGGCGCCCGGGTTGGCGTCGTTGTAGCGCTTGGTCACCTCGTGCCAGTTGATCACGTTGAAAAAAGCTTCCACGTAGTCAGGACGGCGGTTTTGGTAGTTCAGGTAATAGGCGTGCTCCCACACATCGAGGCCGAGGATCGGGGTGCCTTTCTTATCGGCTACGTCCATCAGCGGGTTGTCCTGGTTGGGAGTAGAAGTAACAAACAATTTGTCATTTTCATCTGTACAAAGCCATGCCCAGCCGGAGCCAAAGCGCGTCTTTGCCGCTGCTGAAAATTCGTTTTTAAAATTTTCAAACGAACCAAAATCCCTTTCGATCGCTTTGGAAATATTCATTTGTGCTGAAGGTTCCCCTCCGCCGTCAGGCGACATGACTTCCCAGAAAAGACAGTGATTGTAGTAGCCACCGCCATTGTTGCGGACGCCACCCCCGTGCTGGGAAACATTTGCTAAGATATCTTCAATGCTCTTGCCTTCGAGGTCCGTACCAGCGATGGCGGCATTCAATTTATTGGTGTAGCCATTGTGGTGCTTGCCATGGTGGATTTCCATGGTGCGGGCATCAATGTGAGGTTCTAAAGCATCAAAGCCATAGGGGAGATCAGGAAGTGTAAAAGCCATGTTTGATTGTAAATTTTTGGGCAGTTCAGGGAAATGAAATTCAAAATAAATGAAGATGAAAAACCTATCAATCGGAGGTCAGGGCTTGTTTCAAATTGCATTTTGTTTTGATGAAATCATTTTCGAAAAATGACAGAACTGCAAAGGTTTGATAAATAGGACCGCCAAGATAGGCAGGTTGGATATTTTTTGTGAAACGTCCGAAGCAGGGAATTTGTTTAAACTTTAAGGCCAGAAACAGAAATGTTACATTTGTCTAAACTTTTCAGAGATGTCACAATCGACAACATCAGATTTAACAAACAGGGGCAAAGGAGGAATTGCCCCTAATGATGAAGATTTTTCCCAAATTCAAAGCAAGTTCACGTTTATAAAGGAAGCGAGTTCAAAGAGATGACCGTTTGCACAGAAGAAGAAATCTGTTCTGCCGGTCCGGCCCTGCCTGATTATACCATTTCGGTCAATGATATTTTGAAATTATGATGGATCAATGATTTTATTTGACCTGTTTTTTCAACTAACAAAAGTCAACTTTCCAAACCTTTTTTTCTTTCTACTTTTACGCCCGTTGAAAATAGAACACCGGCTGAAAGGCCATTCAGCTATTTCAACCATTCAAATCATTTCATCCATTTCAACCACTCTATAAATGAGCTACAGAAAAGAAAAAGACTCCATTGGTTACATCAAGGTGCCGGCCGATAAATATTGGGCTGCCCAAACACAGCGTTCCCGCCAGAATTTTAAAATTGGTGGCCAGACGATGCCGACCGAGGTGATCCGTGCATTCGCCATTTTGAAAAAAGCGGCCGCCCAAACCAACGCCGAGGCAGGCGTTTTGCCAAAAGCCAAAGCAAATCTGATCGGCAAAGTTTGTGATGAAATATTGAAAGGAAAACTGGATGACCAGTTCCCATTGGTCGTGTGGCAAACAGGAAGCGGCACCCAATCGAACATGAACGTGAATGAGGTAGTCGCCAACCGTGGCCACGTCCTCAAAGGTGGAAAACTCACCGACGAAAAAAAATACCTCCATCCCAACGACGACGTGAACAAGTCGCAGTCGAGCAACGATACTTTCCCGACTGCCATGCACATTGCAGCCTATACGGCTTTGGTCGAAACGACCTTGCCGGGTTTGGAAAAATTACGGGATACCCTAAAAGCGAAGTCAAAGGCTTTTGCCAAAGTGGTGAAAATTGGCCGTACCCACCTCATGGACGCCACACCGCTGACCCTCGGTCAAGAACTCTCCGGCTACGCTGCCCAGCTCGACCAGGGCATCAAAGCCATTAAAAACACCATGAAGCACCTGTCGCAACTGGCGCTGGGTGGCACGGCTGTCGGTACGGGATTGAACACACCTCCCGGCTACGCCAAAAATGTGGCGGCCAAAATTGCCAAACTGACCGGACTGCCTTTTGTCACAGCGCCTAACAAATTCGAGGCGCTCGCCGCTCACGACGCCATCGTGGAAGCACATGGAGCCCTGAAAACGGTTGCCTGTTCCCTATTTAAAATTGCCAACGACATCCGCCTTTTGGCCAGTGGCCCTCGCTGCGGTATTGGCGAGGTAGTTATTCCGGCAAACGAACCCGGCTCTTCCATTATGCCCGGAAAGGTAAACCCAACGCAATCGGAAGCCATGACGATGGCCATGGCCCAGGTGATCGGCAATGATGTAGCCATCAATGTAGGTGGTATGAACGGCCATTTCGAGCTAAATGTGTTCAAGCCGGTGATGATCTATAATTTTCTGGTGTCGGCCCGCTTGATCGGTGATGCCTGCGTAAGTTTCAATGATAATTGCGCAGCGGGCCTCGAACCAAACAAAGAGCGGATCAAACAAAACCTCGACAATTCCCTGATGCTTGTGACGGCCCTCAATACGCACATCGGTTACGACAATGCGGCTACCATTGCAAAAAAGGCCCATAAAGAAGGAACGACGTTGAAGCAAGCCGCACTCGACCTGGGTTTGTTGACGGAGAAACAATTTGATCAGTGGGTAAGGCCAGAAAATATGATCGGTGGATTGAAAAAGAAAAAATAATTGTTAATTATTTTACAATAATAAAAGCCAGTTGATTTATTTTCAGCTGGCTTTCTTTTTTTTGTTGAATAACTATCCGGATGAAATACTATCTAACACTCTGGTTTTTGACTTTTACTCTTTGTTGCCTGCAAGGACAGAGTCTGGTGCCCAATGGGGATTTCGAAGATTTAGAATGTCCGGGCAATCCATATAACAGCATTGACAGCACTGCTACCTGGTATTCGATCACTGGTGCTGATGCTTATTGGTTGCATGATGACTGTCCGGTGGATGAATCACTGGCAGGGGGGACCTATTTTGTCAATTTTGAAGAGCAACCATTTTCAGGAAAAGGATTTATCTCTTTGGAAGGGGCGGCAACGGTGAGCGGTTTTCATGTTAGTGAGGGGGTAGGGATTGCATTGAACGATTCCCTGATAGCGGGGAAGCCTTATTACATTGAAATGGCAGCGATGAATCAGCAATTTATTTTGGGGGCACAGGGCCCGGGGTATTATTGCGGTGATCAGGATGATGAATTCATTCAAATTCATTTTGCAGAAGAGCCTTTAAAGTTTTCAGTGGAGAGAAATGGATTTGGTACCGTCATCATCGGTCGCAGTGACAACAGTGCTTTCAAATTGGAGCACCGGTTGTCTCAGGATGCCAATTACATTCCGGATGAATGGATTCCTTATTGGGAATGCTTCATTGCCGCCGGTAATGCCAGTCATATTGGGATTACCGGCCATCAATATAAATTGGACTCGCAAAATAACTGTGTGGAAGAAGATATGCCCGGCGCTTTGTACCATTTTGGCCACAGTATCGATGCAGTACAATTGGTCGAAATCCCAACGGAGATCGATACTTCCGTCAATATCTGCGAAGATGGAGGATGGGTGGATCTGCGCAATTATTTTTCAAATCTTTATACCGACAAGGCCACGTTTATCTGGGATGATGGTTGTACTGACCCCAAGCGGGTTTTTCGGGAAATGGAATTGCGGACCGCAGAAATGATCTTACCCTGCATCACCGTACCCATTACATTAAATATTGAATTTGGATCGGGCTGCCTGGGAGTGGTGTACAATGATACGATGCCTCAAGAACTGGAAGTGAAAGTGATCATCTGCAATGATAAAGATCCAGAGCCGGTGTCGTTGCTTTCGTTCATTCCTGCGAACATGCAGGCGGAAGCGGTTTTCAGCTGGCCGGATGGAGATGGATCAGCAGAAAGGGTTCTGGAAACTCCCGGAGATTATGAAATAGAGGTGTCAACCAGTTGTTTTCAGTTTCCATTGACCCTGCACGCCGAATCAAGTCCATGCGAGACGCATGTATACAAACCTAATATATTTTCACCCAATGGGGACGGAATCAATGACTTTTTTGAATTGCCGATATACAGTGCCTGGGAAATTGGGGAGGTGCAACTACGTATTTTTGACCGTTGGGGAAACCTGGTATTTGAGTCCGTTGAAAATGCCGCCAGCTGGGATGGAAATGTAAAAGGCAATTTGGCAAATGAAGGCGTTTATCTCTGGACGCTGGAATATCTGCTTTTGGATGAAATGAATACGAGGGGATTTGAATCCGGTGATGTCGTGCTTATTCGCTGAGTCAAATTGTTAAATAATTCAACATTGACTGTTTCGTCCTAAAAAAATAAAACACGTAGCTCTAAAAATGTAAAATATTTATGACGTCGAACTCCTTTCTTTTTTTAAATAAACCCAAGCAGGTGGTCAAAAAAAATGACACTTTTCCTTTGCCTGAAAAAGGGTATTGAGGTTTGGAAATCAAACATTTGTCCAAATAAAAGTGTCATTTTTAGCGCTCGAATAACTAATTGTCTCTCTGCTTTATTATTGTTGGCGCTGCTAAATGCCTGTAATAATCAAGCAATAGATATTGAAAAAGAAAGACAAAATGCCGTGGATGAATATAAAGCCCAAATGGAAACTGAACGAAAACAAAAATTGAGTTCAATAGAAAAATTTTATGGGGTGTTTGCCACAGGAGATATGTCCGTTTTACCAGAAATATATAAGCGAGGAACCCACAGTCAAAACTGTGCGGGTGCTATTTAATCAATCAAATAAAAATGAACAAACAAAACATCATCAAAAATGGCGAGGGCGAAAATTACGATTATTCCCAAGACCATTGCTTTGTCAAGCTTTCATCGCGGGATACCAACGGTGAACTGTGTTTGATCGAAGATACCTTGAAGCCGGGGTTTCATTTAAAACGCCACCACCATAAAATAATGACAGAAGTTTTTTATATGTTGGTCGGTGAACTCGAACTTGTTTTTGATGATGAAACAATTGTTCTAAAAGAAGGTGACACCATTACGGTACCGCCGAATGTTTGGCATGAAGCCAAGTGTGTAGATGGTGGAAAAATGCTGACCATTTTTAAGAACGGTCAATTTGATGTTTTTTTAGAAGAACTCTCAAAAATGACAGAAGAGGATTATTCCGATGCAGCATTAATGAAATCCATTTCCGCTAAATATGATATTTATGAAGAGTGAATAAACTGGATTAAATAAATCTTCTTTAAATAAAATTATACGATCATTGAAAAAATGAAAAAATGTCTTTTTATAATTTTCACCTTGCTGGTTTTTATTTCTTGTGAAAAAAATAAACAGGAAAATAAAAGCAGGTATTTACGTCATGTCGGAGATATTGAACACGATTCGAATATTGATGACGAAGATTTCATAGTCTGTAATGAAAGCACGGCTACCCAGTATTTTGCATTTGGCGAACACTTGCCCTATGAAGGAGAGAAATATGAAATAGAAAAAATTTTTTTTGAAAAATATAAAACACCGGAAAATTCAACGGAAAATGGACTGGTTCGAATTCGATTTGTCGTGAACTGTAAAGGAGAGGCCGGTCGTTTTCGATTGATGGCAATGAATGACGATTACCAGGAAAAGAAATTTGATAATAAAATAACCGGTCAATTAATGGCATTGACAAAAGGTCTGGATGGCTGGCGGGTTATGGTGTCGAAGTCCGATCCGAGGGATTATTACGTTTATTTGATTTTTAAAATAAGGAACGGAGAACTGGTGGATATTATGCCTTGAGGCATTGGAAACTGAACATGTAGAATGGAGTGTTTTAATTGGGATTTAAAAAATTGATTATTGTGAAAAATATTTTTTGTTTTTTATTGAGCTGCTTTTTTAGCCAGGTGATTTTTTCGCAAAATTGTAATGCCTATTTGTATTATGGTGATACGCTGCAATACGAGGCGTGCGTCATTGCGGAAAAACGGGCGGGCAATTACCAGTTTAGCCGGGCTTATCAGGAGGCACTGGACGAGGCTTTGGAAAAATGCGATTATTTTTCACATGCCTACCGGCACAAATCGGTCGCTTATTTAAAAAGCGGTGATTTCCTGACTTGGAAAAGGTTAATGGACAAGGCCGTGGAATTAGACCCAGCTGAATTTTTACAGTATCGTGGGTGGTGCCGGTACCAGTTTTTTAGGGATTATCAGGGAGCCATCGATGATATTGAAAGACTGGACTCTTTGGTCAACTATGATATTGGTTTTTCGCAGAATGGAGACTACCATTTACACATTGCCAGGGGCCTATGGTATAAAGCATTGGGGCAAAAAGATAAGGCCATTGAAATAATTGAAACTCAGTTGGCAGCGGAAAACCACTCGCCTGGTTTGTATGATTACCTGCATTTGGGAGTTTTATATTTAGAGATAAATGAGATCGATGAAGCCATTCATGCATTTAACAAACAGACCGAAAATTATCCCTACGCAGAGAACCAGTTTTATCTGGGGCTTGCTCAAAAAGCCAAGGGGAACTTTGATGCTTACCTGAATCATTTGCAAAATGCAAAAGCGATGTACCTGAAAAGGGAACGCATGTTTGATGTGTATTCCATCCCGTTGGATAAGATCTATTTGCAGGAAATAGAAGCTGAGCTGGAGGAAGCCCGCTCAATGACTGAACATTAGGTACAGGTTCGGGTTCCCAAATATCTATTCCACTTTTTAAATTTGCGGCCTTATTTACAGAAAAAGGCAAGTTTGCATTTGATAAGTAACAAGCTTGGCAAACGAGCCGTTCATTAACCAAAAACCAAAAACCAAAAACCAAAAACCAAAAACCATTTACCGTTCACCGTTAACCATAAAAAAACATGGGAAGAGCATTTGAATACCGGAAAGCAAGAAAAATGAAGCGCTGGGCCAATATGGCCAAAGCATTTACCAGGGTTGGCCGCGAGATCGCCATTGCCGTTAAAGAGGGGGGCGGTGATCCTGACTATAATCCCCGTTTGCGCATGGCCATCCAAAATGCCAAGGCAGCCAATATGCCCAAATCAAATATTGACAACGCGATTTCAAAGGCCCTGGGCAAAGACTCAGCGGACTACGCAGAAATCGTTTATGAAGGGTACGCGCCGCACGGCATCGCCGTACTGGTGGAAACAGCAACGGACAACCCGACCCGAACAGTCGCCAATGTGCGCCATGTCTTTTCTAAATATGGCGGTTCGCTCGGTACTTCAGGATCGGTCGATTATATGTTTTCCCGCAAGGGTGTTTTTACCGTTAAAAAAGAGGCTATTGCCGACCCGGAAGAATTTGAACTGGAAATGATCGACCATGGATTGGAGGAACTAAAATCAGAAGACGGGGATTACGTCCTTTTCTGCGATTTTGCGGATTATGGTTCCTTGTCCAAAGCACTTGACGAGAAAGGCATCGAGCCTTCTGAAACCAAACTGGACCGCATCTCCTCTATGATGAAAGACCTCAACGATGAAGAAGCAGAAGCAGTTATCAAACTTATCGATAAAATGGAAGAGGATGACGATGTGATCCAGGTATTTCATACCATGAATATGGAGGAGTAATTGATCCGGGAACCAACAAATGAAGGACGCACAGAGCCTCCTTCGTTTGTTGTCAGGGGGGTAAAATTTTGAATATATTAGGGAGGAAAATAATTACTTCTTCTGTGAAATCGAAGACAATGGAATTGGTCGTCAAGCTGCTCAAGACCGAAAAACCCACCAAAATGCACGTAGAAAGTCACTGGGGAAGTCGATCACCAAAGATCGGATTGCCCTGACCCGACAGCTTAATAATGTTGATGCAGCCGTCGAAATTTTGGATATAAAGGATGGAGCCGGAAGGGCTGCCGGAACCAGGGGCGTCGTCCACCTGCCGGTGATCCCGGCTGAATGAACATACTGCACTGAACCCATTTTCAAAAACAGAAAATTGCAGGGATTTAAAATCCAACTCCTATTTTTAACCAGCCTCAGTTCCTTATTTTAAAGGCTAATTATTATTTTTGGGAATAAATCAAATTTTTGACCCGTAAAAGACTGAATTAACGATACCAAGTGAAAGTAGTGTAGCTGCCATTTGTTCGGCCTTTTTACCTCAAACCAACCAATATGAAACTCATCTGGAAACTGTTCCTTCCCTTCTTTTTATTGTCTTTTCTTTTTTCCGCTTGTTATAAAAATATCGCCAAAACCCTCCGGGACGACATCGAACTGGAAGTCAAGCGGGATTATACCATTCATTATGATTCGACCTATACGGACCGGGGACTGGGAGTGCTGTACAGTGAGATGCCGACAGGAGACACCTTGAACATAATCCTGACCCACGGGATCGGTACGCCTGAAAAGGATCATTTTAAGCGGTTTAAACAGCTGCTGGTCAAGGGCTTGTATTTTGCAGGAAAAAGACCGAACGAGGGCCCCGATACAATAAAATTCAATAATGATGTATTTTCAACCAATGCCCTGATCCATCCTCCTGCCATCGTTCAGTCTGTTTATAAGATCAAAGGCAAAACAGTATCCATCTATGATGTGGATTGGTCGCCGGTGACCAAAGGAGCCAAACAGATGATCAATAACCTGGATACGAATTCTTTCCGGACGGCTATTTCGGCGAAAGCCAAGTCGGAAGTCCTGATCGATGATTTTGCCGATCTGTCGATTTACATGAGCGATTTTTATCGGAAAATGATCCAACGGCCCTTTGTCGACCTGTTGCAATACCTGAACCATCCGGACAAAAAGAGCAAAACAGTTTTCATAGGGGGCAGCACCGGCAATGAGATTTTTTTTGGTGCGCTGGATAGTGTAGGAGCGGTTTCGGGGCTCGACTTGGATCGTATTTACATGATTTCAAACCAACTTCCGTTTACGGCCCAGTTGAATATTGCAGGAAAAGAAGCTGTGCACCAAAAGAGTTTTGTTGAAAAACTGTACCGTCCGCTTATCAATTTTAGGAAAGCCAACGGCAGGGCTCCCAATATCATTTCATTTTACGATCCAAATGATGTGTTTGGATACAAATTGCCCATTCCCGATTCTTTTGGGATCGAAGGAATTTCAGTTCATAATATCAAAGTGGAAAATACTTTTGAGTGGAGTTTTAATCCGGAGTTGCTCCGCAACGAATACCTGGGAGGTGTCAAGGATAAGAAATCCAAAGCTACAACGAGAGAAATACTCAAACAGGATGAAGAACGGCAGAATATAAAAATCAACTTCAAAGGCTCCAGCAAAGCAGCCAAAAACAACCTGGCCATCGTCGGGGGCATCATCCAGGGAACTACGTTTACGACCACTGACTACAACACCTCCTTCAATCTGGTGAGTTATGAGAGAGACAGCAACAACGTAAAGACGAAATCATTTAAAACCAAAAAAAACAAGAAAAAGGTGAAATATGATGTGCCCAAGAAAAAAGGGGCACCGCCGTTTCTGAAAAAGATAGTATTTAACTGGGTGAATTTCCAAATCGAAAAAGTCAAGTTGAGCCCCAATGTCCAGCTACCGTATGAATATCCGTCCAAAGACTTCAATGGAAAATCGCCATCCATCACCGGGATTCGGCAGAGCGTGGATGCCAACGAAGTCACCAATGTTGTGACCTTGCACGGCATCCGTACCAAGGCCACCAATCATTTCAACAAAATGATTGCGGGCGTAGTGGAGCAATTGGAGTTTGAGCCTGCGCCGGTCAGGGTCGATACGGTCACCCTGCCGAATGAATTAATGGTTTACACCAAATTGGATACGTTGCCGTCCGTGCTGGTGAAAGAGTTCAAACACAAAGACAGCAGCGATAAATTACTCCGGTTTTATGTGGTGCATTGGTCACCGATCACCGTACCGGCAAAAGCTACTCTGGCGGCTCTTGACGATGGTCATTCGGCGAGCGCTAAAAATTCCTTTGTGATACAGATGTTGCGTTCCGAAATCGTCAACGACGGCTTTTCAGATATCCCGTTGTCGGCCAATGGGATGCAGCCTTATATTTTTTCGTTGTTGGACAAAGCCTTTGAATTGATGCTGACGGACGACCCCTTTGCAGCTAGCCTTCGAATGTCGGAAAGTAGTGTAAAGAACAATTACCTCATTACCAGTAGTATGGGCAGTGGTCTCATGATGGATTATTTGCTGAAACGGTTGGCAACTGACACACTCCATCAAAATGTCAGAAAGGTGTTGGAAAAGACGGACCAGTTTTACATGCTGACCAATCAGTTGCCCATCCTGACCCTGAAAAACCTGGATGGCCGGATTCAGGACTGCAAAGAATACGTAGAGGAAATGTATGGCAACTGGTCACCTGGTTATCCAAAGCTGAAGATTGTTGCCTTTAATGACCCCAACGATGTGCTCGGTTTCCGGTTGCCGATGCCAGAGGGACGGCCGAATCTGTCTGTACAAAACATGTCCCTCAACATCGCTGACGGTTATCAGGTCAATAAATTTTATACTGCCAAACTCGTCAAGAAGGCGGACAAGGTCTTCTGTAAAATGATTGATAAAAAATCGTTGAAAAAGGAACGCAATAAAATCATAGACCAGTCTAAAATGGGAGAACAGTCCCGTTTCTGGAAAAGGGCCAGTGTGGAAGAAATGGACTTGGAAGCAAGTAAATATAAGCGTTTGGCTTCCGGGGTGGTCTTTGACTACATCGATACCAAACGCAAAAAAGAAGCTGTCCAGAAACTCGTCCTCCGGATCGATAACGCCCACGATGCTTCTTCGATCAGCCCGTTGATGTTTCGGATCTTGGCCAAGGGGACGGATGATGTGAAAAAGACAAAGACAGGGGAGTTGCCGCCGCCGGGGTGCGAGTGAAAAGTAAGTACTTTGACAAAAATACGGGGCGCTAA
Source organism: Bacteroidota bacterium (assembly GCA_039819485.1). Taxonomy (GTDB): domain Bacteria; phylum Bacteroidota; class Bacteroidia; order Chitinophagales; family Saprospiraceae; genus UBA6168. The sequence continues at coordinate 12,287 of JBCBRY010000122.1, read as the reverse complement.
AAATGACACTTTTCTTTTGGCAAATATTTGATTCCCAAGTCTTAAAAATCTTTTTCAGACAAAGGAAAAGTGTCATTTTTTTGGGCCACCTGCTTAATTCAAAAATGAATAATTCTAAAAATGGAATGTCATTTTTGTCTCTATATTTGGCATCGTAAAATATGGGTTGTTTTTTCCTTCATATTTTACATTGCCCAACTTTTTAAAAAATTTTTTCGCACTGGTTAAACTAACGACCATTCCCTTCTTTTTTAATTCTTCGGGAGGTTGGAAAAAGTTCTCCCAATGAGATAAGACCAAATGCTTTGGCTTTAAATCGTTTAACAGACAATTTGGATAATTATTTACGTAAGCATGAGATGCCACACTAATAACTGCCAGGTCGATTGGCCTTTTTTTTAACTGTTCGGGAATATATCCATTCGGTGCGTTTGAAGAAGAACCCGCAATGAACATGCGGAATTTAATGCTATCTCGCTCGTCCAGAAAATCAATTAAAAAAGCAAGACTTTTTCCACCTTTCCACTTACATCCTCTTTTCGGATACTTATTTTTATTTTTTCCTTTAAATAAATGTACACAATAAAAATGGGCAGCATGTCTGTACTCTATTGGCCATACCAGGATTTTGCTGTTTTGGCTTCTGTAATTTAATCCGGTTTCACTACAATTGGACAATTTTTTTTCAACCGAAATAATCCGGGAAGTATCTATTTCTTTATTGGATAAATTGTCCATGATTCTGAACATGTTATCACTGCCCATCATTTTTACATGATTAGTGTCGAGTATATTGTGATAGATATATGGGGCATCCAACATGTGATCGTAATGCGTGTGAGAAATAAGTAATAATTGGATCAGTCCCGATTCATCCTTGCCCGTTGGAAAATAGGATTTAAAAAAACGGTTGATCCTGCACGTATCCAATTTGTTTTTTCTGAAAAAAATTTTCCCTATGCTTAAGTTGGAAAAAAATGGATCGTGCAATACGGCCTGGTCTTTATATTTGATAAGAAATCCGGAGCAGCCCGTGTAATGCAGCGTGATACTGTCTTTCGGGGACTGGTTCAGTTGTACCGATGTATCTTCATAGCTGATTTTATCTCCTAATCTTTCCGCTTTCTTTATTCCTTTACATGAGGGAAGACAGTAAATAAATAATAAAATGCAAAGGAATTTAATACCGTTTATTAATTGATTATTGATCATGTTTTCAACTTGTTTCAAATGGATTTAGATATACCGGCAATTTAATAATCAGCTTTCAATCATTGACCGTTTAACCAGAAATAAAAAATTGAGAATTAAATATGTTGTTCCAATACCAAGTAGGGTGATGAAATCTTTTTTTTGAATGATGTTATTTTAAATTTTGTACTGTTTTCCTAATTACAGGACTGATAATCTATGCCTGAAAATCCTCCCCCTAACCCCCTCCAAAGGGGGAAATTAAATCCGTTTTTTTCCCTTTGAAGGGGGTACGGGGAGGATGTACTCGTTTTGTTTTTATAAATTAAATTTTGTCCTGTACTCAAACTGTTTTATTAAAATCGGTTTCGGGCCAAGAACAAGTGACATTTTTTTGATCAATCATTGTATAATTACCCGCTCCACCAAATTGCTTCCAAACGCATAAGGCAAATAAGCCACTGACGGCATTGGCTTGGTCATGAAAAAGTTGGCTCGTTTGCCACGGGCGATGCTTCCGTATTCGTTTGCCCATTCCAGTGCAAAAGCACCATTTAGCGTTGCTGCATTTATGGCCTCTTCGGGCAGCATCCGCATTTGGATACAAGCCAGTGAAAGGACAAATGGCATGCGCCCTGATGGCGTAGTGCCGGGGTTGAAATCAGTGGCCAGGGCAACGGGCAGGTCGGCATCAATCAGTTTACGGGCCGGAGGAATGTGATCATTCAGGAAAAAGGGAGCGGACGGCAGCAGGGTGGGGATGGTCGAAGAACCCTGCAAGGCGGCAATGTCGTCATCGTTGACAACTTCGAGGTGATCGACGGAAACGGCGCCGTGTTTGACTGCCGCCGCAATGCCGCCAAGGCAGTAAAACTGGTTGACGTGGACTTTGGGTTTCAGGCCATACTTCGCTCCGGCCTCCAGCACCTGCTCCATTTCGGCAACGGAAAACGCTACTTTTTCACAAAAAACATCAATGTAATCGGCCAATCCTTCGTCGGCTATTTGCGGGAGCATCCGGTTGATAATCAGGTCGATATAACTTTGACGGTTGCCATTGCGGAATTGCATCGGAACGGAATGGGCACCTAAAAAAGAGGCTTTGACGCCCATGTCGCTTCCTTCTTTCAGCCGCCGGATGACCCGCAGCATTTTAAGCTCGCTCTCCACGGTAAGGCCATAGCCGCTCTTGATCTCGATGGCACCGGTGCCGAAGCTTTTTACTTCCTCCAAGCGCTCGCATGCCTGTTCAAACAATACCTCTTCCGGTGTTTCCTGCAAACGGCGGGCAGAATTGAGAATGCCGCCTCCTTTGTTGGAAATTTCCTCGTAGCTCAGCCCTTTGATGCGGTCTACCCATTCTGACTCGCGGCTCTTGGCAAATACCAAATGGGTATGTGAATCCACCCAGCAAGGGAAGACCATCCGGCCAGTGGCATCAATGATTTCGTCGGCGCGGTCCGGGCAGTTTTCCATGTTGCCAAAATCTTTGATGTAACCATTTTCGGCCAGCAAAAAGGCGTTGTCGATGGTCGGTAATCGAGCGAGCTGGCTACCGGGAATAGGTGAGGTTCTTGGAGACTCTTCTACCTGTACGAGTTGTTGGATGTTTTTTACGAGGATGGATTTTGACATTGTCTTATTTATCGTTAGCTGTTTCCGAAAAGGCTATGCTGAAAGGGGTTCTCAAACCTTTTGGAAAATGCAGGTTTCAGAAAGCTAATTCCAACCACAAAGCTCTAAAATCAATGGACAAACGAAAGTTTTTTCAAAGAAGTTGTTTAAAAACTCCTTGCTGGCCGCAAATCCTAACATTTTCGACTCAACAGGAATTTTCAAACAGCTTCAAAATCAATTTAGCCGTAAAATTCAAGAACCTGACTTTTAAATATTTTTATCAGCCGATGCATTAAATATTTCGGTAAATTCGAGGGTATTATTTACCCGTTTCTCTTTTTCGAACTTTCCCAACTTTTATTATTATGAAAAAATTAAACTTTCTCTTGCTCGGTTTTGCAGCCCTGTTGCTGTTGGTCATCACTGCGTTTACGGCTATCGCGCCGCCTCCTGTGGCTGTTTCCGGGACACCTTATTTGCCGGAAGTGCCATTTGATTACAGTGTGGTTTTTCCGGACTGGTACAAAGAAAACAGCCTTTGGATCCAGCAAAATGAATACCACCTCAACCAACGGGTCGCCAAGGAAAAAGCAACGCTCGGCAGAGTCCTTTTTTATGACAAACGTCTTTCGGTGACCGATGATGTTTCCTGCGGTTCTTGTCACAAACAGGAATTTGGATTTGCAGATAATCAGGCTTTTAGCGAGGGCATCAACGGATTCGTAACACCAAGAAACACCCCCAACATCAATGATCTTGGATGGCGATTCACTTATCAGCTAACTGACTTTCCACTTTTCTGGGATGCCCGTGAAACCAACCTGGACGCCATGGTTTTAATGCCCATCGTCCACGATGGTGAAATGGGGAAAGACCTTGGCGTACTCATTGAAAAATTAGCGAATACCGAATTTTACCCAGCTTTGTTCGAGGATGCGTTCGGCGATCCTGAAATCACGCCCGAACGCATCGGAAAGGCCATTTCCGGTTTTGTGCAGTCAATGAATGCCTTTGATACCAAATTTGACAAGGTAATGATTGGTGAGGCCAGTTTTACAGAGGAAGAACTGCGCGGCAAGGCCTTGTTCGACGAACATTGCAATTCTTGTCATACAGCTCCTCAATTCACAATTCCTTTGCCTTTGTCAAATACGCTTGTCACGGACGATTTAGGATATGGGGCCATCACCGGTGACACGCTGGATAATGGTAAATTCAGGTCCCCCTCATTGCGTAATATCGCCGTTACTGCTCCCTACATGCACGATGGCCGGTTCAATACTTTGGAAGAAGTCATGCACTTCTATGCGGACAGCATTCCTCCATTATTTGTTTATTACAACCCTCAAACGGGATTGTTTACCAACGCACTGGGCATCATTGATTTTTCGGATGAGGAAGTAGATGAGATGGTGGCTTACCTGGAAACACTGACTTCCGAAACCTTACTGACGCACGAGAAGTTTTCCGATCCGTTTGTGGAGCCCAGCTCTGTTCGGTCAATGGAATTGGAGCAGGAATTTACAGTTTTTCCAAACCCATTTAACGAGAAAACAACCGTCCAATTTGAAAACCCTCAACGGGACGTTTATCAGTTTTTCCTGAAAAATACTTCTGGACAATTGCTGTATTCCGTGGAAAGTAATAACGAAAATGTAGTTATTGAAAAAGGTGAACTGCCGGCCGGAGTGTACTTTTTGGAGATCAGAAAAGGGGAACACTTTAAAATGGAGCGGCTGGTGGTGCAGTAAAACGCAAGCAACAAATAAAGCATGAAACATCCCGAATTTCCATTTGAAGGGAATCAACGCCCGTTTGATTTGACATCCTGGACTTGAAAACCCACTTTTTTGAGTCTGATCAAAAATTCGGAATGTTTCATGCTTACAAATTCTTTTTGAAATTATTCAGTGCTTCTTTTTTGTCTGAAATGTCCGCCTCGTAGTCCAGCTCGTACTGGATGCCTTCCTGTAGGGTATGCAGGTTGCCGAATTGGTACATGTTTTTGACAACGGCCAGTCCTTGCGCACTGTTCTTGATAATTTTTTGCGCCATGATTTCCACTTCCTTTTGCAGGTCAGTCAGCGGAACTGATTTGTTGGCCAACCCGATGCGGGCAGCTTCTTTGCCGGAAATAGCTTCAGCCGTAAATGACAGCTCCTTGGCCTTTCGGATGCCGACTACATTTTGCAGGCGCTGGGTCATGCCCCATTTGGGAGGGATGCCCCATTTGGTATGGGTGTCACCGATCTTGGCCTCATCGGCCGCAACGATCAGGTCGAAGGCCATCATCAGCTCCATTGCCCCGGTGAAGCAATAGCCATTGACCATAGCGATGTTGGGTTTGCCGGAGGTTTCCAATAAGTGCATGACCTCCATGCCGAGGGCGTGGAATGGGTTGCCCGGTTCGACTTTTTCATTTTTAAAAAAACTCAGATCCACCCCTGCGGAAAAGGCACGTCCCGCTCCACTTACCACAATGACGCGGCAGTCGTCATCGCTTTCCATCTTGATGAGTACGTTTTTCCACTCCCGTAACATGATGGGAGTGAGTGCATTGAGCTTGTCCGGCCGGTTGAGTTTGATCCAGCAGATGTGGTCTTTTTTTTCGACAGTAATTTGCGTATGGGCCATTTTATCAGTTTTGTACTTCCGAAGTCCCTTCGGAAGGAATTTTCTTCCGAAGGGACTTCGGAAGTACAGTCGGCCAAAAGTAATGAAATGAAATACACCAAACCATTAAGCAGGCGATCAAAAATGAGGCGCGCTAAAAATGACACTTTTATTTTGGAAAATGCTTAGTTCCCACAGCTTAAAACTCATTGTTAGATAAAGGAAGAGGGTCATTTTTTTGATCCATCACTTAGCATAAAATGCTTTATTTTTACCTTCCCTCATTGACCACTATCCTTTAACTGTACTGATTTGCCAACTTAGGGGCAGCCTCAGCGGTAACACCGTTCCAAAACGGTGTTACCGCTAGATCAAGCCTGAGTACAAGATTGTGAATTATTACATTTAACCATTAATTGTACTGATTTACAAACTTCTGCCCAGGTTCAGCCCAGCGGTGACACCGAGTTAAAACAGTGCTGCCGCTGTGATTGCCTCCAAGTCGATAGATCAGTACCTTTTACCTTTAAGAAAATGTATCAAGATCTAAAAATAACCCGCGACCTCTACCAATCAGAAGAACATCAAATGCTGCGGGAAACGATCCGGCAGTTCATTACCCAGCACGTCAACCCCCACCGGGAAGAATGGGAAAAGATGGGCTACGCTCCACGTGAAATATGGAAAAAAGCAGGCGAGCTGGGATTGCTAAATATCAATGTAGCTGAAAAATACGGCGGTGGTGGACTTGATTTTTCGTTTTGTGCCGTCTACCTGGAAGAGCAGGCGAAACTGGGGGCAGCCGCTCCCGGCATTTCCATGCATTCCGATATTGTGGCGAAGTATATCGAGGCGTATGCATCGGAAGAAATCAAAATGAAATATTTGCCCAAGATGGCCTCCGGTGAATGGATCGGCTGCCTGGGCATGACCGAACCAAGTACGGGCAGCGACGTACAGGCCATTAAAACAAATGCCGTGGATGCAGGCGATCATTGGATCATCAATGGTTCCAAAACTTTTATCACCATTGGCTATTCTGCGGACTTTTGCATCATTGCCTGCAAAACCCGCCCCGGCACTCCACAAGAGGGGATCAGCCTCATTATTGCGGATGCCAATATGGAAGGGTATTCAAAAGGAGCGCCATTGCAAAAGTTGGGGTTGAAAGAAAGCGACACCTGCGAACTCTTTTTCGACAATGTCAAAGTCCCTAAAGGAAATCTGATTGGCAAGGAAGGGATGGGCTTTAAATATATGATGATGGAACTACCCCGTGAAAGGTTGATCGTGGCCTTGCAATCCCTGGGGTCCATTGAGGGGGCCATCGAGGAAACCATCGAATATGTGGAGCAGCGCAAGGCATTCAAGCAGCCGATAGCAGCTTTTCAGAATACCCAGTTTAAATTGGCAGAACTTGCTACACAACTGCAGGCCTATCATTGTTTTGTCGATAAATGTGTACAATTGTTGAGTGAGGAAAAACTGACACCCGAGACCGCCTCTATGGCAAAACTTGGCGCAACTGAACTGGAAGGAAAAGCCATGGATGAGTGCCTGCAATTGTTTGGTGGCTATGGCTATATGTGGGAGTACCCAATTGCCCGCCGCTATGCCAATGCCCGCGTTTCCAGAATTTATGCGGGAACGAATGAAATTATGAAATTGATGATTTCAAGGAAATTGTTGCGAAATTATTATCAGCAATTAAAAGAGAAACTGAAAGCGAAACGGGCGGCGATGGCGAATTGAGTTGTGGGTTATGAGTTATGAAAACGGGGTAAGTGATTCAATTACCTGCCCCGTTTTTTATTTTATTTCTTTTAAATAAAAGCATTCTTCGATTTTTGTGAAAAATTCAAGAATAGCCCTGCGAAAAATAAAGAAAAACGAAATTGGAAATAATAAAATTAATAACATCCCGCCTTCCCAGGTATCTTTATTTAAGAGGAAAAACAGCAGGAAAATGATCATTGAACCAATGCACAATGGAATAAAATAACCGGGAAATTTTATCTCTATTTGGATGCTTAAAGAATAATCGTTTTCCTGTATGATGTATCCTGTTGCTCGAATTTCATGGTGGTACCTCCATACAAGAACCTTTTCCTTGAGTACTAAGTCGAACTGGTTGTCTAAAATTTTTTCCGCATAAAATGGAGAATGGTTAGAAGCCCGAAGCAATACATCTGTCAACGTTTGCTTGTTGCCTTCATATTTAAAAACCTTTTTTTTTGAGAACATGTTTTGAAATTAAATGCATGGACAATAATAAGGGGCGCTAAAAATGACACTTTTATTTTGGGAAATGTTTGATTTCATGGCCACAAAACTTTTTTTAGGCACAGGAAAAGTGTCATTTTTTTTGAACTGTCTCTTGATTTGGTGGCTTCAATCAATTTTATAAACCCTCCCTTCCCAAGGATTTAAAAAATCGACTTTCACATCGTTATAATTGGCAATAATAATTTCAGCATTGATTAGTCCGGTCAGGTATTTTAAGCTGATTTCTTTTTCCGAAAAATTTAAAACGACTAAATATTTGTTGTTTTCATCAAAACGCTGGTAGGCATAGATGTCTTCATGGTCGGGAATGATTTCATGGTAGTCACCATAAATCAATGTTTTATGTTCTTTTCTCAGCGATAATAATTTTTGATAAAAATAAAAAATGGAGTTTTTTTCACCCAGCGCATTTTTGACATTAATTTCTTTATAGTTGGGGTTTAATTTTAGCCACGGCTGGCCAGTGGTAAAACCGGCATTTTCCGAGTCGTCCCACTGCACTGGGGTACGGGCATTGTCGCGTCCCCCTTTTTGCACACGCCAGAGCATTTCTTTTTCCGGCATACCTTCTGCGCTCTTGATTTTGATAAAATTTTTTGTTTCTACATCGTCGTAATCTGCGAGTGAAGGGAAGGCCACATTGCCCATGCCGATTTCTGTGCCTTGATAGATGCAGGGGGTGCCCCGCATGGTTAACAACATGATTGCCAGTAGTTTAGCTGATTCGTTTCGGTATGTTCCATCATTGCCATAGCGGCTAAGCATGCGTGGGAAATCGTGGTTGTCGAGGCAGAGGTTGACCCAGCCATCGTCTCCGAGTGCTTCATGCCATTCGCGGAAGGCAGCTTTTAATTCGGTTAGTTTCCAGTCTTCAAAGTCGAATCGGTTGCCATTTTTCAACCCCAGGAATAAATGGTCGAAATGATAGATCATATTTAATTCCCGACGATTTTTACCGACATATAAATTCGCCAGTTCTTTTGGTACACCAACTCCTTCCCCAACGGTGAACACATCGTAATTGGACGTAACTTTTTCATACATTTCATTCAAAAATTCATGCAGCCGCGGACCGTTTGCATAAATATTGGTTACGGTCTCCATGTAATTGTCAGAAGTGGCAGGTGGGAAATCCCAGTTTTTGGAAATAAAAGGAATAACGTCCATCCGGAATCCGTCAATTCCTTTATCGAACCAGAATTTCATCAGTTGGTGAATTTCGTTGCGTAACTTTTCATTTTCCCAATTTAAGTCGGGCTGTTTTACGGTGAAATAATGTAAATAATATTCGCCTCTTACTTCGTCATACGTCCATGCATCCCCTCCGAAGAAGGCTTGCCAGTTATTCGGTTTTTCTTTTTGCCAGATATAATAATCGGAGTAGGGGTTATCTGCCGATTTTCTTGATTCCTGAAACCAGGAGTGCTCATCAGAGGAGTGATTGACGACTAAATCCAACACAATTTTCAATCCGAGGGCATGTGCCTGGCTGAGCATTTCATCAAAATCCGACATCGTTCCAAATTCGTCCATGATGTTGTAATAATCCGAAATGTCGTAGCCGTTGTCGTCGTTGGGAGATTTAAAAATAGGGCTGAGCCAAAGTACATCTACGCCCAGTTCGGCAAGGTAGGGAAGTTTTTGGGTGATGCCTTTTAAATCACCGATACCGTCGCCGTTGCTGTCGTAAAAACTACGGGGATATATTTGGTAAATGACAGATTCTTTCCACCAGGCTTTTTTCATTTTGTTTTTGAAAACACATAGGCAAACAGGGCACATAGAAAAATCAAGAAAATAATAGTTAGGAGTCCTATGTACCTATGTGTTTGATTAATTAACAATATAGCTACTCACGACTTTTCTAAATCTTGCAATTTCCTTCTGCTCCCACTGGTCGCTTTTTTGCAGTGTTGCTTTCATTAATGCCGCCACTTTCGCTGCGGAATCCGATGCTGCCTGAGCATTTAAAAAAGTTGCCCGGGTCCGGCGGGACAAAACATCTTCTACCGTTTCTGCCATTTCATAATTACAGGCATAAACAACTTGGGACAAGGAGTAGGGCAGGAGCGGGTGTATTTTTTCCTTTAGTTCCGGATGGGCTTTTTCAATTTTTTTAATGGTCGACACATTGCTGCCATAAACGGCCAAATGCTCCGGTGCGGATTTAGGCAGTTTTTTACCTCCGTCCAGGATTAATTTTTGTGTGCGGCACCCGGCGAATTTAAGTTCGCTGCTGAGGATGGCTTTGTCGATTGTGTCTTCGGCCATTTTCCGGTAGGTCGTCCATTTGCCGCCGGTGATGCTGATCAACCCGGAATCAGAGACGGAAATTCCGTGGCTGCGGGAGATGGATTTTGTATCAATAACCTTTCCTTTGCTCACCAACGGGCGGATACCCGCGAAAGTGCTCAGGATGTCAGCGCGCGTCGGTTTTTCTTCCATGTAGCGACCGGCCGTTTCCAGCATGAAGTCGATTTCTTCCGGATTCACTTTCGGATTGTTGGTGATTTTTTTGGTCAGTGCATCGGTGGTGCCGATCAATGTTTTTTCATGCCACGGGATGGCAAACAACACCCGTCCGTCGGGGGTACTCGGAATCATAATGGCCTTTTCTCTTCCGAGAAACCTCTTGTCCACAACGATATGCGAACCCTGGCTGGGACTGACGGAAATGTCGACGTCTTCGTCATCCATCAATTGTACTTGCTCCGTAAAAACACCGGTGGCATTGATGACCGTTTTGCCTTTCAATTCGAACTCTTCTTTCGTTTCCCGGTCAACACAAACCACACCTCTGATCTGCCCCTTTCTATTTTTAATAAAACTGGTGGCCTTCACATAGTTCAGGGCAATGCCGTCGTGTTGGTGGAATGTCCGCAACAAGCTCACCAAGAGGCGTGTGTCGTCAAATTGGCCGTCGTGATAAAGAACGCCATTCTTCAGCCCTTTCCGCTTGATATTTGGCAGTGCATCGATCACTTCTTTTTTCGACATCCAAACGGAAGAACCGAAACTTCTTTTACCCGCCAGCAAATCATAGGATTTTAACCCGGCCAGGTAATAGGGGCCCAGCCAGGCCGAATAATTTGGAATGACAAATTCGAGGTCGTGTACCAGGTGAGGTGCGTTCTTTAAAAGGCGGCCCCGTTCGATCAGCGCTTCCCGCACCAGGAAGACATTGCCCTGCTCGAGATAACGAACCCCACCGTGCACAAGCTTTGTGCTTTTGCTGGAAGTTCCTCTCCCAAAATCGTCTTTTTCGATCAGTACCGTTTGATAGCCACGGCTGGCAGCATCTACGGCGCAGCCGAGTCCGGTAGCTCCACCACCTATAATGATCATATCGGCTTCAATTCCAGTAGCTGCCTGAATGTTTCTGGTAATTTCGGTCATCGTGTTTTCTGTGAGGCGGCAAAAGTATACTTTAATGATTGGATGGTTAAATGGTTTGAATGGTTTTTATTGGAAAGTAATTCTTAGTTTCTAACCTTTGCTGCCTAAATAGTTTAAATATGCCTAACACACCACCACCTATACAGTTTTCGCCGTTGATTATTGGCACCATGCGCCTGGGCGTTTGGGGGGCTAAACTCAGCACGCAGGAACTGGAAAATTTCATTGACCAGTGCCTTGAAATGGGACTGAACGATTTTGACCATGCAGATATATATGGTCATTACACGGAAGAAGCCAACTTTGGAAACGTGTTGAAACGCCGGCCAGACCTGCGGAATAAAATGCAAATTACCACCAAGTGCGGTATTCAATTGGTCTGTCCGGAGCGTCCTGGATTTCGGTTAAAATCCTACAACTCAACCAAGGCGCATATCATTTCGTCCGCCGAAAATTCTTTAAAAGATCTCGGGACGGACTATCTCGATTTGTTGCTCATACACCGCCCCGATTTTTTATCAGACCCGAGCGAGATAGCCGGGGCCTTCCAGCATTTGTCGGAGAGTGGTAAAGTGCGTCATTTTGGCGTCTCCAATTTTACGCCCACGCAAATGGACATGTTGTCTTCCTTCACCAACCTGGTCAATAATCAGGTGGAAATTTCTCTGTTGAAATTAGCTGCTTTTACCGACGGCACTATTGATAAATGTTGGCAACACAAAATAACCCCCACCGCCTGGTCACCCCTTGCCGGCGGTCAACTTTTTGGGGAATCGGATGATCCTGTGATTGCAAGGGTTCAAAAAACGACGAGGGACCTGGCCGTTAAACACGAAGCCACTTTGGACCAGGTCCTGCTGGCTTTTTTAATGAAACATCCAATTGGCATTGTTCCCGTTTTGGGCACTTCAAAAATTATCCGAATTAAATCGGCCCTGCGTGCAACGGAAGTTAAATTAACGCACGAAGATTGGTACGAGCTGTGGCAGGCAGCAACGGGGGAAGAAGTGGCGTGACTTTATTAAAATCATATACACGTGACATTTTTTATTTAACACATAGGTGTGCTGACATATCAACTTCGAGTCAAATGTTCGCTAAGTTGGTGCCGCAGTCGGCCTATCGGCCGCTCGGCGCAGTCTGGGGTCTGAGGGGGCAGTTGTTTTGAAATCGTTGAATTTTCA